>CAIKRR010000014.1 GCA_903829815.1 uncultured Pseudomonadota bacterium | reverse complement strand
GAAGGCGGATCAGGCGGCGGGCCAACCCGAGCAGTCGGCGCGGCGTTGCCGAGTTGCTCGTGCGCGCTCGAGGCGCGACGAGCGTTGGACTCTCACGGCTGAGTGGTCACGCATCGTGCCGGGGCAATCCGGATTCGACTCGCTTGTTCGGCGTGCCACAGGTCGTATTGCATCTGCAACCTGAGCCAGGTTTCTGCCTCCCCCCCCAACCACTGGGCGAGGCGTATGGCCATCTCTGCGCTGATACGAGCCCGCCCGTTGATGACACGCGACAGCGCCACCCGCGATACCGTCAGTTGCCGTGCAGCTTCAGTCACTGACAACTGCAGTTCGGGCAATACGTCATCCCTGATGATGAATCCCGGATGGGTGGGGGCGTGCATCTTCATGATGATTGCTCTGTGGCCTTTGTTTCAGTGGTAATCCAGGTAATCCACTGCGTAGGGGTGTTCTTCGTCGAATGCAAAGGTCAGGCGCCAGTTGCCGCTGACCCAGACCGACCAGCGCCCCCTATCCAGTCCGGTGAGCGGATGCAATCGCCATCCCGGCTGATTCATCTCGGTGGGCTTCGTTGCAATGTTCAGAACCGATAACTGGCGGTTGAGTCGTTCGGCGTGCTGGGGCCGGATGCCCGCCTTGTTGCCCACCAGAAAGAATTTCTCAAGGCCCTTGTGGCGGAAGCTCTGAATCATCGAGGATTGTATCGTAGTGAGATACAGATTGGCATTGCCCCGCGTAGCCCACCTGCGACAGACCCTGACCCCGTCACCCATCCCGCCCGGTAAACTGGTGCCCTCGGCGCTGGCAAGCCTGCGTCTGGCCGCCTCTTCCGTATTCAGCGAGCACTCCTCATGTCGACCAACGAACGCATTCTCATCATCGGTGGAGGCCCTGTGGGCACGGTCACCGGCCTTGCACTGGCCCGCGCCGGCATACCGGTTACCGTCTTTGATCGGCTGCCCGTGCCGGCCGCTGATCACCGCGCCGCCACGCTGCAACCCTCGACGCTCGACCTCTTTGCGCCGCTCGGGCTCACCGACGAAATCCTGCGTCAGGGTATCGAGTCGCCGGTCTTCCAGTGGCGTGACCGGATACGTGACGAAATCGTGGCCGAGTTCGACTACCGCATGCTGGCGGGTGAATCCGATTACCCCTATGTGATCCAGCTCGAGCAGCACAAGACCATTCAGATCGCCCTTGACGCTGCCCTGGCCGAGCCGCTCTTCAACCTGGTGCGCCCGGTCGATGTCGTTGCCGTGCGTCAGGACGCCGACTGGGTCGAGGCCGATGTGCGTCGCGAGGACGGCTCGGTCGAAACCCATCGCGGTCGCTGGCTCATCGGTTGCGATGGCGGGCGCAGCCTGGTGCGCAAGTCGATCGGCACCTCGTTCGAGGGCTTCACCTGGTCGGAGCGCTTCAACATCGTGGCCACCAACAAGGACTTCGAGGGCTACAACTTCCGTTACCGCAACTATTGCGCCCACCCCGATCGCTGGTGTGCGTTGATGAAGGTGCCCGGTGAGAACCACGCCGGTGTCTGGCGCTGCCTCTTCCCGGCGCACGAGGACGAGAGCGACGAATATGTGATGAGCGATGCGTGGATCCGCGCGCGCTTTGCCGAGTGCCTGCCGGGTGACCCCGATGGCTTCGAGATCATCCATCGCAACATGTACACCGTGCAGCAGCGCGTGGCTGGCAACTTCCGCGGTGGCCGCATGATTCTCGCGGGCGACGCAGCCCACGTGAACAATCCGGTGGGTGGCATGGGCATGAATTCGGGTCTTCAGGATGGCCTCAACCTCGTGGGCAAGCTGGTCGAGATCTGGCAGGGCGCCGCCCCCGATCCGCTCCTCGAGCGTTACGACCGGCAGCGCCGTCTCACCGCCATCAAGTACGTCCAGGCGCAGTCGATCGCCAACAAGAAGACGCTCGATGAGCGCGACCCGGCCCTGCGCCAGCAAAAGCTCGACGACCTGCGCCGTCAGGCCGCTGACCCCGTGGCGGCGCTCGAATTCGTGCGCCGCGCTTCGCTCGTGTCCATGTATCGAGAGTCGGAAAGCATTCAGTGAGTGAGTCGCCTCCAGGGGCTTCGCGTCAGGTGCCGGCCGACTTTCACGAGCACCTTGCAGGGCTGGCTGTGCGCGGCCTGGTGCGCACCATCGATCGTCCGATCGACAAGGACAGCGAACTGCACCCGCTCGCACGCTGGCAGTTTCAGGGTGGCTTGGCCGATGCCGACCGACGCGCCTTCGTGTTCACGCATGTCACCGGTGCCAAGGGCGAGCGCTACGGCATGCCGGTCGTGGTGGGAGCGCTTGCCGCCTCGCCCGAGATCTACGCCGCGGGACTCGGGGTGGCCGTTGAAGACATCGGCCGGGTATGGGTTCGTGCCGTGGCCTCGCCCATCGCGCCCGAACTCATGACCGAAGGGGTTGCCCCCTGCCAGGAGGTGGTCGAGACCGGTGACTCGCTCGAGCAGGCCGACGGCGGCCTTGCGCGCCTGCCGGTGCCGGTGTCGACGCCGGGCTTTGATGCTGCGCCCTATCTCACTGCGACGCTCTGCGTGACACGCGACCCCGAGAGCGGCATCCAGAATATGGGTACCTATCGGGCCGGCTTGAAGGCCAGCAACCGCCTGGGTGTGCGCATGGCCACGCGCCTGTCGGGCGCTGGCGGCTATGTGCACTGGCAGAAATACCGGGCGCTCGGTCAGCCCATGCCCATTGCCATCGTGGTGGGTGCGTCGCCTGCGGTGATGTTCACCGGGCCGCAGAAGCTTGCCATCGACATGGACGAGCTGGCGGTGGCCGGCGGTCTCATGGGGCGCGCCATCCGCACCGTACGCTGCAAGACCGTCGATCTGGTGGTGCCGGCCGATGCCGAGATCGTGATCGAAGGCCTCATCGACACGGCACTGCTCGAACCCGAAGGGCCGTTTGGCGAGAGCCATGGCCATGTCGCGCTCGAAGACTTCAACATGTCGATGCAGGTCACCGCCATTACCCGTCGCCGTGACGCGGTGTTCGTGTCGATCGTGAGCCAGGTGACGCCCAGCGAATCGTCGGTGCTGAAGAAGGTGGCCTACGAGCCGATGTTTCTCGAGCATCTGCGCACTGTGCTGGGCGTGCGTGGTGTCACCCGGGTGGTGATGCACGAGCCGCTCAGCAATCTGCGCAAGGTGATCTTCGTGCAGTACGCGCGCGGCGTGCCACGCACCGAAGTGTGGCGTGGCATGCATGGCGCGGCCAGCCTGCAGGCGCAGTGCGGCAAGCTCGTGATTGCGGTGTCCGAGGACATCGACCCGGAGAATGCCGACGCCATCTTCTGGTCGCTTGCCTACCGCTCGAACTTCGATGAAGACGTGCTCGTCATGGGCAATCGGGCGGCCGGGCATGGCCCCAAGTCGGGTCGTGCGCCCACCGAGGGCACGCTCCTCATCGATGCCACCTTGAAGCACGACATGCCGCCCCTTGCGCTTCCCGCCGAGGCCTACATGACGCGGGCCAAAGCCATCTGGGAAGAGCTCGACTTCCCGCGCCTCACGCCGCAGTCGCCCTGGCATGGCTATCCGCTGGGTGACTGGGCGCCTGAATGGGCGGCCTGGGCCGAGGCGGCGGTGAAGGGCGATTGGCGTGCCGTGGGTGACGATACCTTCGCCCGTCGCCGCGGCGGCATCAAGCCCGAGACACCGGTGCGCGAGGGCGGGCCTGCGGCGATGGAGTGAGGCTCGGGTGTGCCTTGCGCACCTCTATGGCGAGGCTCGCGCAGTCATTCAGGACGTCGCGTCCTGGGACCAGACCCAGGAAACACGGGCTCTGCTCAAGCTGCTGGCGCTGGCCAATCGGGACGTGTCGGCCGAGCATGTCTCCCCAGCTGAGGCGGTATTCGAGCGGCTTCGACCGAAATCGTAAAGACTGAACTGCGCGTCCTGTCGGCCAAGTATCTCTTGCGGCCGTCGTGGTTGACCCCGCTATGCCATCCGCTCGGCCGCGAGTTGCACCGCACGCATCACCTCAGGATAGGTCGCGCAGCGGCAGAGGTTCCCCGAGAGGTGGTTGCGAATCTCGCCCTCGGTGGGTTTGGGGTTCGATGCGAGGAGTTCGGTGGCCATCAGGAGGAAGCCCGAGGTGCAGAACCCGCACTGGAAGGCGCCACATTCGATGAAGGCTGTCTGCAGCGGCGAGAGCTTGCCATCGACCGCGAGGTTCTCGACGGTGGTCACGGTGGCCCCGTCGGCGAAGGCGGCGAGGCTGAGACAGCCTGACACCGACTGGCCGTTCACCATCAGCGTGCAGCAGCCGCACAGGCCCTGGCCACAGCTCTCGCGCGCGCCGTTGAGGCCAAAGGTGTCGCGCACCACCTCGAGCAGCGTGTGGTGCGGGGCGATGGTGGCCGATACCGGCGCACCATTCAGGGTGAAGTTGATCGTTCGGGTGGCAACGCTCATGGCAGAGCTCCGTTTCAGGCGCGGCTGCGGCGTCTTGCGCGCGCAGCCTTCAGGGTGATGAAAAGACGGATGGCCGTCGTTCGGTCGTCTGGGTCGTGCTGCGTGTTTCAGTCCTCGAGCGGTTCGCCACGCGCTGCGCAGATCGCGCGATAGATCGACTCGGGCGTGAGCGGCAGCGAATACAGCCTCACACCCACCGCATCGTCGATGGCATTGGCGATGGCCGGTGACACGCCAAAGGTGCCCGATTCGCCCACGCCTTTCGACCCGAACGGACCGTTGCGGGTTTCAGCCTCTACCGCCTCGTTCTCGATCGAGGCCGGGATGTCGTGAATGCCCGGAATCTTGTAGTACGCAAGCGACGGATTGGTGAGTTCGCCGGCGCTCGTGAAGATCATTTCCTCGGTCATCGTCTGGCCCATCTGCATCAGGGCTGCACCCGAGATCTGGGTCTCGACCACGCGCGGATTGATCGCGCGTCCGGCATCGACGACGTTCACCATGCGAAGGATCGTCACATGCCCGGTTTCGGTATCCACTTCGAGTTCGATGCCGGCGCCACCGATCATCCAGAACGGGGTCACCTCCTTGGACATGCCGGTGACCGGATCGGCTGCCTGATAGCGCGAGGTGTAATGCCCCACCCCGAAGATGTTGCCCGCCTGCATGCCGAACTTCTTCCGAAACCCTTGCGCCACCGACTGCTCACCGCTGTAGGTGATGCCGCCCTCGGCGCAGAGCGCCTCGAGTTGCGTGCGCGCATGCTCGGCGGCCAGACGTACCGCGTGTCCCATGTGGAACATCGAGCGCGATCCGAGCGTGCCCATGTCGAAAGGCGTCACGTCAGTGTCGGCCTGGGTCACCTTGACCCGCTCGGCCGCGATGCCCAGGACTTCGGCCACCAGTTGCGCATTGGCGGTGTTCGAGGCCTGGCCCATGTCGATCGTGTTGCAAAAGAGTACGGCGCTGCCATCGGCCGAGACGTTCACCAGCGCAAACGAGGTGGTCGGCGCAATCGAGGCCTTCACCCCGATGGCGATGCCGCGGCCACGGCGCTTGGTGCCGGTGCCCCGATCAAAGGGCTGGTCCCACCCCATGCGAGCGGCGATACGCACCAGCACTTCGTCGAACTCGGCATCGCGCATCACCGTGCCGGTGGGGTGCTCCTGGCCGTCATGCAGGATGTTGCGGCGCCTGAATTCGAGCGGGTCGATCTTGAGCGCACGGGCGATGATGTCTGTATGGCTCTCGTAGGCCCACACCAGTTGCGGGATGCCAAAGCCGCGAAACGCCCCTGCGGGGGGCAGGTTGGTGTAGATCTCGGCCGAGTCGATCTCGGCACATTCGATCTGGTAGGGGCCGGTGGAGGTGAACCCCGATTTCTGCGACACACGCGGACCGATGTCGGCATAGGCCCCGCCATTCCAGAACACCTCGCACTTGCGTGCGGCAATGCGTCCGTCGGCGGTGATGGCGCTCTTGATCCGGAAGGTGGTGGCGTGCTTGCCGATCACGTAGAACTGCTCCTCCATCGTGAGCGACATCTTCACTGGCCGACGCGCGAGGAGGGCCAGTGCGACAACCAGCGGCTCGATCTTCACGTACACCTTGGCACCGAACCCGCCCCCCAGGTAGGCAGTACGTGCGCGCACCTTGTTCTCGGGCCAGCCCAGAAGCCGCGCAATCTCCAGGCGCACATAGGCCGGCATCTGGCTCGAGGTGTGGATGGTTACCGAGTCATCCAGCGGCTCGGCGAGTGCGACGAAGGGCTCGAACGGGGTGTGCATGATGTGCTGCGTGTGGAACTCGTGCTCGAACACGTGAGCCGCGCTTGCAAAGGCTGCCGCCACATCGCCACGACGCAGCTTGTAGTCAAGCGCCACATTGGTGTTGCGCTTGCCCTTCAGGTGCTTGAGGTCAGGGAAGGTGATGGCCGGTTTGAGTTCATCGTGCACGTACACCGATGAAGTTGCCGCCTCGACCTCGTTGAACACCGCGGGCAGTTCCTCGTATTCGGCCGTGATGAGGCCGGCTGCGTATTCGGCCACATGCGGGTCGGCCGCGAGCACCGCAGCAACCGGCTCGCCGACATAGCGCACCTTGTCCAGCGCCAGGATGGGCTGGTCGTGAAAGGCCGGGCCGTAGTAGGGCTCGGGAATGATGCGCCGGATGTCCTCGCCGGTAACCACCGAGTGCACGCCGGCCACTGCGCGCGCCGCGCTCGTGTCGATGGAGAGGATGCGCCCGTGGGCGATGCGGCTGCGAAAGACCTTGCCGTGCAGTACGCCAGGCAGGCGCAGGTTGTGGATGTACTCGGCGCGCCCGGTGACCTTGGCGGCGCCTTCCATGCGCGGTACCGAACGGCCGACCTGCTGCGCGTCGATGACCTGATCGGGAGAGACTTTGGTGTCCATGGGTGGAACCATCCTCGAGAATAGGTAAGGGTAGGGTTCAGGCCTGGAGCGCGGCGGTGATGGCCCGCACGACATGCACCCGGGCCAGTTGCCGCTTGTAGGCGCCAGAGCCTTGCGCGTCGCTCGTGTAGACCACCTGGCTTGCGACGGCGTCGCGTACGCGATCGAGGGTGGCGGCGGCAAGCGTCGTGCCCTCGATGAGAGCGCCTGCCAGGGCGGCTTCGGCAGCCGGCACTCGTGTGGGGCGATCGGTGGCTGCGCCGATCACGACACGCGCTGTCTCGATGTGCCCCCCTGAGCAGACAAGGCTCAGCGCCACGCCCAGTGCCGGCCAGTCATCGGCGGCGCGGGTGGTGCACTTGATGTAGGCCGCCTTGCGTCCCGGTACCGCATCGATGGCCACACCGGTGATGAGTTCGTTGCCCGCCAGAGCGGTTTCGTAATAACCGGTGATCAACGCATCGACGAACAGCTCACGGCTGCCGCCAGGCCCGGCAATCTGCACCCGTGCATCGAGCGCGGTGAGGATCGTGGGCAAGTCCATATGGGGGTCGGCATGGGCGAGCGCACCGCCCACCGTTGCGACATGGCGTACCCGTACGTTGGACAACTGGGGCATGGCACGGGTGATCACGCTTGCATGCGTCTTCACCAGCGCCGAATGCTCGAGCGATGACAACGTTGCCATGCCCCCCAGGCAGAGCGCGCCGCGCTCGTCCAGGGCAATACCCCCCAGCGCCGGTGCCAGAGCGCGCAGGCTCACCAGCCGGCGTGGTGTGAACACAGCCGCCTTCATCATGAGCATCAGGGCGGTGCCACCGCCCATCGGCCGTACCGCCGTGTCGTCATCGGCAAGCATGGACAGCGCCTCAGGCAGCGTGCGTGGTTCGAGGAGTTCGAACGGAATCAAGAGGTTCTCCAGTCGGTCGTTGCCGCGATTCATGGGTCGCGGTCATGAGTCTGCGACACGAGCATAGCACTGGGCGCGAGGGTCCTTGCGCACTATCAATCGCCCCTGCCCGGCCCCCGATCAAGGTTTACCGCAAGCCAGGGCGCGCGCAATCTCGAGCCACACGGACTGCGCGCGCTTCATCGCCCATCGCCCACCTCGGAGGCCACTATCGACACCACCTCGGCCTTGAGAGCCGTGGAGACCTGCAACCGGATGAGCGATCAGGCTCATCGTGTTCTCCACGTCTGCGCCGAACTCTCGCCCTGGGCTGCCATCGGTGGCTTGGCCGACGTGATGGCTGCGTTGCCGCAGGCTTTGCGCGGTATCGGCGTCGATGTGCGCCTTCTCCTGCCGGCCTCGTGGGTGCCTACCTCGGGTTGCGCTCAGCATCGCGCGAGCCACTGCCGCGCACCGTCGTCACGGTGCACAACATTGCTGCGCAGGGGCTTTTCGATCATTCGCGGATGCGCCATCTGGGCTTGCCCGAGTCGGTCTACACCGCCGGGCAGGTCGAGTTCTACGGGCAGATCAGCTTCTTGAAATCCGCTCTGGTGCTCGCCGACGAGGTCATCACCGTGAGTCCCACCCACGCGCGTGAACTGCTCACCGATGCGTTCGGATGCGGTCTCCAGGGCAAGGCGGATTGCCGTGCAGCACTCGTGGCCGAACTCGGGCTCGATCCGATGCGCACCGGTCCGCTCATCGGGGTGGTCAGCCGGCTCGTCGAGCAGAAAGGTCTCGAGCTGCTGGCCCTGGCATGAGCGCGCACTGCCAGGTCGGCACGGGCCGCGTAGAATCCGGTATCTACCCTGTCTCCAGGCCACCGTCCCCATGCTGCTCAGCGCTCCATGATGTACCGTGTCTTTGCCGCGTGTCTGCCTGCGGGCACGCGATGGCTCACCCGCGGGGCGGGTGCTCTCGCGCTGGGTTCGCTCACCGCGGCTAGCCTTGCGGTGAGTGTCCTGGTGTCTACCCAGGCCTGGGCGCAGACCGCACCGGCCTGGCCTGCCCGCCCGGTTCGCATCATCGTGCCGACCGCGGCCGGCGGCACGGTCGACATCATCACGCGCACGCTGGCACCGCGGCTCGCCGAGTTGCTCGGTCAGGCGGTGGTGGTCGAGAACCGCGCAGCCGCAAGCACGTCGGTGGGCGAAGAGGCGGTGGCACGCGCAGCCCCCGACGGTTACACCCTCCTCATGTCCGGACTGACACTGGCGACCACGCCGCTCCTGCGCCGCGACATGCCCTACGATCCGCAAGCCGATCTTGCGCCTGTCTCTCTGGTGGCCACGGCAGCCAACGTGCTGGTGGTCAATCCTGCCTTGCCCGTGCAGTCGGTGCAGTCGCTCATTGCGCTGGCGCGCACCCGTGCCGAGCCCTTGTTCTACGGCACGCCCTCGTTTGGCGCCACCGGCCACTTTGCGGCCGAGATGTTCAACCAGATGGCCGGCACCCGGTTCCAGCATGTCCCCTACAAGGGCTCGGCACTGGCGCTTCAGGATCTCCTGGCCGGTCAGATCCAGATGACCTTTGACAACATTCCGGCGGCCATCGGCTACATCAACAGCGGACGGCTGCGGGCGCTCGGCGTGACATCGCTCACGCGCTCGGCGCAGTTGCCCAACGTGCCCACCATCGCAGAGGCGGGTCTGCCCGGCTATGCGATGACCGGGTGGTTCGGGTTGCTGGCACCGGCGCACACCGGCGCTGACATCATTGCTCGAGTGCAGGGCGATACGCAGCGAGCCCTGGAGCGTGCAGACCTGCGCGAGCGCTTTGCGGCGCTGGGGTTTGACCCGGTAGGGAGCACCGCCGAGGCTTTCCGCAAGCACATCGCCGATGAGGCCGTGCGCATGGGGCGTATTGCCCGCGCCGCCGGCATGCGACAGGAGTAAGGCCGGCGAGCGGGGCGGGTCCTGGCTGCAGGCAGGCATTTGTCTCGTCGCGGCGCAGCAAAAGCGTGTAACATCAGATCGGTGAGGTTTTCGATGTGCGCTTTTCCGGTTCGCACTCCTGCCTCCCGTTCGGTTCGCGTCGCCGGAGTCTCCTGATCTTCGGCACCTGATTTCCCGGTTCGCTCTGCTCGAGGCGCTGTGCCTCCGGCTCCGGTGGTTTGTCCGGGTTGCCCGAAGCTCTCTTCCATGCAGTAGCCACGTCTGCCTGACCGGTTCTCGTTCGACGCCCGTCGAGCGCGCAGGCCGACACCAGGAGATTTCTATTACTTCCGCTTCAGAATACGCGGCCGCGGCCTCCGCGCGCCCGCACTCGGCAATCGATGCCGCTTCGGCCAATGCCGCAGGACAGTCCGCCGGTGAGCCCGCTGCCACGACGGCCTTTGCTACCCTGGGCCTGCGTCCCGAACTGCTGCGTGCACTGGCCGAACAGGGCTATGACACGCCCACCCCGATCCAGGCGCAGGGCGTCCCGGCCGTCCTGGCTGGGCGCGACGTGCTCGGCGCCGCGCAGACCGGCACGGGCAAGACCGCCGCCTTCACGCTGCCCATGCTGCAGACCATCGCTGCCATGCCGCCTGACAAGCAACGACCGGTGCGTGGTCTGGTGATGACCCCGACGCGCGAACTGTGCGTGCAGGTCGAGGAGTCGGTTCGCACCTATGGCAAGTACATCGGTGTGCGCTCGACCGCCATTTTTGGCGGTGTCGGCATGGGAAACCAGTTCGATGCCCTGCGTCGTAGCCCGCGCATCGTGGTGGCCACACCGGGCCGGCTGCTCGATCACATCTCGCAGCGCTCGATCGACCTGTCGAACGTGTCGTTCGTGGTGCTCGACGAGGCCGACCGCATGCTCGACATGGGCTTCATTCACGACATCAAGCGGCTTTTCGCGATGCTGCCCAAGGCGCGCCAGACGCTGCTCTTCTCGGCAACCTTCTCGCCCGAAATTCGCAAGCTCGCCTCGAGCTTCCTGCGCGATCCGGTGTCGATCGAGGTGGCGCCGCGCAATTCCACTGCGCAGATGGTGACCCAGACGGCGCATCGAGTCGACAAGGACTCCAAGCGCCAGGTGCTCTCGCACCTCATCCGCACCCGCGGCTGGTCGCAGGTGCTGGTTTTCACCAAAACCAAGCACGGCGCCAATCGCCTGGCCGAACTGCTCGAGAAGGATGGCATCACCGCCGATGCGATCCACGGCAACAAGAGCCAGAACCAGCGTCAGCGTGCACTCAACCGGTTCAAGGATGGCGAAGTGACCGCGCTGGTTGCGACCGATGTGGCCGCTCGCGGCATCGACATCTCGCTCTTGCCCATCGTGGTCAACTACGACTTGCCCAATGTGCCTGAAGACTATGTGCATCGGATCGGTCGTACCGCACGCGCGGGTGCCTCTGGCGAGGCCGTGTCACTGGTGAGCGGTGAGGACAGGCCGCTTCTGGCGGCGATCGAGGCGCTGATGAAGCGCAGCATCCCGATGCGCCCGCTCGAGGGCTTCGTGCCCGCAGCAGGCACTGCCGATGCGGGGGCCGACGACGGCGTCACCCGGCGCCCTGATGTGAGTGGTCGCGGCGGTCGCGGCGGCCGCGGCGAGGTGAGTGCCAGTGACACGCGCAGTGGTCAGGGCCGCAGTGGTCAGGGCCGCAGCGGCCAGGCCCGAACCGGTCAGGCGAGTGGTCCTTCGCGCGGTGGCGAAGCACGTGCCGCGCAGCCAGGCGGTGCCGGTGCGCGCGGTGGTCGCTCGGGCGATGCGCGGCCGCAGTCGTCGCGCTCTGGTGGCGGCGCTACCGGTGGCCAGCGCAGCGAGGGCGCGCGGTCTTCCGCAGCGCGCGGTGACGGTTCGCGCTCGGCCGGCCAGCGCCCCGAGTCGGGTACGCGCCCGCAGTGGGCGAGCGACCCGGCACGGCGCACTGCGTCGGCAGCCGCCCCGGTTACCCGGCGTCCGGCTGCCGTACCGGCACTGATGCGCCCCCGACCACTCGATGCCGAAACGCATTCGAGTGGCAACGATTCCAGCGTCTGACAAGGACGACACATGCAGATCTTCGTCGGTAATCTCGCCCTTGACGTGAACGAGGCGCAACTCCTCGAGACCTTCAAGGCCTTTGGTGAAGTGCGCTCGGTCGAGATCAAGCGCGAACTCTTCACCGGCGCCTCGCGTGGCTTCGGTTTCATCGAGATGCCGGGCAGGGCGCATTCGATGGCCGCCATCACGGGGCTGAACGGCAAGGACATGGGCGGGCAGCCGCTGCGGGTCAGCGAGTCAAAGCCGATGATGAATAGCGGCCGCGGTCGGCGTCGCTGAGGGCATTGGCCTGGCGCACCGTCGGCGTGCCGGGCCGCTCCCGGGGCCATCGCGCTCAGCTATAGCTGCCTGTGCAGGGGGCTGCGGCCTTGTGCCCGGTGTATCCTCCAAAGCTTTTCGCCGGAGCGAGCGATGAGCCTTCCTGAAGCAGTCGACCTGGTTGCAGCACACCGTGAGGGGCGGGCAAGCGCCGAGGCAACGGTGCAGGCCTGTCTGGCACGCATCGAGGCCACCCAGCCCACGCTCAATGCCTACGTGACCGTCTGCGCCGAGCGCGCACTCGCCGAGGCGCGCGCCATCGATGCTGACGCTGCGCGCCGCGCGCTGCCCTTGGCCGGTGTGCCCTTTTCGGTGAAGGACAATATCGAGACTGCGGGTGTGCGCACGACCTTCGGGTCACGTACGCTCGAGTCGAGCGTGCCCGATATCGAGGCGGTTGCGGTCACCCGCCTGCGCTTGGCCGGTGCCGTGATGGTAGGCAAGACCACATTGCCCGAATTTGCCTCCTCGGTGCTGGGTTCGTCGCCCCTCACCGGCATTACCCGCAACCCCTGGAACACCGCCATGACCCCGGGTGGGTCGAGCAGTGGCGCGGCCGCCGCGGTGGCTGCAGGCCTTGCCCCCATTGCGCTCACCACGGATGCGGGTGCCTCGACACGACTGCCTGCGGCCGCCTGTGGCGTGCTCGGCATCAAGCCGTCGATGGGTCTGGTGCCCTACGAGATCTTTCCCGATGGCTTTGGCAACTTCATTCACATGGGGCTCATCACCCGCACGGTAGCCGACATGGCTCTTGCGCTCGATGCCATTTCGGGCGAAGACCCGCGCGATCCGCTGTCGGTGGGCATCGCCCCGACACAGGCGCTGGCCGCTCTGGCAAAGCCGTTCGATCTGACGGGGCAGCGCGTCACCTGGCGTCCGTTCCTGGGCAATGTGGCCCTCGATGACGAAGTGCGTGCGCTGTGCGAGAAGACGCTCTCCTTGCTGGGTGCTCGCGGTGCGAGCCTTGCCACGGTCGAGGAGCCCTTCGAGAACGCCGGTGGTACCTGGCGCGTGCTGCAGCAGAACAACTGGGCCGGGCGCTTCAGCGTGCCCGATGAGGAAACCGCCCGCATCATGGATCCGGGCTTCCTGGCCGGTGTGCGCGCGGCACAAGGCATGACGGGCGCCGAGTTGAGCAAGGCGGTGTACCGGCGCACGGCGTATTTTCGTACCGTGCAGCAGTGGTTTGCGGCAGCCGATTGGGTGGCCACGCCCGTTATCACCGCCACCGGTGTGGCGGCCGATGCCCGCGGCGATGCTCCGCTCATCATCAATGGCAAACCGACCGGCGAAATACGCGCTGCCTGGGGCCCCTACCTCAATGTCTTCAACCTGACCGGTCATCCGGCGCTCAGCGTGCCCGCCGGCTACACCGCCAACGGCATGCCGGTAGGCCTGCAACTGGTGGGTCGTCTTCGTTCCGATGTCGACCTGTTGCGCCTCGCGCACCTCATCGAGCTTGCCCAGCCCTGGGCAGCGCGCATTCCTCCCCACGCCGGAGTCTAGAGCCCCATGAATCGCATACCACTCACCCTCGCTGTTGCCGACTACGACCGTACCAAGGCGATCTTCCAGGGCCGTGCCCAGATCGAGGGCGTCGACCTCACGCCACTGGCCATGCAGGCTGAAGAGTGCTTTCATCGCGCCTTCAAGTTCCACGAGTTCGACATCTGCGAACTCTCGCTCTCCAGTCACACGGCCACCGTTGCCCGCGGCGACAACCACTACATCGGCATTCCGGCCTTCGTGTCGCGGGTGTTTCGTCATTCGGGCATCTACATCCGTACCGATCGTGGCATCGAGCGGCCTGCCGACCTGCGCGGCAAGACCATTGGTGTGCCCGAGTACCAGATCACCGCCAATGTATGGATTCGCGGCATGCTCCAGGACGACTATGGCGTGTCGCCCGAGGACATTCACTGGCGTCGCGGTGGCATCGAGGAACCGGGGCGTGACGAGCGTTCGCCGATCAGCCTGCCACCGTCCATCGACCTGCAGCAGGTGGCCGATGACCGCACGCTCTCGGGCATGCTCGAATCAGGCGAGATCGACGGCATGATCACCGCGCGCGCGCCCTCGTGTTTCGATCGGCGGGTGCCCAATGTCGGCCGGCTCTTCCCCGACTTCAAGACCACCGAGCAGGAGTACTTCAGGCGAACCGGTCTCTTTCCGGTGATGCACCTCATCGGCATTCGCCGCACGCTGGTCGAGCAGTACCCGTGGCTGCCGGTGAACGTCTACAACGCCTTCCTCGCTGCCAAGAAGGTTGCCATTCACGAGCTGAACGAGCTTGCTCAACTGATGGTGAACCTGCCCTGGGTGGTGGCGCACTTTGACGAAACCCGCGCCGTGATGGGTGATGACTTCTGGCCCTACGGGTTCAACGAGAATCGTGCCATGCTCGAGACCTTCACCCGCTATCACCATGCGCAGGGGCTGTCGACGCGCAAGGTTGATCCGGCCGAGTTGTTTGCCGCCTCGACCTTCGATCTGGCGAAGATCTGAGTCGGGTTTAGAATGCTGTGGTGAGGTGCGCGCTGCCAGGTATCAAAACCCGCAACGGGCGTCGGTATGTTCAAGGAGAGCGCGATGTTCAGCACGACCGACACGGTCATCCACCCACCCGGGACGGCCACCAAGGAACGCGAGCCAGCCACCTACGTCTGGCCGGCTGCGGGGCTCACCGAGGTGCCCGACTGGATCTACACCAGTCAGGTGATCTACGACCGTGAGGTCGAGCGCATCTTCCACGGCAGCACCTGGAATTACGTGGCCCTCGAGGCCGAGATTCCAAAGGCCAATGATTTCGTGCGCTCCTGGATCGGCCCGACCCCGGTGGTGGTGGCGCGCGATGCCGATGGCAGCGTGCATGTGTTCGAGAATCGCTGCGCGCACCGCGGCGTCGAGTTCTGCCGTCATTCGCGCGGCAACAATGCCGAGTTCGTGTGCCCCTATCACCAGTGGACCTACGACATGCGGGGCGACCTGCAGGGCGTGCCCTTTCGCCGTGGCATGAAGGGCGAGGCCGACAGCGGCATGCCGCGCGACTTCAACCCGGCCCAGCACGGCTTGCACAAGATGAAGGTCGCCAGACGCCACGGGGTGGTGTTCGCGAGCTTCGATCACGACATGGAGCCCCTGGAGACCTATCTGGGTGAGGAGATCGTGCATGACTTCGACGTCCTCTTCAAGGGTCGACAGCTGCGCATCCTGGGGTACTACCGCAACGAGCTGCCAGGCAACTGGAAGCTCTATCACGAGAACCTCAAGGACCCCTATCACGCGACGCTGCTGCACTCGTTCCTGGTGACCTTCGGGCTCATGGTGGCGGGCAGCAAGAGCGCCATGATTGCCGACCCCAGCGGTCGCCACGGCACCATGGCCTCTGCCAAGCCGGCCGATGTCACCAAGGTGGTCGATGCCAGCACCGCGAGCCAGATGCGCGCCTATCGCACCGACCTGAAGCTCGAGGATCCGCGCTTCATCGACTTCGTGCCCGAGTTCGATTCGCCCTGGACGGTCACCATGCAGACCATCTGGCCCAATCTCATCGTGCAGCGCGAGTTGAATACGCTGGGCGTACGCCAGATCGTGCCCAATGGCCCGAACAGCATGATCATGAACTGGACCATGTTCGGCTTCGATACCGACACCGAAGAGATGACCCGTCACCGCCTGCGACAGGGCAATCTGATGGGACCTGCCGGATTTCTGGGGCTGGAGGACAACGAGGCCATCAAGTTCCTGCAAGAGGGCGTGCGTCGTTCACCCACCGAAGTGGGCATCCTCAAACTCGGTGGCACGACCGAGGGCACGGCCACGACGCTGGTGACCGAGTCGGCGATCCGTTCGATGTATCGCCAGTATCGCGAAGTGATGGGGCTGTAGCAATCATGATGATTCCCGGATACGAACAGACTGCCCTCGACCCGCGCGCTGCCCTCGAGGCGCGCTTCGAGGTCGAGGCCTTCCACGCCAGCTACTGCCACATGCTCGACACGGGGGATCTCGTGAACTGGGTCGACTTCTTCGATGAAGAATGCACCTATGTGGTCACCGGCCGCGAGAATGCCGAGGCCGGCTTGCCTGTGGGGCTCATCTATGCCGAAGGGCGCGGCATGATCCGCGATCGCGCCTATGCCGTGAAGCACACCCAGATGTACGCCCCGCGCTACATGATGCACACGGTGTCCAATGTGCTGGTGCTGCGCGCATCGGCTGACGAGATCCGATCGGTGTCGAACTATCTGCTCCTGCAAACGCTCGTCGAAGGGCGTACCACCATTCATCAGGCCGGGCGTTACTACGACACGTTCGTGCGTCGAGCCGGGGCCTTGCTCATTCGCGAGCGGCGCTGTGTCTACGACAGCGA
This sequence comes from uncultured Pseudomonadota bacterium, assembly GCA_903829815.1. GTDB lineage: Bacteria > Pseudomonadota > Gammaproteobacteria > Burkholderiales > SG8-39 > CAIXPL01. Next base: position 275,185 of record CAIKRR010000014.1, on the reverse strand, counting down.
TCTCATCGCCAACGATCTGGTGTTTCCGGTCTGAGGTTGCACGACAGGGAGGTCTGCATGTCGGATGAACTGCACGGCAAGCCCGGTGAGGGCATCGGTGCCCGCGTGCCCCGCAAGGAAGATGCGCGCCACATGCAGGGGCGCGGTGCCTTCGTTGCCGACATGCAGTTTCCCGGCCAGCGCGAGGTCGCCTTCCTGCGCAGCCCGGTTGCACACGGGCGCCTGCGCTCCGTCGTGAAGCCTGTCGGGTTCGAGTCATCTGTCTTCGTGCGTGCCGACATGCCCGGTGTGCTGCCCATAGCCGCACCGTCGACGCTGCCAACGTTCAAACTTGCCGTGCAGCACCCGCTTGCGCAGGACAAGGTGCGCTTTGTCGGCGAACCGGTTGCGATGGCCATTGCGCGCACCCGCGCCGAGGCCGAGGACATCGCCGAGACCATCGAACTGCAGATCGATGAACTGCCGGTGCATGTCGATGCGCACAAGGCTCGCGTCGATCGCACGAACCTGCTGCACGAGGACTGGGGCGACAACGTGTTTCTGACGCTCGCCTACGAAAATGGCTTCGACGCGGCGATGAAGGAAGCGACCGTCGTGGTACGGCGCGAGGTGTCGCTCGCACGTCAGGCCATGGTGCCGATGGAAGGGCGCGCCACGCTCGCGCTCTGGGATGACCGCGCCGGGCAACTGGTGGTCTATACCTCGACCCAGGTGCCGCACGTGATTCGGGTGGGCATTGCGCATTTTCTGGGCATCGACGAGGGTATCGTTCGCGTGATCTCGCCCGATGTCGGCGGTGGCTTTGGCTACAAGTGCGTGCTCTGGCCCGAAGACTTGTGCGTGGCCTGGCTGGCCCTGCGCGATCGACGCCCCTATCGCTGGATCGAAGACCGGCGCGAGCATCTCGTCGCCGGGGCCAATTGTCGCCAGCATGCGTATGCACTCACCGGTTACGCCGATCAGCGCGGCCGACTGCTCGCGCTCGATGCCGACATCACGATCGATGGCGGGGCCTATTCCAACTGGCCCTTCACCATTGGTCTGGAGCCGGGGCAGGCCACCGGCAATCTGCCCGGCCCCTACGACATCCGTGGCTATCGGGTGAAGACCCACTGCGTGGCCACCAACAAGCCCGGGTTCCTGCCCTATCGCGGCGTGGCGCGCACCGGTGTGTGCTTTGCCATGGAACAGTTGATGGATGCCATCGCGCGTGCGGTCGATCGCGACCCCTTCGACGTGCGCATGGAAAACCTGGTGACCGCGGCAGCAATGCCCTACGACAGCGTGACGCGCAAGCACTATGACAGCGGCGACTACCCGAGGGCGCTCACCCTGGCGCGCGAGAAGATCGGCATCGAGGCCTGGCGCGAGCGCCAGCGTCGCGGCGAGCCCGATGGACGTCGCATCGGCATCGGCTTTGCAAGCTACTGCGAGCAGTCGGCCCATGGCACCAGCGTGTTTGCGTCCTGGGGGCTCCCACTCGTACCCGGGTACGACTCGGCCACGGTGCGCACCACGCCTGATGGCGGGCTGGAAGTACGCGTGGGCGTGCACTCGCACGGTCAGGGCATGGAGACCACCCTCGCGCAAGTGGCGCACGAGGTCACCGGCGTACCGGTCGCGCGCATCCATGTCGTGCATGGCGACACCGGGCTCACCCCGTTTTCCACCGGCACCTATGCCTCGCGCAGCATCGTGATGGCAGGCGGTGCGGTGGCGCGTGCCTGCGAGTCGCTGATACCCCGTTACCGGCATATTGGTGCGCACATGCTGGGTTGCACGCTCGAGGAGACCCGATTCGAGGCAGGCGCGGTGCATGGGCCCTCGGGCAGCGTGAGCCTGCGCGACATTGCTACCGCCTGGTATCTGCGACCTGAACGGCTGCCAGCCGATGTCGATCGCAACGGCCTGGAAGCCACGCTGGGCTACAAGCCCGATGTGGATACGGGCGCGTTCAGCTACGCCTCGCATGCGGTGGTGGTGGCAGTCGATATGGACGCAGGCGCGGTCGAAGTGCTCGATTACGTCATCGTCGAGGACTGCGGCACGCTGGTGAATCCCATGGTGGTCGAGGGTCAGACCCTCGGCGGCGTGGTGCAGGGCATCGGCACCGCCCTCTACGAGGAGTCGCCCTACGACGAGAACGGCCAGCCGCTCGCCTCGACCCTTGCCGATTACACCTTGCCCGGCGCGACCGAGGTGCCGCCCATCCGCATCTATCACCTCGAGACACCCTCGCCCTACACGAAGTTCGGCATCAAGGGCATGGGTGAGGGTGGTGCGATTGCACCGCCCGCGGTGATCTTCAATGCAGTGAATGATGCGCTCGCCGACCTGGGGGTCGAAGTCAACGAGACCCCGCTCGATCCACGCCGCCTGCTCGAGGCCATCGAGCGGGCCCGTGTGGCAGCCCCTGCGCGCAAGGTGGCCTAGCCATGAAGGCAGCCCGGTTTGCCTACGAACGTCCGGTCGATCTGGCATCGGCGGTGCACACACTGGGCGCGCATGCGCTGGGCGCGGGCGATGCCAAGCCCCTGGCCGGTGGGCAGTCGCTCGGACCGATGCTCAACCTGCGACTGGCGCGGCCCAGTCATGTGATTGATCTGTCGCGCATCGAGGCCTTGCGGCGGATCGAATCGCAGGGCCTGCCCGCGAACTCGGCGCTCCCCGCGGCGCAAGCACGTTGGCGCATCGGTGCTGCGGTCACCCATGCCGAGATCGAAGACAGCCCGGCGCTGCTCGATGGCCGCGGGTTCATGCGTCATGTGGCAACGGGTATCGCCTACCGTGCCGTTCGCAATCGCGGCACCATCGGGGGCAGCCTGGCGCATGCCGATCCGGCTGCCGACTGGCCGCTTGCGCTCAATGCGCTCGGCGCCCGGGTCTGCATCATCGGGCCACGCGGGCGGCGCGACGTGAGTGCCGCCGAATTCATGCGCGCCGGTTTCAGCACCGTGCTCGCCGATGACGAAATCATCGAGGCTGTCGAGGGCCCGGTGCTGTCGGCCCAGGCTCGCTGGGGCTACTGGAAAATCTGTCGCAAGACGGGCGAGTTTCCCGAGGCGAGCGCTGCCGCCGTGTTCGACCCTGCGAGTGGCCATGCACGCATCGTGGCCGGCGCCCTCGGCGGGGCCCCGGTGGCGCTTGCCGGGTTGGCCGCTGCCGTCGCCCGTCTGGGCAGTGTGGCGCTCACATCGAACGCTGTCGATCAGGCGTTGGTCGATGCGGTCTCCGGGCTCGACGCGGTCGAGCGCAAGCTCCATGTCACGGCGCTCCTGCGCGCGACCCGACAGGTGTTCCAGTCATGAACCCCATCACTCTCACCGTCAATGGCGAGACCCATGAGGCACTGGCCGAACCGCGCCAGCATCTGGGTGATTTTCTGCGCGAAACCATGCGGCTCACCGGCACCCATCTGGGCTGTGAGCATGGCGTCTGTGGCGCCTGCACGGTGCTCATCGATGATCGCCCGGCGCGTGCCTGCATTGCCTTTGCCGTCGCCTGTGAAGGCAGCGCGGTGCGCACCATCGAGGGCTTCGAGACGGATCCGGTGATGCGCGATCTGCGCGCTGCATTCACCCGGCACCACGCCTTGCAGTGCGGCTTTTGCACACCAGGCATGCTGATTGCCGCGCGCGATGTGGTGCTGCGCGTGCCCGAGGCTGACGAGCGCCGGGTTCGAGTCGAGATGTCGGGCAATCTGTGCCGATGCACCGGCTTTGCCGGCATCGTGCGGGCCATTCTCGATGTGCTCGAGTCGCGGCGCAGTGCCAATGCAAGCGTCCTCGAGAGCGCCCGGTCAGCGATTGAACACGCACCGATGCCGTCCTTCGTGCCCGGTGATGCACCTCTTCTGGTCTCTGGTGCACCGGGGTCTGTGGCTTCAGCAACCGCGGGTGCTGCGCCTGCTGCTGGAACCGCGAGCGTCGCTGTCCCGGTCACGCCCGCTGCCGGCAGCAACCGCATTGAAGTGGCGTTTGTCATGCGCGGCGCACCCACTGATGTCTGGCATGCCTTTGCCGATGTGAAAGCGGTAGCGGCCTGTTTGCCCGGCGCCGAAGAGGTCGAGGTCGATGGCGATCGGGTACGCGCCCGGATCGTGGTGCGCTTTGGCCCGATGAAGGCCGCCTTTGCCGGTGCCGCCACGCACGAGCGTGATGATGCGCACCGCACCGGGCGCCTGCGGGGCGCCGGTCAGGACAACCTGAGCCAGTCACGCGCTCGCGCCGATATCGTCTATCGGCTCGAACCGCAGACGGCCCCGGTGGGTGGCGCACTCACGGGGCGTGTCGCCACCGGTGAGGCAAGCGCAGCCCAGAGCGCTCTGGTGGCCGACTCTACCCGGGTGGTCATCACGATGGACTACAGCCTGCAGGGGCCCTTGGCACAGTTTTCGCGACCCTCGCTCGTGCGCGAGTTTGCCGAGCGTCTCGTGGCCGATTTTGGTGCGACACTCGATGCCCGACTGATTCGGGCCGGTGTTACGCACGCGGATGGTGCTGGTGCTGGTGCCGGTGCCGGAGACGCCGATGGCGCGGGGGTATCCGCAGACAGCTCTGCGGCCAGCCGTGGTGGTCGTGCGATGGCAGTGAATGGCTGGGGTTTGCTGTGGCGAGTGCTGCGTGATCGGGTGCTCGCCCTGTTTGGCGCAGGTGGTGGGCGCGGGTAGCTGCCCGTGTCTGACGAGTTTGATCAACCTTGCCACCGGCTCAGGTGGACAAGACTCACGGAGAGCACTGACATGACCGGCAATCGACGCCCCTTCCTGCAACGCGCGCTTGGCGCTGCCGTTGCCGCCACTTTGACTGCCAGTCTCGGATTGGCCAGTCAGGGGGCATTGGCTCAACCCCTCGAGAAGCTCACGGTTCGTCTTGACTGGGTGACCTGGGGCTCGCACGCCGCGCTGCATCTGGCCAACCAGCGAGGCTGGTTCAAGGAGCAGGGGCTCGAGCTGGTCGTCGAGGACGGCAACGGCTCAGTGACTACCGTGCAGCTGGTCGGCACTGGCAAGTTCGATGTCGGTCATGCGAGCCTTGCGCCCATGATCATCGCGCGCAACAAAGGCCTGCCGATCAAGGCAATCGCCAACTTCGCCCGCAAGAACGATATCGGTCTCATGATTCCCAAGGGCGGCAGCATCAAGTCGCCCAAGGACCTGGCCGGCAAGAAGCTCATCTTCACCGCCGGCTCGCTCGAAGCCCCCTTTCTCGATACCTTCCTCGCAGCCGGTGGCCTGAAGCGTGATCAGGTCGAACTGCTGGCGGTCGATGCCGCCTCGAAGATTCCGAGCTATATCGCCGGTCGTGGCGATGGCGTCTTCTCATCGGTACCGAACGTGCTGCCGGTGGTCGAAGGACCGCGTCAGTCCGAGGCCATCCTCTTTGCCGACGTCGGTCTGCAGTTTCCCAGCTTTGGTCTCATCGCGAGCGAAGACTCGATCAAGGCCAAGCCCGTGGCGCTGCGCAAGTTTGCCAGCGTCATGGCCGGGACCTGGATCTACATCCAGAGGGACAAGGCGCATGTGGATGAGGCCGTGGCCGCCATCCTCGCCCAGCGCGCCCAGAGCAAGCTCGACCCCAAGTCGATGAAGGGTATGGTCGAGGAGTTCATGACCTTCTTCAATACGCCCCAGAGCGGTGGGCAACCGCCTGGCGTGATGGTGCCGGTCGAGTGGACCAACGGCCTCAAGGTCATGGAAAATGCCAAGCTCATCACCGCGGCCAATGCAGCCGAGTACTACACCAACGACATGCTCGATCTCGACCTGATGAAGAAGATCGGCGCACGATGAGTTCGATGCAACAATCGGCCTTTGTCGGCGAACGAGCATGAGCGTCGGACACGAGGCAGCGGGCATTCGTATCGACCGGGTAACCCGCGTTTTCGCCGATGCGGGTATCACGGCCCTTGCCGAGGTATCGCTCGACATCCGCCCGGGCGAGTTCGTGAGCATCCTGGGCCCCAGTGGCTGCGGCAAGAGCACCTTGCTGCGCTGTGTCGCCGGTCTGGATACGCCCAGTTCCGGGGTGATCAGCGTGGCCGGTGTGCCAGTCACCGCGCCGCCCGAACACTTGGGCATCGTGTTTCAGCGCGATGCCCTGCTCGAGTGGCGCTCGGTGCTCGACAATCTGATGCTCCCGATCGAGTTTCGGGGTGGTGATGTGGCCGCTGCGCGCGGTCGTGCCCGTTCGCTCCTGAAGATGGTGGGGCTCGAGGGATTCGAGGGTCGGTACCCGGCGCAGCTCTCCGGGGGCATGCGCCAGCGCGTGGCGATCTGCCGCGCACTGGTTGATGACCCCAAGCTCCTCCTGATGGACGAGCCCTTCGGCGCGCTGGATGCCTTGACCCGCGATCAGCTGAACATCGAATTGCAGCGCCTGTGGCTGGCCGAGCACAAGACCGTGCTTTTTGTCACCCACAGCATCAGCGAGGCCGTATTTCTGGCCGACAGGGTGGTGGTGTTCTCACCACGCCCGGGTTCCATTGCCGATGTGATCGAAGTGGACATTCCGCGCCCGCGCCGGCTGGCGGTGCGCACGGGTGAACGCTTCCATGGCTACTCGACGCGCATCCGCACCCTCTTCGAGGGCATGGGGCTGCTCAAGGAGGACGCGTGAAGACCCGCGACTGGCAGGGCATTCTGGTCACGGCCGTATCGATCGCGGTGCTGGTGCTCCTGTGGGAGTTCCTGGTGGCCTGGATGCATGTGAAGCCGATCATCCTGCCGCCGCCATCGGCCGTGCTGCGTGAACTGGCCAGCGAGTTTCCCTGGTACATGGGGCATGCCTGGTACACGCTGCTCGTGACCGTCGGCGGTTTTGGTCTGGCCGTGGTGGTGGGGGTCGGGCTGGCGGTGGTCATCGTCGAGTCGGCGCTGCTCGAGAAGACGATCTATACGCTCATCGTTGGCCTCAACAGCGTGCCCAAGGTGGCGATTGCGCCGCTCTTTGTCATCTGGCTCGGTACCGGCGCCGAACCCAAGCTGGCCATCGCCTTTCTGATTGCCGTGTTTGCCATCGTGATCGATACCGTGCTCGGGTTGAAGTCGGTGCCCGCCGACATCCTCGACCTGGGGCGTGCCTTGCGTGGCAGTCGCGCGAAGATGCTCTGGCGCATCCGCTTTCCGTGTGCCCTGCCCAGCATGTTTGCCGGCATGAAGGTGGCCATCTCGCTCGCGCTGGTGGGTGCCATCGTGGGCGAGTTCGTCTCATCACAGCGTGGTCTGGGCTACGTGATTCTTTCGGCGCAGGGCACCTTCGACACCGCCCGGGTATTTGCGGCCGTATTGCTGCTGGCCATCATGGGGATGCTGCTGTTTGCGGCATTGGCACGCATCGAGCGGTGGGCCCTGCCCTGGCATGCGTCGCAGCAAGAACACCGCCCCAGTGCTTGACGAAAGCTACAAACGGTAGGATTCTCGACGGATCCGGCGCGGGGCGCTCGTTGCGAGCGAGCGACCCGCTTCATCAGTGGCCCTTCGGGCCATCCACTTTTGCAGGAGAGCTTCGATATGGCCATGGTGCCGCTTGCCTCGATGGGCAACTACTTTCACATCTACGATTTTCGGGTGAAGGAAGGCTGCGAAGCGCAGTTCGTCGAACTCTTCAACGAGTTTGACTATTCCGACACCAACCCGATGCACAAGTCGGCGGCGCAGGTGAAGGACGGCGTGCTCGTGCAGGACACCGAGGATTCGCGTCACTTCTGGCTGATTGCCGAGTGGTCCGACATCGAGGAACACGCGCGCATCCGTCGCATGCTGGTCGAGATGAAGCCTGCGTTCGTGAGCCTGATCGAGGGCGGCAAGTTCGTTCCCGACTACGGCAAGATTGTCTCGAGCACGCCCGAGCACATCCTCAACAAGTAGGCCTCAGGCAGGACTCCACGCCCCCATGATGCAGCTCTATACCTTCTTTCGTTCATCGACCTCCTTTCGCCTGCGCATCGCGCTGGCCTGGAAGGGCCTGCCCTACGAGTCCCAGTACGTCAGCCTGCCGAAGATGGAGCAGCGCGCCGCCGACTATCTCGCGCTCAACCCGCAGGGTCTGGTGCCCTCGCTCGTCGATGATGCGGGGCATGTCTTCACCCAGTCGATGGCCATGATCGAGTATCTCGATGAGCGCTATCCGACGCCGTCCCTGATGCCCGGGGGCATCGAGTACAAGTGGTATGTGCGTGCCGCCTCGCAGATCATCGGCTGCGAGATTCACCCGCTCAACAATGTGCGTGTGCTCAAGTACCTGAAGAACGCCTGTGGCCTCGATGATCAGAAGATCAACGGTGAGTGGTACGCCCACTGGATCGCCGAGGGGCTGACAGGCTTCGAGCAGTTTCTCGCGGCGCAAGGGCAGTCGGGTCGTTTCTGCCTCGGTAATCAGTTCACCATGGCCGATGTGTGTCTGGTACCGCAGATCCAGAACGCAAAGCGGTTCAAGTGCGACCTCACCGCGTACCCGCGCACGATGGCCATCTACGAGAACTGCGCAGTGCTCGATGCGGTGAAGGCAGCCGATCCCGCCGGGCAGGCTGACGCCATCTGATCAAGACGGCTCGGCCCGGCCGACCAGGCCGGTCGCGCCCTCTCTTTCGCAGGTGCCCGTCCCATTCACCGCTTGACCGGGTGTCGAAGGCCGCCTCGCTCGAGGCCGCCTGACGGCCTGTTCGACACGCCAGTCCACCTGACCTTGCCTCACAGACTCAGCAGGACACCATGAGAAACCTGGAAACCGATGTACTGGTGGTTGGCGCCGGTGGCGCTGGCATGTATGCCGCTGTCGAGGCCGCGCGCCTCGGATCCCGTGTGATCCTGGCCGATCGCGGTCTGATCGGACGCAGCGGCGCCACCGTGATGGCGCAGATGACCGTGGCCGCTGCCATGGGCGAGCCGGCCGATGACAGCGTGGAGGCTCATCTGGCCGACACGCTCCAGGCGGGACGCGAACTGTGCGAACCCGATCTGTCGCGCCTGCTGTGCGAAGAGGGCCTCGAGTGCGTACGCGAGATGGACACCTGGGGTGTGGGCTGGGCGCGTGCCGAGGGGCAGCTGACCCCGGTGATGGCACCCGGCCATGATCGCCCGCGCTGCGTCTATGTCGACTTCCTCAATACCGGGCCGGCGGTGTCGCGCACGTTGCGCACGCAGGTGATTCGGTCGCCCCTCGTGCAACGCGTGGGTGATCTGTGCATCACCGATCTGGTCGTTCACGAAGGCCGCTGTGCCGGTGCGGTGGGGGTTCATCTGACCACGGGCGAGGCGGTGACCATCGTGGCTGGTGCCGTGGTGCTCGCTTGCGGCGGTCTCACGCGGCTTTATGCGCGCAACAGTGCGTCGTCCAACATGGGGGGTGATGCCTACGCGCTCGCCCTGCGGGCTGGTGCACCCCTTATCGACATGGAGTTCGTGCAGTTCTTTCCGATCGGGCATCTGGCACCGCGCATGATCGGGATGGATCCGATCATGTGGGACCCTTTCCGATACAAGTTGGGTGGTCGCCTCCTGAATGGTCTGAAGGAGGAGTTCACGCATCGGTATGGCACCGAGGACGGTGGTCGTTACACCATCACGCGTGATCAGGCCACGTATGCCATCTACAAGGAGGTCGAGGCGGGTCGCGGATCGCCGCATGGCGGGGCCTGGCTCAGCTTCGAGCATCTGCCCCCCGAGCAGTTGCGTGCCGCCTTCGGGCCGGTGGTCGATCGCCTTGCGAAGAACGGCATCGATCTGGCGAAGACGCCGATCGAAGTTGCCCCGATTGCCCACTACCACATGGGTGGCGTTGCGGTCGATACGCGCATGGCCACTGTGGTGCCGGGGCTCTTCGTCGGTGGCGAGGCGGTCGGTGGCGCGAACGGCGCCAACCGTCTCTCGGGCAATGCCATCACCGAGGCCTTTGCCTTCGGTCGCCGCGCGGGCGCGAGTGCGGCCCAGGCGGTGTCCGTGCTGGCAGCGGACGCAGTGGCTGATCCGGTGGCGAGCGCTTCCCGGATCGAGCGGGTGAGAGCGCAGGCACAGCGTCTGATCGAGGCAACGCTCACCCCCGGCACGTTGCCGACCGAGGCCAACACGGCGGCTGCCATCGATGAACTTCAAACCATCATGTCGCGCAAGGTCGGGCCTTTTCGCACCGAGGCCGGTTTGCGCGAGGGGCTCGACGGCGTACGAGCGCTTGCCACGCGCTTCCATGCGGCACCGTCCTTTGCACCGGGGGCGTTCGATCCGGTCTGGCTCGACTGGTTTGACCTGCGCAACATGACGCTGGTGGCCGAGACGGTTACGGTGGCAGCGCTCGAGCGCACCGAGAGCCGCGGTGCGCACCAGCGAGAGGATCACCCGGGCCTTGATCCGAACTGGACGCTGCACCTGGAAAGCCGTCTTGCCGGCCCGACCGATGCGATCGCGCTCGTTCAATCGCAGGCGAACCCGCAGATCGCGTTGGCGCGGGTGCCTGTCAACGCTGGAGTTGCAGCATGAAGTCGGTTGCCCAATTGAAGGTCTGGCGCGGCGCCCCCCCCGAGGAGGGTCATTACGAGCAGTATGAGGTGCCGTTCGAGTCGGGCAATTCGGTGCTCGATGGTCTGCGCTACATCCGCTCGCACTTCGACCGCACCCTTGCGCTGCGCTTTGCCTGCATCAACGCCAATGCCTGCAAGGAATGCATGGTGATGGTCGATGGCAAGACGGTGTATGGCTGCACCACGCGCCTGGAAGCACGCGAGATGCGTATCGAGCCCTTGCGCAACAAGGACTGGATTCGCGATGTGGTGAGCGAGATCGGGCCACCCGACGAGCGCTTGCCCGAGGCTTGATCAGGCGTTTCAGTCAGCCCAGTACAGGCGGGTCGGATTGTCGACCAGTACCTTGTGCCGCACCGCCTCATCGTCGCTGTAGCGGGCAAACAGGTCGACCAGTTCGCCATCGTTGGGCATCACCCGGATGTTCGGGTGTGGCCAGTCGGTGCCCCACAGCACTCGGTCCGGGGCTGCCTTGATGAGTGCTGCTGCGTAAGGCACGGCATCGGTGAACGGGCGCTCGCTGCGTGAGATGCGCTCGCCGCCACTCACCTTGACCCAGGCACGCTCATCACGCATCAGATCGAGCAGGTGCACGAAGGCGGGTTGGTCGAGACCCTGCGAGGCATCGACCCGACCCATGTGGTCGATGACGAAGGGCACCGCCAGGCGGTCGAGAAAACCCCGGTAGGTGGTGATGTCTTCGGCATCGAGGTGCAGCACCACATGCCAGCCCATGGGCGCGATACGCTCGATGACGCGTTCCACGGCAGGCACGTCGGGGGCGCCGCCCAGATGCTGCACGAAGTTGAATCGCACCGCGCGCACACCACCGTCATGCAGGGACTGCAGCTCGCGGTCAGTGACGTCGGTCTTCACCATCGCCACGCCGCGGTAGGCGCCGTCCGAGTCGGCGATGGCATCGAGCATGGCGCTGTTGTCGGGGCCGTGGCAACTGGCTTGCACCAGCACCACGCGCGAGATGCCCAGATGCGCATGCAGTGCACGCAGCATCGCCTTGGGCGCATCGGGCGGCGTGTAGCGTCGCGTGGGCGAGAAGGGAAACTGCGCGGCCGGTCCGAAGATATGGCAATGGGCATCGCAGGCGAGCGCAGGCATCGCGGTGTGCGGCTTGATGGGTGCGGGGTCGGGGGCGGGGATGGGCTTCATCAGTAGTGCCTCGGGGGAGGGAGAGGTGAGGTGCCTTACTGCCGTTCGATGTGCGCGCGCTCGATGACGGCCTTCCACTTGGCGATCTCGGCCACCAGCAACTCGTGCAGGGCGGCAGGCGTGCTCGCGCGGGCTTCCACCCCGAGGTCCGACAGGCGCTGCCGCAGCTCGGGCACCGCCAGCGCAAGCGCCATCTCGGCTGCGATCCGGTCGATGATGGCGCGCGGGGTTGCCGCAGGTGCCGCGATGCCATTCCATGACGAGGCCTGGTAGCCTGAAAGCCCTGCCTCGATGGCTGTGGGCACCGCAGGCAGCCCCGGAAAACGTCGATTCGAAGCCACTGCAAGAACCCGCAGGGCACCGGCCCGTACTTGGGCATAGACCGGCCCGAGCAGTTCGAAGCCCACCTGCACATCGCCCGAGCGCAAGGCGGAGACCACCGCCGATGTGCTCTTGAAGGGGATGGTCTGCAGATCAAGGCCCGCCATCGACTTGAAGAGTTCTGCCGACAGGTTCTGGGTGCTGCCGATGCTGATCGTACCGGCGTTCAACTTGCCCGGACGCGCGCGCGCATCGGCGAGCAGGTCGGCCAGGGTGGCATACCGGGAGTCGCCATTGGCCAGAATGACGATGTCGAAGAATCCGAGCGTCGACACCGGTGCCACGTCACGCACGATGTCGTAGGGGAGCGTGCGAAAGAGCGTGGCACTGACCGCGTTGCCGTTGCTGATGAGAAGCAGCGTGTGGCCATCGGGGGCTGCCTTCACCACGGTTTCGGTGGCTACGACGCCCCCGGCGCCGGGCCTGTTCTCGACCACGATCTGCTGGCCGGTCGATTGGGTGAGGCGTTCGGCGAGTACGCGAGCCGTGATGTCGGCGATGCCGCCCGCATCGAAGGGAACGACGATGCGAACCGGGCGCTGCGGCCATGTTGCAGGGGTACCCGGGCTGGCACCCACACCCACACCCGCACTGGCGCCGGCGCTCAGACCCGTACCGACCGTGGTGCCGCTCTGGGCGTGCGCTGTGGTCGGGACGATGCCTGCGCAGAACGCTGAGACCCACGCAAGGCGCGCGATCCGGCGCAGCAAACCGACACCGCGCCGGCGTGCGTCTCCGCTACGCAGCATCGCCGTCGCGCCCGGGTGCTCAGGCACCCCCGTGAGGCAGATCGTCGACGTAGCGCAGGCCGGCGCGCTCGAGGGCTTCGCGCATGTTGTTCAGGTCCAGGCTCAGTTCGCCGGCGGCGTAGTGCCCACGCGCGATCGCTTCCTTGGCTTCACGGGCTTCGGCTTCGGCAGCAACGCGTGCTGCATCGGCACGTGGCACCACGACCACGCCATCATCGTCGGCGATGATCACGTCGCCCGGGTTGACGAGCGCGCCTGCGCAGACCACCGGAATGTTTACCGAGCCGACCGTCGACTTGACGGTGCCCTTGGCCGAGATGGCACGCGACCACACCGGAAAGCCAAGCTTCTTCAGATCGCTGACGTCGCGGCAGCCTGCATCCAGGATCAGGCCGCGTGCACCGTGTGTCTTGAACTGGGTGCCGAGCAATTCGCCGAACATGCCATCGGTGTTGTCGGCCGAGCAGGCGGCCACGACGACGTCGCCGGGACGAATCTGCTCGATGGCGACATGCAGCATCCAGTTGTCTCCCGGATGCGTGAGCACCGTGATTGCCGTTCCGACGGTGCGCGCGCCCTCGTAGATGGGGCGCATATGGGTCTTCATGAGCCCGCTGCGGCCCTGGGCTTCGTGGATGGTGGCGACGCCAAAGCGGCCAAGACTCTCGACCACGCTTGCATCGGCGCGCTGTATGTTGCGAACCACGATTCCATTCATCAGGGCAGTCTCCGCTAGTGGGTGGCCCCTATTATGGATTCAATCAGTCGCAGGCCCAAGCCCCGATCGATCGAGGTGAGGACTTTGAACGCCGCGACGGGGCTTCCTGGCGAGCGGGGCAGGCCTTGAATTTTCAGGCGAGGCTGGCCTCGGCGGCTTCGAGCATCGCAGGATCCAGCTTGTAGCCGCCGCCACGCACCGTCGAAATGAGGTCGCGGTAGGGCTTGCCCAGGGCGAGGCGAACCCGCCGGATATGCACATCGACCGTGCGTTCCTCGACGAACACGTCCTCGCCCCAGACACGGTCGAGCAGTTCGTTGCGGGTGAACACCCGATCGGGGTGTGCCATGAAAAGCTTGAGCAGCCTGAACTCCACCTGGCGCAGCGCAACTCGAGTGCCATCGACGGTGGCCGTGCGTGCATCGCTGTCCAGTTCGAGTGCGCCCAGCGTAATGCTGCCACCGGCAAATTCAGGGGCGCGGCGCCTGACCAGTGCGTTCACCCGTGCGATCAGTTCGCTCGGACTGAAAGGCTTGACGACGTAGTCGTCGGCGCCCGCTTCGAGCCCGCCTACGCGGTCCTGCTCGCTGCCTCGTGCGGTCAGCATCAGCAGGGGCAGATCGGCGGTACGACTCGTTCGACGCAACTTCTCCACCAGCGCAAGACCCGATAGCGCAGGCAGCATCCAGTCGATCACGAGCACCGTGGGCAGGCGCTCTTTCAACAGTTCGAGGGCTCGCTCCGCCGAAGCCGCAGGTAGTACCCGAAAGCCGGCGCGCTCGAAGCTGTATTGCAGCAGGTCGCGAATCGCTGCGTCATCCTCGACGATGATCACACTCGGTTTCATGCTTGATCTCCGGTTGGCAACGCCTTGAGTGGCTTGCCCGAATTCATTGGACCGCTCTCATGCGGCGATCGGCTCCAGCTCGCCGAGGTAGGGCTCGCGCGGGATGACTGCTGCAGGGTCCTGCAAGCCAAGGGGCGCATCGCCGAAAAAGTGCCGTGCATAGCGTGGTGCCATCGTCGCGAGGTCGAGCATCATCAGGAAGTCGGCCGTGCCAAAGTCGGTGTCCCAGGCAGGCTCGGCGATGATTCGCCCGCCGCAGCGCAGATAGCCCTTGATGAGTGGCGGGGTGGCAGTGGGCAGGTCACAACGCAGGTTTTCCAGTGGCAGTCGCTTGTGAGGGCGCGCCCCCCAGCTTTCGCCCTCGGCCTGTTGACCCATGAGCGCGGTGTAGAGGCTGGCAGCCACATGGCCACCATCGCGGGTCGACACGCTTGCGCAACCGATGAGGTAACGGTAGCCGCGCGACTGGATGAAGCGCCCGATCCCCGACCAGAGCAGTCGTATGGTGGCTCCGGTTCGATAGCCCGGCGCAACGCAGGAACGACCGAGTTCAGCCATCCAGGGCCGCATGGCGGCAAGCCCGCTCAGATCGAACTCGCTGTCGGCGTATGAGCAGCCCAGCGCGCGCGCCTGCTCTGGACGCAACATGCGATAGGTGCCCACCACTTCGAGACTGTGACGATCTCGCACCAGCAGATGATCGCAATAGGCATCGAAGATGTCAGCGTCGATGCCCGGAATCCGGCAATCGAATTCAGCACCGAATTCCTCGGCAAACACCTGGTAGCGCAGACGCTGCGCTGCGAGCAGATCCTGACGCGTTGCAGCGAACTCGATCCGCAGGTCGGTGCCGCTTTCGTTCAGGCGCATTTGCAGTCCTGGGTCCGTCATGTGCCGCATGGCTCTTCTCGCGTGGATCCCGATCCATCACCAACAGATCGATGGTAGGGATGGTTTGTGACAGGGTCGTTACACTTTGCTTGTCCGGTTTGAGCGCCTTGATGCCCGCTGCCGGTCATGCACGCCTTGCTGCTTCGCAGTCAGGCGCTCATTGCTGCCGCTCGTGCTGCGGGCACTGAATGGGTGATCGGGGCTGCCCGTACGATCTGCAGTTCCCCGCACGTGGTCTCAACCAGCGCAGTGAGGCTCTCGACCCAGTCGCCATCATTGGCGTACAGCACGCCGTCGATCATGCGCAGTGCCGGCTGGTGGATATGGCCGCACACCACGCCATCGAAACCGCGGCGCTTCGCCTCGTGGGCGACGGCCTGTTCGAAATCGCTGATGTAACTGACGGCATTTTTCACCTGATGTTTCAGGTACTGCGAGAGCGACCAGTAGGGCAGCCCCATGCGCTGCCGCAGGCGGTTGAAGTGCCGGTTGAGTTCGAGCGCCAGCATGTAGAGGGTGTCGCCCAGATAGGCGAGCCACTTCGCGCGCTGGATCACTCCGTCGAAGAGATCGCCGTGGGTGACCAGCAAGCGACGCCCATCGAGCGTGGTGTGGACGGCTTCGGGTTCGATCTCGATGCGTCCGAGGTCCATGCCGGTGAAGTGGCGCAGGCCTTCGTCGTGGTTGCCGGGGACGTAGATCACCCGGGTACCCTTGCGCGCCTTGCGCAGAATCTTCTGCACCACGTCGTTGTGGCTCTGATGCCAGTACCACGAGCGCTTGATCTGCCAGCCATCGACGATGTCGCCGACCAGGTAGATCACATCGGCATCATGCACCCGGAGAAACTCCAGCAGATCGGCGGCGCGGCAGCCGCGGGTGCCCAGGTGAATGTCCGAGAGCCAGATCGCACGATGGTGGATGAGGCCTTCCGATTGGGTGTCGCGCGCGTTCATCGAGCCTTGCCTGAAAGGGTTGGTGTATTGCACCTTTCGGGCGAGACACGCTGATGACAGAATGATGGCAATGCGATGACATCGGCATCGGTCGTGCCCTGCGGTGTACAACGGTGTGACCGGGTTGCTTGAACGGCGCGCAACACGATTCAAGTGGTCGGGGCCGTAGCGGGGTCGATTCGTCTGACTGGGGGCAAGCGGTGGTGCAGATCGTCAATACTTCTTCCGATGGCTCGGAAGCACAGCGGCTCGGTGAGTTCGACTACATCATCATCGGGGCGGGCACGGCCGGTTGCGTGATGGCCGAGCGGCTCGGGGCCGATCAGACCGTGCGTGTGCTCGTTCTCGAAGCCGGGCCTCCGGATGACTGGATCTGGGTGAAGATTCCGGTGGGCTACATCTATTGCATCGGCAATCCGCGCACCGACTGGTGCTTTCGTACCGTCGACGAGGCCGGACTCAATGGCCGTTCGATCAATTACGCGCGCGGCCGGGTGCTGGGCGGTTGTTCATCGATCAATGCGATGCTCTACCTGCGTGGCCAGACTGAGGACTACGACGGCTGGGCGACGGTGACGGGGGACAGTCGCTGGTCGTGGGAGAACGTGCTGCCGGTCTTTCGGCGCAGCGAGGACCACTGGCGCGGTGCCTCTGCCTTTCATGGCAGCGGGGGTCGGTGGCGCGTGGAGAAGCAGAGGCTTTCCTGGAAACTGCTGGATGCGTTCACCGAGGCAGCCACCGAATTCGGCATACCGGCCACCGATGACTTCAATCGCGGCAACAACCACGGCGTCGCACGATTCGAAGTGAACCAGCGACGCGGCGTGCGCTGGAGTGCCTCGCGTGCGTTCCTGCGTCCTGCCATCGCCCGGGGCAATGTGACGGTGCTCACCGGTGCCCTGGTGCACAAGCTGCAGTTCGATGGGGCGCGCTGTACGGGTGTTGTCTTCGAGCAGGATGGCGTGGTGCGTTCGGCGGCTGCACGCGCCGAGACGGTACTTGCGGCCGGCGCCATCGGCAGCCCGCATATCCTGCAGCTCTCGGGCATCGGACCGCGCGATGTGCTGCAGTCGCACGGTGTCGATCTGCGGCACGATCTGCCCGGGGTGGGCGCCAATCTGCAGGATCACCTGCAACTGCGCATGGCGTTCAAGGTGAGTGGTGTGCCGACGCTCAATGAACAGGTGCATTCGTGGTGGGGCAAGGCGAGGATGGGATTGCAATATGCGCTGACGCGTAGCGGCCCGCTTGCCATGGCCCCATCGCAACTGGGCGCCTTCGCGATGTCCGATGCCTCGAAGGTGCGTCCGAATATCGAGTTTCATGTGCAGCCCCTGTCACTCGATCGTTTCGGGGAACCGCTGCACCGGTTCCCCGCGTTCACGGCGAGCGTGTGCAATCTGCAGCCGACGTCGCGCGGCAGCGTGCGCCTGCGATCGAGCGATGCGCATGAGCCGCCCGCCATCAGGCTCAACTACCTCTCGACGGCGGAAGATCGTCGGGTTGCCGTCGATTCATTGCGGCTCACGCGGCGGATCGTGACTGAAAGTCGTGCCCTCGCGCGCTACCGCCCCGAGGAGTTCCTGCCGGGCCCGCACCTGGTCAGTGATGCTGACCTCGAGCGAGCTGCGGGCGATGTCGGAACGACCATCTTTCATCCGGTCGGCAGTTGTCGCATGGGGCGTCGTGACGACCCACTGGCGGTGGTCGACAGCGAGTTGCGGGTGCGCGGCATCGAACGGTTACGCGTGGTGGACGCGTCGGTGATGCCCACCATCAGCTCGGGCAATACCAATTCGCCGACGCTGATGATTGCGGAGCGGGCGGCAGACCTGATGAGGGGACGGCAGACCTGATCGTGGGACGGCAGGTCTGATGACGCCGCGCGGACAGGGTCATTCACGGCTCGCTCCCGACCGCATGGCGTGGAGGTGGTGGTACCTCTGGGAGGGTACTTTTCGCAGTGATACCCCTGAGGTATCACTCGAAAAACCCTGCGAATTCACTTCCCCCCAGCCGCCTCTCTCCGCGTCTAGAGGTAAGCGCACAGTCACCGCTCACCCACGGGGCCAGTCGGTGGCAGCGCTCGCCCATGGATCCAGGCAGCGTCACTGCTCACCCACGGATCCAGGCGGTGTCACCGCCCGTCCATCGAGGCTCTGCGCTTGCTGTTTCGAGGTGATAGCGTTTCAGACTGATAGCCCTGAGGTATCACTCAAAAACCATGCGAATTCAACACCTCCACCTGCTCCTTGCGATCGCGGAATACGGCAGTCTGCGATCGGCTGCGCAGGTGTTGCAGGTCAGTCAACCGGTCCTGACGCGATCATTGGGCCAACTCGAAGCGGAGATCGGCGTGGCCCTGGTCATCCGGACGCCCAGAGGGGTTGGTCTGTCGCCTGAAGGTGAAATCCTGGCAACTCGCGCGAGCAAGGCCTTGGATGAACTGGCGCAGGCCAGTGAGGAACTGGAGTGGCAGGCCAAGCGCCATCGATCGCGAATCGCGGTGGGGCTGTCGCCCGAGGTGGACCCTCTCGTGGTGCCTCGGGCATTTGCTTCTTTCAGGCAACGGGTGCCCGGTGCGCGTCTGCGCATTATCGATGCACCGTTCGCGCGCTCCGAGGCGCTCCTTCGTGCCGGTGAGATCGATCTGGCGATTGGTCCGCTGCCTCCGGGCTCATTCAGCGCGGCGCTTGTCGCGCAACCTTTGTTTGAAAGCGTCAATGTCGTGGTCGCATCGTCCTCACATCCCTTGGCCGAGGCGTCGAGATTGGTCGACCTGGCCGCTGCACCTTGGGTGCGGGTCGGGCCGCGTGCCGGGGCTGGCGACCCGACACGCTTGGGGTGGGCCGCCCTGGGTGCCAAGCCCCCTGCTGTTCGACTCGATTGTGAATCGCTGTCGACGCTGCTCGCAGTGCTGGGGAGCGATGAGTTGCTGGCGGTGGTGCCGTACGGCTTCATGGCGCGCTACGGTGCGGCGATGTCTCTGGTACGGGTTCCGATAGTGGAGACTCTGCCGGTGACCCGAGTGCGTTCGATCCGAAAGGTGCGATCACCGTTAGGTGGTCTTGCGGGCTTGCTGGTGGGGTCATTCGTGGCTCAGGCTCATGCCATCGCGCTCGCTACAGGCGCTCCTCGCGCAGCAGACCCAAGGCCTCCTGCGCTGCCCGATCGCCGTAACTGAAAATGACGGCCCCAGCCGAGGACTCGAGGCGCGCCTCGACCCACGGTGGTATCGCGAAGAGGTCGCGTGGGCCAAGCTCGAATCGGTGGTCACCGAGCACCGCGGTTGCTGCTCCCTCGACGACGCAGCAGACGAGGCTTTCGGTCGAGCGCCATGGGCTGCCGCAAAAGCCTGCCGGCAGGTGTTGCAGATAGACCGCCATGGTCGGGAAGGGATGCGCGCCGGTGCCCGGATGGGCGTAGCGCAGTTTGTAACCATGCACCGCGTCCGCGGCGCGGGCGCGGGCGAGATCGGCCAGTGCCGCACGTGATTGGGCGTAGCGGTACACCCGCAATGGTGTCGAGGTGTGCGCTTGTCCTTCGTAATCCACCGGCAGCATGTTGCTGCCGAAGCGCGCCGCGCTTTCCCCCGAAGGGTGTTCCGGGGCGTAGCTCTCGCTCGGCGCATCCTCGCGAAACATCGCGCCAAAGAGCGCCACCATCGCCGTGTCGAGCCCGTCGAGCCAGACGACCGGTTGCTCGCCCAGATTGCCGTGCTCATGCCATGTCCAGTTCGGGGTGACGATGAAGTCACCCGGATGCATGTCGATGCGCTCGCCTTCGACCGCGGTGTAGGCGCCTTCACCTTCGATGATGAACCGCAGCGCGCCCGGCGAGTGGCGGTGCGAGGGGGCAATTTCGCCCGGCGTGATGATCTGCAGACCGGCGTAGAGCGTCGGGGTCGCAAAGGTGGAGCCGCGCATGCTCGGGTTCTCCAGAACGAGTACCCGTCGTTCTGCATCGCGCTTGCTGATCAGGCTGCAGGCCTCCTGCAGCGGCCCGCGCAGGTCGGCATAGCGCCACTGATGCGGCACGCAGATCGACCCGGGTTTCATGCGTGCGGTGCGTTCCCACAAGGGCATGACCGACAAGGGTGAAATCCCGCGCGAGAACTGGGCCAGAGCCTCGGCTGAGGCGGAGGTGCTGGTGGAAGCGTTGGAGGAAGCGTTGGAGGTGCTGGTGGAGGTGCTGGTGGAGGTGATCGGCTGTGACGGGCTCATGGTGGATTTCCCTGCAGGCGGCGGCATTTTCTCGACCGCCGTAGAATACGCCCCTGCGCCCCGACGGTTGCGAGCGCCCCTCTGATCTGCCTGGTCTTCAATGAGCCCTCGAGTCCCTGTCCGATCGACCCTTGATCCAGCACGGTGTGGCCCGTCGTGTCCGGAGCCCTTGCGGATGTGCCTGCGACAGGGTGCTCGCCGATCAGTCGCCGCGCTGATCACTGCGGCTTTCGCAGCGATGATGCTTCCAGGCGCACCCGCCGAGGCGCAGGAGGCTGCCAACGCCGCATGGCCCGTGCGGACGGTTCAGTTCATCGTGCCCTACACCCCGGGCACCGGCGCTGACATCCTCTCGCGCCTGCTCGCGCCGCATCTCGCCCAGGCCTGGAAGGTACCCGTGGTCACCGAGAACCGCGCCGGTGCCAGCGGCAATCTGGGTGCCGATGCGGTCGCCCGCGCCAACCCGGATGGCTACACGCTGCTCTTCACGGCAACATCGTTTGCCACCAATCCACCGCTGATGGCGAGTTTGCCATTCGATCCGGTGAAGAGCTTCACGCCGGTGGCTGTGGTGGCGGCAAGCAGCATGGCGCTCATGGTGAACCCCGGCATCAACGCCCGCAGCGTTCGCGAATTCGTCGATCTGGCGAAGGCCTCCCCGGGCTCGCTCTACTACTCATCGACCGGCAACGGGGCGCCGCAGCACCTCACGATGGAACTCATCAAGCTCGAGGCAGGCATTGACCTCGTGCATGTGCCCTACAAGGGTTCAGGTGGTGCGGTCGCTGACCTGGTGGCGGGGCACGTCCAGGCCATGGTGGCATCGCTCCAGACCATCGCCCCCTTCGCGGCCAATGGCCGGCTGCGCATGCTGGCCGTGCTGAGCGATCGCAGGCAACCCGCTTTTCCCGATGTGCCCACGCTCGCTGAAGCCGGGTATCCGGGGCTCGTGGTGGACACCTGGTACGCGGTGTTCGCGCCGGCAGCCACACCTGGCCTGGTCGTTGCGCGCATCAACGCGGCACTGACCGAGACAGCCATGCGGCCCGATGTGCGTGCCCAGATGGCGCGCCAGGGCATCGCGCCCGTGGGTGGGCCTCCCGAGCGCCTGGCAGAGACCTTGCGGCGTGATCTGGCGCGCTGGGGGCGCGTGATTGCTGACGCCCACATCAAGGCCGATTGAATACCCGCACGCGCACGGCGTGCATGCACCGCATTCATTTTCGACAGACCGATAGAGGGAGAAGCCTTGCAATGAGCCTCATACAGGACCTGGTGATTGCCTACCGCGTGCTCGCCGAGCACGGCGTCATCGACGCCTACGGCCATGTGAGCGTGCGTTCCGATCGGGACTCCAGCCGTTACCTCCTCGCGCGCCACATTGCGCCCGAGTTCGTCCGCGAGTCGGACATCATCGAATATGACCTGGACAGCAATCCGATCGATGCCGGTGATCGCCTCAGCGTGCGCGAGCGCTACATCCATGGCGAGATCTTCAAGTCGCGCCCCGAGGTGATGTGCGTGGTGCACAACCACTCACCTTCGGTGATTCCGTTCAGCACCACGCGCGAACCCTTGCGTCCAATCTTCCACATGTCGGCCTTTGTGGGGCAGGGCGTACCCAATTTCGAGATTCGCGATGCGCAGACCGGCACCGACCTGCTGGTGAAGACGCCTTATCTGGGGGCGGCGCTCGCGAAGACACTGGGCGGTCACCCTGCCGCCCTGATGCGGGGTCATGGCTGTGTCACGGTGGGTGAAACCATCGCTCGGGCGGTCGGGCGCAGCATCTATCTGGAGTCGAATGCGCGCATGCAACTGCAGGCCATGCTCATCGCAGGGCCGGGCGGCAAGGTCGATTTCATGCATGACGATGAGGTTGCGGCCTCAGCGCCAAGGCAGGAATACGACCGCGGCTGGCACCTGTGGCGTACCCGTGTGCTCGCGCGCATGGCGCTGGAGGACAACGCACTGCTTGACGAGGCTGGCGGCCCGCCGCCGCAGCACTTCTAGTCGCCGAAGGCGGGCGGTGACTCGAAGCCCCGCCACGCACCTTCGAGCCACCCGGCAATCGCGATGCCGCGCAGATCGCTGAAGTCAGGACCGATGATCTGCAGGCCGATCGGCATGCCGCTTGCACTTTTGCCGGCCGGTATCGCCGTCGAGGGCAACAGCGGCAGACTGGGCAGCCCGATCCAGAAGTAGCTGTCGCTGATCTGCCGCATCGCGCCATCGATGTCCAGACGCTGCTCGTGCTTGGGCGTCGAGTGCGTGTGCGGGAAGGCGCAGGTCGGCGTGATCGGAGCGATCAGCGCATCGTGATGGCGGAAGAATTCGGCCCAGCGAGCGCGCAGGCGGGTGCGCTCGAGGTCACGCTCATGCCACTGGCGATGCGACTGCGTGAGCCCGCGCAGGCGCAGGGCGTCGTAGCCACGATCGGCTGGATCGGTCGCGGCAGCGTGTGCCTGCAAGGTGGCGAGGTCATTCAGATTCACCCGCGCCGAGGTCGAGCCGCGCAGCACCGCAATGTAGAGTTCGTAGTATTCCTGGCTGGCCATCGGCAAGGCTGGATCGACAGTCACGGTGGCGCCACCCGCCCGCAGCGCCTCGGCCGCGCCGAGCGCCGCAGCGCGCGTGGCCTGATCGACCGCAAAGGTTGCGTCGCCGGTGATGACGCCGATGCGAAGTCCGCGCGGCACGTCGGCCGGGGCTGCGGGCAGCGTCAGTTGCCAGGGCGAACCGGGTTCACCGCCTGCGAGAATGCCCAAGGCCAGGGCAAGGTCGGCGCTCGTGCGCGCGAGTGGCCCGGCTACATTGAGGTCGGCGGGCGGGGCCTCATCGACCATCGAATGACCTTCGGTCGACACGATGCCAAAGGTAGGCTTGTGGCCATACACGCCACAGAAGTGCGCAGGCACCCGGATCGACCCGCCGATGTCGCTGCCGATCTCCAGCGCACTCATGCCGGTGGCAAGCGCCGCAGCCGAACCGCCTGATGAGCCGCCCGCCGAGCGCGTCGCGTCCCACGGGTTGAGCGTGGTGCCGTAGAGCGCGTTGAACGACTGCCAGTCGGCGAGGTCCTTGGGCACATTGGTCTTGCCCAGAATCACCGCGCCGGCGCGGCGCAGACGTGCCACGGTTGCCGCATCGCGTTGGGCTCGATGGCTGGCCCGATCGGGGTGGCCGAAGGTGGAGGCCGTGCCCTGGAGGTCGAAGCACTCCTTCACCGTGATCGGCACGCCGGCCAGCGGCCCCACGTGTTCGCCGCGCAGACGCGCCGCGTCGATGGCACGGGCTTCATCCCGCGCCGCCTCGAAGCGACGCACGACCACTGCATTCACGCGCGGATCGTCGCGCTCGATCCGCGCAATGTGTTCATCGGCCAGTTCGAGCGCTGACACCGCTCCGCTCGCGACGAGTGTCGCCAGTTCGTTTGCACTACGGTAACGGGCAGCGCTCATGGGGGTCAGATCCGGCTCAGATCGATCACCGACGGCGTGAACAGTTCCTCAGGCGCGAGTTTGCGCGAGGACAGCCCCTGCTCGTGGTGGTAGCGGGTGAACACTTCGAGCGAATGGAGGTTTTCCTTGAAGCCGTAGGGCCAGAAGTCTTCGCCCATCAGTTCGCGCGTGGTGTTGTACTCATGCACCACCCAGGGCAGGGTGATGAGCAGCATGTTGATCTCGTTCAGGTCGTTGATGGCAAGGCGCTTGGCTTCGGCAAAGGCCTTGTAGACATTGACCGGCAGCCACGGGTGCTTTTCCACCAGCGACTTGCGGATGCCCACCATGTGCATGATCGGGAAGTGACGGCTGCGCTTGAAGTAGTCGGCCTCGACGTCCTTGAAGTTCGGGAAGAGCCGGGCCACATTGGGCGATCCACGCAGCAGGCACGAGGGCGCGCGGGCACTGATCATGGCGTCGATTTCACCTGACTCGAGCATGCCCGAGAGCGTCTTGTCGTCGGCAATCTGCTGCAGGTCGATCGAGGCGGGGAGCTTGATCGGCGAGCGCTCGCCACGGCCCGGCTGCTCGATACCGCCGCGGCGCCAGTGGACCTGATCGGCCGATACGCCATAGTCATCGGAGAGGATGCCGCGGATCCAGACGTTGGCGGTGATCTGGTACTCGGGCACGCCGATGATCTTGCCGCGCAGGTCTTCGGGCCGGGTGATGCCCTTCGAGGTGTTGATGTAGATGCCCGAGTGGCGAAATACCCTGGAGAGAAAGGCCGGGACGCCGACGTACTGTGCTTCGCCACGGGCGGTCATCACCGTGTGGCTGCTCATCGATATCTCGGTGATGTCGAACTCGCCGTACTTGAACGCACGGTGAAAGGCCTCTTCGGGTTCGAGCACCGTCGGGATGATATCGACGCCGTCGATCGACACGCGACCATCGAACAGGGCGCGCGTGCGGTCGTAGCCGGCACAGGCAAGGCTCAATTGCAACTTGCTCACGGGATTCTCTCCATGGGGTTCGGGGCCGTTATGATGCCTGACTCGCGCCCCTTCGGAGCGCGAATCACCCTTTTCAGGGAGCATCGGGTGTGAGCCATTCAACTGGTGACGGTCTGTCGCAGCGCCTGATAGGGGTGATCTTCATCACCATGCTGGTCGCCGCCTCGACCATGCACTTCTACACCCCGATGCTCGATGTGATCGGCCGCGAGTTTGATGTCGGAGCACGGGAGCTGGGCTGGATTCCAACCGCCACCACCTTCGGCTTCGTCGCGGGCGTTCTCTTTCTGGCGCCGCTGGGCGACGTATTCGACAAGCGCCACCTGATCCTTGCGCAGGTGAGTGCGGTGACGGTTGCTCTTGCGATCATGGCGGTCACCAACGCGTTCTGGGTGCTGGTCGTGGCAAGCGTGGTCGTGGGCATGGGGGCGTCGACCTCCCAGCACCTGGTTGCCCTCACTGCACAGCTCACGCCGCCTGCGCGGCGTGGTGCGGTGATCGGCACGGTGCTCTCGGGGATGCTGCTGGGCATCCTCACCGGGCGCCTGCTGGGCGGGGTGGTGAGCGGCTGGTTTGGCTGGCGTGCCGGGTTCGGGTTTGGCGCGGTGCTGGTTGCCTGCGTGCTGCCGGTGATCGTGCGCATGCTGCCCAGCGCCCGCGGCACGAGCCAGCTTGGCTATGCCGCTTTGCTCGGGTCGCTCGTGGGTCTCATGCGTCGCTATCCGGTGGTCAATCGCACCTCGCGGGTCCAGGGCTTGCTTGGCATCGGCTACGGCGGCTTCTGGGCGATGCTGGCACCGATGCTGGCGGCCGATCATCAGTTGGGGAGCGCAGTTGCCGGTCTTTTCGGCATACCCGGGGCGGCTGGCGTGCTGATCGCGGCACCCGTCGGGCGCTGGGTCGATCGGGGCGGTTCTGCCAAGGCCGTGCTGGCGGGCACCCTCCTCGTGCTGGCCGCCTACGCGACCTTTGCCTTCGGCCCCTGGTCGGTGGCGGCGCTCGTGGTCGGGGTGATGCTGCTTGACTTCGGCATTCGCACGAGCCTGGTGGCCAACCAGACCTTTCTGCTGGGCATCGAGCCCGAAGCCCGTGCCCGGGTCAACATGCTGCTGATGCTGCATACCTTTGGTGGCAACGGACTGGGGGCGCTGCTGGCCAGTTATGCCTTTGCGGCCCAGGGCTGGCTGGGCGTGGTGGCTGTGGGCTCGTTGGCAGCCGCTTCGGCTGCAGCGCTGCACTGGCGATCACGTGGCCAGATGGTGGTGCCTACTGGCCAGTGAACCGCGGCGGTCGCTTTTCCTTCAGGGCTGCAAGACCTTCCTGGAGGTCGTCCGATCGCATGCTGCGCAGGTACGCCTCCTGGATCGCCGCTTCATCGTAGATGCCGCGGCCAATCGCGTTGATGTGCCGCTTCATGCTGCGCATCACGGTTGGTGCGCCAGCCGCCAGTTGCTGCATCACCGCCTCGACCCGTTCTGCCAGATGTTCAGGCGCGACCAGTTCGTGCAGATAGCCCAGGCGTTCCAGCATGTCGGCCGCCACCGGTTGTCCGAGCAGGAACAATCGTCTGGCAGTGTCAGCGCCCAGGCGCTCGACATAGCGGCGCATGCCGCCCGGGTAGTAGTGCAGGCCGATGCGTGTGGCCGGCATCACCAGCCGTGAACCGGTGACGCCGATGCGAAAGTCGCAGGCCAGCGCGATGTCGGTGGCGCCGCCGTAGACGCTGCCATTCAACGCACACACGGTCGGTATCGACAGGTCTTCAAGCCGATCGACCACCATGCCAAAGGTGATGCCGTCGGCTGCCAGCGTGTGCACCGCCTGGAGCGTGTAACCGGAGCTGAAGGTCTTGCTGCCGGTGCCGGTGACCATCAGCACTCGCAGGTCGGTCGTGCGGTCGATGGTATCGAAGGCGGCCATGAGGACACCCAGATCGTCGGGGTCGATTCGGTTGTGCTGGCTGGGACGACAGAACTGCAGTGTCGCCGTGTGCCCGCTGATGGTGAGAATCGGGGTACGATCGTCGGAGAGGGGCGTTTCGCTGGCGCTCTGGGACATGGCAACTCGGCGGGGGCGTGGTCAGGATTCTGCCGATTATGGGCCAAGCTGCCACCCAGTGAGACTTTTGTTGTTTTGCGGCAAGGGTCTTCGGCCGACGCTGGCGGGTGTCCTTCCGGGACGTTGATATAGTGATTCGGGGGCGTGTACCGGCGGCTGGGTGCGGGTGCTCGCCGGGACGGGGGCGCAGCGGGATGCGCATCGGATCTTGTGCAGTGTGTGGCCAAGGGTGGGGCGATGGATGCGAGTCTGGGCACCTTGAGGACGATCGGCGAGGCGGGTTTGGAGGGCGTCAGTGGCGTCGACAGTGCCGTGGATGCTGCGCGGGCGGTGATCGCCCAGGCTGCGGGAAGCCCGATTGCTCCAGAGGCTGATCCGATGCTCGAGCAATTGCGCGAATGCGCGCGCGAGGCCGGTGGCCCGGTGTCTGCCAGGACACGGGCCTCGGCGGTCGGTGAGCGCTATCGGCAGATGCCGGCTGACGAGCGCACCCATTTCATGCAGCTTCTTGCCTATTCCCTGGGACCTGATCCGAAGGTTGTTGCGCGGGCTCATGCGGCCTATACGCGTGCCTTGGGATCCGACGCGCAATGGGATGCCGAGAGTGCGCTGCGCCTGGCCGTGCGTTCGCCCCGATCGCGACTGATCAGGCAGTTCAACGACATGCCCGATGGTCTGAAGTTTCTGCTCGATCTGCGCGCCGATGTGCTGTCGCGACTGGCCGATCTGCCGGGGCTTGCCGTGCTCGATCAGGAGTTGCAGGCACGCCTGGCAAGCTGGTTCGATGTCGGGTTTCTCGATCTGCAGCGCATCACCTGGGACTCACCGGCCGCGCTTCTCGAGAAGCTGATCGACTACGAGGCCGTGCACCAGATCCGCTCCTGGACCGATCTGAAGAACCGGCTCGACTCCGACCGACGCTGCTATGGCTTTTTCCATCCGCGCATGCCGCGTGAGCCCCTCATCTTCGTCGAGGTGGCGCTCACTGCCGAGTTGTCACAGGCGGTGCAACCCCTGCTCGATGAGGCGGCGCCCTTGCTCGATCCGGGCACGGCAAGCGCCGCCATCTTCTATTCGATTTCCAATACTCAGCCCGGCTTGCGTGGCATCTCGCTGGGCAACTTTCTCATCAAGCGCGTGGTCGAGGCGCTGCACCGTGATTTCCCCCGGCTCGAGGTATTCAGCACGCTCTCGCCACTGCCACTCTTTCGCAAGTGGCTCGATCGCCAGTTTGTGGCTGGTACCTTGCCGATCGACCCGTGCCTGCTCGAGCCCCTGGCGCAGTTGCTCGATGTCAAGGCGCCGGCCTGCCCGCTGCAGCGAGCGCTCCAGCGCACCCGCTGGACCGAGCGTCCCGAGGTGGCCGAACGGCTGCAGGCGCCGATGCAGGCACTGTGTGCCCACTACATCAGCGAGGTGAAGCAGGGGCTCTATCCCTATGACCCGGTGGCGAGGTTTCATCTGGCCAATGGCGCACGTGTCGAGCACGTGAACTGGGCAGCCGACATCTCGGTCAATGGTTTCAATCAGTCCTACGGCATGATGGTCAACTACCGCTACATCCCTGAGCAGATCGAGCACAATGTCGACGCTTACGCAGCGGCGGGACACATTGCCCTCGGACCGGAGATGATTTGAGCATGGCCAATCAAAGTCGTGTGGCGCTGGTAACTGGCGCCGGGTCGGGTATCGGTCGTGCCAGTGCCCTGGCGCTGGTGCGCGAAGGCTATCGCGTGGCGCTGGTCGGGCGGCGCGATGCACCGTTGCGTCTGGTGGAGTCTGCAGCCAATGAAATCGCCCTCGGCAGCGCCATGGTGCTGGCAGCCGATGTTGCCGACCCCGCTTCGGTGGCTGGGGTGTTTGCGCAGGTGGTTGCAGCCTGGGGGCGGCTCGACCTGCTCTTCAACAACGCAGGCGGTTCAGGCCCGATGATGCCTCTGGAGGACTTGCCCTTCGAGGACTGGAAGCGGGTGGTCGACACCAATCTCACCGGGGCGTTCCTGTGCACCCAGGCGGCCTTTCGCGTGATGAAGGCGCAGCAGCCGCGCGGCGGGCGCATCGTCAACAACGGATCGATATCGGCCCACACACCGCGCCCGAATTCGGCCGCCTACACCTCGACCAAGCACGCCATCACCGGCCTGACCAAATCGACTTCGCTCGATGGCCGCAAATACGGCATCGCTTGCGGTCAGATCGATATCGGCAACGCACAGACCGAGATGACCACGCGCATGGCCGAGGGCATCTTGCAGGCCAACGGTCAGCTGGCGGTGGAACCGCGCATGGACGTCGAGGACGTCGCGCGCGCCGTGGTGTTCATGGGTGGGTTGCCGCTCGAGGCCAACGTGCAGTTCATGACCATCATGGCAACCCAGATGCCCTTCATCGGACGCGGCTGAGGCACCCGGAGGGGGCGTCGTGACGCCACCTCCGGCAGTCTTGTCAGGCGTTCCAGACAGGGGCCATCGAGCTTGCAACCACCTGCTCGTAGCTCGACGGACCGCTCAGCAGTCCCATGTCGCGCGCAAACGCATTCATCGCATCGACCGATTCGCGTGAAATGGCCGCGTCGTAGAAGGGCGCGTCGCGACGGATCAATTCGGCGATGATCGAGGTCTCGTAGGCCGGGAAGACCCGCGCTGCCGCTTCGGTGGCGATGTCGGGGTTGGCCTTGAGTGCCTTTTGGGTTGCCACCAGAGCGCGCACGACGGCAGCCACCTCGGCCGGATCACGCTCGAGCCGGGTCGTTGTGGTCACGAGGCCCGGGAAGGTGAAGTCGACCGCACCGGCCGGACCTTCGCCACGCCGTGCGTCGAGCACTCGGGTGCCTACGCCCTGACGCACCGCGACTTCGGCGCCCATGCCGTTGGCCCAGAAGCCGTCGATCTTGCCATCGCCCAGGGCCTTGGCGGCAGCGACACCAAACGACACGCCAGCGCCTGCATCACCGGGCACCGGGCCGATGGTGACATCTTTCTGCGGATCGATGCCCGCCAGGGCAAGCATGCGCTTGAGGCCATCAACCGGGCCTGGCGCCGCGCCGATGCGCAGCCCGCGCACGCACGAGAGGTCGCCGCGCTCGATCTTCATGTCGCTGCGCATCACCAGGAACCAGTACATCTTCTGGGCGAGTGCGCCGATCAGGCGGCAGCCCTCCCAGTTCCTGAAGGCATAGAGCGGCGCATGGGCCGAGCCACCGACATAGTCGACGACCCCATCGCGCAGTTGTTCGTAGGTGCGGGTCACCGGGAAGATCAGTTCGATGGTGGCGTCGAGCCCTTCCTTGCGCATGAACCCCAGTTCGACTGCGGCGATGATCGGAAAGTAGGACGGTGAGACCATGTCGGGAATGGCGATGCGCAAGCTCATGAGGCAATACTCCGTGGATGAAGCGGGAGGTGACTGGGACAGCCGGCTGACGGGGAGGATCCGTGCGCCTTGCGCCCCTGTACCCCGACAGACTGCGGGGGTCAGGTGTTGGCTGCGGACTCTTCGCGGTGAAAGCCCAGTGCCCGCAGCACCGGCTCGTCACTCGCCTGGAAAAGGAGGGTAGCCCCTCGGGCCTCGATCCGGCAAGCCGTCCATGAGGGGACGACGAAGAGATCACCGCGTGCCCACTCGAAAGAAAGCTCTCCGATCTGCGCCCGGCCCTCGCCTTCGGACACCGCGAAGATGCGATTCACGGTGCTGCGCGGGAGGGCCAGCGCGCCACCGGCGCACAGGCTCGAGAAGGACAGCTCCATGGTGGGCATGTGGGTCTGACTGTCGAGCACGAGCGTGCGGCTGCCATCGGCGCGTGGTGGCAACAGGGCGAGGCGCGCTTCGGCCTCGGCTTGCGTAAAACGGTAGGGCGAGACCTCAGGCGTACTGGTCGTGGGCTGGTATTCGTCCGGATGCGGCTCGAAGAACATCGGCTCGAGCAGGTGTACCAGGGGTACATCGAGCATGTCGATCCAGTAGGCGCGATCGGGCCCTTCGTTGTAGTGGCTGTGCCAGGTCCAGTTGGGCGTGAGCAGCACGTCGCCCCGGCACATCGGGAGTCGAGCGCCATCAACCACGGTGTAGAGGCCCGGGCCTGCGTCGAGCACCACCCGCAGCGCATTGGGCGTATGCCGGTGTGCCCGTGCGTGCTCATCGGGCTTGATCATCTGGTAGGCAGACACCAGCGTGCGTGCTGTGGCGTAGTCGTTGTCGCCCACCGGATTGAAGGTGAGCAGGTTGCGCCGCTCGGCCAGTTCGGTGCCGATCCATTCACCGGCAAGATCCATCGCCAGGCGCGCCTCGCTGTAGCGCCAGTGGCGCGGATGGAAGGCGCCGCGCGGCGATGGCCACAGCGATGGCCTTGCCTTGTGCCAGCCGGCGGTCAGGCAGCGTGCAGCCAGCGCCGGGTAGAGCTCATCGAGGCTGGTGGCTGCGGCGAGGTCAGGTGCATGCCGATCATTCATGATGTCATCCTCGCCGCTGGCCAGCGTTACTTGCGATTGGTCTCGAACGGCGTGCGCACCGGGCCGATCTTGTACTCGGGCGGATAGAGCACGGTGTGACGACCCGGCTTCACCCATTCCTGCAGGTCGTTGGAGGTGATGCCACCGTACTGTACGTAGAGGATGTGGTTCTTCATCCACTCGCCGTTCTTGCCGAAGCTGAACTGCCCGGCCACCGTGTCGAACGTGGCCTTGTGCATGTACTCGGCGAGCTTGCCCTGGTCGAGGTTGCCCACGGCACGCACGGCCTGTTCGAGCACCTGCATCTCGGCGTAGGCAAACGGGGGCAGGTAGTAGCCCAGCGGATCGACCCCTTCCTTGGCGGCACGCGCCTGGTACTTCTTCAGGAACGCATCGATGGTCGGGAGTTTGGCGCTGATTTCGGGTACGAAGGTTTCTAGACTCACCACGCCATTGAGCAGCGGACCGAGCTGGGTCTTGATCGACAGGTACTGGGTGCCCACCATCGCGCCACCGAACATGCGGGCTTTGAGGCCTACCTCGTTGGCAGCGCGAATCATGCCCACGGTGTCGTTCGGGTAGGTCGCCACGAAGACCAGATCGGGATTGGAGGCAGCCATCGAGCGCAGCACCGGCGCGTAGTCGGAGGTCGACATCGGATAGGTCTTGTCATAGACGATGCGAAGTCCGAGCCGTTTGGCGTGCGCGCGCGCCGCCTCGAGTGCGTTGTGCGGGTATTCGGCATCGGCACCAGCCAGCGCGATGGTCTGTGGCTTGGGGGTGAGGGAGGCGGCGGCATCGAAGTAGCCGGCGGTCCAGCCCATGGCGGGCTCGGGGCCTGCAGGCATCATCGAGAAGTATCGGTCGTAGCCAAACTTCTCGTTCACGTTGAGCCCGAACAGCGACACGAAGAGCAGGTTACGCTGCATCACGAAAGGCATTGCCGGGGCGACGACCGCGGTTCCGTAGCCGGAGACCACGAGATCGACGCGGTCCACATCCAGCAGCTTGCTGTAGATGCCGGGCACCGTGGCAGGGTTGGTCTGGTCATCGTAGTAGACCAGTTCGACCTTGCGGCCGAGCAGGCCACCGCGGGCATTCACGTCCTCGGCCCAGATCTGCATCGAGATGACCGAGGCCTTGCCCATCGCAGCCAGTGGTCCGGTGAGCGACATCCCGAAGCCGATCTTCAAGGGGGCCTGGGCCATGGCTGGTCCGATGGCAACCAGGGCCAGTGCCGTGAGGGCACTGGCGATCCATGTCACGGCGCGGGGTGTCCGCAACCGGCAGTTCTTCCAGCTTGCAACCATGGTGTGTCTCCTCGGGGTGTCTTGTTGTAGGTGACCGTTTGCGGTCATCGTCAGGCACGTCGTCTCTGGTTTCAACCGCCTCGTTCAACTGCCTCGTTCAACTGCCTCGTGCAAGCTGCGGCATCAGTCGTAGTGCATTGCCGGCGCCGATGGCCATCAGGTCGGCGTTCGAGAAGCCGCGCGCCGCCAGCGCCGAGACCTCTTCTTCGCCCGGCCTGAACGGAAAGTCGGTGCCAAAGAGCACTTGCGATACCGGCACGATGCGCAGCAACGCATCGAGCGCGCCGGGGTGATTGGCCTGCGCGGTATCGTAGTGGAACTTGCGCAGTTCGTGCATCAGGCCGCGCGGCAGTCGTGCCTGTCGTTCCTTCATCGTAGCCTCGACCCGTTCGAAGCGCGAGAGGAGGAAGGGCATCGTGCCCCCGCCATGGGAGAAGATCCAGCGGATGTCGGGAAAGCGTGCCGCGGTGCCCTGGAAGAGCAGGCTGCCGATGGTGCGGGTGGTGTCGGTGGCGTATTCGATCGTCGATGCCGAGAACTCGGGCTGAATGTTCCGGCAGCAGTCGTTGCCCAGCGGGTGGGTGTAGATCACGGCACGCCGGCGGTTCAACTCCTCCATCACCGGCCAGAAGGCCGGGTCGCCCAGCCATTTCTCGCCGTAGCTCGTCATGAGGCCGATGCCATCGGCATGCAGGGTATCGAAGGCGTACTCGATCTCGCGCAGGCTGCCTTCAATGTCAGGCAGCGGAATCGCTGCAAAGCTGCCGAAGCGTCCGCGGTAGTCCTGGGTCATGCGGGCAGCAAATTCGTTGGCAGCGCGCGCCAGGACGCGCGGCTTTGCCGCCTCGCCGATCCATACGCCGGGCTGGGTCAGCGAGACCAGTGCGGTGCGGATCCGGTTGCGGTCCATGTCTTCGAGCGAACGCTCGATGGTCCATGCCGGAGCGCGCTCGCCGGTGCGAGCGGCTGCCGACGCCGCGATGTAGTCAGGTGGCAGCAGGTGATGGTGGATGTCGATATGCCAGGCTCGTCCTGCCGCACTGCCTGGGGGGGCTGCTGCCAGCGCCTCGCCCGAGCCAGCCATCAGAGCGCTCATGGCACCCGGGGCCGCGAGGGTGGCAGCGCCTGTTGCCGCGCGGCCCAGGAATGCGCGTCGCTGCGGCAGGCAGCCGCAGCGGCCTACTTGCCAGAATGAATGGCTTTTGTTCATGCACGTAGTCCCATGGGTCGCGTTGCCGGTCGATTGTCTGGTCGACCGGTCCAAAGTATAAGCACAGTCGCGGTTCTGACGCATCCGGCCTCAGCCGAGCTTGCGGCGCAGATGGCGGTAGCCCTGCCAGCTGCAGATCGCTGCCACGACCCATCCCACCATTGCCAGAGAGAGCGTGAGCGGGCTCGCCGACACCGCGATCGACACCACCGCCAGATCGAGCGTGCCGATCATGATCTGCACGAAGATGAGGCATGAGGAGGCCGTTCCGAGTCGATCGGGGAAGAGATCGAGCACCAGCAACTGGGTGGCCGGTGCGAGCAGTGCCAGACCAAAGGTCGCCACGACAATCGGGGCAATGCTCACGAAGACCCCGGGCTGGTTGCCCAGGTGCCAGGCTACGCTGCAAAGGCCCGCGGCCAGCATCAGCATCAGCGCGAGCCACGCGGTGCGGCGTGCCGGCAGACGTCCAGCCAGATGTCCTGCTGCCATCGATCCGCCGACATAGCCCACCGTGATCGGCAGGAAGAACCAGCCGTACTGCGTCTCCGACAGGCCCAACTGCTCGTGCAGGAAGGCGGTGGACGCACCGATGTACTGCATGAAGACCTGAAAGCTGAAACCGGTGGTGAAGGCCAGAAAGAGAAAACGTCCGGAGTTGAATATCTCCCAGAAGCTGCGAGCCATCGCCACCGGATGGAGCGAGCGGCGTTGCTCCGGCAGCAGGCTCTCGGGCAGTCGCAGTGCCGTCCATGTCGTGAGTGTCGCCCCGAAGGCGAAGAGGAACCAGAAGATCGAGCGCCAGCCAAACCACTGGTGCAGGTAGCCGCCCATCACCGGCGCGATGGCCGGGGCGATACCGAACATGAGCATGACCCGGCTCATCAGGCGCTGCGCCGCCGGCCCCTCGACCGTATCGCGCACCACGGCACGCACGATCACCATGCCCGCACCGCCCGACAGGCCCTGTGCCAGGCGCAGCGCGATCAGCACATGGACGTTGGAGGCCAGCGCGCAGCCCAGCGATGCCAGGGTAAAGATCGAGAGCGCGGTGAGCACGACAGGACGGCGTCCCAGCGCGTCGGAGATCGAGCCGTGCCAGAGCGACATCAGCCCCAGGCCCAGCATGTAGGCTGACAGCGTCTGCTGCACTTCGATCGGCGTTGCACCGAGCCCGGCGCCCACCTCGGCCAGTGCGGGCACGTAGGTATCGGTGGCAAAGGGCGAGATCGTGCTGAGCGCCGCAAGCAGCGCCACCATCGACCAGGGCATGCGACCGGATTCGCGCATGAGGGGCGCCTGTGTTTGATGGCCGATTCCGGCGGGGGCGACTCTGCAGAGACGAGTCCGCAGAAACGAATCCGCAGAAACAATTCAGCAGAGCATCACGGCTACAATAGACATGACCCTTGGATGGTAACAAGAACTGGATGATGAAAACTTCTGCCCGTCCCGAGATCGGGGCCTGTCTTGATCACCTGTGCATCGATTCGCCCGAGCCGCAGCGTCTGGCGCTTTTTTTCCAGCGCATCTATGACATGCACGTGAGCCAACTGGCTGGCGGACTGGTCCTGTGCGAGGCACCCGGGCGCCGTGTTCTGATCGGTGCCGGCGTCCCCAATCAGGTGTCTTTTTTCGGCTACGCATTGCCCGATCAGGCCGCGCTCGAGCGCTACCGCAGTGGCGCGCTTGCGCGCGGCGCAGAGGCCATCACGAGCCCTTCGCCCCTGTTCGGGCCCGATGCGTTTGCAGTGCGTGACCCTGATGGCCGTACTGTGGTTTTTGGTGTCCGTGCCCCGGAGGCACCGGTGGCTGAGGCGCTGCCTGGTCGTCTGCAGCATGTGGTGTTTCGCTCCACCGATCTGGACACTCTGGTCGAGTTCTATTCGCGCCAGATGGGTTTTCTGGTCTCTGACCGGGTGCAGGACGAGGCCGGTGTGTTGCGGGCCTGTTTTCTGCGCACCGACGTCGAGCATCACTCGCTTGCCTTGTTCCGCTCCCCCGAGAGCCGTCTCGATCACTTCTCGTTCGAGACCACCGACTGGGAGCACATCCGGCGCTGGGCCGATGATTTTTCGGTCA
Organism: uncultured Pseudomonadota bacterium; assembly: GCA_903829815.1. Taxonomy (GTDB): domain Bacteria; phylum Pseudomonadota; class Gammaproteobacteria; order Burkholderiales; family SG8-39; genus CAIXPL01. The sequence goes on along the minus strand of CAIKRR010000014.1, from coordinate 239,174 downwards.
AGCGCATGCCGATCTTCTGGGGCGTGGGCCGACATGGCCCGGGCAACGACCTGTTCTTCATGGTCAAGGACCCCGATGACAATCTGGTCGAGGTCTCGGCCGAGATCGAGCAATGCGCAGCCGATCGGTCGATGGGCATCTGGCCTCATGAGCAGCGCACGCTCAATGTCTGGGGCAACGCGATCATGCGCAGTTGAGCGCGGCTGACGTGTCCTCTGCGGCGATCGAGCGCTCTGTCGAGCCTGATTTCGAGGTGATTGTTCTGGGGGCGGGTCCTACCGGCCTCACCCTGGCCAACATCCTGGGCATGCATGGGGTGCGAACGCTGGTCGTCGAGCGCAATCCGGGCACGGTGGGTGAGCCTCGGGCGGTCTCGATCGATGACGAGTCGCTGCGAACCCTGCAGTATCTGGGCCTCTATCAGGAAACCGAGCCCACACTGGTGCGCGGTTATGGTTCGTATTACTACTCGGCGGCCGGGCGCTGTTTTGCGCAGGTGGTTTCCACGCTGATGGACTACGGATTTCCGCGTCGCTCGGCCTTTCGGCAACCGGTGCTCGAGGCGACGCTTCGTCGAGGGCTGGCGCGATATCCCTCGGTTCAGGTGCGATTCGAGACGCGAGTGACCGGTTTCGAGCAGGCCCCTGATGCGGTGCGGGTCATGCTCGAGGAGGCGGGTGACCCGTCGGTGCTGCAACAGCGGTCAGAGCGGGTGTCGCAACAGGTGTCTGCACGCTATCTGGCCGCCTGTGATGGCGGCCGCAGCATGGTGCGCGAGTCACTCGGCGTCGAACTCTCGGGTGCTACCTACGACCAGCGCTGGCTGATCGTCGACCTCGAAGGCTCGGTGGACGACTTTCGCCATACCCGGGTCTATTGCGATCCGGCGCGCCCGGCGTTGGCGCTGCCCGGGCCCGACAACACCCGTCGCTACGAATTCATGACGCTGCCTGGCGATCGCGATGAAGATCTGCTCGATGACGGCACCATCCGCTTGATGCTTGCACGCCACAGCGCGGCCGATGCCGGCCTCATCATCGTACGCAAGGTGATCTACCACTTTCACGCCCGAGTAGCCGACCGGTGGCGTGTCGGGCGCGTTTTTCTGGCTGGGGACGCAGCACACTTGAGTCCGCCCTTTGCCGGGCAGGGCATGAACAGCGGCTTGCGTGATGCACACAACCTGGGGTGGAAGCTCGCTGCCGTGGTCAATGGCCGTCTGGGCGAGCGGGTGCTCGATACCTACGAAACCGAGCGACGTCCGCATGCGCGTGCGCTCATCCAGATGGCCATCAACATGGGCCACGTGATGATGCCGCGCTCGCGCCTGCATGCGCTGCTGGTGCAAGGGGCCTTGCGCCTGCTCGCGCTCTATCCGCCGGCACGCGATTACTTCATGCAGATGAAGTACAAGCCCAAGCCGCAGTTCACCGAGGGCCTCATGACCGGTACGGCCGGTGCCGCGCTGAAGGGACGCATGTTCATTCAGCCGCCGGTCGAGCGCCGCGATGGCACCCGCGTCCTGCTCGATGAGATCACCGGCAACGGGTTTGCCGTTCTCGAGTGCTTGCCCCAGGAGCGGCTTGCTCAGGCCGAGGGCAGGCGCGCGGCCAGTGCTCCCATGCCGCTCGGTGCCCTGCAGGTCGGGCTCTTGCGCAAGGACCAACGCTTTGTCGGTGTCCGACCCATGCCCGGTCCTCACGCCGTGCTCGTGCGCGATGAGACGGGGCAGATCGGACGCCTCTTTGCCGAAGCCGGCGTGCGCGGCGTCATCCTGCGTCCGGACCGCTACGTGGCAGCGGCCATCGCCCAGGATGCGCCCCCGGACGAGGCGGCACGCCTGCTCGAGACCCTGGGACGCCAGACCCAGGCCCCGCCCGGGGCCTGAGGCATGAACCTCGGTTTACCTATCTCTGAAGGAGTTGTTCCATGATCGAAATGAACCTCGCGCTGGCCCAACGGGTAGCCTCAGCCACGCTCGCCGAAGCCGGCCGAGCCGGTATTGCCATGACGGTGTCGGTGGTGGACGAAGGCGGGCGCCTGGTGCTCACCTTGCGCGGTGATGGCACCGGCTTTCTGACCACCGAGACCTCACGCGGCAAGGCCGTTGCGGCGGCTGCCTTCAAGCGCGCCACGGTCGAGATGGTGGCGATGCGCAAGGGCAATCCGGCGTTCTGGGAGAGCATTCCAGGTGTGTCACGCGGCGAGGCACTGCCCTCCAGCGGCGGTGTGCCGGTGCTCCTCGAGGGGCGCGTCGTGGGTGCCGTGGGTTGCGGCGGCGGAACGCCCGAGCAGGATCATCAGTGCGCGACGGCGGGTGCTGCGGCTGCCTGAGCCCCGCCGCTGCCCGATGTCACTGCCGCTCGATGCGACGGGTATCGATCACCTTGCGCCACTTGGTGATTTCGGCGGCGACCAGATCGAGCATCTCGGTGGGTGAGCTTGCCTGGGGCTCACCGCCCAGTTCGACAAAACGCCTGGCCGCCTCGGGCGTGGCAAGGATGCTGCGCACTTCGCGGTTCAGACGCTCGATGACAGCAGGCGGCGTGCCCGCCGTCGTTCCGATGCCCAGGAACGAGGTCACGACATAGCCGGGCAGCGTCTGCTCGGCTACCGGTGTGTCGGGCAAGGCACGGGCCCTCTCGCGTGAGGTCACGGCAAGCGCACGCAGCTTGCCCGCCTGGATGTAGGGCAGCGACAGCGTCATCGCCTCGAACAGGACATCGACTCGCCCGGCCAGCAGTTCGGTCATGGGCGCTGCGCCACCACGGAAAGGGATGTGTCCGATGTCGGTGCCTGCGAGTGCATTGAACAGTTCCCCCGAAAGGTGATGCACCGAGCCGATACCGGCCGAGGAGTAGTTGAGCTTGCCTGAGTTGGCGCGGGCGTGGGCGATGAATTCGGCCAGTGTTCGGTAGGGGGCCGTGGGCAGTACGTTGATCACGAAGGGGTACTGTGTGAGCATCGACACCATGGCGATGTCGCGCAGTGGATCAAAGGGCAGCGTCTTCACCATCGCGGCCTGGACCGGGTAGGCCCCGGTCACCAGCAGGATCGTGTACCCGTCAGGCGTTTGCTTGGCCACGTAGTCGTTGCCGATGGCACCACCCGCTCCGGCGCGGTTGTCGACGATCACCGGTTGGCCGAGGCCGTCGGACAGTTTCTGCGCGATGTAACGCGCCACGACATCGGATGCGCCACCCGGGGGATATACGTTGACCAGATGCAGCGCGCGCGAAGGGTAGGGCAGCGCGGCAGCGGTCTGCGCCTGCGACGGCGTGCCCGCGAGTCCGGCCAGCGCAAGGGGCAGGGTCAGCAAAAGGGTCGATGCCCGGCGTGAAACGCCGGACAAGCAACGCGCAGTGGCGGCGAGCAGCGTGATGGCGAGCAGCGTATCTCTCAATTGCGTGACTCCCGTATGCAAAGGATGCCAGCGCTGACAATCAGCGCCATGCCCAGCGTCTGCAGTGGCCCGGGTACCGTGCCCCAGAGCGCCCAACCCAGAAGTACTGCCCACAGCAGGTTGAGGTAGCGCAGTGGGGCGATCAGACGCGCCGGTGCTTTCTGAAACGATTGTGCCGCAAAGAAGTAGGCAAGGATGGCGGCTGCGACATTCAGGGCGAAGAGCGGTATTTCGTGGCCCTGGGGCAGGCCCGCCTTGTCGGGTTCGAGGACGACAAGGCTCATCGGAATGATCGCCGCCATGCCCCAGAAGAGAAGCCCCGCGGGTGAGGTCAGCCCGCGCAGACGCCGTGCGTAGATGTCCTGAATTGCGCCGGTGATGCCGCCGGCGAGCGCACACAGCGACCAGATGTCGAGACCTCCTGAACCTGGCTTGATCAGCAGCCAGGCGCCGGTGAGTCCGATCAGTGCTGCAATCAGGGCATTGCGTGTGATGCGCTCGCCAAGGAGCGGCGCGCCCAGCAGTACGGTCCAGACCGGGCTGACGAAGTAAAGCCCGATCGCGTCGGCCAGGGGCAGGTGCTTGAGCGCGAGGATCACGAGAACGCCGGTGAGGCCGAAGAGAACCGAACGCAGCAGCGTGAGTCCGGGTGCACGCGTGGCGAGTTGACCCAGTTGCCCCATGAGGGCGAGTGTGATCACGATCACCATCATCACCGCTACGCAGCGCAGCACGAGCATCGAGGTGATGTCCATCGTCTCGATGAGGGCCTTGCCGGCCGAATCGAGCGTGGCAAAGCCCACCGACGACATGAGCGACCCCACGATGCCCTGCGTGACCGGTTTCATGCAGGGCGTGCCATGCCCGGTGAACCAACAGCCTCGCAGCAGTCAGACGGCCGTTGCGGCGTTTTCATCCGGCCAGCGGCTTGTAACGGATGCGCTCGGGTTTGTCGGCAGCGTCGCCCAGGCGGCGGCGGCGATCGGCCAGGTAGTCGCCGTAGTTGCCCTCGAACCACACCACGCGGCTCTCGCCCTCGAAGGCGAGGATGTGGGTCGCGATGCGGTCCAGGAACCACCGATCGTGCGAGATCACCACCGCGCAACCCGGGAAGTCGAGCAGCGCCTGCTCCAGGGCCCGCAGCGTTTCGATATCGAGGTCGTTGGTCGGCTCATCGAGCAGCAGCACGTTGGCGCCTGCTTTCAGCAACTTGGCCAGGTGCACCCTGTTGCGCTCGCCCCCCGAGAGTTCACCGACACGTTTTTGCTGATCGGAACCCCGAAAGTTGAAGCGCGACACATAACCGCGGCTTTGCGTCTGGTAAGTGCCTACCTGCAGGATGTCCTGACCGCCCGAGATTTCCTCCCACACGGTCTTGTCGGCGTCGAGCGCATCGCGGCTCTGGTCGACATAGGCCAGTTGCACGGTTTCACCATGACGCAGTTCGCCCGAGTCGGGTTTCTGGCCGCCGGTGAAGACACGAAAGAGTGTGGTCTTGCCGGCACCGTTGGCACCGATGATGCCGACGATGCCACCGCGCGGCAGCTGGAACGACAGGTTGTCAAAGAGGAGCTTGTCGCCAAAGGACTTGCGCAGGTTCTCGGCCTCGATCACCCGGTCGCCCAGGCGCGGGCCGGGCGGAATGAATATCTCGTTGGTTTCGTTGCGCTGCTGGAATTCCTGCGACGACAGTTCCTCGAAGCGGGCAAGCCGTGCCTTGCTCTTGGCCTGCCGTGCCTTGGGGTTTTGCCGCACCCATTCCAGTTCGGTCTGCATCGCCTTGATGCGGGCCGACTCCTGCTTGGACTCGATCTGCAGACGGCGTTCCTTCTGTTCGAGCCAGGACGAGTAGTTCCCCTCCCACGGAATGCCGTGGCCGCGATCGAGTTCGAGAATCCAGCCGGCCACGTTGTCGAGGAAATAGCGGTCGTGGGTGACCGCGATCACGGTACCCGGGTAGCGCTCGAGGAACTGCTCGAGCCATTGCACCGACAGGGCATCGAGGTGATTGGTGGGTTCATCGAGGAGGAGCATGTCCGGCTCCGAGAGCAGCAGCCGGCACAGCGCCACCCGACGTGCCTCACCGCCCGAGAGCTTCGTGACATCAGCATCCCATGGCGGCAGGCGCAGTGCGTCGGCTGCCACCTCAAGTCGGCGCTCGACTTCCCAGCCCGATACCGCATCGATCTGCGTCTGCAGTTGCCCTTGTTCCTCGAGCAAGGCATTCATTTCTTCGTCCTCCAGCGGCTCGGCAAAGCGGTCGCTGATGGCATTGAAACGATTGATCAGCGCGAGCGTCGCCGCCACGCCTTCCTCGACATTGCCACGCACGGTCTTGGCCGGATCGAGGCGCGGTTCCTGCGGCAGGTAGCCCACACGCAGCCCGTTTTGCATGGTGATATCGCCGTTGTAGTCGCGATCTTCACCGGCAATGATGCGCAGCAGGCTCGATTTGCCCGATCCGTTCAGGCCCAGTACGCCGATCTTGGCGCCGTGAAAGAAGTTGAGCGAGATGTCCTTGAGGATCACTCGCTTGGGCGGCACGACCTTGCCGACACGGTGCATGGTGAAGACATACTGGGCCATGGGATATCGTCCGATCAGGTGAGCTGGATCTTGCCGCCGCCGCCCATGCCGCCCATGCCGCCCATGCCACCGGCACCGGGTATGACGAGCGATGAGGACTGCTGGCGGCGCATTTCCTGGATTTCGCGCATGGTGCGGTCGATGGCTTCCTTGGCCAGCGCGGCAAACTTGGTTGCAGCCTCGCCAACCGTGGTGGCCTCGATCTCGAACACGATCGGGATGGCCCCGACATTGCTCATCACCTGGGTCTCGCCGATATGGGTCACCGGGCGACTCGAGTCGGGAGTGCCTTCGGGGGTCACCGGGGTCAGGCGCCGGATCGTGCCGATGCGCCGGTCAGTGAAGACCTCTTCGAGAAAGAGGCCTGCGGGATCGATTTCAGGCTCGGTCGTGCGGCCTTCTGGGCGTGTGGACATGCGGTCTCCTCATCAAAAGGCAGGCGTGGTGGCGCCGGGGGCGCCAAGGGCCACATTGTCCCGTTAATCGGCCGCCTTTGCATCCGCCGTGGGACTGCTCCGCGCTTATTCCGGCTTGATGCCTGAGGCGAGCGCAACCGCCTTGTACTTGGTGGCATCGGCACGGATCATTTGCATCATCGGCCCTGATCGGATCGCCAGCGGATCGAGACCGGCTGCCTGAACCCTTGCGCGCACTTCAGGCAGGGCGGCGATATGAAGTACGTCGGCTTCGAGCCGATCGCGCAGCGCTGCAGGCGTACCGGGTGGGGCCATGAAGCCATAGTAGTTGTCAGTGCCGTAACCGGCCAGTTCAGGGATGCCCGATTCGCGCATGGTCGGAATGGTCGGAGCCGAAGGCGTGCGCTCGGGCGAGAGCAGCGCAATGGCCTTCAGTCGCCCCTGTTGCAGGAACGACAGTGCCGCTGGCACCGAGGTGGCGGCAAGCGGAATGTGACCGGCAACGGTATCGGCGACGGCAGGGGCGCAGCCACGGTGTGCAATGTTCAGCGCATTGACATGCGTGGCGGTCTTGAACATCTCCATCGCGAAGTGGTGGGCGCTGGCGATATTGCAACTGGTGTAGTTGTACTTGCCCGGGTTGGCGCGCAGCAGGGCCAGCAGCGATCGCACATCCGAGGACGGAAAGGACGGGTGGGCTACCAGCACCATCGGAGCGCCAGTCACCAGCGCAATCGGTGCGAAGTCGCGGGTAAAGTCGTAGGCCAGGTTGTCATAGAGCACATGATTGATCACATGCGAGTTGGTTGCCAGGAGCAGTGTGTAGCCATCAGGCGGTGCCCTGAACACCATGTCGGCACCGATGGCGCCACCGGCCCCGATACGGTTCTCGACCACTACCTGCTGCTTCCAGTATTCACTCAGTCGCTCGGCATAGATGCGGCCGGTCAGGTCGGCCGCACCCCCTGCCGTAAAGGTGACGATGAGCCGTACCGGCTTCACCGGATAGTCCTGGGCGCGGGGGGCGGTGGCAGCCAGCGCCAGCAGCAGGCAGCCCAGCGTGCCTGCCATCGAGGCCAGAACACGGCGAGGTGTCTGACGGGTGCCGGCTCGGGTGTGGAAGGCGGGCGAGGCAAGAAGACGTAGGGACATCGCGGGTTCCAAAGGGTGGGTGGCGCAGTGTGGCCACGGCCCCTATTATCCGCTGCCCGCGCAGTGCGGTAGCATGCGTCCGGCACGATTCTCTAACCAGGAGGGGCAGCATGAAAGGCGCGATCCGGTCTGTATCCGCGTGCGGTGGCTGCGCCGGTCTGGGCGCTCTGGCCTGCGTTTTTTCACGACTGGCCCTGCCGCTCGTGCTGGGCTTCGCGTTCTGCGCATCAGCGCAGGACTACCCCAATCGGTCGGTCCGGCTGGTGGTGCCCTTTGCACCGGGTGGTGTAACCGATACCAGCGCCCGCGCTGTCGCCGACCGGCTGGCGCTGAGGCTGGGGCAGCAAGTGGTCATCGAGAATCGGCCCGGGGCCAATGGCAATATCGGGTCTGAGCAGGTGGCGCATGCGGTGCCCGATGGTTACACCCTGCTGCTCGGGTTCGATGGCACGCTGGTGATCAATCCGCATGTCTACCCGCACATTCCGTTCGATACCTTGCGAGATTTCGCACCGATCACGAAGCTGGGGGACGCCACCCTCATCCTCATCACGGCCACCCATGTGCCGGCGCGCAACTTTCGCGAACTGGTTGCGCTCTCCAAAGCCCAGCCAGGCACGCTGTCCTACGGCACTTCGGGTACTGGCAGCACGCCACACGCGGCGGGCGAACTGCTCAAGCAGCAAAGTGGCCTTGACATGGTGCACATCCCCTACAAGGGCGGCGGGCAGGCCATTGGCGATCTGGCCGGTGGCCAGTTGCCCTTGGTATTCACCGCGATCGCGACCGCGCAGCAGTTCGTGAAGAACGGTCGCGCCCGGGCCATCGCAATCGCCAGCGCGACGCGTTCCGGGTCTCTGCCCGATGTGCCTACCCTCATGGAAAGTGGCGTGGCGGGCTTCGAGGCGACCTCCTGGGTGGGGCTGCTGGCACCGCCGCGCACGCCGCGTACGATCATCGATCGTTTGCAGCGCGAGACCGCACTGGTACTGGCCGAGCCGGAGGTGCGGGCTCGATATGCCACACTGGGCATCGAGCCGGTGGGCAATTCGCCCGAGCAGTTTGCCGAACAGATGCGCGCCGATCTCGCCCGCTGGGCCGGGGTGGTGAAGCAGGCCGGCATCCGGCTCGAGAACTGATCATCACCGACCCGGGGGCCTGCCATTTCACGTCCGAGGCTTCTGGCTGCTGCGTTGCTGCTTGTCGTGCTGTGGTTTGGCGCGCTGGGTCTGCGCGGACTGTTTTCACCTGATGAAGGGCGCTATGCCCTGATTCCCAAGGAAATGCTCGCCCGCGGCGACTGGGTGACCCCGCACCTCAACGGCCTGGTCTACCTGGAAAAGCCACCCCTGCAGTACTGGGCCACCGCAGTGGCCTTCAAGGCACTGGGCGAGGAAGCCTTTGCTGCACGCCTCTGGCCGGCGCTCTGTGGTCTGGGTGCGGCGCTTCTGGCGGGCTGGTTTGCGTGGCGTCGCGGTGGGCCGGTAGCCGGCCTGGCTGCCCTGGCCATGCTCGGGAGCAGTCTGCTCTTTTTCCTGTTCTCGCAGGTGGCAACGCTCGACATGGGGCTTGCCTTCTTTCTGACGCTTGCGCTTGTCGGTCTCATGCAAGCGGAGGCTGGCCGAGTCCGGGCCGATGGATCACACCGTCTGCGCTGGCTTCTTGCCGCGTGGGTTGCCCTGGCCTTGGCTTTTCTTTCCAAGGGGCTGGTGGCTTTCGTGTTGCCCGGGCTTGCGCTGGCTCTCTACATGGTGCTGCGGCGCGACTGGCGACTGCCCTTGCGCCTGCATCTTCTGCGCGGCCTTGCGATCGTGCTCCTCCTGTGTGCGCCCTGGATGATGGCTGCGCAATGGGCCCACGGTGAGTTCTTCGACTTCTTCATCGTGCACGAGCACTTCGCGCGCTTCGGCTCCGATGTGCACCGGCGTACGGGTGCATGGTGGTACTTCATCGCCATCGTTCTGGTGGGCATGCTGCCCTGGAGTGCATTCTGGTCCTGGTCTTCGCGCGGTGCGCGCAGCGGCCCGGCAGTCGGGGGCCCGGCATTCAGTGATCTTGCCGGTCGCGATGGACGGGTACTGGCGAGCGACTGCAGTCCGGTCTTTGACGAGCGCCTCTTCATGCGCATCTGGATCGCCGTCGTGGTCATCTTCTTCAGCCTGTCGCGTTCGAAGCTGCCCGGTTACGTGCTGCCGGTGTTTCCGTTCATCGCCATCCAGATCGGCCTGTTTGTCGCCGCGGCCCCGCCGGTGCAACTGGCACGTCGCTGCTGGTCGGGTGTTCTCGTGGCGGCGATCCTGGTGGTGGTTGCACTGGTGATGGCGAGCACCGGCATTGACGACGTGCCACCCGCGCTTGCGCAGGATTTTCTCCCCTGGGCACTGACGGCTGCTTTCCTGCTTGCCTCGGCATCGCTTGCAGCCCGACCGCTCTTCAGGCGCGGTCGTGTGTCCGCTGCGCTGCTTGTGCTGGGCTTTTGCAGCCTTGTCGGTTGGCAGACCCTTCTGAGTGGTGCCACGGTATTCGAGGCGTCGTATTCGGCGCGCGCCTTTGCTGCCGAGGTGAACCGCAGCCTCGCCGCAGGCGAACGCAGCGGCACCTGGTATTCGGTTGGAACCTTTGACAACTCCTTTGGCTTCTACATGGGGCGCGAGTTGGTGTTGGTCGCCTATCGCGACGAGCTCGATCTGGGGCTTGCCATCGACCCTGAACGCGGTATCGACACGCTCGAGGAGTTCGTCGAACGTTGGGTGGCCGATGAAGAGGCGGGCGCCATGATGCAGCCGCGCACCTACGATGCACTGTCCGCGCGCGGCCTGCCGATGGCGGTCGTTGCGCGTGATGCGCGGCGTGTGTTCGTACTGCGCCAGCGACTGCAGACCAGTTTGTTATGATCCGGCACCGCGCGCCTGCGGCCCTGCCCGGTGGGTCCGATGCCGCCCGGGCGCCCTCTTGAAACTGTGCAGACGACCGAGTCAACCGATGATCGAATGGGCACGAGCTGCGTTGTTTACCCCCGGCAACCGCCCCGAGCGTTTTGCCAAGGGGGCGGCTACTGGTGCGGATGCCCTGATCCTCGACCTCGAGGACGCCGTGGCCACAAGCGGCAAGGACGCTGCGCGGCAGGCCGTGATCGATCACTTTGCCGGTGATTTCCACAGTGGGCTTGGTGCTGGGCAGGTGGCCGGCTTGCGAGTGAACAATATCCACACTGCAGCCGGCTTGCGCGACCTGACGGCCCTGGTCGATACGCGCATCGTGCCCGACTTCATCGTGTTGCCCAAGGTCGAATCAGCCACCGAGGTGTCACTCTACTGCCGGCTGCTCCAGGGCGTGCAGTCAACCATTCCGCTGGTCTGCACCATCGAATCGGCGCGCGGTCTGTCGCAGGCGGCTGCCATCAGCCTGGCTGATGCCCGGGTACGCGCACTGGCCTTTGGTGGTGCCGATCTGGCAGCCGACCTGCGCTCGAGCATGTCCTGGGACGCGCTCTTCCTGGGTCGTGCGCAGATCGTGCAGGCTGCCGCCGCTGCTGGCATCGGGCTTTTCGATGTGCCGCATCTCGTGCTCGATGATGCCCAGGGGCTGCGCGATCATTGCGTGCGTGTTCAGGACATCGGATTCACCGGAAAGCTGGCCATCCATCCTCGACAGGTCGAGCCGATCCAGTCGACGTTTGCCCCGTCGGTCGATGAAGTTCGCCAGGCGCAGGCCATGGTGGCGGCGCTCGAGCGTGCCGGTGGTGATGTGGTCGAGTACGAAGGCTGCATGCTCGAGGGGCCGATCGTGCGCGCGGCGCACCGGGCGTTGGCTCGTGCCGATCGTGCTACCCGCAGCACGGCATGAAAAATCTCCTGGCAGGCCTTGCGGCACTTCTCGTGCTGGGTGGTGTGAGTAGTGCCCGGGCGCTCGAGGATGTGCCCTTCGTCACTACCCCGACACCGGTCGTCGAAGGCATTCTGGATCTGGCCGGTGTCGGCGCCGGCGATTTTCTCATCGATCTGGGTGCAGGCGACGGACGCATCGTGATCGCCGCGGCCCGTGATCGGGGTGCTCGGGGCTTTGGTGTCGAGATCGATGCGCGTCTGGTCGACCGGGCCAATGAAGCGGCCCGCGCGGCCGGTGTTGCCGACCGTGCCGAATTTCGCGTGCAGGACATCTTCGAGACCGTCCTTGCACAGGCCAGCGTCGTGACCCTTTACCTGCTGCCCGATGTCAATCTTGCCCTGCGGCCTCGTCTGCTGGGCATGCTGCGCCCGGGTACCCGCATCGTCTCGCATGATTACAACCTCGGCGACTGGGAACCCGATCGGCAGGTGCATCTGCAGGCGCCCGGCAAGAGCGTCGGCTTGCGCAAGGAAAGCGATCTGTTTCTGTGGGTCGTGCCGGCCGAGGTTGCCGGGCGCTGGCAGGCGGCCGATGGCACACTCCTGGATGTTTCCCAGCGTTTCCAGAAGGTGACCGTGCGCATTCGCAGTGCTGGCAAGACGCGCCTCGCCGAGGGACGGTTGAGGGGCGAGTTGCTGGACATCCCGGCCGGTGGGATCGGCGAGCCGGGGTGGCAGGTGCGCGTCGATGGCGAGCGTCTGATCGGCAAGCGTGTCGAGGCCGATGGCCGCGAGCAGGCCTGGCTCGCCCGGCGCGCGGGCAGGTAAGGGCGGGCAGGGTTGCGATTGCGCTCAGGGAGCCAAACCCCTCGCGCTTGTTCAATGGTGTATCAGGATGAAGAGGTGCTGTCATGGAACACGAAATGGCTCACGAGGCATTGCACGTCGATAATGGCAATCGGCGCACGGCTCTGCTCATTTCAATACTCGCGCTGGTGCTGGCCCTTGCCGAAACCTGCGGCAAGAGTTCGCAGACGCTTGCCCTGACTGCCAATGTCGAGGCCTCCAACCTGTGGCAGTTCTACCAGGCAAAGACGATCCGGCAGACCACGCTGCGCACCGCCTCCGAGGTGCTTGCTCTGGAGGCGAGCAGCGCAAGCCCCGAGACGAAGGAGGCCATCGCCAGGCAGCGCGACAAGTGGGCTGCGACCGTCGAGCGCTACGAATCGGAGCCATCCAATGGCGAAGGCCGCAAGGAGCTCGTGGCTCGTGCCAAGTTGACCGAAGAGCGGCGCGAACGTGCGTTGGCCGCTTATCACCATTTCGAGCTGGCCTCGGCTGCGCTGCAGATTGCCGTGGTTCTTGCCTCGGCGAGGATCATCACCGGCATGGCATTCCTCACCTGGCTTGCCATGGGGCTGGGGGCTACCGGCATCCTGTTCTGTGCTGTCGGGGCCTTCGCGCCCCTGGCCGTGCACCTCTTTTAGCGTTGCCTGCTCGTCGCATTCGAACAGCCAGGGCGGTGCATCGGCCTGAGGTGCGCTCTCGCTCTACCAGCCGCCGGTAGCGAGCCAGCGCTCGATCTGATCGAGCCTGTCGGCGCCCCAGAAGGGCTCGCCATCGACCAGGGTAAACGGTGAGCCAAAGATGCCGCGGCCGATGGCCGCATCGGTGGCTGCGCGAACACGGTCCTTGATCGCCTGACTGGCCATCGCCTGGCGCAGCGTGTCTGCCTCGAGGCCCAACCCGGCGCCAGCGGCCACTGCGATCGTGGCTTCGGGGTCCGAGATATCGATGCCTTGCACGAAGTAGGCGCGCATCAGCGTTCGGGCCAGCGTCGTTGCCGTGGCGGCGTCAGCGCTTGCCACTGCATGAAAAGCCCGCGTCGGTGCGATGCCCGAGACAGGGAAGCGCACCGGGTGCTGGTAACTCACGCCGTGAAACCGGGCACTGCGCACGAAGTCGCGCAGTGCGTATGCGCCCTTCAGGGGGAGCGATGGCAACGGGGCTGCACCCGAGGTCTTGAAGATCACGCCCAGCAGAATTGGCTGCCAGCGGACGGTTCGATCGTATCGCGCAGCGATTTCGTCAATGCACTCCCCGGCGATGTAGCCGTAGGGCGAGGAGAAGTCGAAGAAGAATTCGATCGGTTCACTCATGGGCGACGTTTCCCGGTGGTCCGTTCTTTTTGCAGCATGCGAAGGTGCGCCCCAAGCATTGCCAGCGGCAGAGTGATCACCCAACCGACGAGGCGCATCGCAAGGGGCGGGCTCGCGTCGGTGCCGGCCGACAGGACTTCGCCAATGATCAGTACGGCCAGACCGGTGGTTACGCCAAAGGCGTATTCGGCGCGGCCTGCGACGCGCGCTGCCACATAGCCCCCGAGTACCGTACAGGCGGAGCCCGCAATCATCGTGCTGACGGCCCAGAGGTCGGATTCGAGCACGGCCTGGGCGGCGGCCAGTTCGCCACCCGGCGTCGCGGGCTCCCCGGCCAGAAGTGCTGCCGCAATGGACAGTGCGGTACCGCTCACCAGTGTGCCGCCGAAGTCGGCCAGCACACCCATTGCTACGGCTTTCCAGCCTGGCGCCAAGGTTGCCATGTCAGTCTGCCCGCACGCCGGCGATGCGCACGATACGAGCATACTTGTCCATGCCGGTACGGATGCGCTCGCCATACGCCTCGGGGCTGCCGCCGACCGGGTCGATGCCCAGCGCGGCGAAGCGCGCGCGCGCCTCCGGGTGCTTGAGCGCGCGCACCACGGCCGCATTGAGTCGCGCGATGATCGCGGGCGGCGTGCCGATCGGAGCCAGCAGGCCGATTTCGGCCGGATAGTCGTAGTCGGGAATGCCCAGCTCCGCGATCGTCGGGACATCGGGTGCCTGGGGCGAGCGTGCAGGCGTGCTGGCCGCAATCAGTTTCACCTTGCCGGTCTTCACATGGGGTGCGATCGCCGGCAGCGCCGAGTAGAGCATCGAGACCTGCCCACCCAGGAGCGCCGGCACCGACTGTCCGGTGCCCTTGAACGGGATGTGCACGAGGTCAAGGCCCAACGCGTGCTTCAATGCTTCGACCGCCAGCTGATGGATGCTGCCTGAGCCTGACGAACCGTAGTTCAACTCGCCCGGGTGGGCACGGGCGTAGGCAACCAGTTCCTGGAAGGTGTTGGCCGGCACCGAGGGATGCAGCACGAGGAATAGCGGCGACAGCCCGAGCAGGCTGATCGGAGAGAAGTCGCGAACAGGATCGTAGGGCAGGACCTTGTAGATGAAGGGGTTGATCGACATCTGGCTCACATCGCCTACGAGCAGCGTGTAGCCATCGGCAGCCGACCGCGCCACGAATTCGCACGCCGGCAGACCGCCGCCGCCAGCCCTGTTGTCGATCACGAACTGCTGTCCGAGGTCATCGGCAAGACGTTGCGCCAGCGTGCGTGCGATGGTGTCGGGCAAGCCGCCTGCCGCGTACGGCACCACCAGTCGTACGGGCTTGTGCGGATAGTCCTGCGCCTGGACGCAGCCGGCCCAAAGGGTGATGCAGGCCGCTGTTGCCGCCAGTGGTGCGATCAGCGTTGCTGCAAGCTTTGCCGCCAGCGTTGCCCGGACGTGCATACAGGGTCTTTTCATTTCAGATCTCTTGGCGCAGGGTCGTCGACAGGGCCGTCGACAGGGCACTCAGCATGATTCATCTTACCGATCCTTGGCCGCGCCGCGTCAGATACTGCCTGTCATCGGTCATGGCCGCGCCTACCAGGGCAGGGTGCGGCCCTCGTAATTGCGGAACGTGCCGGTGTCCTCCGGGCTCAGGCTCGCGACGACCCGGCGCAGTCCGGTGACGCTGTCGGCGACACTCACCGGGGCACTGGCGCCGCCCATGTCGGTCCGGACCCACCCCGGCGAGAGCAGCACCAGGGTTGCACCGGGGTAATCCTGACGGGCTGCGCGCACCGCCATGTTGAGGGCGCTTTTCGATACCCGATAGAGCCAGGTCACGCTTGAATCGGCGTTGGCTACCGAGCCCAGCAGACTGGAGATGAAGCCAAAGCATCCGCGGGCCGCTGCCACACGGGGTGCAACGATGGGGATGATCCGCATCGCGCCCAGCACATTGGCATGCATGACCGCATCGAATGCCGTCACGCTGGGTGCCGTGCTGGCATCGCCTCGCTCCATGACGCCTGCCACATGCATGGCCACGTCGTAGCGGGCGGCGCTCACGAAGCGGCCAAAGGCCTCGACTGAGGCAGCGTCGGTCACATCGAGTGCGCATGGTGTCGCCCCCATTGCATCCAGCGCGGTCAGGGCCGCGGCAGTGCGTGCCGTTGCGCTGACCTCCCAGCCATCGGCCAGGTACTGTCGAGCCAGTTCAAGGCCGATGCCGCGTGAGGCACCGATGATGAGGGCGTGGGGCATGGTGGTCGTTCTCGAAAGGTGGAGGGGCGCAGGGCTTCAGCAAAGTTCGATGGCCATCGCGGTGGCCTCGCCACCACCGATGCACAGCGCGGCAACGCCACGTCGCGCGTCGCGTCTGCGCAGCGCACCGATGAGGGTGACGAGGATGCGAGCGCCCGATGCACCGATCGGATGACCCAGGGCGCAGGCCCCGCCATGCACGTTGACCCGATCATGGGAGATCTTCAACGCCTGCATCGCCGCAAGCGTTACCACGGCAAAAGCCTCGTTGATCTCATAGAGGTCGACATCGGCAATCTGCCAGCCCACGCGGGCGAGCAGGCGCTCGATGGCACCGACCGGCGCCGTCGTGAAGAGAGCCGGTGCCTGGGCGTGGGTTGAATGCCCGAGCACTCGGGCGATGGGCGCAAGTCCGAGGCTTCGTGCGGTGGATGCTCGTGTCATCACCAGTGCCGCGGCACCGTCGGAGATCGAACTCGAATTGGCCGCCGTCACGGTGCCGTCGGGTCGAAAGGCGGGCTTCAAGGTGCCGATGCGATCCGGACGTGCCCGAGCTGGCTGCTCGTCATCGGTCAGGCTTGCTGCGCCGGCCTTGTTGCCCAAGGCAACAGGAGCGATCTCCCAGCCGAAGGCGCCCTGTCGTGTCGCTTCCAGCGCGCGCTCGAGCGAGGCGCGCGCAAAGTCGTCCTGGGTTTGGCGCGAGAAGCCGAATTGGCCTGCACACTCTTCGGCAAATGAGCCCATCAGGCGGCCGCGATCATAGGCATCTTCAAGCCCGTCGAGGAACATGTGGTCCTGCACGCTCTGGTGCCCGAGGCGGTAGCCGCTGCGCGCCTTCGGCAGGAGGTAGGGTGCGCGCGACATCGATTCCATGCCGCCGGCAACAACGACCCTGGCGCTGCCGGCCAGCAGTGCGTCGTGCCCGAGCATGGCTGCCTTGAGGCCCGAACCACACATCTTGTTCACTGTGGTGCAACCGGCCGCCAGCGGCAGGCCTGCTGCGAGGCTCGCCTGTCGGGCCGGTGCCTGGCCCAGGCCTGCGGCCAGCACGCAGCCCATGATGACTTCGTCGATCTGGCTGGGTTCGAGCCCCGAGCGCGACAGCGCTGTGCGGATGGCTACCGCTCCCAGTTCAGGCGCTGCGAGGTCCTTGAGTTCGCCCTGGAAGCCGCCGATCGGCGTGCGTGCGGCAGCTGCAATGACGACAGGGTCATCATTCATCGGTGTGCTCCTTGCTGGGTGCGCCCTGTCAGGAATGCCGGGGGGCAGGGGTGCCTAGGGTCGCCCACTCCGCCTTCGTTGGCAAGGGGGCGGCGACGAGTCGTCGACCGGGGGCAGGGTAGAGGGCCGGGTGAGGCGGGACGGCGACATGCAAAGCGTCGCCCGGGGTGCCTGCCGGGTGGTGTGAGAGAATCCGGGTCGGTCCCGACTCGGGTAACCGACCCTCCCCGAGCCCTGCTGATGAATGCCCCTGCCGGTATCCGCTACCTGATCGATTCCCCGCCCCCACCGGGTGTGCTTCTCGATGTCGCACCCGGTGTTCGATGGTTGCGCATGCCCTTGCCGTTTTCACTCGATCACATCAACCTGTGGTTGATCGACGAGGGCGATCGCGTGGCGATTGTCGATTGCGGCATCGCTGATGAGGGTACGCGCCAGTTGTGGCAAGCCCTGTTTGACGGCCCGCTGCGAGGCCGCGAAGTGTCGCGGGTCATCGTCACGCATTTTCATCCCGATCACATCGGCAATGCCGCCTGGCTGTGTGAACGTGCTGGCGTCATGATGCATGTGGCCCAAGCCGAGTATCTGCTGGCCCATGCCACCTGCGCCCAGGTGGCTGGCTATACCGATGTGGCCTTGCGCGAGTTCTTCCGCGGGCACGGTCTCGATGACTCGCGCAGTGATGCGCTTCTGGAGGCCCCCGGCAGCAGCTATCGGCGAATGGTGCCCGATGTGCCGACGCACTACCGGCGCATCATCGAGGGCGAACCGATTGCGCTGGGTAGCGACCTGTGGTGCCCGATTCGCGGCGATGGCCACTCGCCCGAGCACATGATGCTGCACCGTCAGGCCGATCGCGTGCTGATTGCCGGGGACATGGTGCTGCCGCGCATTTCGACCAATGTGTCGGTGCACGCCAGCCAGCCCGACAGTGACCCGCTGGGAGACTTCTTGCGTTCGCTCGAACGCTATCGGGTGCTCGACCCCGAGACGCTGGTGCTGCCCTCGCACGGCCTGCCGTTCCGCGGCTTGCATGTGCGGATCGATGCCTTGCAGGCGCATCACACTGCGCGGCTCGATGAACTGACCCAGGCCTGCGGCACGGCGCACACCGCGGCAGAACTCATGAGCACGCTGTTTCGGCGCCCGCTTGATGGGCATCAGATCTGGTTTGCGATCGGCGAGACGCTGGCCCATCTGAACCATCTCGTGCACGGCGGGCGTGTCGTGCGTGTGCTCGATGGCGATGGGATTACCCGGTTCGTGCGGGTCTGAACGGCGTGGGGCCCGGCCCGGATCCTGGCCGGGATCCTGCTGCAAGCCTCAGTAGAACCGGGCTTCGCCGGGCGGCCTCGTCTTGAATCGCTTGTGCAGCCAGTAGTACTGTTCAGGCAATTCGCGCACGCGTTCTTCGATGAAGGCATTGATGCGTCGGGCATCTGCTTCGAGGTCGCCACTCGGAAAGTTCTGCCAGGGCTCGAAGAACTTCACCCGGTAACCCGCCCCGCCGGGCAGGATGCGCGTGACCACTGGCACCGCCACGGCGTCGGCGAGCTGGGCCAGGCGTGATGGCCCGGTGATGGTAGCGGTGGGTACCCCGAAAAAAGGCACGAAGAGCGAGTCGCGGGCGCCCAGATCCATGTCGGGCATGTAGAAGAAGACCAGTCCCTGGCGGACTGCGCGGATGATCGACCGGAAACCGTCCTGCCGCGAGAACAGGCGCGTCCTGCCGATGGCAAAGCGCATCCTTCCGGCCAGTACCGCAGCATCGAGCACCCGGTTCTTCTGCCGGGTGTACATGCCGCAGGCCTCGAAATCCATCATCAGACGTACCGCGCCCAGGTCCAGCCCGAGAAAGTGCGGCGCAAGAAAGAAGAACCGCTGGCCCGAAGCCTGCAGCGATCGCACATGATGCTCGTCTTCGAGCTGGACGAGGCTGCGCACGCGTTCAGGGGATGCATGCCACTGGATGCCGTGTTCGAGCACGAAGCGACCAAACCACTGGAAGTGGGCGCGCGCGAGCGCACGGCGTTCGCGCTCCGACACGTCTGGAAAGCACAGCCTCAGGTTGGTGAGGCAGACCCGCCGTCGTGGTACGACCAGCAGGTAGCCCAGGAGCCCCAGTCCGCGTCCGAGCGGCGCCAGGACGGGCAGCGGCAGCCAATGAGCGAGCCACAGAAGGGCCAGTGCGATGCGGATCATCGGGCGGGAGCCTCGGCGCGCGGCTGCTTGTAGCGGTTGTAGCTCCACAGATATTGACCGGGTAACTGCCGTATGGCCGCCTCGATGGCCTTATTGAGCGCGCGCGCTGCCCCATCGCCTGCGGGCAGTGCGATGGCGGTGAAGTGCAGACGATAGCCCGCCCCCATGGGCAGTCGCTCGCAGACGGCCATCACCACCTGCACCCCGGGCAGTGCGCCCAGTCGGGTTACCAGATGACTCGTGTAGGCGGGCTGGCCGAAGAATTCGGCCCAGTCGCCACCGCCTGCCTGGGGCACCTGGTCGGGCAGCACGCCAATGGCTTCACCGGCACGCAGTGCCTTCATCAGAGCGCGTACGCCGCTGCGATCTGCGGTGCAGGTGCGCACTTGCGCGCGAACCCGGCCAGCCTGCATCAGCGGTTCGAGCCATGCCAGTCGCGGCGCGCGATACATCACCGTGATGGGACCTCGGGTGCCCAGATACAGACCGGCCAGCTCGAAGCAGCCCAGATGCGGGGTGAGATAGACGATGCCCGAGCCGCGCGCCAGTGCCGCTTCGATGACCGCCTCGCCGCGCACCTCGAGGATGCGCGAGAGCACCTGCTGGGCCGGGCGCAGCCAGATCCAGGCGATTTCGAGTGCGCCTGCTCCGATGCCATGGACGGCCCCGGCCAGCGGGCGCCAGCCCGGGTAGCCCGCTTGCGCGAGGTTGGCTTGCAGGCGCTTGCGGTAGCGTGGCGAGACGATGAAGGGCACCCAGCCCAGTGCTGCGCCGCCCAGTTGCAGCACCACCAGGGGGCAGCAGGCAAGCGCTCTGACGAGGCCGAAAACGAGTTTTCTGCTAAATTGCATGGTTATGTCGAAAGCGGCGCATACGGCTGCCATAGCATGGCCCGGGTTTTCCCCGGGGGCTTGGGCGGTTCTTCCATTCATCCAAGACAAGGCGCGAGCATTGCGATGAGCGAATATCTCTTTACCTCGGAATCCGTATCCGAGGGCCATCCGGACAAGGTGGCCGACCAGATTTCCGATGCGGTCCTCGATGCCATCCTCGCACAGGATCGCACCAGCCGGGTCGCGGCCGAGACCTTGTGCAACACCGGCCTGGTCGTGATGGCCGGTGAAATCACCACCCGCGCGAACGTGGATTACATCCAGGTTGCGCGCGAAACCATCAAGCGCATCGGCTACGACAACACCGATTTCGGTATCGATTATCGCGGTTGCGCGGTGATGGTCTGCTACGACAAGCAGTCGCCCGACATCTCGCAAGGGGTCACCGAAGGGCAGGGTCTTGACCTCGAGCAAGGCGCCGGTGACCAGGGTCTGATGTTCGGCTATGCCTGTGAAGAGACATCGACGTTGATGCCCCTGGCCATCCACCTGTCGCATCGTCTGATGGAGCGCCAGGCCGAAGTGCGCCGTTCCGGCCGTCTTGACTGGCTGCGCCCCGACGCGAAGAGTCAGGTGACGGTGCGCTATGTCGATGGCAAGCCGCATTCGATCGACACCGTGGTGGTATCGACCCAGCACTCGCCCGACATTGACCACAAGACGCTGTCCGAGGCGGTGATCGAAGAGGTGGTGAAGCCGGTGCTGCCGCCGGAACTCGTGCGTGGCGATATCCGCTATCTCATCAACCCGACCGGGCGTTTCGTGGTCGGTGGGCCGCAGGGTGATTGTGGTCTCACCGGTCGCAAGATCATCGTCGACACCTACGGTGGCGCTGCCCCCCACGGTGGTGGTGCGTTCTCCGGCAAGGATCCGTCCAAGGTCGATCGTTCCGCGGCCTACGCGGCGCGTTACGTCGCCAAGAACGTGGTGGCGGCTGGCCTCGCGTCGAAGTGCCTGGTACAGGTGAGCTACGCCATCGGTGTTGCGCGACCGACCTCGGTGTGGGTCACCACCTCGGGCACCGGCCGCATTTCCGATGAGAAGATCAGCGAACTGGTGCAGCGTCACTTCGATCTGCGCCCCAAGGGCATCGTGCAGATGCTTGATCTTCTGCGCCCGATCTACCAGAAGACCGCAGCCTACGGCCACTTTGGCCGCGAGGAGCCCGAATTTTCGTGGGAGCGTACCGACAAGGCCGCTGCGCTGGCGGCCGATGCAGGCATCAAGGCCTGAGCGGTTCAATCGCATCTACCCGTACGACATCCGTTCATGGAGCAGCAACAATGAGTGCAGCACCCGCCGCAGCAAGCCCTGACTATCGCGTCGCCGACATCGGCCTCGCTGGCTGGGGACGCAAGGAAATCGCCATCGCCGAGACCGAAATGCCCGGTCTGATGGCGATTCGTGAAGAGTTCGCCGCCACCCGCCCGCTGCGCGGTGCCCGAATTACCGGCTCGCTGCACATGACGATCCAGACTGCGGTCCTGATCGAGACGCTGAAGGCGCTGGGTGCCGATGTGCGCTGGGCTTCGTGCAACATCTATTCCACTCAGGATCACGCCGCCGCCGCCATTGCCGCGGGCGGCACCGCCGTGTTTGCGTGGAAGGGTGAGTCGCTCGAGGATTACTGGGATTACTCGCACCGCATCTTCGAGTGGCCCGATGGTGGCTTTACCAACATGATTCTGGACGACGGCGGCGATGCAACGCTGCTTCTGCATCTCGGGGCACGTGCCGAGACCGATGCGTCGATCCTGGGCCACCCGGGCAGCGAAGAGGAGGAATTCCTCTTTGCCTCGATCAAGAAGCAGCTGGCGCAAAGCCCCGGCTGGTACTCCAGGCGTCTCGCCGCGGTGAAGGGTGTCACCGAAGAGACCACCACCGGTGTGAAGCGTCTGTATCAGATGGCCAAGGAAGGGCGTCTTGCCTTCCCGGCCATCAACGTGAACGACTCGGTCACCAAGTCCAAGTTCGACAACCTCTACGGCTGCCGCGAATCGCTGGTCGACGGGATCAAGCGGGCAACCGACGTGATGATCGCCGGCAAGGTTGCCGTGGTCTGCGGCTATGGCGACGTGGGCAAGGGTTCGGCACAGGCGCTGCGCGCGCTGTCGGCCCAGGTCTGGGTCACCGAGATCGACCCGATCTGCGCGCTCCAGGCGGCCATGGAAGGCTACCGAGTGGTCACCATGGACGAGGCCTGCGACAAGGCCGACATCTTCGTCTCGGCCACCGGCAACTTCCACGTGATTACCCATGATCACATGCGTCGCATGAAGAACCAGGCCATCGTGTGCAATATCGGTCACTTCGACAACGAGATCGACGTGGCTGCGCTCAAGGCCTACACCTGGGAAAACATCAAGCCCCAGGTCGATCACGTGATCTTTCCGGACGGCAAGCGCATCATCCTGCTGGCCGAGGGCCGGTTGGTGAACCTGGGTTGTGGCACCGGTCACCCCAGCTACGTGATGAGTTCATCGTTTGCCAACCAGACGATTGCGCAGATCGAACTCTTCAACCACCCGGAAAACTATCCGGTGGGCGTCTACACCCTGCCCAAGCATCTGGACGAGAAGGTGGCCCGGTTGCAGTTGCAGAAACTGGGTGCCAACCTCACGCAGTTGTCGGATGCGCAGGCGCAGTACATCGGTGTCGATCTGCACGGGCCCTACAAGCCCGATCAGTATCGTTACTGATCGATGACCGGGTCTGCGGGCGCCGCGGAAAACGTCGGGTCGGCCCCGGGGTCGACATCGGCGCTGCAGGTCAGCTTCGAGTTCTTCCCACCCAAGTCCGACGAAGGTGTGCAGCGACTGCGCAGCACGGCAGCAGAGCTTGCCTGCCGTTTGCCGCATTTCTTCTCGGTGACCTACGGGGCCGGTGGGTCGACCCGCGACCGTACCCTGGGCGCGGTACTCGATCTGATCGAAGCCGGCCACCCCGCCGCACCTCACCTGTCGTGCATCGGCGCAAGCCGTATCGAGACAGCGGCGCTGCTCCAGACCTGGCGCGAGCAGGGTATCCGGCGCATCGTGGCACTGCGCGGCGATCTGCCCTCGGGCAGCGTCGGGCTGGGCGATCTGCGCTACGCAAGCGACCTGGTCGGCTTCATCCGCGAACAGACCGGCAGCCACTTTCATATCGAAGTGGCCTGCTACCCCGAGGTACATCCGCAGGCACGCAGTGCGCGCGATGATCTGCTCGCGCTCAAGCGCAAGGTCGAGGCCGGGGCCGATTCGGCCATCACCCAGTACTTCTTCAACGCCGATGCCTACCTGCGCTTTGTAGACGAGGCTCGCTCTGCTGGCATCCGGATTCCGATTGTTCCGGGGATCATGCCGATTGCCAATTTCAGCCAGCTGGCGCGCTTCTCCGAGGCGTGCGGCGCCGAGATTCCGCGCTGGTTGCGCCTGCGCATGCAGGACCTGGGCGATGACGCTGCTTCGATCCGTGCCCTGGGCCTCGATGTGGTGACCACGCTGTGCGCGCGTCTGGTGGCCGGTGGCGCACCCGGGTTGCATTTCTACACAATGAATCAGGCCGGGCTCTCGAGCGAGATCTGCAACCGGCTCGGGATCGGGCAGGCCTGAGCGCTCGACCCGTATAATCAGTGGTCTGCCCTGACTGGTATTGCCGATCGTGCCCAACGAAACACCCCTTGCCCCCGTCTCTGCCCAGTCTGCGGGCTCGAGTGACGATGCCATCCTGTCGGCACGGCGCCTGAGCGCCCTGGCGCAAGGCGAGCTGCGAGGTCACGTCTCCGCCTTGCTCGTGCAGGCGCTTGCCCGGGTTGCACCCGAGGCTGCGGCAAGTCTGGTGCTGGTTGATCGACCCAAGGTGGCCGCGCACGGCGACTTCTCCTGCAATCTGGCGATGCAGCTCGCCCGGCCGCTCAAGCGTGCCCCGCGCGACCTGGCGCAGGCTCTCATCGATGCATTGCCCGCATCCGAGTGGGTCGTGGCTGCCGAGATTGCGGGTCCCGGGTTCATCAACCTGCGCCTCGCGCCGCAGGCGCTGCAGCGGGTGCTGCCGCTGGTGTTTGAACGTGCTGGTTCCTTTGGTGAATCGGGCGCCGGCTCCGATGTCCCGGTGATGGTCGAGTTCGTCTCGGCCAACCCCACCGGGCCATTGCACGTGGGCCATGGGCGCCAGGGTGCCCTGGGTGCTGCCTTGTGCCAGTTGCTGGAAGCCACCGGGTATCGGGTCACGCGCGAGTTCTATTACAACGATGCCGGGGTGCAGATCGAGAATCTTGCGCGCTCGGTGCAGGCCCGTGCTCGCCAAGCCGCGGGTGAGGTCATCGAGTTTCCAGCAGATGGTTATCACGGCCAGTACATCCGCGACATTGCAGCCGATTTTCTGGCTGGCAAGACCGTCATCGCGGCTGATGGTGGTGCGGTCGCAGCCTCGGGCCTGGTGACCGACTTTGACGGCATCCGGCGTTTTGCGGTTGCCTACCTGCGCCATGAGCAGGATAGGGACCTGCAGGCGTTTGGTGTCCGATTCGACAACTTCTATCTGGAGTCTTCACTCTACGCCGATGGCAGTGTGGCAGGGACGGTGCGCGCGCTCACCGAGGCCGGCAAGACCTACGAGCATGAGGGTGCGCTGTGGTTGCGCACAACCGACTACGGTGACGACAAGGACCGTGTCATGCGAAAGTCCGACGGCACCTACACCTATTTTGTTCCCGACGTCGCCTACCACGTCAGCAAGTGGAAGCGGGGTTTTCGCGCCGCCATCAACATCATGGGGTCTGACCATTTCGGGTCGACTGCCCGGGTGCGTGCCGGTCTGCAGGCGCTCGCCATCGGTGTGCCGGCCGACTACCCGCGATACCTGCTGCACAAGATGGTGACCGTGATGCGTGGCGGCGAGGAGGTCAAGATCTCCAAGCGTGCTGGCAGTTACGTGACCTTGCGCGATCTGATCGACGAGGTCGGGCGCGATGCGGTGCGATTTTTTCTGGTATCGCGAAAGGCCGACACCGAGTTCGTCTTCGATGTCGATCTGGCCAAGGCGCAGACCGAGGAGAACCCGGTCTACTACGTGCAGTACGCGCATGCCCGCATCTGCTCGGTGATCCAGCAGTGGGGGGGCGACGAGGCCGCGCTGGCCGCGGCGCACTTTGATCTCCTGGCCGGTGAGCGCGAGCTTGCCCTGATGCGTCGCATCGATGATTTTCCGCTGACCATCGCCAGTGCCGCGGCCGACTGCGCCCCGCATCTGGTGGCGTTCTACCTGCGTGAACTGGCAGCCGAGTTTCACGGTTACTATAATGCCGAGCGCTTCCTGGTCGAAGATGCCCGCATCTGCACGGCACGACTGGCCCTGGCCGCGGCAACGCGTCAGGTGCTGCGCAATGGGCTCGCTTTGCTCGGCGTTGGTGCACCGGAGAAGATGTGAAAGACTTCAAGCCTCGTTCGCAGCCTGTAAAGCAGACCAACATCGGCAATACGCTGGTCGGGATGTTCATCGGTCTGATGATGGGGCTTTTGATCTGTGCCGCGATTGCGGTCTACATGATGAAGTCGCCCTTCCCCTGGAGTGCCAAGCCGAAGGTGCCCGAGCGGGTGCTGGCCGAGCCGCAGGCCGAATCGAAGGCGCCTGTCGCCGCCCCCGCGGTGCCGGTCGCTCGTCCTGCTGCCGAGCCGAAGGCGGCATCGAACGCCGATGCCCGAACCGACTCTGCGACGGAGTCACCCGACAAGCCACGCTTCGAGTTCTACAAGATATTGCCTGGCCAGGATGGAACGCCTCCGCCACCTGCCGAGGGCAGTCGCCCCAGCGTGGCGCGCCCGGCGCGACCGGCCGATGCGCCTGCTGTTGTCGAGCATTTCATTCTCCAGGCCGGTGCATTCCAGAGCCCGGCTGATGCCGATGGGCTCAAGGCCCGACTGGCGCTCCTTGGCCTGGAAGCCAATGTCGAGCCCATCGATCTGCCTGACCGAGGCACCTGGTACCGGGTGCGGCTCGGCCCCTACTCGACGGTGGCCGAGGTGAATCATGTGCGATCGCAACTGGCGCAGAATGGCGTCGATGCATCGCTCGTTCGCCACAATCCGGTGCGTCGATGATCACCCGGTTACTGCCGGCCTTGCCTCTGGCCGAGCAGGAAGGTTCGCCCTGACTCACCCTGCCGTGTTGCTCAAAGGACCGCTCATGTCGCTGCTTCGTTCTCTTGTTCGTCTTGCCGTGCCGTTCGTCGGAGCGATGGCCCTTTGCTCAGCCGTCATGGCACAGAACAATCAGCCCTCCTACGAACTCACCGATCCGCTGCCGACAGACAGCCCCGGCAAGGTCGAGGTGCTGGAATTCTTCTGGTACGGTTGCCCCCACTGCTATGCGCTCGAACCGGTGTTGCAACCCTGGATCGACAAGTTGCCCCGCGACGTGGTGTTCAAGCGGGTGCCTGCCATCTTCAACGAGAACTGGGCCGCCTCGGCACGGGTGTACTACGCGCTCGAATCGATGGGGCAGATTGCCCGCTTGCACCGTCCCTTCTTCGATGCCATCAATCGCGACAACCTGCGGCCGACCTCGGAATCGGATCTGTTGCAGTGGCTGACTTCAAACGGCATCGATCGCCCGCAGTACCAGGCCGCCGCGAAGTCGTTCTCCACCGAGAGTCGCCTGAAGCGTGCCGCGCAGTTGATTGATGCGGCACGCATCAATGGCGTACCTGCCATCGTCATCCAGGGGCGCCATGTCGTGAACGCTGCGGGGTCCCCGCAGCAGATGCTCGCCATGGTTGATCAGTACATTGCCGAAGAGCGCAAGGCGCTGACCACTGCACGGCCTGGTGCCAAGGCTGCGCGTTGAACCTGAACAAACCGGGTGTGCCCCTGATCCGGACAGTTGCCGGCAGGGCTGCGCTGGTTCTGATGAGCGCTTTGCTCGCGCCTGCTGCGCTGGCGCAGAACTGGCCGCAGAAATCGGTGCGGGTACTGGTGCCGTTTGCGGCCGGTGGCAATACCGATGCCATTGCGCGGATCGCCGCCGAACGCCTCAGTCAGGCGCTGGGCCAGCAGTTCGTGGTCGAGAATCGCACCGGGGCAGGGGGTGCCATCGCTGCCGAGGCCGTGGCGCGCGCGCCCGCCGATGGCTACACCTTGTTTGTCTCCTCGGTGGCGCAACTGGCGGTGCTGCCCTTCATCCAGAAAGTGGCCTATGACTCGTTGGCCGACTTTGCGCCGGTGAGCATCGTTGGCAGCAACCCGCTCGTGCTGGGCATCAGTACCACGGTGCTCCCCGAGGTGAAGACCCTGCGCGCCCTCATCGAGCATGTGCGTGCCCGACCCGGCGCGGTGCCCTACGCATCCGGTGGCACGGGCAGTCTGTCGCACCTGGTCATGGTCATGCTGATCCAGCGCGCCGGGCTGTCGATGGAACATGTGAACTACAAGGGCGGTGCGCCGGCCATGGTGGATCTGCTCGGTGGGCAGGTGCCGATGTATTTCGGCAACCTGGCCGACTATGTGCCTCATGCCAGAAGCGACCGGCTCCGCCTGCTGGCTACCTCGGGTGATCGACGCGCCAGCAGTTTTCCCGATGTGCCCACGGTTGCCGAGTCAGGATTTCCGGGTTTTCGGGTGGTGACCTGGAATGGCCTGCTGGCACCGTCGGCTACGCCACCGGCCGTCATCGAGCGGCTGTCGCGTGTGATGATCGACATGGCGCGGGATCCGGCTGTCATCAGGCGGCTGCGCGAAATCGGTGTCGATGCCATCGGCAGCACGCCAGCGGAGTTTTCCGAGGCCATTCGAAGCGACCTGCGCAATCTGGGCGACGCGGTACGTGCGGCCGGCATTCGGGCCGATTCCCAATAAGGTGCGAAGGTTCGCGCCACTCCCGGTACGCTGCCCTGGTCATGACCTCCAGCCCGCTTTCTCCCTTCAGAAATCCTTCACCTGATCGCATCCGGGCGCTGCTCGGCGAGGTGCGTTCGATTGCGGTGGTGGGGTTCTCGCCGCAGCCTTCGCGACCGAGCCATCGAGTGGCGGCCGCTCTCCAGCAGGTGGGCTACCGCATCATTCCTGTTCGCCCCGGCATTGCAACCGGGCTCGGCGAGCCGGCCTATCGTGAACTGGCCGATATCCCCGATGTGGCCCGAACGGTCGATCTGGTCGATGTGTTTCGTGCCTCCGATCAGGTGATGCCGGTGGTGGATGCCTGCATTGCCCTGGGACTGAAGCGGCTCTGGTTCCAGGATGGTGTAGTCAACGAGGACGCAGCCGCTCGCGCCACCGCCGCCGGCATCGAGGTGGTGATGGATGACTGTACCTGGCGCGCCTGGTCGACGCTGGGTGTCGGGCCTCGCAGTGGCGGATCAGGAGCGACGTGGTGATCGAATTCACCAAGATGCATGGTGCCGGCAATGATTTCGTCGTGATCGATTGCGTGCGTCAGACGGTCGACATGACGCCTCGGTTGGCGCGTGCGCTGGCCGATCGCCATCGTGGTGTTGGCTGTGATCAGATTCTGCTGGTCGAGCGTTCTGACCACCCCCAGGCCGCCTTTCGTTATCGCATCTTCAACGGTGATGGCGGCGAGGTCGAGCAGTGTGGCAACGGCGCGCGCTGCTTCGTGCGCTTTGTTCATGACAAGGGGTTGCTCGAGCACCGTACGGTGAAAGTGAGCACCCGCGCTGGCCTGATCGAACTCACGCTGGAGCCGGGCGGTGATGTCACCGTTGACATGGGGGCCCCCCGATTCGCACCGGCTGAGGTGCCCTTCGATGCGGCGGGGCTTTTGCCATCGCGCCAGGGTTTGCTCGACTGGTGGCCGATCGAGCTCGAGGGTGCCCTGCATCGGGTGGGGGTCGTGTCGATGGGTAACCCGCACGCCGTGCAACTGGTCGATGCGCTCGAGGCGTATCCGGTGCGCGCCGTCGGTCAGCTGCTCGAGTGCCACCCGCGCTTTCCGTCGCGCGTGAATGCCGGTTTCATGCAGGTGATCAGCCGCGAGGAGATCCGCATTCGCGTGTTCGAGCGGGGTGCTGGCGAGACACTGGCCTGTGGTACGGGCGCCTGTGCCGCTGTGGTTGCGGGCATTCGTGCGGGACTGCTCGCACCCCGCGTTCGTGTCCTTGCCCATGGAGGCGTGTTGACGATTGCGTGGGCAGGCGGTGAGAATCCGGTGATGATGTCGGGGCCAGCCGTGGCCGTGTTTGATGGTCGTATCGATGAACAAGCCCTTGTCGCAGTGTGCGGGGCACGACAGCAGGTCAATCAATGAACGCAGACGACGTTGCCAGCTATCTGCAGGACAACCCCGCTTTCTTCGAAGAGCATGCGGCGGTGCTTGAAGCGATACGCGTCAGGCACCCGATCAGCGGTCAGGCCATTCCGCTGGTCGAGCGGCAGGTGATCAACTTGCGGGCAAAGAACCGTGCGCTCGAGGCACGCCTCACCGAGATGCTCGGGTTTGGCGAGCAAAACGATGTCACTATCACCCGAACGCATCGCCTCGCGCTCGCCCTCGTATCGGCATCGACCCGAGCTGCGGTGCTCGGCGCCATGCACACAAGTCTGGGCGATGACTTTGCCGTGCCCCATGTTGCCCTGCGTCTGTGGCGAGGCGAGGGCGGCGCGCCAGAGCAATCTCCGGAATATTCGCCCGTGAGCGACAGTCTGCGCGAGTACGTCGCACGCCTGGAGCATCCGTTCTGCGGGGTCAACGGCAGTTTCGAGGCGGCGAGCTGGTTTGCGGTGGCCACCGAGCATGTGCGTGCCGTGGCGTTCGTGCCCCTGCGCGACGCGGCGGGCACCTTTGGGCTGCTGTCACTCGGTAGCGAAGACCCGGGTCGCTTCTACCCCGGCATGGGGACGGTCTATCTGACGCGCATCGGTGAGCTGCTGGGCGCAGCCCTTGCCAGGGTTTCGTGAGACACCCTGAAGTCGAGGCCTTTCTGGCGCATGTCGTGCACGCGCGGCGGCTGAGCGCGCACACCGCACAAGGCTATGGCCGCGACCTCGACGCGCTGCTGGCTATTGCGCCGGCACGCCGGCTCGAACAGTTTTCGGTCGATGACATTCGCGGTGCCATCGGACGTCTGCATGCGCGTGGCTTGTCACCCCGCTCCCTGGCTCGTGCGCTGTCAGCCTGGCGCACCTTTTTCGGCTGGTGGGCGCGTGCCGATGATGCGCGTACCAACCCGTGCGCGGGCGTGCGTCCGCCCAAGGCCCCTCGTGGTCTGCCCAAGGCACTGTCACCGGAGGACGCCGGGGCACTCTTTCAGCCTTCTCCGCAAGGGCCGCTCGAACGGCGCGATCTGGCCATGGCCGAGTTGCTCTACTCCTCGGGTCTGCGGCTGGCCGAGCTGTGTGCGCTCGATCTGCGCGCGGCCGGCAGCTTGTTGCGTGAGGGCGAAGTGAGCGTGCTGGGCAAAGGAGGCAAGCAGCGCACCGTGCCGGTAGGCAGCAAGGCGCGCGCAGCGGTCGCTGCGTGGCTGGAGGCCCGAACTGCGCTTGCCGCCCCTCTCGAGGTGGCGCTCTTTGTCGGGCAGGGGGGTCATCGTCTGTCGCCGCGCAGTGTTCAGGTACGTCTGGCGCGCTGGGCGAAGGTGGGTGGCCTTGGCGTGCATGTCCATCCGCATGCGCTGCGGCATTCTTTCGCGACCCACCTGCTGCAGTCCTCGGGTGATTTGCGTGCCGTGCAGGAGATGCTCGGGCACGCGAGCATCTCGACAACCCAGATCTACACCTCGCTCGACTTCCAGCATCTGGCCAAGGTCTATGACCAGGCCCACCCGAGGGCACGCCGCAAGTGAAGACTCATCACGGACTGCCGGTTGTCGAGGTGAAACCGGGTCGGGAAAAGTCCCTGCTGCGTCGCCACCCCTGGGTGTTCAGCGGTGCGGTGGCTCAGGTGCGTGGCGACCCGCAGGCGGGTCAGACGGTCCGCGTACATTCGGCGGGCGGACGCTTTCTTGCGCATGCCGCCTGGAGCGCGCAGTCGCAGATCTGTGCGCGGGTCTGGAATCATGATGAAGCCGAGCCCATAGATCGGGCATTTTTCGATCGTCGCCTGCGCGAGGCCATTGCCTGGCGTGAGTCGTTATCGGGTCCGCTGGCGGTGGGTGCTGCACGGCGTTTGGTCAACGCCGAGGGCGATGGCCTGCCCGGCATCGTGGTCGATCGCTACGGCAATACGATCGTCATGCAGTTGCTCTCGGCGGGCGCCGAGGCCTGGCGTGGCGAGATCGGGGAACTGCTCGCGCAGTTGCCCGGTGTCGACGGGGTCTACGAGCGCTCGGATGCCGATGTGCGCGAACTCGAAGGGCTTGCCCCGCGCAGCGGCGTCGTGCATGGCGCCGAGCCGAGCGGCCCGGTGGCGGTTCAAGAGTGGGTGGGCGAGCACCCGATTGAACTGCTCGCCGATGTTCGTGGTGGTCACAAGACCGGGTTTTACCTTGATCAGTCGGTCAACAGGGCACGGGTGGGCGCGCTGGCAGCGGGGCGCACCGTACTCAACTGCTTTGCCTTCAGCGGTGCCTTTGCCTTCTCTTGCATGGCAGGTGGCGCGCGGCACGTGACATCGATCGAGAGTTCGGCTGATGCGCTGCTCCTTGCTCGCGAGATGGCCGAACGCAATCGTATTCCCGCCACCGCGCTTGACTGGATCGAAGGGGATGTGTTCGAGCAATTGCGTCGTTTTCGCGATGCGGCGAAGCGGTTTGATCTCATCATCCTCGATCCGCCCAAGTTTGCGCCGACCCAGGCCCATGCCGAACGGGCCTCACGCGCCTACAAGGACATCAATCTCCTGGCCTTCAAGCTGCTCGCTCCGGGTGGTCTGCTGGCCACCTTTTCCTGCTCGGGGGCGATCGAGCCCGGTCTGTTTCGCCAGATCGTGGCAGGTGCGGCCGAAGACGCTGGCGTTGATGTCCGCTTGCGCGCAGCGCTCACGGCAGCACCCGACCATCCGGTGAGGCTGGCCTTCCCGGAGGGTGATTACCTCAAGGGTCTGCTGCTCGAACGCCTGGCCTGAGGCCAACCGACGAGGGCCCGGGTCATCGGGGTCTGGCAGAGCCCTTGTCAACGACTCTCGCGATGTCGATTGCGGCCGGTGGCAACGCGCGTGTAGAATCGGCGCCCTTGCGCTGGCCGGGCGGTGTGCCCGGCGTTCCGGTTGGCTGTCGTGCCGGCTGTCAGGCCCGCCTTCCGGCGATCGCGCCGTCTCTCTCAGGGAAGAACCGCACATGGCCACGGACAATCTGGTCCCGGTGACCATACTCACCGGATTTCTTGGTGCCGGCAAGACAACGCTGCTCAACCGGATCCTCCAGGAGCAGCACGGGCACCGCATCGCCGTCATCGAAAACGAGTTCGGCGAGGCAGGCATCGACAACGAGATCCTGCTGCAGAACGCCGACGAGCAGATCATCGAGATGAACAACGGGTGCATCTGCTGCACGGTACGGGGGGATCTGGTTCGTATCCTCGCTGATCTCAGGCAGAAGCGGACCGACGGTGCCCTGGGGTTCGAGCGCGTCATCATCGAGACCACCGGCATGGCCGATCCGGGCCCGGTTGCCCAGACCTTCTTCATGGACGACTCGATCGGCGAGTACTACCTGCTGGACAGCATCATTACCCTGGTCGATGCCAAGCACGCCGAATCGACACTTGACGATTTTCGTGAAGCGCAGGAGCAGGTCGGCTTTGCCGACCGTATTTTGCTGTCCAAGACTGACCTGGTCGGTGAGACCGAGGTGGAACACCTGCGCAGCCGTCTGGTGAAGATGAACCCGCGGGCACCCATCACCAAGGTGCATTTTGGCGAAACGCCCATCGGCGAGATCCTCGATATTCGGGGCTTCAACCTCAATGCCATCCTCGAGATCGACCCGGAGTTTCTCGCCGAGTCGGAGCATGAGCACGATGAGCATGTGTCCTCGTTTGTCTATCGTTCGGCGAGACCTTTCGACGGCGTCAAGCTGGAAGAATTTCTTGGCTCTATCATCCAGGTGTACGGCACCGAGTTGTTGCGTTACAAGGGGGTGCTCTACCTGAAGGGGAATGCCAATCGCGTCGTGTTCCAGGGTGTCCACATGCTCATGGGTGGTGACATGGGCAAGGCTTGGGCCAAGGACGAGAAGCGCGAAAGTGTCATGGTGTTCATTGGTCGCGATCTGCCGCAGGACATCATCATTCAAGGGTTGGAACAATGCCTCTCGAAAGCACAGTGAAAGCTGACAAGCCGGTCAAGGATGGCAAGACCGGTAGTGTCAAGGCAGCACTTGCCGCCAAAGCTGACGACCTGGTCAAGCCGGCCAAGGCTGCACGCGCGACCAAGGCGCCAGCCAGTGCGCCGGCAATGTCCAAGCCTGCGCTCGAAGCCGCAGCACTGCTGCGGATGCCTGTCGCCGATTACATGAACGATGCCCAGCTCAAGTTCTTTCGCGACATGCTGACCGACATGAAACGTCAGTTGCTCGAGAACGCTGGTGTGACCTCCGAGCATCTGCGCGAAAACGACATGGTTCCCGACCCTGCCGATCGTGCAACGATCGAGGAGGAGCATGCGCTCGAGTTGCGCACTCGTGATCGCGAGCGCAAGCTGATGAAGAAGATCGACCAGTCGCTCGCCCGGATCGACGATGGCAGCTACGGCTATTGCGAGGAGACCGGTGACCCGATCGGCTTGCAGCGTCTGCTCGCTCGTCCTACGGCCACTTTGTCCGTCGAGGCGCAGCAGCGCCGTGAACTCAAGCAGAAGATGTTTGGCGAGTAGCCTGGCCGGGGTGTCTCACGCCCCTCGACCCGTGCTGGATCGCGCGCGCAGCAGACCTCCGGCGCGCTCGAGCAGACATCTCGCCACTGCCGTCTTCGGGTTGCTGGTGGTCGTCTCGTCAGTGGCCGTCTCGTCAGTGGCCGCGGGAGAAACGGCGGCCTCTGCCGCACAACCCGCTGCTGTCGATCAGCGCTTTGCAGAACTCATCTGGTCGGTGCGCGAAGCGCGCACGGTCAGTCGCCAAGAGGTGCTGTCCCGGCTGGCTGGTACCGCTCTGGTGCTCATCGGCGAGACCCATGACAACCCGAATCACCATCGGGTACAACTGCAACTGATCGATGCGCTTGCTGCGCGCAATCGTGAGCCCCTGGTTGCCATGGAGCAGTTTGATCGCGAGCGCCAGGCTGATCTGGATCGTGCGCGTGAGCACAGCCCTGGTGGCTCGGTACCCGATGCGCGTGGCGTCGCCGCGGCGGCGGGGTTTGATTTCGCGGGCTGGTCGTGGCCGCTCTACAGCCCGATCATCGAGCGCGCTCTGGACCGGGGCTGGCCCGTTGTCGGCATCAATCTGTCGCGCACGCAGGCCGTCCAGATCGTGCGCAAGGGGGTTGAGGCACTTGCGCCCGAAGAAGTTTCGCGTCTTGCGTTGCGCACCCCGCTGCCCCCCGATGTGCTCCTCGCGCTGCGAAACGATATCGAAGTCGGGCACTGCGGCCTGCTACCTGCGCAGATGGTGGGCGCCATGGTCGATGCGCAGCGTGCACGCGATGCGGTGATGGCTGAGCGGCTGCTGCTTGCCGTGACCGGGCAGGGTGATCGCGGATCTGGCTCGGGTCATGCACCGGTCACCATTGCAGTGCTCGGGCGTGCGCATGCTCGTCTCGATCGTGGTGTGGGCATGCACATGGCTGCACGTGCGCCGAGCCTGGCCATGATCAGCATCGGTCTGGTCGAATTCGACCCGAGCGTGGCGCCAGGGGAAGGACAGGCCGCCGGCGAGCGCCAGGCCCGTGCCTTTGCCCAGGCGGATGGGCAGAATGACACATCGGCAGGCGGCTCGGGAAGGTTCGCGTTCGATTACCTGTGGTTTACTCCGGGGATTGATCGCGAAGACCCCTGTGTTGCTCTCACCCACGACCGGACGCAGTCCAACCGATCCCGATGACTGGTTCCAAGCCCGACAGGCCCGAAGAGACTGACGCCGCGCTCAAGACCGATCGCCCACGGGCGGCCCAGCCGGTTCGCGGCATCACCGACTATTTTCGTGGCGCGATCCAGAGCGACGAGGGATCTCATTCCAGGCCTGCCGCGCCGGCGACCTCGCGTCTACGCGCCTTCTTCGGTCTGACCCGCTGGCGCGAACTGCGCGCCGGGCCGGCCTCGGCAAAGGGTATTGCGCTTGCCGATACCCAGGACAGCAATCGCGGGCCGATCACCGCCGATGCATTTCAGGCCCTGCCCTCGGTACTGGACGTCTCGCCTGAGCGGCTCGAAGGTGAAGCGCGGACCGGTCGCGGCTTGCCCGGTCCGCTCGAGGACACCGTCCTCAGCTACGCAGCAGGACAGACCGAGGATGCCTTGCGTTGCATCGAGGTGGCCATCGGGTTGCCACTACCCGAGAGCTGCGCCCGCGTTGCCTGGTTGATGCGCCAGGAGCTTTATCGTGAATTGGGTCTGCGCGGAGAGTTTGCGCGCGATGCCAAAGCATATCAGGAGCGCTTTGGCGGTCCTGCGCTCGAATGGCAAGCCGACTCGCGCGCGGGTGGCGATTCAAGGCCGCGGGTGGGCATCAGCGGATTTCTTTCTCGCGAGAGTCAGAGGCCGCTCTCGGCGTTGCGCAAATCGATCCGTCCGTATGCCGGCGTGCGGCTCGATTTCGATCGACTTGCCGGTGTCGACCGTGAAGGGGCGAGCGCGTTGCTGGTCACGCTGCAGTCGCTGCAGCGTCTCGGACTCGACGTGCGGGTGGTCAATGAGGCGCGCCTGCTCGATCTCGTGCAGCCGGCTCTGGGTGTACAAGAGAACCCGGGTGACCCCGTGCTCTGGTTGCTCTGCCTCGAAGTGCTCGAGGTGAGCCGCAGGCGGGATGATTTTCTTGCGCTGGCAAGTCGCTATGCCGCCGTCTTCTCGGTGCCTGCGCCGCTGTATACCCGTCAGGCCAGCGACACGCTGAAGCGCAAGGCACTCGGCCCTGCCCAGGAGGAACCACTATTCCGTCTCCAGGGGGTGATTACGCGTGATCAGACGGCTCTCATCGCTGAACTCGATGCCTGGGTGAGCAAGCAGACCACTGTTCGCATCGATGTGACCGGCCTCACGCGCATCGACTTCATGGCCTGCAGCCAGGTGATCACGATTCTGTCGCGGGCTGATGAGGCAGGGCGCAGCGTCGAGGTGCGTGGCGCAGGGGAACTCGTGGGTGGCCTCTTCAGGCAGATGGGCATGGCCCAGATCGCCCGTATCGTTCCCCGTTAGTGGTGCCGAACCGGTTGCCTGCATGCGGCCTTGAGGTCAAGATAGCTGACCTTGGGCCGGGTGTCCCCGGACAGGCAGGCCCCGAGGCTTGCTGACCTCGATTGCAATGACAAACACGGGTTGCTGCCAGGCGCCTGTCCAGAGGAGAGTGACGATGAACGCAGCGGCAATCGCGTCGACGCGCAGCGATGGGATGAACAGCCCACAGCGTGGCGCTCAGGGCAGGCTTGCCTTTCATGCCCTGATGCCGGTGATGGCGCTTGTGCTCGCCGCGGCCAGTGCCAGCACGCTGGCCCAGTCGACGCCGCAGGTCAGTGCTGCCTGGGTCCGCGGCATGGTGGCGGGGCAGGGTGCCACGGGCGCCTTTCTTGTCATCGACGCTGCTGAACCGGTCAGCCTGGTCGGCGCGCGCAGCCCGGTGGCAGCCAGCGCTCAGGTTCATGAGATGGCGATGGAAGGCACCGTGATGAAGATGCGTCCGGCGCCTGCTGTCAGGATCGAACCAGGGCATCGCCTGGAATTGAAACCCGGCGGCTATCACATCATGCTCATGGGTGTTCGGTCGCCGCTCAAGGCCGGCGAGAGAGTGCCGCTCAGCCTGGAGTTCGAACGAGCCGACGGCGGGCGTATCCGCGTCGAGACCCAGGCCGAGGTGCGAGAGCTCAATGCCGCGGCGCCTGCGACGGCGGCGCCAGGCAGCGGGCATATGCATCACTGAAACCCTGCGCTGCTAGAATCGGCGCCGGTTTTCGCATTCCAACCTTGCCAGGACATCCAGTTGACGCCATGACGGCCACTCCGATCGACGCTGCGCTGAAGGCCAATGTGCTCTCCGAGGCACTTCCTTACATACGTCGCTTCCATGGCAAGACCATCGTCGTGAAGTATGGTGGCAACGCCATGACCGACGAGGGTCTGAAGCGCAGCTTTGCCCGCGACGTGGTGCTGCTGCGACTGGTGGGCATGCATCCAGTGGTGGTGCATGGGGGTGGGCCGCAGATCGAGCAGTTGCTCGGCCGCCTGGGCAAGAAAGGGGTTTTCGTTCAAGGCATGCGTGTCACCGACGACGAAACGATGGATGTCGTCGAGATGGTTCTGGGCGGACAGGTGAACAAGGATGTGGTTACCCTGATCAATCAGGCCGGTGGCAAGGCGGTCGGGCTCACGGGTCAGGATGGCGGGTTCGTGCGTGCTCGCAAGATGCTGCTGCGCGCCGATGACGAGTCTGACCAGATGGTCGATATCGGCCAGGTGGGCGAAATCGAGTCGATCGATCCGAGCGTGATATCGACGCTGGAACAGGGCGGCTTCATTCCGGTGGTGGCACCGATAGGGGTCGGCGCGGATGGTGCGTCGTTCAACATCAATGCCGACCTCGTGGCCGGAAAGCTGGCTGAAGTGCTGCGTGCCGAGAAACTGGTCGTGATGACCAACACCCCGGGCGTTCTCGACAAGGCGGGAAATCTTCTCACCGGTCTGACGCCCCGGCAGGTCGATGAGCTCTTTGCCGACGGAACCATCCACGGCGGCATGTTGCCCAAGATCAGCGCTGCTCTTGAAGCCGCCAAGGGCGGTGTCAAGAGCGTTCACATCATCGATGGGCGCGTCGAACACGCGCTGCTGCTCGAGATTCTTACCGATCAGGGTATCGGCACGCTCATTCGCAATCGCTGAATGTGCGCGGCTCTGTCCCGCCGCGATCCGCGCCTGGCAGAGCTGGCATGATTGCCCGGCCTTCGACCAAGGCCGTGCCCTCAGGCGAACGGCAGACCCTCGTTTCCGTGAATGCCTGCCAGATAGCCTTCGGCAGCCGAGCGTATCGTGAGTGTGGTACGGCGAGGCTGCTCGGTGAAGGAAACATGCACCCAGCGCCCG
The DNA here is from genome assembly GCA_903829815.1 of uncultured Pseudomonadota bacterium. Lineage (GTDB taxonomy): Bacteria > Pseudomonadota > Gammaproteobacteria > Burkholderiales > SG8-39 > CAIXPL01. The sequence continues at coordinate 200,972 of CAIKRR010000014.1, read as the reverse complement.
AACTCGAGAATGCATTGGTCGAAGGCGAGTGAGGATCGGGCCAGCGCCAGCGATACCTCGATGGCGCTGCCGAAGTTCGGGCAGGTGAAGTCGGCTGCTTCGCCCCGAGTATGCTGAGAGTCGGGCACCCCGCCCACGCGTGCGTTGAGCTGTGCGCACCGGTAGGCGCTCGAGATCTCCAGCGGGTAGCCGAGAAGCTCGATGATGGTGTCCAGCCCGCTGGCCAGTCGATGCAGGTTCTGCTGCAGATGGATGCCAGGGCGGTTGTCGATGTGCTCGCGCACTGCAGTGTCCGAGTGCATCAGGTCGGCCACCGTGAAGTGCCGGGACAGGCGCGTCGCCGGGGCAAGCAGGCAGACAACAGGCGATGGGTGGGGCATGGAACGCCAGTGGATCATGAACGAGCGGCCATCAGGTTCAGTGGGCACCGGACCACGCTGTCTGCCGGCATGAACGTAGACCCGTCAGTACGCTATCGGGGAAACTCGCCCGGGATCATACGCCCGACGCCAGGCGCCCGACGACAGGCGCCCGACCGCGCCGGCGGCGCCCTTGAGGCAGTGCGCCTACGGTAGAATCAAGGCGCGGCGCGCGTGCCGTTCTGGCGCCGTGCGTGATCAATCAACAGCATCGAGGCAGGCCGTGGCTCCCCGTACCGGTGAACGCAAGCTGCAGATACTCCAGACGCTCGCCGCGATGCTCGAGCATCCACGCGGAGAGCGGGTGACGACCGCTGCGCTGGCAGCCCGACTGTCCGTGTCGGAGGCGGCGCTCTACCGGCACTTCGCGAGCAAGGCGCAGATGTTCGAGGGGCTGATCGAGTTCATCGAGAGCAGCATTTTCTCGCTGGCCAATCGCATCAGTGCCGATGAACCCGATGGCCATCGGCAGGTGCACGCCATTGTTGCCTTGCTGCTCTCGTTTGCTGAAAAGAATCCCGGCATGGTGCGGGTACTGATCGGAGATGCCCTGATCAACGAGGACGAGCGTCTGCAGACCCGTATCAATCAACTGCTCGATCGGCTCGAGTCGACGCTGCGTCAGTCCTTGCGCGTTGCCGCCGTTGGCGATGCGACTGCGGCTGAGGTGTCGACCGAGGCGATCGGTGCACACGCCAATCTGCTGCTGTGCTACGTGATCGGCCGCTGGCAGCAGTATGCCCGCAGCGGGTTCAAGCGAGCACCGACCGAGCACTTCAATGCGCAATGGCCCTTGCTCGCCTGAGACTGGCTATCCTTTGCGACTGCCGCAGACCCGACACGACGGATCTGGGCGGAGGCGGACGGTGCGAAATTGGGCTCCCAGTGCATCGATGATCAGTAGCCGGCCGGTGAGCGATTCGCCGATGCCCGCGATGACCTTGAGTGCCTCGCCGGCCTGTATCGTGCCGACGATGCCGGTCAAGGGCGCAAACACGCCCATGACCGCACAGCGCATCTCTTCAGGTGTTGCATCTTCAGGAAAGACACATTCATAACAGGGGCTGTCGGCACGGCGCGGGTCGAAGACCGATACCTGCCCGTCGAAGCGCACACCTGCCCCGGATACCAGGGGCTTTCTCAGGCGAACGCAACTCCGGTTGATCGCGTGCCGCGTCGGAAAGTTGTCGGAGCAGTCCAGAACGATGTCGGCTGCTGCGATTTCCTCGTCGAGTCGCGCGCCCTCGAGCCGTTCGGCCAGAGCAATCACCCGGGTTTGCGGGTTGATGCGCGCGAGGGTGCGGCGTGCCGACTCGACCTTGGGGTGGCCAATGGCATCGGCGTCGTGCAGGATCTGCCGTTGCAGATTGGTCAGGTCAACCGTGTCGCCATCGGCAATGGCCAGTGTACCTACCCCGGCTGCTGCCAGATAGAACCCGGCCGGCGACCCCAACCCGCCCGCGCCTACCATGAGCACGCGAGCCGCCCTGATCCGCTCCTGGCCCTCGATGTCCACTTCGGGCAGCAGGATATGCCGGGAGTAGCGAATCAGCTCGTCGTCGGTCATCGCGGAGAGGACAGCGCGTGTTCCGGGCGTGATTACTTGCCGGTGTCCGTGCTGCCCTCAGCCGCGGTTGACCCGAGGGTACTTGCGGTACCGTTGGCCGCGCTGATCGAGGTGTCGGCCTTCGCCGCGACCGCAACCGGCAGGCCCTTGAGTTGTCGCAGGGCCTGTTGCAGTTGAACGTCGTTGGCGCTGCCGAATTCAACCGGTTTGCGCGCAGGCGGGGTACCAGGCCCGCCCGCTGGCGTGCTGTCAGTCTTGTCGACCGACGGTGCATCGGTCGCCGCAGGCCTGGCGGTCTTGTCCTGCGGGTTGTCCAGGTGCTTGGCGAGGTCGGCTTCCCGCAGTCGTACTCGCGGCTGGTCGGGGTCGTCGATCAGGATGTCGGGCACGATGCCCTTGGCCTGGATCGAACGTCCCGAGGGCGTGTAGTAGCGTGCCGTGGTGAGCTTGATGCCCGTAGCACGCGATTCGTCGAGTGGAATGACCGTCTGCACCGAGCCTTTGCCGAAAGTCTGCGTGCCCATCACGGTAGCGCGTTTGTGGTCTTGCAGTGCCCCGGCAACGATCTCCGACGCAGACGCCGAGCCGCCATTGACCAGCACGACGATCGGCACGGTCTTGATGCCGGGCGGCAGTGCGCGCAAGGGGTCGGCGCCGGCATCCGATGCGTAGTACTCCGGGGAACCGGTGTACTTCTGCTTGGCCCCGGGTGTGCGCCCGTCGGTGGATACCACCAGAGTGCCTGGCGGGAGGAAGGCGGCAGATACGCCAATTGCGCCATCGAGAACACCGCCCGGATCGTTGCGCAGGTCGATCACCAGACCCTTGAGCGGACCATCCTTGTACAGGGTGTTCACATGCTTTACGAGATCCTGAACGGTGGGGCGCTGGAACTGGGCAATGCGGAGCCAGCCGTAGCCAGGCTCGACCAGTTTCGAGCGCACGCTCTGGACGCGGATTTCCTCGCGAACGAGTTTCACCACGATGAGTTGATCTGCGCCCTTGCGGGACAGCGTGAGCGTCACGCTGGTCTTGGGCTTGCCGCGCATGCGCTTCACCGCGTCATCAAGCGTCATGCCCTTGACCGGCGTATCGTCGATACGCACGATGAAGTCGCCAGGCTTGATGCCAGCGCGGTCGGCTGGCGTGTCCTCGTAAGGTGTGACGACCTTCACGAGGCCATCTTCCATGTTGACTTCGATGCCCAGACCGCCGAACTTGCCCTCGGTACTCACCCGCAGATCACGGAAGCTGTCCTGGTCAAGATAAGCCGAGTGCGGATCAAGTCCGGTGAGCATGCCGTTGATGGCCTCGCTGATGAGTTTCTTGTCATCAACCGGTTCGACGTAGCTTTGCTTGATCGCCTCGAACACCTGAGAGAAGGCGCGCAAATCCTCGAAAGGAATCGTCCGCGCCGCATCGCGCTGCGCACTGGCCGAGAAGTTCAACGAGAGCAGTACGCCCGCGACGACTCCGCCAGCAACAAGACTCAGCCCTTTCAAGGTACCAGCCATCACGTCCTCCGCAGCGCAGGTCATGCTGCTTGCATCACCCTTGGCGCACTACCACAAGTATAGCGGCCCGAGGGCCTGCAAACCGCCTTGTCCTTGCGCCGGATTGTTCCGGATTCAGGTGCGTGCACGGCCCTGATTGGCAACCGCCTGCTGGGCGGCAGCGATTTCTTCGCCGCTCGCCAGGTAGTAATGACGCAGCGGGCGCAGTTCGCCGGTTGGCGTTTCTTCGAATTCGTAGACCAGCGGCTGGGCGGTCGGGATGTTGAGCCCCACAATGTCGTCGTCGGAGATGCCATCCAGGTGCTTCACCAGCGCGCGCAGCGAGTTGCCATGGGCGGCCACGAGCACGCGTTGTCCCGAGCGCACTGCCGGGGCGATCACCTCGTTCCAGTACGGCACGACGCGAGCCACGGTGTCCTTCAGGCATTCGGTGGCCGGGAAACTGCCTGCCGGCATGGCGCCGTAGCGCGGGTCTGCGCTGTCGCGCTGGAAGTCGGCACTCGCCAGCGGCGGTGGCGGGGTATCGAAGCTGCGACGCCAGAGGAGCACCTGGGCGTCGCCGAAGCGTGCGGCCATTTCGGCCTTGTTCAGACCTTGCAAAGAGCCATAGTGGCGCTCGTTCAATTGCCAGGCGTGTTGCACCGGCAGCCACATCCGGTCGAGTTCGTCGAGCGCGATCCAGAGCGTGCGTATCGCCCGCCGCAGCATCGAGGTCAAGGCCAGGTCGAATTCAAGGCCTGCTTCGCGCAAACGCACGCCGGCCGCGCGTGCTTCGGTCAAACCCTTTTCCGAGAGGTCGACATCGACCCAGCCGGTGAAGCGGTTTTCCTTGTTCCACACGGATTCGCCGTGCCGCATGAGGACCAGTTTTCGAATCATCTCGAGGATTTCCGGGTGTCGATTGCAGGCTGGGGTGAGGCCGTGCGATCTCGATTGCCATCGTCTCGCGCGGTCGGTGCCTGACCGTCACGGGCCTGACGCCAAAGCGGCCTATAATAATCGTTTGCAGGCCGGGCCTGCCTGCGAGGATCGTCATGTCACTGAAGTTCATCACCGACAACATCATGTACGTCGCGCTCGCGCTCGCCAGTGGCGGCATGCTGCTATGGCCCCTGTTGCGCCGCGGGATGGCCGGCAACGGGGGCAACGAGGTCTCCACGGCGCAGGCGACCCAACTGATCAATCGCGAAAATGCGCTGGTCATCGACGTCCGTGACGCCCAGCAGTTCGCCAGCGGCCGGGTGCTCAGCGCACGCAGCCTGCCAGCGGCCGAAATCGAGACGCGCGCCGGCGAACTGTCGCGCTACAAGGAGCGGCCCCTGATCCTGTGCTGCGACTCCGGTCTGCGCGCGCAGGCTGCGGTCGCACCTTTGCGCAAGCTCGGATTCGAGCGGGTCGTTGTTCTGCAAGGTGGCCTGGCCGGCTGGCGTGCCGCCGGATTGCCGATTTCGAAATAGGGCATCGACAGGAGCAAGGGGTTTTCATGCCACGGATCACGATGTATGCAACTGACTGGTGCCCCTACTGCCAGAGAGCAGAGTCCTTGCTCAAGGCGAAGGGTGTGATGCAGATTGACAAGATCATGGTCGATGCCGGAGCCGGACTGCGCGAGGAGATGATCGCTCGTTCGGGGCGGCGCACGGTGCCGCAGATCTTCATCGGTGAACGGCATGTTGGCGGTTTCGACGATCTGGCAGCCCTTGACCGCGCCGGTGGTCTCGATCCGCTTCTGAAGGACTGAAACGACTGCGGCTGCGCGCCGCTACCAAGGAGCTTCACCATGGATCAAGCCAACGACCCTTCGGGCGTGGCCACGCAGGGCGCAACCGGACCGGTTCTCTCCATCGAAAAGATCTATCTGAAGGATGCTTCGCTCGAAGTGCCCAATGCACCCCAGATCTTTCTGGAAGCGGTGCAACCGGAAATCGAGGTGCAGATGAACACGCGCTCGGCTCATCTCACCGATAGCCTCTACGAGAGCGTGCTGACGATCACCGTGACCGCACGAGCCGGTGATCGAACCGTGTTTCTGGTCGAGGCTGCGCAGGCCGGCATATTCCAGATTGCCGGCTTTGGCACCGAAGAGCTCAGCGCCATTCTCGGTATCGGCTGCCCCACGTCGATTTTTCCCTATGCGCGCGAGACCATTGCGAGCATGGTGAATCGCGCCGGTTTCCCGCCGATCAATCTTGCCCCGATCAGCTTCGAGCAGCTCTACCAGCAGCAGGCGGCTCAGGCTCAGGCTCAGGGGGCCGTGGGCGGCCCGCGTATCGAGATCGCGCACTGAGGATGGCACCGCTCGCTACGGTGTCGCCGCGCGCCGGGACCGGTTCTCCGGGCCTGTCGCGGTCGGCTGCGCGGACCCTTGTGGCTTTCAGTGTTGTCGCGATTGCGGCGATCGGCCTCGATCCCGACCTGGCCAACGCCGCCGATTTTCGATCGGTGGCCGAGGCCGGTGGCACCCTCTACGATGCGCCTTCGGCCAAGGCGCGACCGCTGTTCGTGGCCAGTCGGGGGCTGCCGGTCGAGGTCATTGCGAGCGACGGTACCTGGGTCAAGGTTCGTGATCCGGCGGGCGACCTCGCCTGGATCGAGGCTCGGGCGCTCAGCAAGCGGCGCACACTGGTCGTCACGGTGCGGGTGCTCGAAGTGCGTGAGCGCGCCGATGAGCAGTCGGGCGTGGTGGCGCGGATGGGCGAAGGCGTTCTGCTCGATCTGTTGGAGCAGGCCGAAACCCGCCCCGGCTGGTTGCAGGTGCGGCATCGCGATGGGGCCGCAGGTTTTGTCCGGATATCGCAGGTTTGGGGCGGCTAGCCCTCATCGGTGCGGGTGCCTGGGGCACTGCGCTCGCCATCGCCTTTTCGCGCGCGCACGAGGTCGGGTTGTGGGCCCGGCGCCCCGACCAGCGCGAGGCCATGCGCTCGACGCGTCGCAGCCCCTACCTGGCCGAAGTGGCCTTGCCGGCCGCGGTCAACCTGGTCGATGACCTGCACGGCCTGATTGCCGGCGCCGATCTTGCCATCGTCGTCACGCCTGTGGCGGGCCTGCGTGAGGCGCTCGAATCGATCCGCAACGTGCGCCCCGATCTGCCGGTGCTGTGGGCCTGCAAGGGGCTGGAACAGCGCGATGCCCTTTTTGCCCACGCCATTGCTGCCCAAGTGCTGGCGCCTGGCACTGCCTGTGGTGCGCTGTCGGGGCCGAGCTTTGCCCTGGAGGTTGCACGCGGCTTGCCCACTGCCTTGACACTGGCCTCTGACAACGAGGCTTTCGCGCGCGACTGGGCGCGTCGTCTGCATCAGCGAACCCTGCGGGTGTATTTCAGCACCGATCTCATCGGCGTCGAGGTGGGCGGCGCGGTGAAGAACGTGCTTGCCATCGCCACTGGCATCTGCGATGCGCTCGCCCTGGGCAACAACGCGCGCGCTGCCCTCATCACCCGAGGTCTGGCCGAGATGACCCGTCTTGCGCTCGCCCTTGGCGGTGACGCGCAGACCTGCATGGGTCTTGCTGGCGCCGGTGATCTCATCCTGACCTGCACGGGCGATCTGTCACGCAATCGGCGGGTCGGTCTTGCGCTGGGCGCCGGTGAACCACTGGCGCAGATTCTGGCCTCGCTCGGGCATGTGGCCGAGGGTGTGGCTGCTGCACGCAGCGTCGAGCGTATTGCCTGTCTGCACCGGGTCGACATGCCCATCACCATGGCCGTCTGCCGTGTGCTGGATGGCAGCCTCTCGGCGTCGGCCGCTGCGCAGATGCTGCTCGAGCGTGATCCGGGTGCCGAGAGCGCTGCCTCGGGCGAGCCTGGCGGGGTGCCGGCTGCGGCGCAGTCGATGCCGGCGGCGAGCACGATCGGCTCGACCTGATCCTCCTGGCGCAGTCAGCTGCCGCCCGCAAAATCCAGTTGTCGCCAGGCTTCGTAGAGCACCACGGCAACCGCGTTGGACAGGTTGATGCTGCGATTGTCCGGACGCATCGGAATGCGCAGGCAATCTGCCGGGTCGAACTCGTTGACGATGTCTTGTGGCAGTCCGCGCGACTCGGGACCAAACACGAAGGCGTCGCCGGACTTGAACGCGACATCGGCATGGCGTCGGGTGCCCCGGGTCGTCATGGCAAAAATGCGTCGGGTGCCGAGCTCGGTGCGGCAACTCGCCCAGTCGGGGTGAATGCGGATGTCGGCCAGGCGAATGTAGTCAAGGCCAGCGCGCGCGAGTGTGCGGTCGTTGAGCGTGTAGCCAAGCGGCTCGATCAAGTGCAGCCGAGCGCCGGTATTGGCCGTCATCCGGATGACGTTTCCGCTGTTGGGGGGGATCTCGGGTTGGTAGAGGATCACTTCGAACACGCTGCACGGTCCTCCTGTTGTCGGGACGAGGGGTTGGGGCCTTGCCGGCTCACGGTCCCTGCGCGTGACCGATCGGCCGGGCGCTCTGCGCGCGCCACCACCCAATTGTCCACCGAGATGGCGCCGGCGTGCTTGAGCATCCGCGCGATCTCGGACAGCGTCGCGCCGGTGGTCATCACGTCATCGACCAGCGCCAGTCGGCGTCCGCTTACCGGCCGTGCCACCTTGAACGCATCGCGCAGATTGGCCTGCCGCGCGGCGGCGCTCAGACCCACCTGCGCCGGTGTGTCACGGACGCGTTGCAGCAGGTCTGTCCGATACTCTGCGTGCCTTGCAACTCGCAGGCGCCGTGCAACTTCATGGGCCTGATTGAAACCGCGCTGGCGAAGGCGGGCAGTCGAGAGTGGAACCGCCACGATGAGGTCGGGTGGATCGTGGTCGGTGCCTTGCATCGATTCGACTGCCTCGCTCAGTCGCAGCCCGAAATAGTCGGCAAGCGGCAGGCGTGCCTTGAACTTGAGGTCGCGAATCAGCCGATCGACAGGGGCGCCGTAACGCCAGGCGGCAATCGTGCGGTCGTAGGGTCTGGGACCCTCGAGGCAGACCGCGCAAACGCCTGTGCCGCCCGTGGACAGTGCGCAGACCACGCAGGGCCGCAGGATGCACGGCAAGGTCTCCTCGCAGTTCTCGCAGAGGGCTCGCCGCGGATGCCCGGCATTGCACAGCAGGCAATGGCTGCCCGCCAGTCGGCGCGCGCCCGCCCGGAGCCTTGCAAGTGCGGTGCTAAACTCGTCGATGAGATTCATCCGGCAACTCCTGCGCATGCGGTGCGAGGGCTCATCGTGCGGCGGCACGACCTGCACACCCTGCGTCCTGAAGGACAGTGAACATCCCCATGATCAGCACGGTAATGCAGGTCGCGCGTCGTCTGGCGAGCGGAGAAACCACCAGCGCGGCGCTGGTTGACGAGGCGCTCGAGCGAGCCACCAACCCGGCAGGCGAGGGTGCCCGGGTATTCATGGCGCTCCATGGCGATTCGGCGCGTGCGCTCGCGCGCGCGAGCGACCTGGCGCGTGCGCACGGTGTGGTTGCCTCGCCCTTGGCCGGGGTGCCCGTTTCGGTGAAGGATCTGTTCGATATCGCCGGTGACGTGACACGAGCCGGGTCGAAGGTGCTCGAGCAGACGCCACCCGCTGCGCTCGACTCGGTTGTCGTGGCGCGCCTGCGTGCTGCGGGCGCCATCATCGTCGGACGCACCGGCATGACCGAGTTTGCCTATTCCGGCATCGGCTACAACCCGCACTACGGAACACCGCGCAATCCCTGGCAGCGCGATGTCGAATTTACGCATGGCGAGAACCGCGCGCGCGGCCGCATTCCGGGTGGTTCGTCCTCCGGCGCGGCTGTGTCGGTGACCGATGGCATGGCGGTGGTGGGCATTGGCACCGATACCGGGGGGTCGGTGCGCATTCCTGCTTCGCTCTGCGGCATCACCGGATTCAAGCCCACGGCTCGGCGCGTGTCGCGCGAGGGGGTCTATCCGCTTTCGGGAACGCTGGATTCCATTGGGCCGCTGGCTGCGAGCGTGCAGTGCTGTGCCATCGTCGATGCCATTCTGGCCGGTGAGCCCATTCGACCCCTGGCATCCAGGAGCGTGCGTGGCTTGCGTCTGGGTGTGGTGCGCGATCTGCTCACCGACAACCTCGACGAGCCGACCACCGTTGCGTTCGAGCGTGCCCTCAGCGCACTCTCGGCCGCCGGCGCTCTGGTCCAGGTGGTGCCCTTCGAGGACTTGCGTCGGCTGCCACAGATCAATCGTCATGGCGGGTTTTCAGGCGCCGAGGCGCTTGCACTGCACCGTGCCCGGCTGGCAACCGATGCCGGGCGCTACGACCAGCGCGTAGCGCGACGCATTCTTGCAGCCGGTGCGATGAACGCCGCCGACTATGTCGACATGATGGCCGAGCGCGCCGCGATGATCGAGCGCTTCGAGCAACTGGCGGGCAGCCTTGATGCGCTGCTCGCGCCGACCGTTGCCCGGGTGGCGCCCCCGATCGCCGAGATCGAATACGACGACGATCGGTTTCTCGCTGCCAACGGGCTGATCTTGCGCAACACCGCAGCGTTCAACTTTCTCGATGCCTGTGCGCTCAGTCTGCCCTGCCACCGTGCCGGGGAAGCACCGGTGGGTCTCATGGTCGCGGCACAGGCGCTCTCCGATGCCCGGTTGCTGGGCATCGGTGCCGCCCTCGAAGCGGTGCTCACCGGGGTGCGCGCGGCTTGACCTCGCCCGACCCGGCGCATCGAGCGCCGGTGGCCATCGATGCGCGTGCCGTGCGGCGCCTGCACCTGCATCGCAAGGCTACCGGACCGGACGTGCTGGCGCGCGAGGTGGCTGCGCGCATGGATGCACGACTCGATTACATCCGGGTCGATCCGGCGCTCATCGTCGACGCGGGTTGCGGGCGTGGAGACGATCTGGCATCCCTTGCCACGCGTTACCCGCGCGCGCGGGTCGTCGGCCTGGATGCAAGCGCGCTGATCCCTGTGTCCCCGATCACGCTGCGCCGTGGTGTGGCCGATCGCGTGCGCGGGTTGGCCGGCGATCTTGCGCAGCGCCTCGGGTTTGTGCGCAGGGCGCGGGCCGGCAGATGGACGGTACAGGCCGATTTCGATCGATTGCCGTTGGCCGATTCGAGCGTCGATCTGCTCTGGTCGAATCTGGCGCTGGCATGGTCGAGCGACCCGATGACCACGTTTGCCGAGTGGAAACGCGTGCTGGCGCAGGGTGGGTTGCTGATGTTCTCGACGTGGGGGCCTGACACCGTGCGCGAATTGCGCGAGGCCTTCGAGTCGATCGGCGAGCGTACCCGCGTGCATCCCTTCATCGACATGCATGACCTGGGCGACATGCTGTCCGGTGCAGGGTTTGCTGATCCGGTCATCGACATGGAGCGCATCACCCTGACCTACGCCGATGTCCTCGGCATGGTGTCTGATCTGCGCGCCGGAGCGCAGACCAATGCACGGTTGGACCGACCGCGTGGCCTGCTCGGCCCCCGTCGCTGGCAGCAGGTGCTGGCTGCGATGGAGCAAGGACGCCACCAGGGTCGATTGTCCCTCACCTTCGAGGTGGTGCAGGGCCACGCCTGGAAGCTCGGCCCCGCGGCGCGGTCTGACGGGCGGTCGGTGGTGCAGTTCAGGCCGCGCCCCAGTGCTGGCAGACCAGGAAGTGCGCTGTCTGGACACGCCTTTTTCGGTGCGTCAAAAGACCCTGGACGGTGCACGCCTGTCTTGCCCTGAGAGGCCCGCCGTGATAGCCTCGCATCGCACAAAAAGACCAGTCACGCGCGCGTACATGCATCACACAGAACCCTGTTCAGGGGACGTTCGGGTGGCTGAAGTGCGTCGCCGGCTGCAAACCTGAACGGAGCTTCGATGAAATACCTCTCCAGATCGCTCTTCGGTGGCGCGGTTGCGCTCATGTCGAGTGTCGTGCTGGCCGAACCGGCGAAATACCTGTTCCAGCCCCCAGTCACCTCGGTTGCACGGGACATCTTCGACCTGCACACGTCGATGATGTGGATCATCACGGTCATCTTCGTGGCCGTGTTCGGCGTGATGTTCTATTCGATCTGGAAGCATCGCAAGTCGGTAGGCCACAAGGCCGCGCAATTTCACGAAAGCACCACCGTGGAAATCGCCTGGACCATCGTGCCGATGATCATCCTGATCGGGATGGCTTTTCCGGCCACGCGCGTCGTGCTCGAGTACAAGGACACCTCCAACCCCGATCTGACGGTGAAGGCCACCGGCTATCAGTGGAAGTGGGGCTACGACTACATCAAGGGCGAAGGCGAGGGCATCAGCATGCTCTCCACGCTCACCACCCCGCTCGATCAGATCGAAGGTGATGCGCCCAAAGGCGAGAATTACCTGCGCGAAGTCGACAACATGCTGACCGTTCCGGTGGGCAAGAAGGTGCGTATCCTCACCACGGCCGATGACGTGATCCACTCGTTCTGGGTGCCCGAGTTCGGGGTCAAGCAGGATGCGATTCCGGGCTTCGTCCGTGACACCTGGTTCCGCGCCGAAAAGGAAGGCATCTACCGCGGGCAGTGCGTTGAACTGTGCGGCAAGAATCATGGTTTCATGCCCATCGTGGTCAATGTGCTCTCGGCCGACAAGTACACGGCCTGGGTGGCTTCGCAGAAGACCGCTTCGGTCGGCGCGGCTGACGACGCAGCCCGCGAATGGACCAAGGAAGAACTGATGGCCCGCGGCGAAAAGGCCTACGCGTCGGTGTGTGCCGCCTGCCATCAGCCCACCGGTCAGGGCCTTGCCAACGCCTTTCCGGCCCTGGCAGGCTCCAAGGTGGTGGCAGGTCCTGCCATTGATCAGATCAAGCTCGTACTTGGCGGTCGCAAGGGCGTATTCATGCCCAACTCACAGATGCCGGCGCAGTCGATGCTCTCCGATACCGATATTGCCGCGGCAGTCACCTACACCCGGAATGCATGGGGCAACCATGCTGACCCGGCGATCGTACAGCCCTCGGCGGTCAAGGCCGCCCGCTAAGTCACACCCCCTTTCTGGAGGCTTCAAGCCATGTCACAAACGACGGCAGCCACGGTGGCCCACGCCAACGATCACGCACTTGATCACGGCGATCATGCACACGGCCATCACCCCACCGGATTGATGCGCTGGCTCACGACCACCAACCACAAGGACATCGGTACGATGTATCTGTGGTTCAGCTTTACCATGTTTCTCATGGGTGGGGTGCTGGCCTTGGGGATCCGGGCCGAACTGTTCAAGCCCGGACTGCAGTTGTGGCATCCGGAGTTCTTCAACCAGTTGACCACCATGCACGGCATCATCATGGTGTTTGGCGCGATCATGCCGGCCTTCGTGGGATTCGCAAACTGGCTCGTACCCATCCAGATTGGTGCGCCCGACATGGCCTTTGCGCGCATGAACAACTGGAGCTTCTGGCTGCTGCCGCCTGCTGCGTTGCTGCTGGTCATCTCGTTCTTCGTGCCCGGTGGTGCCACCGCCGGGGGCTGGACCCTGTATGCGCCGCTCACTTCGCAGATGGGGCCGGGCATGGACCTCGCGATCTTCGCGCTGCACATTCTGGGCGCCTCGTCGATCATGGGCTCGATCAACATCGTGGTCACCATCCTCAACATGCGCGCACCTGGCATGACGATGATGAAGATGCCGATGTTCGTCTGGACCTGGCTCATCACCGCCTATCTGCTCATTGCGGTGATGCCGGTGCTTGCCGGCGCCATCACGATGACCCTCACCGATCGGCACTTTGGCACCTCGTTCTTCAACGCCGCTGGCGGCGGTGACCCGGTGATGTACCAGCACGTGTTCTGGTTCTTCGGGCACCCCGAGGTCTACATCATGATCCTGCCCGCGTTCGGGATCGTCTCGCATGTCATTCCGGCCTTTGCGCGCAAGCCGCTGTTTGGCTATTCCTCGATGGTGTACGCCACCTCGTCGATCGCGATCCTCTCGTTCATCGTCTGGGCCCATCACATGTTCGTGGTCGGAATGCCTGCAGCCGGCGTCCTCTTCTTCATGTATGCCACCGTGCTGATCGCGGTCCCGACCGGGGTCAAGGTGTTCAACTGGCTGGCGACCATGTGGCGCGGCTCGATGACCTTCGAGACGCCGATGCTGTTTGCCGTGGGTTTCCTCTTCGTGTTCACGATGGGCGGATTCACCGGGTTGGTCTGCGCGATCGCCCCGATCGATCTGCAGATCCAGGATACCTACTATGTGGTGGCGCACTTCCACTACGTGCTGGTCGCCGGATCGCTGTTCGCGCTCTTCTCCGGGACGTATTTCTGGCTGCCCAAGTGGACTGGCCACATGTACAACGAGGCAATGGGCAAGACCCACTTCTGGCTCTCTCTCATTTTCTTCAACATCACCTTTTTCCCGATGCATTTTCTCGGGCTCGCGGGGATGCCGAGGCGGATTCCTGACTACGCCACGCAGTTCGCCGACTTCAACATGATTGCCTCCATTGGCGCGTTCGGTTTCGGGTTCTCGCAACTCATCTTCCTCGCCGGTGTGGTGAAGTGCATCCGAGGCGGCGAGAAGGCGACAGCGCAGGTCTGGGAAGGTGCCGAGGGTCTCGAGTGGACGCTGCCCAGCCCCGCGCCGTACCACAGCTTTGAAGTTCCCCCGCAGGTCAAGTGATCACCTTCTGCGCCTTCGACACGCCGACACCATGAACGCCGCCGATTCCTCGAACATGCAGGCCCGCACGGACGCTCTCCGTGCGGCCAATCGCCGCACCGGCCTTGCGCTGATGTCGGTGGCCGGGGTGTTCTTTCTGGGCATCGTCATGAAGTACTGGCTTCTCGGATGAGCACTGTCGCTTCGGTGAGGCTTGCCCGTGCGGCCGGCAATCGGCAACTCCTGGTCCGCTTGCTGGTGGTAACGGCAGTCATGTTCGGTTTCGGCTTTGCGCTGGTGCCTTTCTACGAGAAGATCTGCCAGGTGACAGGGTTGCGCAGCCTCCTGCAGCCGGATCACGTCGGGTCGATCAACAGCCAGATCGACTATGCGCGCTCGATAGCGATCGAGTTCGACACCAATATGCGAGGCTTGCCCTGGACCTTTCGCTCGCTCGAGGGGCATGTGTCGGTGCATCCGGGCGAGATGCAGCAGGCCGTTTTCGAGATTCACAACGGCTCGAACCGACCGCTGACCGGACAGGCTATCCCGAGTTACGGGCCGGCCCTGGCCGCCGAGTACTTTCGCAAAGTCGAATGTTTCTGCTTCACCCAGCAGACGCTGCAGCCCGGTGAGACGCGCCAGGTGCCGGTGGTCTTCGTCGTAGATTCAGCGCTGCCATCGAGCATCGCGACCATCACGCTGTCGTTTACCTTTTTCGAGGTCAATGGCGCGCAGGCACCCGCCGGCGTGAGCACACCGGTTTCAGTCAAGGCTGGCGCGGTGCGGTCATGAGCGCACCTGGATCAAAGCCTCCCGGTTTCATGCAAGTGGTCGGCGCGGTGTTCTGGTCGTTTCTGGGCGTGCGCAAGCGTTCTGCACATGAGGCTGACGCAGTCCGGCTCAATCCGGTTCACGTGATCGTTGCTGGCACCATCGGGGCTGCGCTCTTTGTCCTTGTCATTCTGTTTGTCGTTCATCTTGTCATCTCGAGTGCTACCCACTGACGTGCACGCCGTCCATCGACAGGCCTGCTGCCCCATTTGCCGCAACTGCTGTTTGTAACCAGGGAGTCTGATCACCATGCTCGGTCAAAGCGCAAAATACTTCGTCCCCGATCCTTCAAAGCGGATGATCTGGGGCTCCTTCGCGCTGTTGTTCATGGCGCTGGGCGCTGCCAGCTGGATGAATGGCGCATCGTCAGGTCGGTGGGTGGTGCTTGTCGGCTTCGCCTTGTTGCTGGTGATGCTGTTTGGCTGGTTCTCCGATGTGATTGGTGAATCGGAGAGCGGGCAGTACAACCGCCAGGTCGATGTGGCGTTCCGCTGGAGCATGAGCTGGTTCATCTTCTCCGAAGTCATGTTCTTTGCAGCCTTCTTCGGTGCGCTCTTCTATGCGCGCAATCTGGCTGTGCCGTGGCTCGGCGACATCGATCACAAGATACTCTGGCCCAACTTCTCCTCCACCTGGCCTACCAGCGGGCCGACGGGCGAGAAGTTCACCGCCATGGGCGCCAGCGGGCTTCCAGCATGGAATACGGCCATCCTGCTCACCTCGGGGGTCACGCTGACCCTGGCGCACCACGCGCTGCGAGCCGACCACCGCAAGGCGTTGCTCGTCTGGCTCGGTGCCACGGTGCTCCTCGGTGCGTTGTTCCTGTTTCTGCAGGCCGATGAGTACATGCATGCCTACCATACGCTGAACCTGAAGCTCACGACCGGCATCTATGGCACGACGTTCTTCATGCTGACTGGCTTTCACGGCTTCCATGTGACGATCGGAACGATCATGCTGCTCACGATCTGGTTCCGTTGTGCCAAGGGGCATTTCAGCCCGGATCACCACTTTGGCTTCGAGGCCGTGGCCTGGTACTGGCACTTCGTGGATGTGGTCTGGCTTCTGCTCTTTATCCTCGTCTATTTCCTCTGACCTGCGTACTCTGATCGAGGCGCCCCTGCCCTGACAGGGGCGCTGTCGTTTCAGGCGGTGTTGCGGCGCGCCGGTACCGCGAGGCTCAGAGTTGGGCAGGCAGCCAGCCCCAGTGCCTGCCTGCGATCAGGAACAAAAAGAGCAGCACCGACAGCGCAACGCGTACGGTCAGCGCGTTGACACTGCGGCTCGTGCCGCTACGATCGCTCATCATGAAATAGAGCGCCGAGCCGAGCGCGGCCAGGATGAGGATTAGAACGGCAATCACAACGTAGCGCATGGCGAGAACCTTGTCTGTGCGGGCAAGCGTATCATCCTCCACAGATTCGCAACGTGTCCTGCACACCAGTCTCATCGTCGGCGATGTGGCCGATGCGCCCAGATGCGCCCAGATGCGAGATGCCTGCCGCGGTCCTGCTACTCCTCTTGCCTGCCGATGTCCTCTGCCCCTCCTGCCATGCCCTCTGAAGCCTCGCGGCGCTCGCTCCTGCGTTCGGTGGCGCTGGCCCTCGTGACGATCGGGTTTGTTGTGCTCACCGTGAGTCTTGGACAGTGGCAGACACGGCGCGCCGTCGAGAAGGCCGATCGGCTGGCACTGGCACTGGAGCGATCACACGCAGTGCCCATCGATCTGAGCCAGGCGCCGATTGACGGGGCGGCACTCGAGTGGCGGCATGTGCTGCTGCGTGGTCACTGGCACCCGGGCGGCGTCCTGCTGATCGACAACCGCATTCGGGCCCATCGGCCAGGGTATGAGGTCGTGCAGGTTTTCGAGCTCGATGCCGACGGCACGCAGGTTCTGGTCAATCGGGGCTGGACAGCTGCGCGTGCCGATCGCGGCCCTGTCGCGGTCGCCCCCCCCGGTGCCGGCCCGACGGTTCTCGAAGGTACGCTGGTGGTGCCCGACGAGCACCGATTCTCGTTGGGTTCGCCTGCGTACGATGCACCGGTTGCACCGGTCACGGTCTGGCCGTCCTTGAGCATCATTCAGTACGAGCAGCTTGCCGGTGTGAAGCTCGCGCCCTGGGTTCTGCAGCAGACCAGCAGCGCCGACGATGCACTCGATCGCAATTGGCCCGGCCCCCCTGAGGATGCTGATCGGCACCGGGCCTACGCCTTGCAGTGGTACAGCTTTGCACTCATTGCTGCGGGGATCTACATCACGCTTGGCCTGCGCCGCTGGCGGCGTGTGCGACGCCTTCGATCGGAGCGACTCCTGTCATGAACCTTGCCGTCTCGCAGTCACCGCCGGGGCCCATCGATCCAGCCCGGCAGCGCCGTGGGCGCGTACAGGCACTGTTGATCTTTCTGGTCTGTGCGGCGCCGGTTGTCCTGGGTACGATCGCCTACTTTGGCTCGCCGCCAACCGGGCGTACCAATTATGGTCGTCTGCTTGCACCTGCTCCCTTGAAGGTGGCTGCGCAGTTCGTTGATGGCACGACTGTCACGGCCGATAGCCTCAGCGGCCCCTGGTGGCTGGTCAACGTCGACTCAGGTGAGTGCGATGAGGCCTGTGCGCGCAAGCTCCTCCTCATGCGCCAGATGCGCCTGGCGCAAGGCAAGGCTCAGACGCGCATCGAGCGGCTCTGGCTGGTAACCGATGATCACGTCCCCGTTGCGCCAGAGGCGGTGCTTGCCGGCGTGCGTGTGGCACATCTGGCTGCAGGTGCAGCGCTTGGCACTGCCTTTGCCGATGAGGACCCGGTGAAGCATCTGTACCTGATCGATCCGCTGGGCAACCTGATGATGAGCTTCCCATGGCCGCCTGAGGAAAAGCGCATGCTGCGTGACATCGAGAAACTGCTGCGCGTGAATTCGTGGCAGAAGGGTTGAGCGGAGACCATCCCGAGATGACAGACCTGATGAGGATCATGGAATGACGCTCAATCTGATGCTGGGCCTGGGCGCTGTGCTGCTGCTGGCGCTTGCAGTCATCTTCGGCCTGTCCCGCTGGGCCATGCGTTCGCAGGCGCGCTTTGCCCGACTCGCGCTGCTCACGACGGTACTCACCTTCATCCTGATCGTGGTGGGTGCCTATGTCCGATTGTCGGATGCGGGCCTGGGGTGCCCCGACTGGCCTGGCTGCTATGGCGAGCCGCATGTGCCCGAGGTGCTGCCGGCATCGCACGGCGAAGGGGTCCCGGCGGGCGGCTTCGATGCGGCCAAGGGGTGGAAGGAAATGGGCCACCGTTATCTGGCGTCCTTTGTCGGCATGCTGATTGCTGCGCTTGCGCTGGCTGCCTTGCGTGCGCGGCGCTCGCTCGGGCGATCGCCGATTCTCCCGCTACTGCTGGTCCTGGTCGTCATCGCACAGGCAGCCCTCGGGCGCTGGACCGTGACACTGCTGCTCAAGCCTGCCATCGTCACCTTGCATCTCATCGGGGGCATGACCACGCTCGCGCTGCTGGTCTGGATCACGCTTGGTGCTTCGAGACGGTTCGAAATCCCGATCCGGATCGACGCGGCAGCACGGGTGCGCGGACTTGCACTGCTTGGGCTCCTCGCGGTCTGCCTGCAGATCGTCCTTGGTGGTTGGGTGAGTACCAACTATGCGGCGCTGGCCTGCCCGGATCTGCCCGGTTGCCAGGGCCAATGGGTGCCGCCGATGAGCTTCGCGCACGCGTTCGATGTTCTGCGCGAATTGGGACGTACCGGTGACGGTGGCTTGCTGCCGCTCGAGGCGCTGACCGCCATCCACTGGGTGCATCGGCTTGGCGCAATCGGGGTCTTCGTTGTGGCCTTGTGGCTTGGATTGCGCCTGGTGCGCATCGGGTCGCTCAAGTCGCTGGGTGTGCTTCTCGTGGTGCTGGTTTGCCTGCAACTCGCCCTCGGTATGGGCAATGTCCTCTTCAGTCTGCCGCTCTGGCTTGCCGCCGCTCACAATGCCGGCGCGGCTGGCGTGCTGGTCACGATGGTCGTGATAAACTATGCATTAAGTCGGTCAGGCAACAGTTGATCGGGCCTGCCCGGCAGGTTGACTGCCGCGCACGATGCGGGTGCGCCATCGGCAGGTAGCCGACCACCAGGCTGCGGCCTCTACGCTTCTCCGCGTCCCTCCAGATTCACCTGGCAGAATCTCCTTCATGCTCCAGCAGGCGATGGTCGAACCGGGCTTGACGCAGCGATTGCGTCAGTACTACGAACTGGCCAAGCCGCGGGTCATCATGCTCATCGTGTTCTGCGCGGTGATAGGGATGTTTCTGGCTGCGCCTGCCGGCACCTGGCCGCCGGCCTGGATCGTTCTCTGCGCAACGATCGGCATTGGGCTCGTCTCCGGTGCTGCCGCCGTGATCAATTGTCTGGTCGAGCGCCGAATCGATGCCGTCATGGCGCGTACACGGCGCCGTCCACTGGCGCGTGGCGATCTCAATGCGCCGCAGGCCCTTGTGTTCGCCACCGTAGTCGGGGGGGCCGGCATCTGGTTGCTGCTGACCCAGGTGAACGCACTGACCATGTGGCTCACCCTGGCGACATTTGTCGGTTATGCCGTGATCTACACGGTCGTGCTCAAGCCGCTTACCCCGCAGAACATCGTCATCGGCGGTGCCTCCGGTGCGATGCCGCCGGTACTCGGTTGGGCCGCAGTGACCGGCGAGGTAGGCCCTGAAGCATTGCTCCTCTTTCTGATCATCTTCGCCTGGACGCCGCCGCATTTCTGGGCGCTTGCCCTCTACCGGACCGAAGAGTACGCACGGGCCGGCCTGCCGATGCTGCCGGTCACGCATGGCGCTCGGTTCACCCAGTTGCAGGTGCTGCTCTACACCGTGGTCATGCTGGCATCGTCGCTGATGCCGTTCGCCTATGGCATGAGCGGCTGGATCTACCTGGTGAGTGCGAGTGCTCTGGGTGGACTGTTCCTGTATTACGCCATCGAGCTCTACCGGAACTACAGCGATGCACTGGCTCGAAAAACCTTCCGGTACTCGATCCTCTACCTGGCGCTGCTCTTTGCAGCCTTGCTGCTCGATCACTATGTCCGGTTCTAGCGGGCACGTCAGGCGCAGCCTGATTGCGTTCGGGCTAGCGCTTGTGCTCGCGGCCTGTTCGCCCGATCGGGTGGCGTTTCGCAATACCGACATCACCGGCGCGAGTTACGCCAGCGACTTCAGTCTGACCGATGCGGCCGGCAAGGCGCGCACGCTCGCTGATTTTCGGGGCAAGGTGGTGAGTGTCTTCTTCGGGTACACCAGTTGCCCGGATGTGTGTCCGATCACGCTGGCCGAGATGCGAGAACTCAAGACCGCTCTGGGCGCCGACGGCGATAGACTGCAGGTTGTTTTCATCACCGTCGATCCCGAGCGCGATTCAGCCCAGGTGCTGGGGCCCTACGCCGCCGCCTTCGACCCCTCGTTCGTGGCGCTCCGGGGTAGCCCGGCCGAGATCGCCGCAACTGCAAAGGCGTTCAAGGTCGTTTACGAGAAAGTGCCCGGGAGCACGCCCGACAGTTACACCATGAACCACACGGCGGGCAGCTATGTCTTCGACCCTCAGGGGCGCGTGCGCCTGTTCGTGCGGCATGGGCAGGGGCTGGAACCGCTCATCGGCGATATCCGGCAGTTGCTTGCCGGGCGCTGAGGGCAACGGCCGGTAGCGTCTGCCCTCAGAGTGATACCAGGGCACCCTTCATGCGTGACAGGGCCTTGGCCTCGATCTGGCGGATGCGCTCGGCCGAAACCCCGAACTCGGCCGCCATGTCATGCAGGGTCGCGGGGGCACTCTCGGTCAACCAGCGTGCCTCGATGATTCGGCGACTGCGGGGGTCCAGGCTTGCCAGCGCCTCTTTCAGGCCCTGGGCATGACGGCGTTCGCTCTCGCTGGCCTCGTAGACGCGCGCTGGCTCGGCTGAATCGGGTGCTGCCAGGTAGTTGATCGGCGCGTAGCCTTCCTCGTCATCAGCACTGGGCTCCAGCGCGATATCGCCGCCGGACATGCGGGTTTCCATCTCGGCGACGTCTTCGGGCCGGACATTCAGCGCGCTGGCCATCTGTTCGATTTCGTTCGGACTCAGACTCTCCAGTCCTGGCTTCATGCTGCGCAGGTTGAAGAACAGCTTGCGCTGCGCCTTGGTGGTTGCCAGTCTGACCAGACGCCAGTTGCGCAGGATGAATTCATGCATTTCGGCGCGAATCCAGTGCATTGCAAAGGACACCAGACGCACGCCTCGCTCTGGATCGAAGCGCTTGACCGCCTTCATGAGACCGATATTGCCTTCCTGGATCAGGTCGGCCTGCTGCAGTCCGTAGCCGGCATAACCGC
Organism: uncultured Pseudomonadota bacterium; assembly: GCA_903829815.1. Taxonomy (GTDB): domain Bacteria; phylum Pseudomonadota; class Gammaproteobacteria; order Burkholderiales; family SG8-39; genus CAIXPL01. The sequence goes on along the minus strand of CAIKRR010000014.1, from coordinate 179,744 downwards.
GCGAAATCGATACCACGACCCGCAGATGCGACAGCACGAGCAGGCGAGCGGCCTCCAGGTCACCCTCGTCGCGCAGTTTGCGTCCGAGTCGGGTCTCTTCCTCCTGGGTCAGCATCGGCATGCGGTTGACGGCCTGGACATACGCCTCCAGGCTCCCGGCCAGCGAGGGCATCTGAATGGTCAGAGCAGTCATTGTCCTTACCTCCAAGTCTGTCGAAAACCGCCACCGGGCGGCTTCCAGCCATCAACTGGCAGCAACACCCGCTGACCCGATTTTAGCACTCGAAGTATTAGAGTGCCAATATGTCGTCGGGTTCCCTGTCCAGGGGTTTTTTTTCATCGTTCGTGCAGCCGTGACGGGCGTCATGGTCGGAGATGCAGCGATCGAAGCGCACATCGCATGGCGACACCGGCAAGGCCCTTTCAGGGATACCGGATGCCGCGAACCTTGATGATGATCCCGACTTGCCGCTCGAGGGTGCTGGAAAGAGCGTGCGCGAGGACATTTCTGACAGACGCTTGCGCAGGGTCAGCGCATGCCTTGCGAGTCTGAGGTTCAACCGATCAATCCAGCCGCGCGCCCGCGTCGCGAACCACCCGTGCCCAGCGCAGCGATTCGGTGCGGATGAATTCGCCGAAACCGTCGACTGACAGGGCCAGTGCTTCCCCGCCTTCTGCCTGCAACTGCTCGCGAAACTCGGCGTTTCGAACGATGCGGCTGATTTCGCCATTGAGTCGGCGCGCGATCTCGGCGGGCAGACCTGCGGGTGCCACTACCCCGAACCAGGACACCAGCTCATAGCCCGGGATGCCCGCCTCGGCAAGCGTTGGCACGCTGGGCGCCACCGCGCTTCGCTGCGTACTCGTAACGGCCAGTGCACGCAGCTTGCCCGCGCGCACCTGCTGGATGACCGAGGGAATGCTGGCAAACATGAGCGAGACCTGGCCCCCGAGCAGATCGAGTACCGCAGGCCCGGTGCCCTTGTAGGGGATGTGCACGAGCTGGATGCCGGCCGCTACCCGAAACGATTCGGCAGCCAGATGCGCCCCGCCACCAGACCCCGCCGAGCCGTAATTGAGTGCGCCGGGTCGCGAACGCGCCAGGGCAATGAGCTCGGAGACCGTGGTCACCGGCACCGAAGGGTGGGTGACCAGCATCAAGGGAAAGGCGGCAATGGGTGAAACGGGTGCGAGATCACGCTGCACGTTGAAGGGCAGTCGTGCGTAGAGCGTCTGGTTGGCGATGACAGCCGATGGCAGCAGCAGCAATGTGTAGCCGTCGGCGCTCGCATGCACGACCAGTTCGGTACCGATGTTGCCGTTGCCGCCACCGCGGTTTTCGGTGAACACCTGCTGACCCAGTGCGTCGGCCAGCCGACTGGTGACCGTGCGCGCCAGGATATCAGCCGGTCCGCCGGGCGGGAAGGGCACCACGACCCGCACCGGACGCACCGGCCAGGCGTTTGCTGTCGAGGTCTGGGGCTGCGCCCAACTGGCAGAGGCCGCCGCCAGGGCGGCGCTGCCCAGCAGGCTTGCGACCCGCAGACGCAACCGGCATGAACTTGAGCAATCGGTCAGCATGCCATCATTGATTCACGCATTGGCCAGTCAGAGCCGAGAAGACTCAGCCCGCAAGAAACGCCAGTTGCAGCCGATTGAAGGTGGCGGCATCCTCGAACTGCGGCCAGTGTCCGCAGTTCGCCATGACCTGGAATTGTGCACCACGGATACCGCGTGCGAGGCGTTGTCCTACCTCGATGGTGCTGCCCGGGTCGTGGGTGGTCCACATCACCAGCGCAGGGGCTTCGATGCGGGCCAGTTCCTCGTCGGTCATCAGGTTGGGGAGCCTGAATTCCGGTGTGTGCAGGCACATGATGTTTTCCATCGACCGGGCAAAGCCCGGCTGGGTGTAGACCCGATAACGCATGTCGACCATCTCATCGGTGACGACCGAGGGGTCCAGCATCAGCCATTCGAGCCGTTTGCGGATGTTTTCACGCGATGGCGTGGCAGCCGCTGCGATCGACAGCGACCGGATCCGCTCGCTCACGGCCGGGTCGTAGTGGACACCGGCGGCAGTATTCAGAATGATGCGCCCGACGCGTTCCGGACGTGTGGCCGCCATGTATTCGGCGACCCAGCCACCGAGTGACTCGCCCGACAGGTGGGCACGCTCGACGCCCATCGCGTCGAGGAAATCGGTCAGATGCTGCGCATAGTGCCGTGGTTCGTAGGGATGATCGGGTTTGTCGGTGAAGCCATGACCGATCATGTCGATGGCAAAGACCCGGTAGTGCTCGGCGTGAGCCGGTATGTTGCGCAGGTACGCTTCCAGATAACCACCGCTGCCGTGCAGGAAGACCAGGGTCTCGCGCTTGCCAGTGCCTGCCTCGAGATAGCGGGTGCGAACGCCGCCAGCATTCACGTAACCCATGCGGTATTCGCAGCCGAGCATTTCGAGCCACATCGACATCGTCATTCCTCCTTTGAAAGGGCAGAGCCCGGGGGGCGAGCAAGCCCCTGATGCTTGAGCATCGCCAGGATGCGGGCAAGCGCGTCCTTGCGATAGGCGGCCTGATCGATGCCGCTGTAATCGTAGAAGCCCGAACCGCTGCGCAAGCCGATGCGTCCCTCTTCCATGTAGCGGCGCACGATGTCGGGCGCTGCGTAACGAGGCCCCAGTTCGCTCTCGAGGTAGCGGCTCGCGTAGTAGAGGATATCGTTGCCGCCATAGTCGATGAATTCAACGACGCCCATCGCTGCGTAACGAAAGCCCAGTCCGTAGCGTGTAGCCCGGTCGATGTCCTGGGCGCTCGCCACCCCCTCTTCGATCATGCGCGCTGCCTCGTTCATGATGAGCGATTGCAGGCGCGGCACGATGTATCCGGGGGCCGCCGAACACAGGACGGGTACCTTGCCGATGCGCTCGAGCATGGCGCGCAGCGTGGCGATGCACTCGGGTGCCGTGGCGGCGTGTGCCGAGAGTTCTACCAGCGGAATGACATAGGCCGGGTTCAGCCAGTGGGCGTTCAGAAAGCGTGCCGGGTGCCGCACCATGGCGGCGAGCGTGTCCACCAGAAACGTCGATGTGGTCGAGGCGAGGATGGCATCTGGTTGCAGATGTTCGCTAGCCCACAGCAGCGCCTCGCGCTTGACCTCGAGGATTTCGGGTACACCCTCGAAGACGATGGCGGCCCGCTCGAGGGCTTGTGCGCCCTCGATGCGTCCGACAACGTGGATGCGCGCGAGGATTGCGGGGCAGTGGGCCGCATCGAACAAGCCCAGTTCGACCAGCGCGGCAAGGCTTGCGTCGATCTCGGCAAGGGCTTCGGTGCGCAGTCCCTCGAGCGCCGTATCGTCGCGATCCTTGAGGTCGATCATCCATACGTCGTGCCCGGCGTAGGCAAAGGCGTGCGCGATGCCACGCCCCATGCGTCCGGCACCAAGCGTGGCGATGACCGCCGGTGACTGCTCGGGGGTCACTGCGCAAGCCCCTCGTGCAGCAGGTCCGACAGCGCCTGTCGGGACAGGGCTTCGAGGCCCAGATGGGTGAGTGTGCGAGGACTTGTTCGGGAGAAGTCGGTGCTGCAGATGGCGCTCGCGATGGCGAGCAGCCCGTGCGCAAGAGGTGCTGCCGTGCCGGCGTACCGTGCGAGTGACGCCAGCAGCGCCAGTCCGTACTCGACATCTTCGCGCATGTAGCGGTGATGCAACAGATCGATATGCTCACGCCAGTCGCCCGATTCGACCAGCCGTTGATGCGAATCGCCATACATCCAGCGATCATTGTCGTAGTGATCGCGCAAGGGAAAGTGCTCGGGGCCGTAGCCGAAGGCCTGGCGGATGGCGATACGTTCTGCGTCCAGGGCATCGGTGACGCGGCGTACCGATGCCTGCGTGCCCTCATTGTGGATGTCGTAGCGCTCGTTGTATTCGAGCGGCCCCGCATTCATCAGGATGAGCGGCGGATGGATGATGGGGCCCGCGTTCATCAGGGCGCCGGAGAGCGCATCTTCGATCGGCTCGATCGAGTCGAACGCCATGCGCAGCACTGCCAGGGCGGCAGGCGCATCGCGGGCCGGAAACACCCCGGTCGGCAGGCGCGTCGCCCGCATGGTGATCGCGACCTGGACCGGGCCGTGCTTGCGGCATAGCCAGGGCAGGGTGCCGGTCTCGGCAAAGGCAACGCGGGCACGCACGCCCATCGCGCGCAGCACGCGGGTCATGGCGATGCTGCCCAGGGTGCCTGGGGCGAGAAAAGCCACCTGTCCGTCGTGCATGAAGGGCCCTGCCAGACGGGCAATATCGCATTGGGCGAACGCCGGACCCGGAATGAACAGCAGTGCGGCGCCGGTCACCGCCTGGCCGATGTCGTGGGTGGCGCCCGCAATGGGCACCGCACGTTTTCCAGCGGCATCAACCAGGGTGATCGTCGGGTCTGCCACAAGCGGTGCCAGCGCAGCGCCATCGCGCCGCCACAACCAGACCTCATGCCCGCGTTCTGCCATATCGGCCGCCGCCGCGTAGCAGCCATGGCCACCCCCGAGGACTGCAATCTTCATGCGCGTGATCTCCACCGTGGCGTTGCGCTGCACGATATCATGGGGTCACGATCCGTCTGAGGGCGACACCATGATCATCCAGGCTCCGGCGAAGCAAGGCGCAGCCCAGGCGCGCTTCATGATGCGCATGATAGAACACACCACGCTCGCCGGCCGCTTCGCACGGGTCTTCGGCAACAGCCAGTTCGAGCCGGTGCAGCCGCGTGAAGTCATGCTCTACATGATCGACAATCACGATCGGGGCTGGATGGACTTTGATGCCTCACCCGACATCGATCCGGCCACTGGCTTGCCCTGGAACCTGATCGAAACGCCCGCTGAGCGCATCGTCGGCACCAGCGCCGGTTCGCCCGATTTCAACGAGCGCCATCACCCCTATGCCGGACTGCTCTCGAGCATGCACAGTTGGGGCCTCTACAACGGGCGCTACGGGCTGTCGGACATGGTCCTCATCGACACCATCGGCCCGCAGGATCGTCCTCTGGCCGATCGCATGCTGGCGGCCGAACTGGAGCGCCAGGCGCGGCTGCGCACCCGATTGCTCGCCGACCCGGCCACCGCTCACTGGGTTGACGAGGCAACCATCCTGCAGAACTACAAACAATTGCAGTTCTTCGATACGCTGGCACTGTACTTCAACCGGGCGCCCGAGGGCGATCGGGCCGAGGCCGTCTTCCCCCATGTGCCGATGGCACGTGACCGTGATGCCACCATCGTCGTACGTCCGGTTGCCGAGGCCACCTACGCCTTGAGCCCGTTTCCTTTCGAGCAGTCGGGGCTGCAGTTCGAATTCGAGGGCCGCTGGGTCGAACCGGTCAGCGATGCCGGCGTGGCCGACTGGGTTGCGCGGGTCGCCCGGGCGCCGGTTGCGCGCCAGGCATTCACCCTGCTTGCCGACTGAAGGCTCGCCCACCGGCAGGGTTTCCCCTACCCTGCGCTCGCCCCTTCGCTCGACCCGCCTCCTGCCCTGCTTTCAATACAGGCTCAGGCCCCACCCGCTGCCATCTGACGCAGCCTGAAGCGCTGCACCTTGCCGGTTTCGGTTCGTGGCAGCGCAGCCACGAATGCCACTTCGCGCGGATACTTGTAGGGTGCCACGGTGGCTTTTACATGGTCTTGCAGGCTGCGTGCCATGGCGGCATCGGCGATGTGCCCGTCCTTGAGCACGACAAAGGCCATCACGATCTGCCCGCGCTCGACATCCGGCTTGCCGACCACCCCACACTCGGCAACCGCCGGATGCATCAACAGGGCCCCCTCGACTTCTGGGCCGGCGATGTTGTACCCGGCCGAGATGATCATGTCATCGATACGTGCCTCGTAGTAGAGGTAGCCATCCTCGTCCATCCGGTAGGCGTCGCCCGTGATGTTCCAGCCGTTCTGCACATAGTCGGCCTGACGCGGGTCGGCCAGGTAGCGACACCCCGTGGCGCCCCTGACGGCAAGCCGCCCCACGGTTCCGGGTGGGCAGGGCCGACCGTCATCATCGAGCACGGCCACCTGGTAGCCGCGGATGGCGTGGCCGGTTGCCCCGCGTCGAACGCTTTGTTCGGTGTGCGACACGAAGATGTGGATCATCTCGGTGGCACCCAGGCCGTCGAGGATCTCGATGCCGGTGGCATCCTTGAACAGTTGCCTCGTCGCATCGGGCAGCGCCTCACCCGCGGAGACTGCCTTGCGCAGACTTGACAGGTCGTGACCTGACACCAGGGGCGCCATCATGCGATAGAAGGTCGGGGCCGTAAATACGATGCTGGCCCTGTGTCGGGCGATGGTCTCGAGCAGGCTCTGGGGTGTGAGTCTTTCCGACAGCACGGTCGATGCGCCAAAGCGGAAGGGGAAGCAGAGCATGCCCCCGAGTCCGAAGGTGAACGCCAGCGGGGGCGTGCCGCAGAAGATGTCGTCAGCGGTGGGTTTCAGGCAGGACCGCGGGAACAGGTCGCACATGGCCATCACGTCGCGATGGAAGTGCAGGGTCCCCTTGGGTTGCCCGGTCGTGCCCGAGGTGAAGGCAATCAGGGCGACATCATCCAGGGCAGTATCAATGTTTTCGAAGTCGACCGGTTTGTCTTCGATGGCGGCTTCGAGCGAGTCGGGTCCGTTGCCGTTGAAGTAGAGCACCCGCTGCAGCGACGGACAAACCGCCTGGACGCGTTCCATTTCGTCGCGCAGATTGCTGTCGCACAGGGCAATCGTGACCGCGGCCCTGTCGATGACCGGCTGCAGTTCCTTGGCTCGCAGCAGCGGCATCGTGGCGACGGCAATGCACCCGGCCTTGATCACGGCGAACCAGCAGGTTGCCATCATCGGGTTGTTGGGGCCGCGCAGCAGAATGCGCGTGCCCGGTACCAGGCCAAGATCATCGCGCAGTACGCGTGCGATCTGGTTGGCACGCGCCAGCACCTGCCGGTAGCTGGCCGTGATCACCGTGCCATCAGGACCGGTTGCGTGAATGGCTGCTTGCTCGCCGCGGCCTTCGATCACATTGCGATCGAGCAGTTCGACCGCGCAGTTGAGCCGGGCCGGGTAGGCCAGTTCGGGCAGATCGAGCGTGATGTCAGGCCATTGGTCGAGCGGCGGCAGGTTGTCGCGCGCAAAGGTATCCACATGGGCCGTCGTCGAAGAAGCAGGGGGCTGTGATTTCATGCTGACCTCAGCAATTCCCGAGCAATGATGAGTTTCTGCACTTCGGTTGCACCCTCGTAGATGCGCAGTGCCCTGATTTCGCGGTAGAGCCGTTCCACCGGTGCACCGCTCACGACGCCGCGGCCACCGAACATCTGGACCGCGCGGTCGATCACTTTCTGAGCTTCTTCGGTGGCAACCATCTTGGCCATGGCGGCCTCGCGCGTCGCCCGTTCGCCACGCACATCACGCAGCCATGCTGCGCGATAGGTCAGGAGCGCTGCGGCGTCGATGGCAGTATCCATCTCCGCGAGCGCTGCCTGGGTGAGTTGAAAGTCGGCCAGTACCTGGCCGAACATGCCGCGCGAGCGGGCATGAGCCAGCGCTTCATCGAGCGCACGACGTGCAAAGCCAAGGGCCGCTGCGGCCACCGAAGCACGGAAGATGTCCAGCGTCATCATGGCGATCTTGAAGCCCTGGCCCGGATCGCCCAGGCGTTGGGCAGCACTTACCTTGCAGTCAGTGAAGCGCAGCGTGGCGAGCGGATGCGGCGCAATGACATCGATCCGCTCGGCGATCGTGAGCCCCGGGGTGTCGGCATCAACGAGAAATGCGCTGATGCCCCTTGCGCCGGGTGCCTCGCCAGTGCGCGCGAAGACCGTGTAGTAATCGGCGATACCACCGTTGGATATCCAGGTCTTGGTGCCGTCCAGTCGATACCCGTCGCCCTCGGGCGTAGCCGCGAGGCTCATGGCAGCGACATCGGACCCCGCTTCGGGTTCGGAGAGTGCAAAGGCGGCAATCGCCTGGCCGCTGGCAACGCGGGGCAGGTAGCGGGCGCGCTGATCTTCATTGCCGGCGAGCGAGATGGCGCCAGAACCGAGTCCCTGCATCGCGAAGGCAAAGTCTGCGAGCCCGTCGTGCCGGGCCAGGGTCTCCCTGATCAGGCAAATCGAGCGGGAGTCCAGTACAGGGAGCGCTCCGCCGTGGCTATCGGGTACCGCATGGCGCAGCCAGCCTGCGCGGCCGAGCGCCCTGACCAGGGCCTTGCAATGGGTATCGGTATCGCTGCCGTGCAGGCCGGGCAAGGTCTCGCTCGCCCACTGGTCGAGATCGCGGGCCAATTGTCGGTGTCGTGCGTCGAAGAAAGGCAGGTCGAGATAATGGGTGTCGCTCAACGGTGTGGGGCCTTGATTTTCTTGCGCTTGGTGTCAGGGGGCTGCCGGGTGTTCGGGATTTTGCCGGGTGTTGGCGTGGCGACGTTCAGTTGCCTTCGAAGACCGGTTTGCGCTTGGCCGCAAAGGCTTCGTAGGCGCGAGTGAAGTCACGGGTCTGCATGCAGATGGCCTGTGCCTGTGCCTCGGCATCGATGGCTTCATCGACCGACATCGACCACTCCTGATGCAGCATCTTCTTGGTGATGCCATGGGCAAAGGTTGGTCCGGCAGCGATCTGGGTGGCCAGTGCCCGGGCTTCGGCGAGCAGCACCGGGCCATCGACCAGTCGATTGAAGAAGCCCCAGGCGAGTCCTTCTTCGGCACTCATCGAGCGCCCGGTGTAGAGCAGATCGGAAGCCCGACCCTGACCGATGATGCGCGGCAGGATCGCGCAGGCGCCCATGTCGCAACCGGCAAGCCCGACTCGGGTGAACAGGAAGGCTGTCTTCGCCTCTGCGGTCGCCAGGCGCATGTCGCAGGCCATCGCGATGATGGCGCCAGCGCCGGCGCAGACCCCGTCCACCGCAGCGATGAGCGGTTGCGGACAGGCACGCATGGCCTTCACCAGATCACCGGTCATCGAGGTGAATTCGAGCAGTTCGGGCATGGTCATGCGGGTGAGCGGCCCGATGATCTCGTGCACGTCGCCACCAGAACAGAAGTTGCCGCCGGCACCTGCGATCACCACCACATCGACATCGGTGGCGTATTGCAGGGCGCGAAACAGATCGCGCAGTTCGGCGTAGGAGTCGAAGGTGAGCGGGTTCTTGCGCTCGGGACGGTCGAGAGTGATCGTGGCGACCCGCTCGGCAAGTTCGAAGCGCACATGCGCGCAGCGGTGTGAGGCGAAAGCGCGTTGCTGTGCCACCAGTGGGGTTGTCATCGTCAAGTTCCTCTTGCCTTGGATCCTGTGCCGCGTCTCGCGGGTCTTTCAGCGTGTCATGACTTCGCCACCGGAGATGGCGATCGACTGGCCGGTGATCGAGCGAGCGTCGGGCGCACAGAGCCAGAGCACGCAGCGTGCTACTTCGGCCGGTTGCACCAGTCGTCCCTGCGGGTTCACTGCGGCAAGACTGGCGCGTGCCTCGTCTTCGGTCTTGCCGGTTTTCGTCGCGATCGTGTTGACCGCGTCTCGCACCAGGTCAGTGTCGGTATAGCCGGGGCACACCGCATTCACCGTGATGCCAGTGCGAGCCGTCTCCAGTGCAAGCGAGCGGGTGAGCCCTACCAGGCCGTGCTTGGCTGCGACATAGGCGCTGACATAGGCATAGCCCACCAGGCCTGCGGTACTGGCGATGTTGATCACCCGACCATACTCGGCCTTCATGAGAGGGGGCAGCACTTCGCGGGTACAGCGCCATGCGCCGGTGAGGTTCACCTGGAGCATGCGCTCCCACAAGGCTTCGTCGGTGCGATGGAAGGGGGCGCTGGCGGCTTCGCCCGCATTGTTGACCAGGATGTCGATGCGCCCGATGCGTTCGCGCACGTCGGCGAATTCGCGCGTCACCGACGCGGTATCGGTCACGTCGAGCGCGATGGCGTGGACGGCCCCTGAGGGCGCAAGCGCATGGATGGCCTCTACGCTGGCCGCAAGGCGCCCGGTGTCGCGGCCGGTGATGACGACCGTTGCGCCGGCTTGCACCAGCACTTCGGCGATCGCCCGCCCGATGCCGCGCGAGCCGCCGGTTACCAGCGCGACGCGACCGGCCAGGCTCTGGTCTGCGTTCGCGATCGGCTCAGGCATGGCGAGCAAGGAAGGCATCGAGCGCACGATTGAACGCGGCCGGCTGTTCGAGGTTCGAGATATGCGCTGCCTCGGGAATCAACACCAGTTGGGCCTTGCGAGCTCGCGCCGCGATGACTTCGGACATCGCCGGCGGTGTCGCCATGTCGTCGGCTCCACACAGAACGAGCATGGGGGCGTCGATATCGCCGAGGCGCTCGGTGAGGTTGATCGCGGCAATCGCCGCGGCGCACCCGGCATAGCCTGCGCCAGGTGTTGTGCGAATCATATCGGCCACTGCCGCCAGCAGGCCGGCATTGGCAGGGTCCGCCCTGAAGGGCGCAGTAAACCAGCGACCGATGCTGCCTTCGACCAGAGGCTCCATGCCTTCGGTGTTTGCGGTCTTCACCCGGCTGGCCCAAAGTGCCTGCGCCTCGGCGCCATACTGGCTGGTGGTATCGGCCAGGGTGATCGATGAAAAGACACCGGGATGCCGCAGGGCAAAGGTCTGGCCGATCATGCCCCCCATCGAAAGGCCGACAAAGTGCGTTGTACGGATCTCGAGGCTGGCAAGGAGTCCATGCAGGTCATCGGCCAGGGTGTCGAGCGAATAGGCCCCTGCCGGGGCGCTGGTCTTGCCGTGACCGCGGGTGTCCAGTGCCAGCACCCTGAAGTTGCGCGCGAAGTATTCGATCTGCGGGCGCCACATCGATACGTCGGCGCCCAGTGAATGGCTGAAGGTGAGCCACGGGCCCTGGGTGCCCGTGGTCTCGTAGTGGATGTCGATGCCGTTGCTTTGCGCGATCATTGTGGATCCTGATGCTGTGCAGTGGTCTGCCTCGAACGCCAGTGTACAGCCTCGGGCTGCGCGGTCTCAGTCACGCGAGCGTGCGATGCGGATCACATCCTGGATGCGGCGCAGGCCTTTCATGACTCGGGCCAACTGCATCCTGTGACTGACCTGCAACCGGAACAGCATCGTCGTGTAGATGCTGCCTTCCTCGGCCATGTTGACGTTCACGATATTGGTGCCCGAGTCAGCGATCGCGGCGGCAATTCGGGCAAGTACGCCGCGTTGATTGGTGGCGACCACGCGCAGGTCCACCTCGTAGAGTCGATCGTCATCAGGGCCCCAGTCGACATCGATCCACCGATCGGGGGCGGTGCGAGTGCGGCGCGCCGTTGGGCAATCGTGGGTGTGAACGACGAGCCCCTGCCCCTTCTGGATGAAACCGATGATGGGATCACCCGGTATCGGCCCGCAACAGTGCGCGAATTGCACCGCCATGCCGTCCGACCCGCGAACGGTGATCACGTCTGCCGTGCCTCCGTCGGCGCGTCGTGCCGGGTTCGAGAGCATCAGGTCGCGCGCCACGATGGCCGGGAGGCGGGTACCGAGCCCGATGTCGCAGAACAGTTCGGTGCGTGAATGCATGCCGGTCGTGCGCAGCACGCGTTCCCAGTACTCTTCCGGTATGGCGTCGATCGAGGCCTTGTGCGCGCGCAGTGCCTGACTCAGCAGTCGTTGACCGAGTGCCGCTGATTCATCGTTGTGCATCGACTTCAGGGCATGGCGAATCTGCGATCGCGCCTTGCCGGTCTTGACATACGAAAGCCAGATTGGATTGGGGTGGGCATGGGCAGCGGTCACGATCTCGACTCGATCACCGTTCTTCAGTTCGCTGCGCAGTGGTACCAGTTCGTGGTTGACGCGCGCCGCAACGCAGCGGTTGCCGATGTCGGTGTGCACGGCATAGGCAAAGTCCACCGGGCTGGCGCCGCGTGGCAGCGAGAGGATGCGTCCCTTGGGTGTGAACAGGTAGATGTCGTCCGGAAACAGGTCGACCTTCACATGCTCGAGAAATTCGGCAGAGTCGCCCGTGGCGCTCTGGATCTCGAGCAGTGATTGCAGCCACTTGGCGGTACGCGCCTGAACTTCGGTCAGTTCGTTGAAGTCATCCTTGTACAACCAGTGCGAGGCAACGCCGGTTTCGGCAATCCGGTTCATGTCGCGGGTGCGGATCTGCATCTCCACAGGCATGCCAAAAGGGCCGATCAGCGTGGAGTGCAGCGACTGATAGCCATTGGATTTCGGAATCGCAATGTAGTCCTTGAACTTGCCCGGCACTGGCTTGTAGAGGCCGTGCAATGCGCCCAGCGCGAGGTAGCAGTGCGGAATGGTCTCTACCACGACGCGAATGCCGTAGATGTCGAGGACTTGCGAAAAGCTCAGCCGCTTGCCGCGCATCTTGCGGTAGATGCTGTAGAGGTGTTTTTCGCGGCCGCTGATCTGCGCGTCGACACCGGCGGATGCGAGTTGGGTGCGCACCGCCTCGGTCACTCGCCCGACCACCTCGCGACGATTGCCTCGTGCTGCCTTGATGGCCTTTCCCAACACGGCATGGCGCAGCGGGTAGAGATACTTGAAGGCCAGTTCCTGGAGTTCGTGAAAAAGTGAATCAAGCCCCAGTCGGTTCGCGATCGGGGCATAGATTTCCATCGTCTCGCGCGCGATGCGGCGACGCTTGGCCTGCGGCACTGCATCCAGCGTGCGCATGTTGTGCAAGCGATCGGCCAGCTTGATCAGCATCACCCGCACATCGCGGGCCATGGCCAGCAGCATCTTGCGGAAGTTTTCAGCCTGGGCGTCGGCCGCCGTCTGGAATTCGAGGCGGTCGAGCTTGGATACGCCATCGACCAGATCAGCAACGGGGCGCCCGAAGCGATCGCAGATCTCCGCGCTGGAGATCTCGGTGTCCTCGACCACGTCGTGCAGCAGCGCTGCCGCAACTGTCTGCGAGTCGAGGTGCCAGTGAGAGAGTATCTCGGCGACCGCAACCGGGTGAGAGATGTAGGGGTCTCCGCTCGAACGCAGTTGCCCGGCGTGGGCTTCGTCGGCGAGGTGGTAGGCGGCCTCTACCCGATTGAGATCTGCAGGCTTGAGGTAGCCCAGCGAGCGGGTCAGGTCGCCGAGGTAACCCATGCGGTGGCCGCCTGGAAGGTGCTGGCTCGTCAGCCCTGAGAGTGTACTTTCGAGAGCATTTCGAGCCCGATGTGACCTGCAGCCATCTCGCGCAGGGCAATCACCGTCACCTTGTCGCGGCCGGCATCGACACGTGGCTCGGAACCCTGGGCGAGTTGTCGTGCACGATAGGTGGCCACCAGCGTGAGCTGGAAGCGATTGGGGATGCGCTGCAGGCAGTCTTCAACGGTGATGCGAGCCATGATGAACCTCGGAATTGTGCAGGGCAGGGGGTTTCTGTTCGGTCGGCCAATGCCATGGAGGCTTGCCCGTCGTTCAGAACAGGCTCGGGTATCGAGCGTGCTGACGATGCGATCGCAGTCGGGCCGCTCGTATGACCGCAGTCAGGTCTGCAAGGGCTTCGCCAAAGTCCTTGTTTATTATCGCATAGTCGAACTCGATTGCATGGCGGATTTCATCCTCGGCCACTGCCATCCTGCGTTCGATCACCTCGGGTGCGTCCTCGCCCCGGTTGCGTAACCGGCGTCCGAGTTCATCGAGCGAGGGGGGCAGGATGAAGAGGGCGACCACTTCCGGGAACAGCGTTCGTATCTGTGCCGCTCCCTGCCAGTCGATCTCGAGCAGTACATCGCGTCCGGCTTGCAGCGAGCCCTCGATCTGTCGTTTCGAGGTGCCGTAGAGGTTGCCATAAACCTCGGCGTGTTCGAGAAAGTCGCCCGTTGCTATCATGGTCTCGAATGTCTGCCGGTCGGTGAAATGATATTCCCGTCCGTCGAGCTCCGAGGGCCGCGGCGCGCGCGTGGTGAAGGAGACCGAGAGTTCGATGCGACGATCGGCACGCAACAGTGCGTTGACCAGGGAGGATTTGCCCGCCCCTGAAGGAGCGGCCACGATGAAGAGGATGCCGGTCGGAGTCGTCACGCTGTCTATTCCAGGTTTTGTACCTGTTCGCGCATCTGTTCGATGAGTACCTTGAAGTCGATGACCACGCTCGAGATCTCGCGCGAGACCGCCTTGGAACCGAGCGTATTGGTCTCCCGGTTCAATTCCTGCATCAGGAAGTCGAGTCGTTTGCCGACCGGTCTGGCCGCAATGGGGGCCACGCCGGAGGCCGGTTCTGGTTCAGTTCGACACAGGCGGTCGACTTCGTCCAGGTGTACGGCCAGCCGGCTGAATTCTTCGGCCACGTCGATCTTCACGCCGAACAGAGCGACCTCCTGGCGGATGCGATCTTCGTCGGCTCCGGCAAGGGCTTCGCGCAGGCGCTCGCCCAGACGAGCCTGCCATGCGGCGACCGATTGCGGAATGAGCGGCGCGATATCCCGGAGTCCGTCTCGGATCTGCGCGGTTCGTTCGCGAATCATGGCGCCCAGGCGCGAGCCCTCGCGAGCCCGCGAGGCCACCAGGTCGCGTAGCGACTGGTCCATCAGTGCGCCGGCGGCGGCGCGCAGGGGTTCGAATGCATCGCTGCGCCCGGCCATGACGCCGGGCCAGCCCAGCACCTCGGCAACCGAGAGCGGGCGCGCGCCGGGTAGCGCCTCGGTGACTTGAGTCGACAGCGCCTGCAGGCGCTCGAGCATCTGCCGATCGAGCGTTGCGGATACCGTTTGAGCCGTATCGAAGGCGTATTGAACCCTGCAGTCGATCTTGCCACGGGAAATCGCACCGGCAATCTGGTCGCGCAACAGGGGTTCCACCGCCCTCAGGTCCTCAGGCACGCGCAAGGCAATATCGAGAAAGCGACTGTTGACGCTGCGCAGTTCGATCGTGAGCGAGGCGCCATGGAGTTCCCGGCTCGCACTGGCGAACCCCGTCATGCTCTGCAGCATCGATTGCCCTGTGATGTTGGCGATGACGGCGGCACGGTCCCATCTTCTGCGCCACCGATGCGCAATAAAACTTTACAATGCACGGGCGACCCGCAGTTCGCCGCTCTGCAACGCTGGCGAGATCACCTCGCAAGCGACGCGCTCGATCATAGCGGGTTTTCACTGAGGTCAGTCGCAGGGCCATGCCATCACACAACAACCAGCCATTGCCTGACGGTTATCAGCTGCAGGGCTACCGCATCGAGCGGCTGCTCTCCTCGGGCGGGTTTTCGCTCGTCTATCTGGGCGCCGACGAACAGGGTGGGCAGGTTGCCATCAAGGAGTATCTGCCGGCCTCGCTCGCCCTGCGCCAGGAGGGTGATGTGGTGCCCGCCGTGCCCGAGGAAAACCTGGCCGTGTTCCGCTACGGCATGAAATGTTTCTTCGAGGAAGGGCGTTCGCTGGCGCGGCTGTCTCACCCCAATGTGATTCGGGTGCTCAACTTCTTTCGCGCCAACCAGACGGTTTATCTGGTGATGCGTTACGAGCAGGGGCGCACCTTGCAGGAGGACATCGCACGCAATCGAGGCGCGCTGCGCGAAAACTACATCCGGCGCGTCATGACGCTCATGCTCAATGGTCTGCGCGAGGTCCACACCAACAAGCTGCTTCACCTTGACCTGAAGCCCGCCAACATCTACGTGCGCGAAGATGACACGCCGGTGCTCATCGACTTTGGTGCAGCTCGTCAGATGCTGACCGAATCGGAGTACTCGCTCAGCCCGATGTACACGCCCGGCTATGCGCCACCCGAGCAGTATCGCCAGCGTGAGCTGATGGGGCCCTGGAGTGATCTCTACAGCGTAGGCGCAGCCATGTACGCCTGTCTGTCCGGACAGGCGCCGCCCCCGGCTGATCAGCGTGTCCAGCAGGATCGCTACGTGCCTGCGGTCGAGCAGTTTTCCGACCGGTATACGGTGCAACTGCTCGAGACCATCGACTGGTGTCTGCAGATCGACCATCTGCGTCGCCCGCAGAGTGCGCTCGCCTTGCAGAAAGTACTGCTGCGCGAGCGTGACCCTGCCGTCGCAGGTCGGCGCACCTTCGTGGCCGGATTGCGTAGTTCACTGGGTCTTCTTGCCGGTCGTTCGCGGGAGCTTTGATGCGTTTTCTCATTCACCAGGAAAGCCGTCAGGGCAGCCGAAAGAGCAACCAGGACAGGATCGCCTACAGCTACAGCCGCGAGTCGCTGATCATGGCTGTGGCCGACGGAATGGGAGGGCACCTGCATGGCGAGATCGCCGCGCATATCGCGGTCAAGTTCCTGATCGAAGCATTCCAGAGCCAGGCGCGGCCGCGCCTGGAGGATCCACTGCGTTTTCTGCTCGATTCCATCACCAATGCCCACCTGGCCATCCTCGGTTACGCCGAAGGGCGCAACATGCCCGAGACGCCTCGAACGACTTTCGTCGCCTGCGTGATCCAGGGGGGAGTGGCCTTCTGGGCTCATGTGGGCGACTCGCGCCTGTACCTGATTCGAGATGGTCAAGTCCATGCGGTGACCAAGGACCACTCGCGGGTTCAACAGCTGGTCGATATCGGTCGGGTGCGCGAGGAGGCGGTTGCCAACCACCCCGATCGCAACAAGGTCTACAACTGTCTCGGGCAGAGCCACCTGCCACGCATCGAAACCTCGCGCCGCACGCCTCTGCGGCGCGGCGATACGATCCTCTTGTGCACCGATGGGCTGTGGGGCCCTCTGAGCACGCGAACCATTGTCGAGGCTGTCCTCAAGGATGAGGTGCTCAAGGCCATGCCAGCGATGATGAATACGGCCGAAGCACGGGCTGGGAGCGATGGCGACAATCTGAGCGCAATCGGCCTCGCATGGCTGGGTGAGGAGGCGCTGGACCCGGAGGTGCCGCGATCCATTTCCACCAAGACGATGCAGATGAGCGACGTCGCGACCCAGACCGCCGGCTTTGGCAAGGATGGTGCGGCAGACTTTCTGAGTGATGACGAGATTGAACGCGCAATCCGGGAGATCCGGGGCGCGATCAGCGATGCGGGGACGAGCGGCAAGCTCTGAACGACGGATCTTGTAATGTAAATGATTCTCATTTATATTACGGACGGTCGACTTGCGTCGCAGGCCCTGTCAGCAGCAGGGCCTGGAGCGACTGGTCAGACCCCAAGGACCTGCAATGCCCCCTCAATCTCGTCAACGGCCTGCGCCGCGGTGCAGCATGACCTGCCGAGTCGTCGCTGTCGCCCTGTGGTTCTTGCCGATTACGACCACCCGGGCTGACGAAGCAGCCATGCTGACTCAGATCGAGCGCATGAGCGCCCTGATCGAATCATTGCAACGCCGGATTGCCGATCTGGAGAGTCATGTCGCCACCGGTGGCAGAGACAGCACTCGACTACCGCAACCCGATCGGGTGGGCGATCCGTCTGGCGCCTCGAGCCTGGGTGCACAGGCCGCAAGCGCTGCGAAGCCGGCGACCCTTGAAAAACGACCCATCGCTGCAGAACCTGCAAGCGCTGCAGACCCTGTCTTCGCCGCAGAACCGGCAACCGTGGTCAGCGGCTATGGCGAACTGAACTACAACCGGTACCTGCGCGACTCGAGTCGCAGTCGGGCCGATCTGCGTCGGTTCGTCATTGGCCTGAACCACCGCTTTGATGAGCGCCTGTCGTTTGTCGGCGAGATCGAGTGGGAGCACGCTGTTACCAGTGCCAGCGACGCAGGCGAGAGCGCCATCGAGCAGGCCTACATCGACTATGCCATCGCGCCTTCGCTGTCAGTCAAGACGGGTTTGTACCTGATGCCCTTCGGGTTCATCAACCAGGCGCATGAGCCGCCTGCCTATTACGGCGTCGAGCGCAACGCGGTCGAAACCCGCATCATTCCGAGCACCTGGCGAGAAGGCGGAGTCGGGCTTTCGGGAACCACGGTCCAGGGCTGGTCGTGGGACGCCGGCGTCACCACCGGCTTCAGCATCGCCCGGTTCAGTGATGCCTCGGCGCCTCTGGCATCGACGCATCAGGAGATGCAACTGGCCAATGCGCACGATCTGGCCACTTATGGGGCGTTGAATTATCGCGGTGTTCCCGGATTGCAGATCGGCGGTGCGATCTTCCGCGGCAATGCAGGGCAGGGCAATGCCACCTACCTGGCTGACCGAACCCAGCCCGACCTGAGCGGCGTGCACGCGCCGGTCACGCTCTGGGAGACACATGCCCGCTGGCAATCGGGGCGGTTGGATCTGCAGGCGCTGTACGCCCGCGGAACGATCGGTGATGCGGGGCAGATCGACGCGACCCTTGCTGCCTGGAATACCGCCAACAGCGCGAGCAGGGCCTATGTGCCTTCAGCCTTCTACGGCTGGTTCGTGCAGGGGGCCTGGCGTGCCTGGTCCTCGGGTGAGGCAAGCGTCAGTCCGTTTGTACGCTACGAGCGTTTCGACACCCAGGCTTCCATGCCGGCCGGTTTCGATCGCTCGGGCGTCAATGCCGATCGAGTGGCCACACTGGGCCTGTCGTTTCGGCCCCATCCACAGGTGGTGTTCAAGGCCGACTACCAGCGCTATCTGGACAATGCGGGCAGCAGCCGAGTGAACCTGGGCATGGGATACCTGTTCTGATGCCCTCCTTGCGGTGGTTGCCTTTGCCTCTGGCGGTGCTTGCTGTGTCTGCCTATGCAACGAGTTATCTCGATGCCGAGCAGGCCCGCCAGGTGCTCTTTCCCGGCGTGACCTTCGAGCAGTTGCCGTTCGGGCTCAATCCTGCACAGGCGGCTGCCATCGCCGCGCAGGCCGGCCTGCCGGTGCGAGTACGCCAGTTGCGCCTCTGGCGTGGTGCCGGTGGCGAGCTGGTTCTGGTCGATGAGGTGATCGGCAAGCACGACCGCATCACCTACGCCCTGGGTCTGAATCCTGACGGTACCGTCAAGGGCATCGAAATCATGGACTATCGTGAAAGTTATGGTCACGAAGTACGGGGCGCTGCCTGGCGCGGACAATTCATCGGCAAGGCGGTCGGTGCGCAGCTTCGCGTTGATGAGGACATTCGCAACATCGGTGGTGCGACCCTCTCATGCCGCCATGTGACCGAAGGGGTGCGGCGCCTGCTCGCGACCTGGGATATCGCCTTGAGGCCGCTGTCGAAAAAGACAGCAGGCCCGGCCTCCGATGCGCTGCCTCATGCTTGAGGCATCGTCTGATCACCGCCGCGATGCCACCATCGGGCGTCGGGCGCGACCGATGCTCGGCACGCTGGTGGAAATCAGCGTCGATGGGGTTTGCCATGCGCAGGCGTTCGATGCCGCTTTTGCCGCGATCGAGGCGGTGGAGGCCACGATGAGCCGGTGGCGCGAGCACAGTGATGTGACCCGCCTGAATCGAGCGCTGCCCGGAGAGCCCGTCGTCGTGGCGCCGCTGACCCGCCGTGTACTGCGCCTCGCGCTGCGACTGCATCGCGCATCGGCCGGCTTGTTCGATTGCGCGATCGCAGGCACGCTCGCCCACCTGGCCATCGGTGGCGATGGTCGCGTGACAAAACGCGAGCCGCTTGCCATCGATCTGGGCGGTATCGCCAAGGGTGAGGCAGTTGACCAGGCGGTCGGTGCCTTGCGTCGCGCCGGGGTGCGGCGTGCGCTGGTCAACGCAGGCGGTGATCTTCGCGCTTTCGGGCGCGGCGAGTTTCGGGTCGTGTTGCGCGATCCGCACGATCCGGCACGTCGCGCGGCTGCGCTCTGCCTGAATGACGCAGCACTGGCCAGTTCAAGTGCGTGTTACGCCAACGCGCCGGGCCGATCGGCGATCGTCGATCCGCGCAACGGTCAGCCGGTGCTGATGCGTCACGGCGTCACCGTCATGGCTCCACGCTGTGCGCTCGCCGACGCCCTCACCAAGGTGGTGGCGGTGAGTGACGATGCTCATCATCCGCTGCTTGCACGGTTCGGGGCCCAGGCCTGGATCATTCACTGATGCGCATTGGTCGTTCTGCACCGGCGCGCGTCGATCGAGGCCCCCGACCCACCCGATCGGCCGACGAACGGCACCGTCATCGATGGGCCGAGCCCGGCGGCATTCGTCTGAGCCCCAGGCATCGTCGCGTGTGCGAAGCGACCCTCGTCCTGTTGGCGGCAAGCGGTCTGGCATGGCTCTTTCTGCACTTTGCCGATGCCGCCGATTGCGAGCCTGAAGCGTGCCTGGCGCGCTGGATCCCGGCGACGCTGAGAGTCCATGGTGCAATGGCGATGGCCTCGCTCATCGTGATCGGCGGACTGATTCAAGGCCACGTGCCGCGCGCCTGGCGTGCCGGTCGCAACCGCCTGGCGGGTGCCTTGCTCCTGGGCGGTGCGAGTCTGCTCGTGGTGAGCGGCTGGGGGCTTTATTATGTGGGTGGCGATTGGCTGCGCGCAGCCACCAGTGTCCTGCACTGGGTTCTGGGCGCTGCCGTCGTACCCATCTTCTTCTTGCATCTTGCGCGTGGTCGCCGCACCCGCCGCAATCCTCCCGCCCTCACGACTGAAGAGATCCATGAGAAACAATGATCGCCGCCCCGACCAGTTGCGCCCCGTGCGTTTCACTCGCGGCTTCACGCGCCATGCCGAGGGCTCGGTACTGGTCGAGTTTGGTGACACCCGTGTGCTGGTGACTGCTTCGGTCGAAGAGCGACAGCCCGGGCACCTGCGAGGTACCGGTCGGGGCTGGGTCACCGCCGAGTACGGCATGCTGCCGCGGGCAACGCACACCCGTTCCGATCGTGAGGCGGCCCGTGGCAAGCAGTCGGGGCGTACCCAGGAGATTCAGCGCCTCATCGGTCGATCGCTGCGCGCGGTCGTCGACCTTGACGCGCTGGGCCCGCGCACCATCACGATCGACTGCGATGTGCTCCAGGCCGATGGCGGCACGCGCACCGCTGCGATCAGTGGCGCCTGGGTCGCCTTGCATGATGCGATTCAAGGCATGCTCGCGGCGGGCACCCTCGAGCACTCGCCCCTGCACCTGCAGGTGGCTGCCATTTCGGTCGGGATTGTCCAGGGCGAGCCGATGCTCGATCTTGACTACACCGAAGACTCGGGTTGCGAAACCGACATGAATGTCGTGATGACCGGTGCCGGGGGTTTCGTTGAAATTCAGGGCACGGCCGAAGGCGCAGCGTTCTCCGAGGTCGAGTTGTCGAAACTGCTTGCCCTCGCCCGTGCCGGCATCGGCCAGTTGCTGGTGGCGCAGCGCGCCGCCATCGCCTGAGCATCCGGTAGCCTCATGAAGCGGGTCATCCTTGCATCGTCCAACGCAGGCAAACTGCGCGAGTTCAGGCAGATTCTCGAGCCTTTGTCGATCGAACTCGTGCCCCAGCGCGAACTGGGCATCGAGGATGCTGAAGAGCCTCATCAGACCTTTGTCGAAAATGCGCTGGCCAAGGCTCGTCATGCCGCCCGCGCTGGCGGCATGCCCGCGCTGGCTGACGATTCGGGTATCTGCGTGCCCGCTCTGGGCGGTGCTCCGGGTGTGCATTCGGCACGATTTGCCGGAGCCCCCCGATCTGACGAGCGCAACAATGCGCGTCTGGTCGAACTCATGGCCGGTCACAGCGATCGTCGCGCGCATTACTACTGCGTCATTGTTCTGGCGCGCAGTGGTGACGATCCCGAACCGCTGATTGCCGACGGGCGCTGGCATGGCACGCTTGCCCAGGCCCCTGCGGGCAATGGCGGCTTTGGCTACGACCCCTGGTTCTTTCTGCCTTCGCACGCATGCACGGCAGCCCAGTTGCCTGCCGCGGAGAAGAACCGTGTCAGTCATCGTGCCCTCGCGCTGGCGCGTCTGCTCGACATGCTGCAGCGCTAGATGGTCAATGAGACGCGCATCGACGCAGCCAGCCTCACCGGCATACGTCTGGCCACGCTCCCGCCTTTGTCGCTCTATGTGCATGTGCCCTGGTGCGTGCGCAAGTGTCCTTACTGCGACTTCAACTCGCACGAGTGGCGCGAGCCCGGTGAGGCTGCCGCGGCCATCCCTGAAGAGGCCTACGCGCAGGCGCTGATCGCCGACCTCGAGTCGGCATTGCCGTCCATCTGGGGACGCCGCATCGAGACGATTTTCTTCGGTGGCGGTACGCCCAGTCTGCTCTCGGGGGCTGCGCTCGATCGCATCCTGTCGGCGATCCGTGCGCGCGTGTCACTGGCCCCCGGTGCCGAAATCACCCTCGAGGCCAACCCCGGTACGGTCGAGGCAGCCCGTTTTGGGCAGTTTCACGATGCCGGCATCACGCGGCTCTCGGTGGGTGTGCAGAGCTTCAACGATGCCCACCTGAGAAGACTGGGGCGCATTCACGGTGCCGATGATGCGCGGCGGGCGGTCGAGGCTGCCTTGCGGGCGATCGGCAACGTCAACCTCGACATCATGTACGCGCTGCCCGAGCAGACGCTCGAGCAGGCGCGCGAGGACATCGAAATGGCCATTGCAACGGGCGTGCCGCATCTGTCGGCCTATCACCTCACGCTCGAGCCCAACACCTTGTTTGCGCGCCATCCGCCACCGTTGCCCGACGAGGACCTTGCCTCCGACATCCAGGATCTGGTCGATCAGACGCTGTCGGTGGCCGGCTTCGAACACTACGAGACCTCGGCCCATGCCAGGCCTGGCGCCCGCTGCGGCCACAATCTCAACTACTGGCAGTTCGGTGATTACCTGGGCATTGGTGCAGGGGCACACTCGAAGATTTCATTTCCAGATCGTATCGTGCGAGAGGCAAGGGTTCGCCTGCCACGCGACTACATGCAGCGCGCCATCGAGGGGCGAGCCCTGCAATCGTCGCAGGCGGTGGCACGTGCCGATCTGGCTGGCGAGTACATGATGAATGCGCTGCGCCTTGCCGATGGGTTCGAGATGGCGCGCTTCACTGAGCGAACCGGGCTGGCAGCGACTTCGATCGGCGCGGTGCTTGATCAGGCGGCGCGGCGCGGCTTGATCACGCACGATGTGGTGCGGGTGAGGCCCACCGAACTCGGCCGGCGTTTCCTCAATGACTTGCTGGCGATGTTTCTGGCTGCTTAGCCGCAGGCGCGCGGCGTCTTAGAATGAGGTCGTGCACCGCATGCCCAAGGGCGATGCCGCGGCGCTCGAAGCGAGTCAGCGGGCGTGTTGCCGGTCGTTCGGCAAACCCTCCGGCCGTGTTCTCGAGCATGGGCTCGGCGTTCACCACCTCGAGCATGTGGTCGGCATAGTCCGCCCAGTCGGTCGCCATGTGCAGCACACCACCTGCCTGCAGGCGGCTTGCCATCAGCCGTACGAGGTCAGGCTGCACGATACGGCGCTTGTGATGACGTTTCTTGGGCCACGGATCAGGGAAGAAGAGATTGATCTGGGCGAGGCTGTCCGGCGCAATCATCCGTTCGAGCACCTCGACCGCGTCATGTCGGATCACCCGCACGTTGGCAAGTTGCGCTTCGTCGAGCTGGCGCAGCAGGCTCCCCACGCCGGGCAAATGCACTTCGATACCGATGAAATCGTTGTCTGGGTAAACCGCCGCAGTGGCGGCGAGCGAGTCACCCATGCCGAAGCCGATCTCGAGTATCCGCGGTGCCCGTCGCCCGAAAAGCACATCGAAGTCGACGATCGAGGGCGAGGCGGGGATGCCCAGGCGCGGCAGCAGTTCGGCACAGGCGCGTTCCTGGGCATCGGAAAATCGTCCCTGACGCAGAACGAAGCTGCGGATCGGTCGCGCGGTGACAGGTTCGTTCATCGTGAGCTTGCGGTGAGGTGGCAAGCCCTGCCCGCGGGCAGGGGGATGGCGCTCAACGTGCGCGAGGCTCGATGAGACCGCCGACCGGCGAACTCGGGCTGGCCGAGTACAGCTTCTTGGGCATCCGACCCGCCAGGAACGCTTCGCGTCCGGCCTCGACGGCTTTGCGCATCGCACCGGCCATCCGGATCGGATCGCGCGCCTTGGCAACGGCCGTATTCATCAGCACCGCATCGCAGCCCAGTTCCATCGCGATTGCCGCGTCGGAGGCTGTGCCGACTCCCGCGTCGACCACCACCGGTACTGTGGCCTTCTCGATGATGAGTTGCAGGTTCCAGGGGTTGAGAATGCCCATGCCCGAGCCGATCAGCGAGGCAAGCGGCATGATGGCAACGCAGCCGATACGCTCCAGTTCCTGCGCCATGATCGGATCATCGCTGCAGTACACCATGACCTTGAATCCATCGGCCACCAGTGTGCGGGCGGCGGCGAGGGTCTCGATCATGTTGGGGAAGAGTGTCTGTGGGTCACCCAGGACTTCGAGCTTCACCAGATCGTGACCGTCGAGCAGTTCACGCGCAAGGCGCAACGTGCGCACGGCGTCTTCGGCGTTGTAACACCCGGCGGTATTGGGCAGATAGGTGAACTGCGATGGCGGAAGCGCGTCGAGCAGAGACGGCTCGCCGGCGTTCTGGCCGATATTGGTGCGGCGTATCGCCACGGTCACGATCTGGGCACCACTGGCGTCGATGGCTGCCCGGGTCTCGGCGAAATCGCGGTACTTGCCGGTGCCGATGAGCAGTCGGGAGTCGAAGGTACGACCAGCAATGATCAAAGGATCCATGGGCGACGGAGTGCGTGCAGAAAAAGAATTTTCGAGTGTATCAGCCGCCACCCACGGCCACGACGATTTCCAGCCGATCACCCTGGGCAAGGCAAGTAGCCGCATGCAGGCCGCGCGGCACGATCTCGCCATTGCGCTCTACGGCCACCTTGCGACCGGTGAGCGCAAGATCGGCCAGGAGCGTCGCGAGGGTTGCCCCGGCAATGCTGTCCCGGGCGATGCCGTTCACGACAATGGTGATGGTCTCGATTGAAGGCATCGCGGCGTGCGCAAGCTCGGGCGGTAACGTAAGCCAGAATCATAGCATCGTGAGGTTCAGTCCCTCCCGGGGACAGGTGGGCATGAGGACTGGCCAGGCCGACGTTTCAAGTGTCTCGTACGTGCTCGCTCGCCTGGGCGCTGACATCGATCCCTGCTTCGGGTGCCCGCTCGCGCCCTTTGCCGCCGCCATCGATGCGTACCTTTGCCGTGGTGTCGGTGAGCTTGCTGCGCACGGCGTCCTGGCGAATCTGGTTGCGCAGTGAATCGGTACGCGGCGTGAGTTCGAATTGCTCGAGACCGGCTTGCATCCGGATGTACTTCATCCTGAGCTTGTGCATGCCATCGGTTTCGTCGAGCGAGTAGTACACCGTGGCCTGTCCGGTGTAGCCATGGTCGGCACGTTGCCGTAGTGCCGAGAACACCAGGCGGTCTTCACCACCGCCGGTGGCGGTGGTCGCACTTGACCACAGCGCGAGGAGGTCGATCCCCCTGATCTTGTCGATCATCATTGCCGAGGGGCGTATGAATCCACCAAAGCTCTTCCAGTACCAGCCGCGATCGGGGCCCGCACTTTCGTAGCGGTCCAATGTGATTGCCTTGCCCGCCTCACTGTCGGCGTACCAGCAGGCGCTGTAGGCCCAGGTCTTGTCCTGGATCGCCTTGAGCATCAGTTCGAGGTGCCGCGGATGCCACCAGTCGTCGTCGTCAAGATAGGCGATGCGCTCCGAGCGTGCGAGGAAGGACAGCACGGTGCGCATCGACCCGCCAAACATATTGGTGTGCACGCCGGCACCGCGCAGGCTGGTGCTGTAGCCGATGTCGAGCCAGTGCACGGACAGGTTCTCGACGAGATCGGTCTTGCGCGTCACCTCTTCGCGCAACTGGGCCATCTGGCCATAGCGGTCCTGATCGATGCCTATCCAGATATCGACCCGGCGCGGCGTTGCCCCTTTGAGGAGGGTCTGGTCGGCAACCGACTGGATCGCGCGCAGCAGCGTCGATCGGCCGACGGTCTGGATGACGACAGTCACATCGGCGCGGGTGGTCTGATTCGGCAACGCATTCTCCGTGATCTCGCGCTTGGCCAAAGAGGCGTCGACGACGCAGCTGAATGGCCGGGTGGCCGGGTGGCCGGGTGAGGCAACCCCACAAGTGATCATAACAATCTCGTGCTGCGACACCCTTGCCCGCGCTCCTTGCAGAAACAAAACGTATCACCCGTCAGGTGCTGGTCGGATCCGATGCTTTCTTCAGTCGCTCGTCGCCCTTTCAAGACCCCTGCAGGGCCTGCTTCAATCGCCAATGCGCGCACGCCATGCCGGTAGCGCCGAGAAGTGTCCGCCAGGACCCGTGAACCGATCAGACCTGCCCCGGGCGTCGCTTGCAGTACAATCAGGGCCCTGCCGCGGGTGTAGTTCAATGGCAGAACGGCAGCTTCCCAAGCTGCATACGAGGGTTCGATTCCCTTCACCCGCTCCAGCCCGCCGCTGAGTTGCCTCATCTTCGCACTGCCTCCTGGGTGTTGCCCCAAACCGCATGCCGGCCAATCTCGATGATGTTCTGGTAGTGGCGATATCTTCGCGGGCCCTGTTTGATCTCGAGGAATCGAATCGGGTATTCGAAGAGCGCGGCGTCCAGGCCTATCATGCCTATCAGCTGGCGCGCGAAGAGGAAGTGCTCGAGCCAGGCGTGGCTTTCATGCTGGTGCAGAAGCTCCTCGCGCTCAATGCCCGCGAACCGGCACGACACCGGGTCGAAGTGGTGCTTCTGTCGCGCAACACCGCCGATACCGGACTGCGGGTCTTTCATTCGATACGCCACTATGGTCTGGACATCACGCGTGCGGTCTTCACCGGTGGCGAGAGTACCTACCCCTATGTGCCGAGTTTTGGCACACACCTCTTTTTGTCGACCAACCCGCTCGATGTGCGCCGCGCACTGGCCGACGGGTTTGCCGCTGCAACGATCGTGCCCTCCAACGTCGATCATGCCGCTGACCGCACGGCACAGTTACGTATCGCCTTCGATGGTGATGCAGTCCTTTTTTCCGATGAGGCCGAGCGGGTGTTCAAGCGCGACGGGCTTGATGCCTTTCACTCGAGCGAATCGAGCGCGGCGCGTGAACCGCTCTCGGGTGGGCCTTTCAAGACCTTTTTGTCTGCGCTGCACCGGATCCAGTCGGAGTACCCGATGGAGCAGTCGCCGATTCGTACCGCGCTCGTAACCGCGCGCGGGGCACCGGCGCATGAGCGCGTTATCCGCACGCTGCGCGCCTGGGAGATCCGTATCGACGAAGCGCTCTTCCTGGGTGGGCTCGACAAGGGCGAGTTCCTGAAGACCTTCGGCGCCGATATCTACTTTGACGACCAGACCTCGCACGTGGACTCGGCGCGGCAGCACGTTGCAGCGGGTCATGTGCCGTTTGGCGTATCCAATGCCTGAGCGGCAGGATGCGGCGCCTCGCCCCGATGGGGCAGCGTCATTTTCGGCACGCCTGATCGACTGGCAGCGGCGTCAGGGGCGCCACGATCTGCCCTGGCAGAACACGCGAGACGCTTACCGCATCTGGCTCTCGGAGATCATGCTGCAACAGACCCAGGTAGGCACCGTGATGCCCTACTACGAGCGTTTCCTTGCGCGTTTCCCTGACATATCGTCGCTGGCGGCTGCTCCCATCGATGCGGTCATGCAATTGTGGAGCGGGCTTGGCTACTACTCGCGGGCGCGCAATCTGCATCGTGCGGCCGCACTGATGGTCGAGCGGCACGCAGGGCAGATGCCGGCCAGCCGCGAGGCCATCGAGCAACTGCCCGGCATAGGGCGCTCCACCGCAGCAGCCATCGCCACTTTTGCGTTCGGCGCGCGTGAGGCCATTCTCGATGGCAACGTCAAGCGGGTACTGGCGCGCCATCAGGCGATTGAGGGTCTGCCAGCCTCGAGCGCAGTGCTTGCGCGGCTCTGGGCCGTTGCCGAGACCTTCCTGCCGGGTGTGTCCCGGTCTTCCGAGGTATCCCCAGCATCCCCGGTATCCGCGTCAGAAGACCTCATTGCCTACTGTCAGGGGCTGATGGACCTTGGAGCAACGGTGTGCACGCGCGCCCGTCCTGCCTGTGAGCGCTGCCCGGTCGCCGTCGATTGTGAGGCCCGTCTGCAGAACAGGGTTCACGAATTGCCCACGCCCAGGGCACGCCGGGTGCAACCGCTTCGCGCCACCTCGATGCTCGTGCTCTTGCAAGGCGATGACGTGCTCCTCGAGCGCCGTCCGTCGACCGGCATCTGGGGCGGGCTCTGGAGTCTGCCTGAGTTGCAGGCGGGCGACGATCCAGTGCTCGTGGCCCGCCAACGATTCGGGCTTGAAGTGATCGAGCTACGCCCGCTGCCGCGTCTGCGCCACGGGTTTACCCACTTTTCGCTCGATATCGATCCTCTGGCCGTGCGGGTTCTGGGCAGGCAGGCAAGCCTTGGCGAGCCCGGTGCACTCTGGCTGCCGCTTGCCGAGGCAGGATCGGCGGCAGTACCGGTACCGGTGCGCCGTATTCTGGCCAGCCTCTGCGCTGGGCAATCCCCGCAGGGAGCTCTCGATCTGCCTGCGTGAGACGCCCTTCAGCGACGCGGCGGAGATCTTTTCAGGGCCCGGTTCAGCGTTCGATTTCAGCGGATCACCAGACCGTGTTTTTCGAGAAACTGCATCAGTACCTGCAGGCGTGCCAGGCTGTCATCGAGTTCGAGCAACTGCTGCCTGATCGAGCCGGGCAAGGGCAGTATCTCGCTCAGTCGATGTCCGACCCAGTGCGCTGAGTCGGGACGCTGCGGATCGAGAAAGGGCGCTTCCTTCTGCTGAGTGGCCACCGCGTTGAGCAGTCGGACGCATGCTCGATAGGCTTCGGGCAGGGGTGAGTCTTCGGCCAGCGGCAGACGCTGCACCCGGGCCAGTATCAGCCCCTGGCTGGTGACACGGCTCTCCAGGACCCGGAAGCGATCGCCACCCCGGGTTCGCACCAGGAGGAGTCCCAGTTGCTCCATGTCACAGTCGATGATGTGGGCCAGCGTCCCCACCGATTCAGGCTCGGCAGGTGCGCCCACCTCGGCGCCTGCACGGATGCGACAGACCCCGAACGGCGTACCGGTTCTCAGCGCATTGCGCGCCATGTCCATGTAGCGCGCCTCGAAGATGCGCAGCGGCAGAAGCCCGTCGGGAAACAGCACCGTGTTGAGTGGAAAGATCGGCAGATCACCGATCGTCATGTCGCTCACGAGGCGGCACCCGCCTCGCCACGCCCCCAGCGGGCCATCAGTTCGTGCGGCACGCCGATGTGATCGAGGATGCGTGCCACGATGAAGTCGATGATCGCCTCCACCTGCGTGGGGCGGTGATAGAAGCCCGGATTGGCTGGCAGGATGACGACGCCGGCACGGGCCAGACGCAGCATGTTCTCGAGGTGAACGACCGAGAACGGCGCTTCACGGGGCACGATCACGAGGGTTCGACGCTCCTTCATCGTGACGTCGGCTGCCCGCTCGATCAGGTTGTCGGACATGCCGGCTGCGAGCGATGCGAGCGTACCCATCGTGCACGGGCAGATCACCATCGCGTCATTGGGGTTTGATCCGGATGCAACCGGCGAGAACCAGTCTTCTCGACCGTAGGCGCGCAACTGCCCGGGCTGGGCACCGTAGCGTTCGCCAAAGTATCGCTCGGCGTCGGTGGCACGGGGTGGCAGGACGAGGTCCAGTTCCTGCTTGGCGACCACGTGAGCTGCCTGGGTGTAGAGGAGCGAAACGCGAACGCCACTTTTCACCAGGCACTCGAGCAGGCGCAGACCGTAGGCCATGCCGGAAGCGCCCGTAAGGGCGACGGTAACGCTGCGTGCTGGGGTCATGGCGAGTACATCCTGTAGCTTGATCGAGAATCGGACCGAGAGCTTAACGCCCGGCCTGCGCTCTGGCCACGGTGTCGAGTTGACGATGGCGAATGAGTACCGGCGTCGACGGACGGAAGCGCACTGCCAGTTGTTCGGCCAGGTAGACCGAGCGGTGCTGTCCGCCGGTGCAGCCAATGGCAACACACAGGTAGGATCGATTATCGCGCCGGTAGGCCGGAAGCCACCGCTCGATGAAGTCGCCGATCTGCGAGAGCAGCACCGGAACATCGGGCTGCGCTTCCAGAAATTCGGTCACCGGCCGGTCAAGGCCGCTGAACGGTCGCAAGGTCGGGTCGTAGAACGGGTTGGGCAAGTGGCGCACGTCGAACACCAGGTCGGCGTTGAGGGGCAGCCCGTTCTTGTAGCCGAACGATTCGAAGATGAGTGTGAGGTTGTCCTGCCCCACTTCGACCAGATCCTTGATCCAGGCTCTGAGCGCATTGGGTGCGAGATCGCTGGTGTCGATCACATGTGCCGACTCGGCAAGCGGTGCGACCAGCGCCGCTTCATGAGCAAGACATTCTTCAAGCGTGCGGGTGCCGTCGCTCAAGGGATGCTTGCGACGTGTTTCCTTGAAGCGACGGACCAGCGACCCGATGCGTGCGTTCAGAAAGATCAGCCGTACATCCACGCCCTGACTGCGCAGCGCGGCAAGGCTCTCGGGAATGCCGGCAAGACTGCCGCCCGAACGGGCGTCGACGGTGATGGCGACCCGCTCGTGCTGATTGTCACGCAGAAACCGAACCGTCTCGGGTACCAGAGGCGCCGGCAGATTGTCGACACAGTAGAAATCAGCATCCTCGAGCACGTTGATGGCGACGCTCTTGCCCGAGCCCGAGAGCCCGGTGATGACCACGAGGAGCATGCCGTCCGCTCAGCCCTTGAGACAGGTGCTCATGAAGTCCTTGCGCTCATCGCCCTTCTTGCCGCTGGCTTCCTTGTTGCACGCTGTCATCTTCTCCTGCTGGGTCATCTTGGCCGGCGGCGCCTCTGCGCTCAGACACTTCTTCATGAAGTCCTTGCGATCATCGCCCTTCATGCCGGTAGCCTCCTTGTTGCAGGCCCCCATTTTCTCCTGTTGCGGTGTGGCTGCGTGTGCTGTCGATGCTGCAACGAGGCCGACGATCGCGAGCGTGGTCAGTAGTCTGCGCATTCGAATCTCCCGGTTGAGGTAACACGCCAGAAGCCGCCCTGATCCGCGCCGGATCGGCGTTCGGCAGGCATGTGCGTACGATTATAGGGACTTTGTTGCGTTTCAATGCGTGGGGGCGCTTCAGGCCGATGGGGGCCTGGCAGCGTCTGGTCAGCGTGGTTTGCCTGATTCGGCGCGGGTGTCCGCGGTTTCGGATGAGTCGGATGGGTCGGATGAGTCGGCCAGCATCGCGGCCTGTTGTCGCTGAATGAATTCGGCGGTGCTGTCGAGCCCTCGATTGCGCAACACCCAGTTGCGCACGGCTGCTTCGAGCAGTACCGCAAGGTTTCGTCCGGCGGCCACGGGTATCACGACCTTGGGTATCGTGACCCCCAGCACTTCTTCCGACAGAGCGTGCAGCGGCAGACGTTCGGCCACTACCTGTTGCGAGGGCCGATCGAGGTGAACGATCAAGCGCAGGATCATGCGTGGGCGAACCGCCGTTTCACCGAATACCGTCCTGATGTTGAGTACGCCCAGGCCACGAACTTCCAGAAAGTCCTTGAGCAGGGCAGGGCAGTGACCTTCGAGGGTGCTGGCAGAGATGCGCGAGATGTCGACGACGTCATCGGCCACCAGGCCGTGGCCGCGACTGATCAGTTCGAGACCCAGTTCGCTCTTGCCCGAGCCTGAATCACCGGTGATCAGGACGCCGACACCCAGCACGTCGACGAACACGCCGTGACGTTCGGTGGATTCTGCCAGGGCGCGTGCCAGATAGCGCCGCAGTTTGTCGATGATCCAGTGAGCGGGTTGAGCAGTGGACAGGAGGTCGATGCGGGCGCTCTGGGCGGCAGCCAGGAGGTCGGCCGGCACGGTGAGGCCATCGGCCACGATCAGCGCGGCAGGCCGTGCTGCCATGAGCGTGCCCAGAAGCTCTGCCAGTGCAGTGGCGGACAGGGCTTGCAGGTGTGCATCCTCGTGCGGGCCGAGAACCTGAATGCGGTTGGGGTGTATGAGGTTCAGGTGGCCGACTGTGGCGGCCGACTCCGACGGGTCACGCGCGATCAGCCCACGGCCGTTGCCGCAGCGCCATTGCAAGCCGAGCTTGCCGCCATTGTCTTCAACGAGTCGCGCTACGCTGGTCTGTAACATGGGGTTGCCAGGTCGAGAGTATCTGGTGGATGGTGGCCGTATCGGGCGCCGACTGCAGTTGCTCGCGCAGCGGTCGGTCGGACAGTAGTTCGGCCAGTTGTGAAAGGATGGCAAGGTGCCGACTGCTTGCCCGCTCGGGCACCATCAGCACGAAGGCCAGCCCGACCGGTGCACCGTCGGGTGCCTCGAAGGGGATTGGTGTGCGCAACCGCAGCAGTGCGCCGGCGGTGCCGCGCAGCCCCTTGATGCGGCCATGCGGGATGGCAACGCCCTGGCCCAGGCCGGTGGAGCCCAGCCGTTCGCGGGCAAACAGGCTGTCATAGACTCGAACCCGCGGCAGATCGTGCGTGTTCTCGAACAGCAGGCCGGCTTGCTCGAACAGCCGCTTCTTGCTGCTGGCCTCGAGGTCGAGAACGATGCGCTGGGGCGAAAGGAGATTTGCCAGGGTCTGCATGGATGAACGGGTGTCCGCTCAGACAGCTTCGTCCGGTTCGTGGTGCTTCAGTGATTCGTGCGGATGTCCGTAGGCCCGATCCTTGTGCTTCATGACTGCACGGTCAAGCTTGTCGATCAATTCGTCGATGGCCGCATAGAGGTTTTCGTGCTCAGCCTGCGCGAAGATGTCCTTGCCGCTCGCATGCAGGGTGACCTCGGCACATTGACGCAGTTTCTGCACCGAGAGGATCACGTGCACGTCGATGATGTGGTCGAAGTGACGCAATACACGCTCGAGCTTGCTCTCGACATAGGTTCGGATGGCCGGTGTGACACTCAGATGATGACCGCTGACACTCAGGTTCATGCTCTGTTCCTCCGCTGGGTGGTATGAACATCCCGGGATCGATGACGAGTGCATCGCCACCAACCTGATGTCCAGTATGCCCCTGTCAAACGCTTTTTGTTCGCGCGGGCTCAAAGCGATTTGCGAAGAGTCACAGGCGGAATCTGCAATGACTCGCGGTACTTGGCGATGGTGCGCCGCGCAACGACAATGCCCTGCTTGCCCAACGTGTCGGCAATCTGGCTGTCGGACAGCGGCTGTCGCGTGTCTTCATCGGACACCATCTGCCTGATCAGTGCGCGAATGGCGGTTGCCGAGCAGGCGCCACCGGAGTCTGTCGAGACGTGGCTGCTGAAGAAGTACTTCAGCTCGAAGATACCGCGCGGCGTTGCCATGTACTTGCCGTTGGTGCCCCGCGACACGGTCGACTCGACACAACCGAGCGCATCGGCGATCTCGCGCAGCACCAAGGGGCGCATGCCGACCTCGCCATGGTCGAGAAAGTGACGCTGCCGATCGACGATGGCCTGAGCAATGCGCTGGATCGTCTCGTAGCGCTGCTGAACGTTCTTGATCAGCGTGCGGGCTTCCTGCATCTGGGTTGACAGACCTCCTCTCGCAGCGGCGCGCATGCCGCTCAGCAGGGCGGCGTAGACCGGACTGACGCGCAATTTGGGCATCGCTGCCGGGTTCAGTTGCGCGGTCCACTCGCCACGCGACTTTCGAACCACGATATCGGCAACGACATAGCGCGTTTCGCTGCGGGCAAACTGGGCGCCGGGCCGCGGGTTCAGCGTGCGGATCAGTTGCTGCAGCCCGCGCAGGTCTTCATCGTCGCAAGCGAGGAGCTTGCGCAAGCGCGGGAAGTCGCGTGCCGCGATCAGCTCGAGGTGATCGCGCACCGCCGCCAGCGCGAAACTGCGCGACGGGGTCGATTCTGGCAGCGCAAGCAATTGCAACTCGAGGCATTCGGGCAGGGTACGAGCGCCTACCCCGCAGGGGTCGAGTCCCTGGAGTCTGGCCAGTGCGAGTTCCACTTCAGCGGCGGTGATGCCCAGTTCCTCGGGCAGCATGGCCTGTATTTCGTCCAGGCCCTGAGTCATGAAGCCGTCTTCATTCAGATCGTCGATCAGCAGTTCAAGCAGAGCCTGTGCCCGCCGTTCGAGCCGCAACAGCACCAGTTGCGACAAGAGGTGCTCGCGCAGGTCCGGCCCGTCGCCGGCGATCTGGGCACCGTCGCGATCGCGCTCGTCATCATCGTCACGACGCGGCCCGGGCATCCACGCGGCATCGGCCCAGTCTTGCATGATCGTGCCTTGATCGGGCGTTGTTTCCCGCGGCATCTCGACGCTGACCGGCTGCGCAGCCCCGGCCACGAAGACCGTATCGCGGGCTGGTTCAGGTATGTCCTCGCGCTCGAGCAATGGGTTGTCGCCGAGCGCCCGGTCGATTTCCTGGTCGAGTTCCTGCGCCGAGAGTTGCAGAATCTTCAGCGACTGCTGCAACTGCGGGGTGAGCGCGAGTTGCTGCGACACGCGAATCTGCAGGCTCTGTCTCATGACGGGGGCGTGCTCGGGGTGGAAGGAGTGGTTTCGGCGACAGGCTCGTCGGGAGCGGACAACGCCATCGGAAAGGTGTCGAACCGCAGACAATTCATGCTGGTATGAATTTTGCCACGCAAAGGCGGCCCGTGACGGTGCTGCCCTCGCTCAGAGTCGGAAGTTCTCGCCCAGGTAGATGCGCCTCACGGATTCGTCGGCCACGATTTCATCGGGATGACCGCTTCGCAACACACTGCCGTCATTGATGATATAGGCCCGATCGCAGATGCCGAGGGTTTCGCGGACATTGTGGTCGGTGATCAGTACGCCGATCGAGCGCTCGCGCAGGAAACCGATGATGCGCTGGATCTCGACGACGGCGATCGGATCGACCCCGGCAAAGGGTTCGTCAAGCAGTATGAATCGCGGAAAGGTCGCCAGTGATCGAGCAATCTCGACCCGCCGCCGTTCGCCCCCTGACAAGGAGAGGGCAGGTGCGTTGCGCAGGTGCTCGATCCGCAGTTCGCTCAGCAGGTGGTCAAGGTCATCGCCGATGCGCTGCGGCGTGCCGCCGTCAGGGCGCGGTCTGCCGGCGTTGAGTTCCAGAATGGCCTGGATATTTTCGGCGACACTGAGCTTGCGAAAGACCGACGCTTCCTGGGGCAGGTAGGCCAGCCCCATGTGGGCGCGGCGATGGATTGGCAAGTGCGTGATGCGCGCATCGTCGACCGCGATCGTCCCGTCATCGGCAGCGACCAGACCGACAATCATGTAGAAGCAGGTCGTCTTGCCGGCGCCATTGGGGCCCAGCAGCCCGATGACCTCGCCGCTGCGCACCTCGAGCGAGACGTCTTTCACCACGACACGACGACCGTATCGCTTCTTCAGGTTCGAGGCGCTGAGCCGACTCATCGTGCGCGGGCCGCTTGACAGCCAGGCGGGCGTGGTGCAACCGCCGCACTCGTGGCAGTTCGGTTGGGTTCGTTTTCGCTTTGCAATGTCATGGGGGCACGCGCCGCGGGCACGGCCGACTGTGCGCCCGATTGGCCACGCGCGTCGGCACCTGAGGCCGACTGGGCCCGAGGCTGGAACACGGCCGACACTCGACCCTCGCGGGTTGTCGGTGCGGCAGCAGTGTCTCGCTGCTCCTGCACGCGGACCACTTCGGTTCGCGAGTTGTAGGCGATGAAGTTGCCGCGCACTTCGTCTTTCTCGCGCGTCACACGCGCCCGATTGAACAGTTCGAGGGTCTCGTTGCGGGCGTCATACTCGATGCGTTCTGCCTCGCCTTCGATCCACTCATCGACCCCGTCACGTTTCTCGCGAAAGAGGGCTGGCGCGCCGACGGCGATGGCATTCTGGTTGCCGGCCTTGTCCTGACGTATCGTCACCTGGTCGGCGCACATCACGAAGGTGCCCTGCACGACCACCACACGTCCTGTGAAGATGGCCATCTGATTCAGGTCGTCTGCGCTCATCCGGTCGGACTCGACATTGATGGGGCGCTGCCGGTCGGCGCGCTCGGCGTGCGCCGTTGATCCGAGCAGCATGCAGCAGAGCAGGCAAACCGAGGCTGCGGCCTCGGGCATCCGGCGGTTCATGGCGCCACCTGTGCCTGCGGCCTTGACGAGGTGCCGGTGGCTGCCCCGGCGCTCTGGCGCGCCGCGTTGACGAAACTGCCCCGCACCCGCGAGTCGAGCGTCAGTTGGCCGGATCGATTGTCAAATTGCATGCCGGTTCCTTCCAGCGTTGATACGCCTCGAGTGAGGTGCACCGGTGCATCGGTATTGGCAGTTTCGACGTCGAGCCGTATTCGCAGGGCCGAAGTCTCGAGCGTTGTCGATGGCTCGCCGGGGCGAGAGCCGCGGTAGGCCCGTACCGATTCGGTGAGGTCCACGATGTTTCCCTCGCGATCGATGGTGCCGCGAAGTGCGGTGATCTCGACCGATGGCATCGCCGGCCGCGTCTGGCGAAGTCGCGGGTTCTCCAGGTGCGTGGTGCCGTCGTCGGCGAAGTGAACACCCCGGGAGGCCGAGAGCAAGGTGTC
Source organism: uncultured Pseudomonadota bacterium (assembly GCA_903829815.1). GTDB lineage: Bacteria > Pseudomonadota > Gammaproteobacteria > Burkholderiales > SG8-39 > CAIXPL01. The sequence continues at coordinate 143,386 of CAIKRR010000014.1, read as the reverse complement.
GGCCTGGCCGCTGCTGTTGATCTGCGTGAGCGTGAAGCCCTCTGCCCGAAAGTCGGCAATGTGACGTACCGGACCGTCCGCCGCGGTGCTCTCCGGTTGCACCAGTCGCTCGACCCAGAGTGTGGCGGCGGCCAGCATCCCCATGAGGATCACCGGATAGAGCCGTGCAGTGGGCGCTTTCATATGACCTTGGCATGCAGAAGGTCGTGGTGGTTCAGGGCACCCTCGAGCTTGCCTGCGGTGTCGACCACCAGCAACTGGCTGATACGATGGATATCCATGAGTCGCACCGCTTCGGTGGCGAGTTGTCCGGCTTCGATCGTGCGCGGATGCCGCTTCATGACCGCGCTCACGCGCGTGGCGTTGACATCGGCGCTTCGCTCGAGTGCCCGGCGCAAGTCGCCATCGGTGAAGATGCCCACGACATGCCCGGCGCTGTCGGTGACGGCCGTCATGCCCATCGTCTTGCGCGTCATTTCGAGCAGAGCCTCGGTCACGGTGGCCGATTCGGGTATCTGGGGTACTGCGGCGCCCGAACGCATGACGTCGCGTACCGTGGTGAGCAACTGACGCCCGAGCGCGCCACCGGGATGAGACCGCGCGAAGTCATCGGCGCCGAAACCCCGTGCGTCCAGCAGTGCCACGGCAAGGGCGTCTCCCATCGCCAGAGCGGCCGTCGTGCTTGCGGTCGGCGCGAGATTGAGCGGGCAGGCCTCACGCTCCACCCCTGCATCGAGCACGATGTCGGCATGTCGAGCCAGGGTCGACTCGAGATTGCCGCAGATCGCAATGAGGCCCATGCCAAGGCGTTTGGCCGATGGGATCACCACCGCCAGTTCGTCCGATTCGCCGGAGTAGGAAATGGCAATCATCACGTCTTCGCCGCGAATCATGCCGAGGTCTCCGTGTCGTGCCTCGGCAGGGTGAACGAAGAAGGCGGCCGTCCCGGTGCTCGCCAGCGTGGCGGCAATCTTGCGCGCCACGTGTCCCGACTTGCCGATACCGCTCACGACAACCCGGCCGCGACAGGCAAGAATCAGATCGACCGCCTGCGCGAAACGCTGGTCGAGACGGTCGGCGAGAGCGCCCACGGCGGCCGATTCGATCCGGAATACTTCGCGGGCACGTTCGAGCGGATCGCTGCCCTGAATCGGTGAGGGACGTAGGCTGGTCATCGTCGAAGTATAGCCGCGGTGACCCGAGGCAGGACAAGGCGCGCGTTTTCTGCCGGCGCGACTGCTCTGCTAACCGGGCGAGGATGCCCTCTGGCGAGCATCCATTCGGCTGTAGAGCGTGGTCCTGTTGATGCCCAGCATGCGCGCTGCGTGGCTCACGTTGCCGCTGGCCAGTTGCATGGCGGCTCTTATATACCCCTGCTCGACGCAGTGCAGGAGCGCATCGAGCGAAAAGGATTCCCCGCGCGCGAGTTGCGAGCGCGCCCGTGCGCTGAGCGATTCGGGGTCGCTGGCAGGGGGTGTGCAGGTCTGGTCGTGTGCGCCATTCACCGCCTGCTGGTCCAGTTCGGGGGCCAGCATGGCCGAACTCACCTTGGCACCCGCGTGACGTGCGCTCAGCCGGATCACGATGTTGCGCAGTTCGCGCACATTGCCGGGAAAGTCGTACTCGCGCCACAGCGCGAGCGCATCCTCGTCAAGGTGAAAGGGGAGCACGCCCGATTCGATCTCCTGGCGCTTGAGAAAGTGTGCGAGCAGGAGCCCGCGGTCATCGGCGCACTCGCGCAGTGGGGGCACCTGGAGCCTGAGTACCGACAGGCGATGATAGAGGTCGGCGCGAAACCGGCCGTGTTTCACTTCATGGCGCAGATCGCGGTTGGTTGCCGCGACGATACGCGCGCGGCTGTTGTTCGATCGGGTCTCGCCGACGCGCTGGAACTCGCCGCTCTCGAGCACCCGCAGCAGCTTGGGCTGAAGGTCGAGCGAGAGCTCGCCGATCTCGTCCAGAAAGAGCGTGCCATCCGCAGTGTCTTCAAAGTAGCCTGATCGAGCCATGGTCGCGCCGGTGAAGGCACCTCGTGCGTGGCCAAACAGGGCGGGCTCGAGCAGCGCGGGCGACAGCGCCGCACAGTTCAGTGCCAGTGCAGGCCGCTTCTGGCGAATCGAGCGGCTGTGCAGCAACGCGGCGACGATTTCCTTGCCGCTGCCGGATTCGCCTTCGATCAGTACTGGAAACGGTGAATTGGCGCACTGGTCGATTTCGTGCCGCAAGCTGACGATGAGCGGACTTTCCCCGATCAGCGTGTGGGCCTGGAAGAATCCGTCGCCCGCGCTCGCGGGTGTCGCCGGCTCCGCGTCAAGCCCCGGAGCCGAGCCGTCTGCATGCGCTCGTGCGCCGGTGGCAGGCTCGGCCTGGGCGTTCAGACGGTGGCTTCTTGTGAGATTTTCTGGGTTCATGGTGGGCCGAATGCTGGCATGAGGTGGCCGCAGCCCGGAAAGGAATACGCCACACCACGGCGTTGAAACTGCGCGGGCCGGATGGGCCAAATGGGGTGGCCGGCCGGGCCCATATCCTTTAAAGTGCCTGTCTGAGGGCAGGACGGTGCCCGCCGGTGCCAGAAAATGCACGGGCGAGGCCATCGTCGACGCTGCCTTGCCAATCTCATCGGATCATCGTGGCCGACCTGATACCTGTCCGACTCGACGATGTGGCCTTTGGCTACGATCCGTCGAAACGCATCCTCGAGAAGGTCAATCTGACGGTTCGTCCCGGGCAGATCGTTGCTCTCATGGGAGGGTCGGGCTGCGGGAAGACCACCATCTTGCGTCTCATCGGCGGTACGGTTCCCGCTTCTGCTGGCACGGTCAGCGTGTTCGGTGAGGATGTCGGTGTGATGAACGCCGATGCGCTGCGTCGGATGCGTAGCCGAGTCGGCATGTTGTTCCAGTTTGGTGCCCTCTTTACCGACCTCTCCGTCTTCGACAACGTGGCTTTTCCGCTGCGCGAGTGCACCAATCTGGGCGAACGCATGATCCGTGATCTGGTGCTGATGAAATTGCAGGCCGTTGGCCTGCGCGGTGCCAGCACGCTGATGCCCCATCAATTGTCGGGCGGCATGGCGCGTCGGGTTGCACTGGCCCGCGGTATCGCGCTCGATCCTCGGCTGATGCTGTTTGACGAGCCCTTCACCGGACTTGATCCGATTTCGCTCGCCACGATCGGGCGCCTGGTGCGTGAACTCAACGATGCGCTCGGTGCCAGTTCGATCATCGTTACCCACGATGTGCAGGAGTCCCTGCAGATCGTCGACTACCTGTATTTCATCGCGGGCGGGCGCGTGGTGGCCGAAGGGACACCCGATGGTGTGCGCGCTTCCGAGCAGCCGTTCGTGCGTCAGTTTGTTCGCGGCGAGATCGAAGGGGTCGTGCCTTTTCACCAGCAGGCAGCCGACTACCGCAGCGAACTGCTCGCAGGAGCTCGCTGATGCCTGTCGCCAGCCCGCCTCCCAAGCCGGACGTCCCGGGCCCGGTGAGAGCTCGTGTCGAGGGCCTTGGTGAGTGGGCGCTTCTCAAGCTCGAACGACTCGGCTTTGCTGCGCGCTTTTTCCTCGCGATCCTGCGATTCTCCGGCCTTGGCATCCGGCGCTTCGGACTGGTGATGCGCGAGATCCACTTTGCCGGTGTGCTTTCGCTGGTCATCATCGGCGTGTCTGGCCTTTTCGTCGGAATGGTGCTGGGCCTGCAGGGCTATGAGACGCTGGTTCGTTACGGTTCGGCCGAGGCGCTCGGCACGCTTGTGGCCCTTTCGCTGGTGCGTGAACTGGGCCCTGTCGTTTCGGCGCTGCTGTTTGCAAGCCGCGCCGGATCTGCCATGACTGCCGAGATCGGGCTGATGAAGGCCACCGAGCAACTGGCGGCGATGGAGATGATGGCTGTCGAGCCTCTGGCACGGGTCGTGGCGCCCCGGTTCTGGGGCGGGGTCATCTCGATGCCGCTGTTGGCCGCGATCTTCTCGGCCTGTGGCATCCTCGGCGGGTATCTGATCGGTGTTGTGACCATCGGACTGGATGCGGGCGCCTACTGGTCGCAGATGCAGGCTGCGGTCGATTTCCGCGATGACGTGCTCAACGGGGTCATCAAGAGCTTTGTTTTCGGCGTTGCCGTGACCTGGATTGCCGTGTTCGAAGGCTACGATGCTGCGCCGACCGCCGAGGGCGTTTCTCGTGCCACGACCCGCACGGTAGTCACTTCAGCGCTGGTCATACTTGCACTGGATGTCCTCCTCACCGCACTGATGTTCCGGGGAACCTGATCATGAATCGCAACCGCATGCTCGACCTCTGGGTCGGGCTCTTCGTCATCATCGGCATCGGTGCGCTCGCATTTCTGGCACTGCGGGCTGCCAACGCGTCGAACTTCTCGTCCGAACCCACCTACACGCTGGAGGCTCGTTTTGACAACATCGGCAGTCTCAAGGTGCGGGCGCCGGTGCGCAGTGCCGGGGTCATGGTCGGGCGGGTCAGTGCAATCGGATTCGACGCCGAAACCTACGAAGCGGTGGTGTCGTTCAATATCAGTGCCCGCTATCCCTTTCCCAAGGATACCTCGGCCAAGATCCTGACCGCCGGTTTGCTGGGCGAGCAGTACCTGGGCCTGACCGCTGGTGGCGACGCCGTGATGTTCAAGGCTGGTGACACCGTGCGCCTCACCCAGAGCGCGGTGGTGCTCGAGAATCTGATTGGTCAGTTTCTCTACAACAAGGCCGCCGAAGGCAAGCCCGCGGATGCCAAGCCGGCCGACGCCAACCCGGGCGAAGGCAAATCAGCCGGTGAGAAGGCAGACGATGCGAAGGTGACTGATAGCAAGGCTGCTGAGAGCAAGACCACGGACAGCACTGCAAAGGGTGGCAAGACGCGAGCAGCCAAGGGAGCGGAGGGCAGCCAGTGAAGCGTCTGATTGCGGTTTTCGGGCTCTGCGCCCTGCTTGCCGGTTGCGCTACCGGGGCCGGAACCCGCGCCGGCGGCAGAGATCCGTTCGAGCCGTTCAATCGGGCGGTATATGCCTTCAACGATACGATCGATCGGCATCTCGCCGAACCGGTGGCACGCGCCTGGGTCGACTATGTGCCATCGATGGTGCGTACCGGGGTACACAACTTCCTGGGCAACTTTGACGACCTGCTGATCGGGGCGAACAACCTGATGCAGGGCAAGGTCTACGAGGGTACTTCCGATTTCATGCGGTTCATCGTCAACTCGACGTTCGGCCTGGCTGGGGTACTCGATGTTGCCAGCGAGGCCCGTCTTGAAAAGCACAACGAGGATCTGGGGCAGACGCTGGCCACCTGGGGCGTGCCCGATGGCCCCTACCTGGTGCTGCCCTTCCTGGGTCCGAGCACGATGCGCGATGCGCCTTCGACCGTTCTCACTTATGTCAGCTACCCCTTGCGCCCGATCGCGCGAGAGATCGACCCCGCCACCTGGCGCTCGCCGTTCAACACCGCAACCGGACTCTACCTGCTTGACATGCGTGCTGAACTGCTCGGTGCCGGATCGATCCTGGACAACGCGGCGCTCGACCGTTACCGGTTCGTGCGTGATGCTTTCCTGCAGCGCCGTCATTCACTCATCTACGACGGAAACCCGCCCCCATCCCGCAACGACGATGGCGAGGAGGACGATGTCCTTGCACCGGGTGGCCCTGTGATGGCCAAGGTGGATGATAATGGAACCCCGTCCACTGACATTGCCGACAATTCGCGATGAGCCCTGTCCCGGTATCGATGTCTCCGAGCCGCATGCGCATGCCCACTGGCCGTTCGGTCAGCGAGTGGTTTCGCAGCGCTGCCCGCAGCCTGGTGCTGCTGGGTTTTCTGTGCCTCGGTACGACCTGTACGCGTGCCGCGATCGATCCCGACACGCCGCCCGACGTGCTGGTGAAATCGGTCTCGAGCGAGGTGATCGATCTCATCCGCAACGACAAGGACCTGCAGGCGGGTGACTCGCGCAAGGTTCACGATCTGATCGAGACCCGGATCCTGCCGCAGTTCGACTTCAGCCGCATGACGGCGCTGGCGGTCGGCTCGAGCTGGCGTCGCGCTTCTGCTGATCAGCAAAAGGAACTCGTCGAGCAGTTTCGCACTTTGCTGGTTCGAACCTATGCCTCGGGCATTACGGCCTACCGTGATCAGATCATCGAGTTCAAGCCGCTGCGTGCCAAGCCGGGTGACACTGATGTCATCGTTCGCTCCGAGGTCAGGCGCTCCGGGAGTCAGCCTGTCACGATCGATTACGGCATGGGCAAGACACCGGATGGCTGGAAGGTACACGACGTGATCATCGGTGGCGTGAGCCTCGTGACGACCTACCGCGACACCTTTGTCCAGGAGGTTCGACAAAGCGGCATCGACGGTCTGATCAAGCTGCTCGCTGACAAGAACCACCAGATGGGGCAGCAGACGCGCAAATGAGCAATCGCCCCACGCTGACCCGCGAGGGCGACATCCTGGTCGTGGCCGGTGATCTGACGATGCAGGTGGTGGGCGATATCGTGTCGGCGGCAACCGGATTCGTGCAGGCCGGGGTAAGGCGTGTCGATCTGTCCGGGGTGGCCAGGGTCGATTCGGCGGGCCTGGCGCTCGTGTTCGACCTGGTCAGGGCGGCATTGAAAGCGGGCGGTCCCCTGATTGTCGTGGGCGCTCCAGCCGATCTGGGAAGGCTTGCCCGCCTCTACGGGATCAACGACTTCCTGCCGATGTTCTGCAGTTCGCCGGTGGAGTCATCGCGGGCTTGATGACCACCACAGCCGCCATTCTCGTCGAAGGCCTGACCAAGCGTTTCGGTGGTTTGCAGGCGCTCGATGGCATTGATCTCGAGGTTCACCGGGGCGAGTTCTTCGGTTTGCTCGGTCCCAACGGCGCGGGAAAGACCACCCTCATCAGCGTATTGGCCGGTTTGTGTCGCCCTGACAAGGGACGGGCACGGGTCATGGGGCATGATGTGCGCACCGAATATCGCAACGCGCGTCGGATGCTCGGGGTGGTGCCGCAGGAAATCGTCTTCGATCCGTTCTTCTCGGTGCGCGAGACCCTGGTTATCCAGTCGGGCTACTTCGGTTTGCGACACAACGATGCCTGGATCGACGAGATTCTCGAGCATCTGGGCCTCGCCTCCAAGGCGGATGCCAACATGCGCTCGCTCTCCGGTGGAATGAAGCGCCGGGTGCTGGTGGCCCAGGCCCTGGTTCACAGGCCGCCGGTGATCATTCTCGATGAGCCCACCGCCGGCGTTGACGTCGAGTTGCGCCAGAGCCTTTGGGCGTTCATTCGCCGGCTGAACCAGGACGGACACACGATCGTGCTTACCACGCACTACCTCGAGGAGGCCGAGGCCCTGTGCGGACGAATTGCCATGATGAAGGGGGGGCGGGTCATTGCCCTGGACACCACGGCCAATCTGGTGGGTCTGATGCGCGACCGGGTGCTTGTTCGCATCACGCTCGCAGGCGGCGCCTTGCCCGAGGCCTTTGCCGCTCGGCGGGTGTCCTCCGAGGGCAGCTCTCATGTGCTGCGTCTGGGCGATCCTTGTGAGGTCGAGCCTTTGCTCGCGCAGATTCGCGAGAGCGGCGGTCGCATTGCAGAACTGTCGGTGATGCAACCCGATCTCGAAGAAGTCTTCGTGCAGACCATGCGCGGAACGCTGGGCAGTGCCGAACCGACATGAAACCTGTCCTTTTCAGTGCCGGCTTTCGGACCTTGTTTGCCAAGGAGTTGATGCGTTTCTGGAAAGTGAGTTTCCAGACAGTCTTTGCGCCGATCGTCAATGCACTGCTCTACCTGGTGGTCTTTGCCCACGTGCTCGAGGAGCGAGTCCAGGTGTACGAAGGGGTGCCTTACAGGGTGTTTCTCGTGCCCGGTCTGGTCATGATGGCCACGCTGCAGAACGCCTTTGCCAACAGTTCTTCCAGCCTCATCCAGTCCAAGATGACCGGCAACATCATCTTCGTGCTGCTGCCGCCGCTTTCGCATGTGGAAATCTTTCTGGCCTACGTGCTGGCAGCGGTGGGTCGAGGTCTGGTCGTGGGCGGCGGCGTGCTGGCGGTAACGCTTTTCCTCGCGCCCATCCCCTTTGTGCATCCGGCCTGGATCATCGCATTTGCTCTTGGTGGGGCGGCTATTCTGGGTGCCCTCGGGCTGCTGGCCGGTATCTGGGCCGACAAGGTCGATCAACTGGCGGCTTTCCAGAATTTCGTGATCCTGCCGTTCACCTTCCTGTCGGGCGTCTTCTATTCGATCCATTCGCTGGCGCCGGTCTGGCAGACGATCTCGCGTGCCAACCCCTTCTTCTTCATGATTGATGGCTTCCGCCATGGTTTCTTCGGGGTTTCCGATGTCGATCCGTGGCTCAGCCTGGGTGTGGTTGCCGGTACCTTCGTGGTACTTGCTGCGGTTACGCTGACCATGCTTCGCACTGGCTACAAGCTGCGCACCTGACAAGGGTCGGGCGGGTCACCCAAGCAGTCTTTCAAAACGTCTGCAGGAGTTTGCATTCGATGGTTACACCGGAAAGCGTAGAGCGTTACATCCGCGAGGGAATGCCTTGCGAGCATGTTCAGGTCCAGGGCGATGGCGCCCATTTCGATGCAATCATCGTCAGCGCCGAGTTTCGTGGTCGAAACCGCGTGCAGCAGCACCAGGTGGTGTACCGGGCACTCGGGGATCGCATGCGAGAGGAGATCCACGCACTCAGCATGCAGACACTCACCCCCGAGCAGTGGGCCGAGCGGCAGTCAAGCAGCGGGAGCGGCCGCGTTGGATAGTCTGCTCATTGTCGGTGGCCGCTCGCTCCAGGGCACGGTGCCGATCTCGGGGGCCAAGAATGCCGCACTGCCACTGGCCTGCGCGGCCTTGCTCACCGCCGATCCGCTGCGCCTGTCCAATCTCCCAGCCCTGCGCGATGTCTCGACCCTGATCGATCTGCTCGGGCGGATGGGTGTGGTGGCGCAGCGCGAGGCTGGTACAGTCACCTTGCAGGCAGCGCAGGTGAGCGAGCCTTTCGCCGACTACGAGATGGTGAAGACGATGCGCGCTTCCATCCTCGTGCTCGGTCCGCTCATTGCTCGCTGCGGCCATGCCCGCGTTTCCCTGCCGGGGGGCTGTGCCATAGGCCAGCGTCCGGTTGACCTGCATATCAAGGGTCTGGTTGCCATGGGCGCCCGGATCGAAGTCAATCATGGCTATATCGAAGCCCACGCCGAGCGCCTGCGTGGTGCACGCATCGTGATGGACATGGTGACGGTGACCGGCACCGAAAATCTGATGATGGCTGCGACGCTCGCAGAAGGCACGACCCTGCTCGAGAATGCGGCGCGCGAACCTGAAGTCGTCGATCTGGCCCTCTGCCTCAACGCGATGGGCGCGCGCGTGAGCGGTGCCGGCACCGACGTGATCACGATCGAGGGGGTGAGTGCCCTGCACGGTGCCGATCACCGGATCATGCCCGACCGTATCGAGACTGGCACGTTTCTCGCGGCGGTGGCTGCCACCGGTGGCGATGTGCGCCTCGACGGTACCGACGCGGGCTCTCTCGATGCGGTCATCGACAAGTTGCGCGAAAGTGGCGCGCACATCGAGATCGGTACCGGCTGGATGCGTGTCGCTGCCAGCAATCGGCCGCTTGCCGTCAATTTCCGCACGGCGCCCTATCCGGCCTTTCCGACCGACATGCAGGCCCAGTTGATGACGCTTGACTGCATCGCCCGCGGTACCGCGGTGATCGCCGAGACCATCTTCGAGAACCGGTTCATGCATGCGCTTGAATTGCGTCGTATGGGCGCCGAGATCGAACTCTCGGGCAACACGGCGGTGGTGCGTGGTGTACCGCAGTTGCAGGGTGCCCGCGTGATGGCAACCGATCTGCGGGCCTCGGCCAGCCTGGTGATTGCCGGTCTGATTGCCGAAGGAGAGACCCTCATCGATCGCATCTATCATCTGGATCGTGGTTACGAGTCCATCGAGACAAAGTTGTGCAACCTCGGCGCCGATGTGCGCCGTGTACGGGGTGCGGCGGGCAGTGCGTGACGTCGCGGTACTTCTCCCGGTAAACTGCCCGGCTACTTTTCAGATGCCGACCTCGGTTGGCCGCCGGCCGTGATCACGATAGCCCTCTCCAAGGGACGCATCCTCGAGGAATCGCTTCCGCTGCTCGCGCATGCCGGGCTTTCCCTTGCGGAAGACCCCGATCGTTCGCGAAAGCTCATCATCGAGACCAATCGGCCGGATGTGCGGATCGTGCTCGTGCGGGCCTCCGATGCCCCCACCTATGTGCAGTATGGCGCCGCCGACATCGGCGTTGCCGGGGTCGATGTTCTGCACGAACATGGTGGTGAGGGGCTGTACCAGCCGGTCGATCTCGAGATCGGGCGCTGCCGGATGATGGTTGCTGTCCCTGATGACTTCGATTACGAGGGCGCACTCGCGCGCCGATCGCGACTGCGCGTGGCCACCAAATACATGCGTGCAGCGCGCGAGCACTTTGGTGCGAAGGCGGTGCAGGTCGACCTCATCAAGCTCTACGGTTCGATGGAGCTTGCGCCCATTTCCGGTCTGTCCGACGTGATCGTCGATCTGGTGAGTACGGGCAATACCTTGCGTGCCAACCGGCTGCGTGCGGTCGAGGAGATCATGCCGATCAGTTCGCGTCTGATCGTCAATCAGGCAGCTCTCAAGATGAAGTTCAACGAGGTACAGCCCATGATCACCGCCTTTCGCGAGGCCGTGAATGAGCGGCGTGAGGGGGCGCGATGAGCGCGGGTACACCGGCAGCGACGATTGCGCCGCGGCGTCTGGACGCTGGGGCTGCCGGATTCGATGCGGCGCTCGAGGCACTGGTGAGCTATGACGCCGCGCAGGATGACTCCATCGACCGGGCTGTGGCAGACATCATTGCCGATGTACGTGGTCGCGGCGACGCGGCGGTGCTCGAGTACACCAGGCGATTCGATCTGCTCGATCTGACCCAGGCATCGTCGCTGGAACTCGATCGGGCAGAGACGCTGCAGGCCCTCGAGCGGCTGCCTGCGGTTCAGCGTGATGCTCTGGAGGCTGCCGCAGCGCGGATCCGCAGTTACCACGAGCACCAGAAGTTGCAGTCCTGGCAGATCGAGGAGCCTGATGGCACGGTGCTTGGCCAGCGTGTCACGCCGCTTGATCGGGTGGGGCTCTATGTCCCCGGCGGCAAGGCTGCCTATCCTTCATCACTGCTCATGAATGCCGTGCCGGCGAGAGTTGCCGGTGTGGGTGAACTGGTCATGGTCGTTCCGACGCCGCGTGGCCAGCGCAACGACATGGTGCTGGCGGCTGCCGCCATCGCCGGCGTCGATCGTATCTTCACCATCGGCGGTGCGCAGGCGGTTGCCGCGCTTGCCTACGGTACTGCGACGGTGCCACGGGTCGACAAGATTGTCGGCCCCGGCAATGCCTGGGTGGCAGCCGCCAAGCGCCGCGTGTTCGGGTTTGTCGGCATCGACATGATTGCCGGACCCTCCGAGATCGTGGTGGTCTGTGACGGCTCGGTATCGCCCGAGTGGGTGGCCATGGATCTCTTCTCGCAGGCCGAGCATGACGAATCGGCCCAGGCGATCCTGATTACGACCGACGCGGATTTTGCTGATCGGGTGGCAGATGCGATCGATGTGGCCATCCAGACCATGCCCCGACGCGCCATCATCGCTGCCTCGCTGGCCGCACGGGGTGCCCTGATCGTGGCGCATTCGCGCGAGCAAGCCTGCGCAATCGTCAACCGCATTGCCCCCGAGCACCTCGAACTGGCCGTGGCCGATCCCCAACTCTGGTTGCCGCTGGTGCGACATGCCGGTGCCATCTTCATGGGCAGGTACAGTTCCGAGTCGCTTGGCGATTACTGCGCCGGTCCCAACCATGTGCTGCCTACGGCCGGCACGGCGCGCTTCTCCTCACCCCTGGGCGTGTACGACTTCCAGAAGCGCACCAGTCTGATCAATGTCTCGCATCGTGGTGCCCAGACCCTGGGAGCCATTGCCTCGGTGCTCGCGCACGGTGAAGGGTTGCCGGCGCATGCGCGCTCTGCTGAGTTGCGCCTGGACCGCGCTGTCCAGGGCACTGGTGCGGCCATGGCTGGCAGCCCCGATGCAGGGCAGGGGGAGCAGCAATGACCGAACTTGCCCGCCTGGTTGCTTCGGTGGTGCGCGACGATGTGCTGGCACTGTCGGCCTATGCCGTGCCGTCGGCTGAGGGCTTCGTCAAGCTTGATGCGATGGAGAACCCCTACAGCCTGCCCGATGCCTTGCGCGAGGCGGTGGCGCAGGCGGTGGCGGCTGCCGCGCTCAATCGTTATCCGGACCCCCGTGCACCCGAGTTGCAGGCGCGTCTGCGCTCGGTGATGCAGATCCCGGCCGGGACCGAGGTGATGCTGGGCAACGGCTCTGACGAGATCATTGCCGTCGTGAGTCAGGCGCTGGCCCGGCCCGGCAGCTGCGTACTGGGCATTGAGCCCTCTTTCGTCATGTACCGCATGAGCGCCCAGGCGGCTCAGGTGCGTCATGTGGGCGTGGCCTTGCGAGCCGACTTCTCCCTCGACACCGAGGCTGTACTCGCGGCCATCGCTACCCACCGGCCGGCGGTGGTCTGGCTTTCGTATCCGAACAATCCGACCGGCAACCTGTACCCCGACGCCGACATCGCGGCCATCCTGGCAGCCGCCCCCGGTCTGGTGGTGCTCGATGAGGCCTACAACATCTTTGCCGGTCGATCCTGGTTGTCGCGATTGCCCGAGTTTCCGAACATGCTGGTGATGCGCACACTGTCCAAGGTCGGACTGGCCGGCATCCGTCTGGGTTACGCGGCGGCTCATCCCGACTGGATCCGGGAGTTTGACAAGCTGCGGCCTCCCTACAACGTCAACGTGCTCACTCAGGCCGCTGCTCATACCCTGCTTGATCACCTCGACCTGTTCGATGAGCAGGCGCGTGAAATCCGTGCAACCCGACGCGAGCTCATGATTCGGCTGAGGGCCATGCCCGGGGTGGAAGTCTTTCCGAGCGACGCCAATTTCGTGCTGGCGCGGTTTGCCGACGGTCCGGGTCTGATGAAGGCCCTTCTCGAGCGACGGATACTGGTGAAGAACCTGCACGCCTTTCACCCACTGCTCCTGAACTGCCTGCGCTTTACCGTTGGCACGCCAGCGGAAAACGAGTTGCTCGTGACGGCGGTGGCCGACGCGCTATAGTAGAAGCCTGACCCTGGCGCGAGGTACGCGTCGTGGTCCTTGTCTGCAACGAGTCAGCGGTATCCCATGCGAAACGCATCCATTCAGCGCAATACGGCAGAGACACGCATCGGCGTGACGGTCGAACTCGACGGGTCGGGCAAGGCGCATCTTGCCTCGGGTGTGCCCTTTCTCGACCATATGCTCGACCAGATTGCCCGTCACGGTCTCATCGATCTCGATGTCCGCGCCGAGGGCGACCTGCATATCGACGGGCATCACACCGTCGAGGACATCGGCATCACCTTGGGTCAGGCATTTGCGCAGGCGATCGGTGACAAGAAGGGCGTGCGCCGCTACGGACATGCGTATGTCCCCCTCGATGAGGCCTTGTCGCGAGTCGTCATCGATCTGTCGGGGCGGCCGGGCCTCGAGTTTCACGTGAAGTTCACCCGTGCCTGGGTGGGCGAGTTCGATCTCGATCTGGTGCACGAGTTCTTCCAGGGCTTTGTCAATCATGCCCAGGTGAGCTTGCATATCGACAATCTGCGTGGCGAGAACAGCCATCATCAGTGCGAGACGGTGTTCAAGGCTTTTGGCCGGGCGCTGCGTATGGCGATCGAATCAGATCCGCGTGCGCCCGGGGTCATTCCATCGACCAAAGGCAGCCTCTGAAGGCCCATCGATGAGCATCGCGGTCATTGATTACGGCATGGGCAACCTGCGCTCGGTATCCAAGGCGCTCGAGCATGTGGCGCCTGGCACTCGGGTGCTTGTCACCGACTCCCCCGCCGAGATCGATGCGGCCGAGCGGGTCGTTTTCCCCGGACAGGGTGCCATGCCCGATTGCATGCGTGAACTCGATGCGCGTGGTCTGCGTGCCCCTTTGTTGCGGGCTGCTGCCTCACGGCCGTTTCTGGGCATCTGCATCGGGGTGCAGATGCTGTTTGATTCGAGCGAGGAGGGCAATGTGGCCGGACTCGGCTTGCTGCACGGGCAGGTGCGCCGCTTTCCCGACGCCTTGATGCACGACGCGGCGGGTGTCCGGCTGAAGGTGCCGCACATGGGCTGGAACGAGGTGCGACAGGTGTCGCATCCGCTCTGGAACGGCATCGAGGACGATGCGCGGTTCTACTTCGTTCACAGCTATTACGTCGATCCCGCTGATCCTCGGGTTGTCATGGGCAGGTCGCGACATGGGATCCCCTTTACCGCCGCAGTCGGTAGGGATAACATCTTTGCGGTGCAGTTCCATCCTGAGAAGAGCCAGGCATCGGGGTTGCGCCTGCTCGAGAACTTCGTTGGATGGAAACCCTGATCACCCACCGATCCCCTGTTCCGGGCGCCTTTACCGAGCGGCCGTCAGACCCACTTCTCCGCGCGAGCACCTGCCGGTGCTCCTTCATCCTTTCAAGAAAAACCACCATCCAAGCCGAGCCATGCTGATCATTCCGGCAATCGACATCAAGGACGGTCACTGTGTACGCCTGCGTCAGGGCGACATGAATGACGCCACGGTCTTCTCCGAGAACCCCCTCGCGGTCGCTCGCCACTGGCACGCCCAGGGAGCGCAGCGGCTCCATATCGTCGACCTCGACGGCGCGCGTGACGGACGCCCCAAGAGCGAAGGTCTGGTGCGCGATATCGTCACCGCTCTGGGCGAGCAGTTGCCGGTACAACTGGGTGGCGGCATACGCGACCTCGACACCATCGAGCGATACCTCGATATCGGCGTGAGTTATGTCGTCGTGGGCACTGCTGCTGTCAGGAATCCGGGTTTTCTCAAGGATGCCTGTTCGGCATTCCAGGGCCACATCATGGTCGGTCTCGATGCGCGCGATGGCAAGGTGGCGGTCGATGGCTGGTCAAAGCTCACCCGTCATGACGTCTTCGACATCGCACACAAGTTTGAAGACCTCGGGGTCGAGGCGATCATCTACACCGACATCGGACGTGACGGCATGATGACCGGTGTGAATGTCGAGGCAACGCGCAAGCTGGCTGCTCAACTCAGCACGCCGGTGATTGCCTCTGGCGGCATCAACAACCTGCAGGATGTCCGTGATGTCTGGGCGCTGGAACCCGATGGGGTGAGCGGTGTCATCACCGGTCGCGCGATCTATGAAGGCACGCTCGACTTCAAGGCGGCGCTGCAAATGGTCGCCCAGCGCGACGACCCGGCGCAGCAAGCGCGCTGATGGGGCTTGCCCGCCGCATCATTCCGTGCCTCGACGTGACACGCGGACGCGTCGTGAAAGGCGTGAATTTCGTCAATCTGCGTGATGCCGGCGACCCTGTCGAGATCGCCCGCCGCTATGATGAACAGGGTGCCGACGAACTCACCTTTCTCGACATCACAGCCAGCTCCGACGAGCGCGACATCATCGTGCACATCATCGAGGCAGTGGCGGCTCAGGTATTCATTCCGCTTACCGTTGGTGGTGGTGTGCGCAAGGTCGAGGATGTCCGTCGTCTGCTCAATGCGGGCGCCGACAAGGTGTCGATCAACACCTCGGCGGTGACCAATCCCGAACTCGTCACCGAGGCTGCCGGTCGCTATGGCAATCAGTGCATCGTCGTTGCCATCGATGCCAAGCGTTCCTCGACCGCGAGCGGCTGGGAGGTCTTTACTCACGGCGGTCGCCGCCCGACCGGGCTCGACGCCGTCGACTGGGCAGTACGGATGCAGCAATCGGGCGCCGGGGAAATACTGCTCACCAGCATGGACTGCGATGGCACGCGCAACGGGTTTGACATTGCGCTCACGCGAGCGGTGTCCGATGCGGTTTCGGTTCCCGTGATCGCCAGTGGTGGGGTCGGTTCGGTGGAGCATCTGGCTGCCGGTGTCATCGAGGGGCATGCCGATGCGGTACTTGCGGCCAGTGTGTTTCACTTTGGCGACATCACCGTTCGTGATGCCAAGATGCACATGGCCTCGCGCGGGATCGAGGTGCGTTGGTGAGCTCGCCGGCACCCGCTGCCGGGTCGGGCTGGCTCGAGCTTGTACGCTGGGGCCCGGATGGCCTTGTGCCGGTGATTGCGCAGGACGCCGCAACCGGTCGCGTACTCATGTGTGCCTGGGCCGATCGCAGTGCGCTCGCAGAAACGGCCGCCAGCGGCAAGGCAGTCTACTGGTCACGTTCGCGTGCCCGTCGCTGGATGAAGGGCGAGGAGTCGGGGCACATTCAGCATGTGCGCGAAATCCGGCTCGACTGCGATGCCGATGTGGTGTTGCTCGCCATCGATCAGGAAGGCGGTATCGCCTGCCACACGGGTCGCCAGAGCTGTTTTTTCAAGGTGCTGCGTGAGGGCGTCTGGGTCGATGTCGATCCGGTGCTCAAGGATCCTGCCTCGATCTATGCCAGCGGCAGCAGTCATGGGTCGGGACACGCGGTTGGTCATGGAGAAACAGGATCATGAGTGCATCCATCGGCAGCACTGACAGCGGTGGCGCGGGCGGTGACGATGTGCTTGCCCGGATTGCCCAGGTGATCGAGTCGCGCAAGTCTGCAGACCCGTCGACCTCCTATGTGGCCAAGCTTTTTTCGCGCGGCGGCGATGCCGTTCTGAAGAAGATTGGCGAAGAGGCAACCGAGACGGTCATGGCGGCCAAGGACGGCGACCCGGCACGCATCATCGCCGAGACGGCCGATCTCTGGTTTCACTGCCTGGTGATGCTGGCCGGTCACGGACTGCATCCTGACGCGGTGCTCGCCGAACTGGCGCGGCGCGAGGGGTTGTCGGGCCTTGCCGAGAAGGCTGCACGTCGCGAAATCCCCTGATCGATACCGCCTGTTGACATGGAGGCAGACATGAGTGGTCAAACCGCAGCGGATCCGGACTGCATTTTCTGTCGCATTGTGCGCGGTGAACTGCCTTCGCGCCGGGTTTTCGAAGATCCGGACATGATCGCATTCCACGATATCAAACCGATTGCGCCAGTGCACTTTCTGATCATTCCGCGCCAGCACCTCGTGTCGCTGGCCGAATGCGACGAAGCCCATGCGCCTTTGCTCGGGCGCATGCTCGCCAAAGCGGGTGTCCTTGCCCGCGAGCAGGGGCTCGGGGGCGGCTTTCGCACCATCATCAACACGGGGCGAGGCGGCGGGCAGGAGGTGTATCATCTCCATGTCCATATCGTTGGTGGTTCGCGTCCCCTGGGTGCGATGCTGCCGCGCGAAGGCTGATCGGGTGGGGCTCAGGCCCCGTGGTGCCGTTGATCATTTCAGTGGCGACCTGACCGCAACAGCATCAAAATCAGGAGCTTGTCATGGGTTCGTTCAGTGTCTGGCACTGGCTGATCGTTCTGGTCATCGTGCTGCTTGTCTTTGGCACCAAGAAACTGCGTAACGTCGGTACTGATCTTGGCGGCGCCGTGCGTGGGTTCAAGGACGGCATCAAAGACAGCGCCGAGGCGGCGGCCGAGGCCAAGCGCCAGGTCGGTGCAGCCGGTACGACGGTTGAGTCCGAGGCGAAGCAGGAGACCAAGGTCTAGGTCTGCGAGGAGCGCGAATCGCGCGCCCGCCGGTCGTTTGCCTGTCCATGTTTGATATCGGCTTTTCGGAAATCATGGTGATCGGGGTCGTCGCGCTCGTCGTGATCGGCCCTGAGCGTCTGCCGCGTGTTGCCAAGACAATGGGACACCTCACCGGGCGCATGCAGCGCTATGTGAACGAGGTCAAGACCGACATCAATCGCGAGATGGAAATGGCGGATCTGAACAAGTTCCGCCAGGAAGTCGAGTCCACCGCAAGCGCGTTCGAGAGTTCGGTGCGATCGGAGATCAACAGTGCCGAGGCCGACTTCAATTCGGCCGCCCGCAGCATGGTTGACGGGGTCACTGGCGACCCCCATGACCCGACGGGCGGACTTGCCGCCCCGCAGGCCGCCGAGCCTGTCTCGCCGCCACATCGCGTTCATTACTGATGGCCATGGACGAAACGCAGGATACGTTCATGTCTCACCTGATCGAGTTGCGTACTCGACTGGTACGGGCAATCCTCTCGGTGCTCATCATCTTCGTGGGCATATTCTACTGGTCGGCTGATATCTACGACTTGATGGCCTCGCCCATGATCAGCGTGCTGCCCGAAGGGTCGCGGATGATTGCTACCGGCGTGGTAACCCCGTTTCTGGTACCGATGAAGATGACGCTGATGCTGGCGTTTCTCATCGCCTTGCCCTATGTGCTCTATCAGGCGTGGGCGTTTATTGCCCCCGGGCTCTACGAGCACGAGAAGAAGCTGGTATTGCCGCTTGTCGTGCTCAGCACCCTGCTGTTTCTGGGTGGCGTGCTGTTTTGCTACTTCTTCGTGTTCGGGGCTGTGTTCAGCTTCATCGCCAAGTGGGCGCCCAAGAGCATCTCGGTGGCACCTGACATCGAGCAGTACATGTCCTTCGCCATGACCTTGTTCATGGCCTTTGGCGTCACCTTCGAAGTGCCGGTCGTATTGATCATTCTCGTTCGCGTCGGCATGGTCACCGTTGCGCAGTTGCGCAGTTTCAGGGGCTACTTCGTGGTGGGTGCCTTCGTCATCGCGGCGGTGGTGACACCGCCCGACGTGCTGTCGCAGTGTCTGCTCGCAATTCCGCTATGTCTGCTCTACGAGGTGGGCATCTTGCTGGCGACACTGGTGAAAAAGCCCGCTGATGCCGAGGCCGAGTCGGCCGGCGCCTGAGCCCGTCACTGGGTACCCAGTGACGGCACCGAGCACTTCATTCGCCCTGGCGGGCGCGCGCCGGTGGCCGTTTGCCAATCGTCACCTTGATCGGCACATCCTTGCTCTCGCGACGGATCAGCACTGTCATGGCGGTATCGGGTTTGAGCGCGGCCACCATGTTGAGCAGCGATTTCTCATCGTTGATCCGTTTGTCGCCGATCTGCAGAACGATATCGCCTGGCTTGAGTCCGGCATGATCGGCAGGGCCGCCTTGATAGATTGCCGATATCAGCACACCCTGCGGTGACTTCAGTCCGAACGATTCTGCGATTTCAGGCGTCACTTCGTGCATGCCCACCCCCAGCCATCCACGCGTGACCACCCCGTCCTTGATCAACTGCTCCATGACCTGGCGGGCAGTGGACACCGGAATGGCAAAACCGATGCCGATCGAGGAGCCGGTGCGGCTGTAAATGGCCGAATTCACGCCGACCAGATTGCCTCGGGTGTCCACCAGAGCGCCTCCCGAGTTGCCTGGGTTGATGGCAGCGTCGGTCTGGATGAAATTCTCGAAGGTATTGATGCCGAGGTCATGGCGTCCGAGCGCCGATACGATGCCCATCGTGACGGTCTGGCCGACTCCGAACGGGTTCCCGATGGCCAGCACGACATCACCCACATGGACGTCATCGGTCTGACCGAGCGTGATGGCGGGCAGATCACTGGCATCGATCTTCAGCACTGCGAGATCGGTTTCCGGGTCTGCGCCAACGACGCGGGCAACGGTCTGGCGTCCGTCGGGGAACGCCACTTCGACCTGATCGGCACCTTCGACGACATGGTTGTTGGTGAGGATGTAACCCTGCGCCGAAACGATCACGCCCGACCCCAGGTTCTGCTGCGGACCGGGTGTGCCGAAAAACTGCCCGAAGAACGGGTCTTCACTCAAGGGGCTGCGCCGAGCCGCCTTGCGGGTGTAGATGTTGACGACCGAAGGTTGAGCCCTGCGTACCGCTTCCGCGTAGGAGTCGGTGCGGGTGCCGCCGCTGCCTGGGCTGGCGGCATTGAACACCACCGTGCCGCGTCCGAGCGAATCTGCAAGCCACTCCGGACGCAGGGTCTGCACCGCAAACACAACGGCCACCGCAACAGTCACCCATTGCGCAAAGACAAGCCAGAGGCGATGAAGCACGTGTGGACTCCGATGGGTGCGGCGGGCTGGGGCATGGTGGCGGGCTGCGCCTGCAGGTAGACTGAGCGCATGAATACCTTGAGTCCTTGCCCGGGTGCTGCTGTCGATCCCGTTGCGGTGGAACGCTACCTCGACGATCTGCTTCAGTCAGCGCGGTTTCGTGATTATTGCCCAAACGGGCTTCAGGTGGAAGGCGTGCGCCCGCTGCGCCTGCTGGTCAGTGGCGTCACGGCAAGCCTTGCGCTCATCGAGGCGGCCATTGACCGAGGGGCCGATGCGCTGCTGGTGCATCATGGCTACTTCTGGCGCGGCGAGGATGCGCGCCTGCGCGGCATGCGCCGCGCGCGCATCGCACGCCTGCTCGAAAGCGGCCTCAGCCTGCTGGCCTATCATCTGCCACTCGATGCCCATCCCCGCTTGGGCAACAATGCGCAGCTGGGCGTCCGACTGGGCTTGCGCACCCAGGGCTTCGCTGGCGAGAACGATTTGATTGCGTGGGGTGAAGTCGAGCCCGACAGACTGCCCGAGGCCGCTGCTCTCGGCGCGCCGACGACGACAGCACTCTCTGACCTTGCCGCGAGGATCGAGGCTCGGCTCGGTCGAACGCCTCTCATCCTGGGTAACCCTGCGCGGGCAGTGCGCCGCATCGCCTGGTGTACCGGTGGGGCACAGGGGTTGTTCGAAGAGGCCATCGCACTGGGGGTCGACGCTTTTCTCACGGGCGAAGTGTCCGAGCAGAATCATCATCTGGCGATCGAATCCGGGGTGGGGTTCATTGCCGCTGGCCATCACGCCACCGAGCGTTACGGCGTACAGGCGGTGGGTGATCATGTTGCGGCGCACTTTGGAATCAGGCACGTATTCATCGACCTGCCCAACCCGGTCTGAAAAGGGGGGCGCCGGAGGCTGAAACAGGCGGTTGAAAGCGCCAGGTGACTGTGAATTTAGTCAATCCTTTCAGTCTGTTATCGCATTGTATTTGGCTTCCTTCGAGTGCAGTCGGTATAATCCGGGGTTTGCATCCCGGAGTACTTGTCTCATGAGCACCCCACCGAGTGTGAATCGGCAGCGCCGAAATTTGCTGGTCGGCACCGCGGCGGCGGGTGGCGCGGCCGGCCTGGCCGTTGCCGTTCCTTTCGTCGAGAGCATGCAACCGTCCGAACGTGCCAAAGCCATGGGGGCACCGGTAGAGGTCGACATCTCCAATATCGCGCCTGGCGAGCAAAAGACGCTCGAATGGCAGGGCAAGCCGGTCTGGGTGTTGCACCGCACACGGGCGCAGATCGAGGGCATCGCCAAGTCCGATGAACTGGTGGTCGATCCGGGCGTCGAACAGGCGCAACAGCCTTCGTCGCTCAAGGGCAACAAGCTGCGCTCCGAGAAACCCGAATTCTTCATCGCTGTTGGCGTGTGCACGCATCTGGGCTGCTCGCCGGTCTACCAGCAGGATCAAGACCGTTTCTACTGCCCCTGCCACGGCTCGAAGTTCGACCTCGCCGGGCGCGTTTACAAGGGCGTGCCGGCACCGACCAATCTGGTCGTTCCGAAATACACCTATCTGTCGGACACGAAGCTGTTGATCGGCACCGACAAGAAGGAGGGCTAGACCATGGCGGCTGCCGACAAGATTGTCACCACGACCGGCCTGCTGGGTTGGGTGGATGAACGTTTTCCGCTCACCAAGCTGTTCCGTGAGCACATGTCCGAGTACTACGCGCCGAAGAACTTCAACTTCTTCTACTTCTTCGGTGCACTCTCCCTGCTGGTGCTGGTCAATCAGATCCTCACTGGCATCTTTCTCACCATGCACTACAAGCCTGATGCCGCTTCGGCGTTCGCATCGGTCGAGTACATCATGCGGGAGGTCAACTTCGGCTGGCTGATCCGCTACATGCACTCCACGGGCGCTTCGGCGTTCTTCATCGTGGTGTACCTGCACATGTTTCGCGGGCTCATCTACGGCAGCTACCGCAAGCCGCGCGAACTCATCTGGATCTTCGGTGTCATCATCTTCCTGATGCTGATGGGTGAGGCCTTCTTCGGCTATCTGCTGCCCTGGGGTCAGATGTCGTTCTGGGGTGCTCAGGTCATCGTCAACCTCTTTGGCGCGGTGCCTTTCATCGGGCCTGACCTGTCGGTCTGGATTCGCGGCGACTTCGTGGTGTCCGATGCCACGCTCAACCGCTTCTTCGCCTTCCACGTGATTGCCTTGCCCCTGGCGATCTGCGGTCTGGTGGCAGCGCACATCATGGCTTTGCACGAGGTGGGCTCGAACAATCCGGACGGCGTCGAGATCAAGAAGACCAAGGACCCGGTCACCGGGCATCCGCTCGATGGCATTCCTTTCCATCCGTACTACACGGTGAAGGATCTGTTCGGGGTTTCAGTGTTCCTGTTCGTGTTCTGCACTGTCATCTTCTTTGCACCGGAGATGGGCGGTTACTTCCTGGAGGCCAACAACTTCATCCCGGCCAATCCCATGCAGACGCCAGCCCATATTGCGCCGGTGTGGTACTTCACGCCGTTCTACTCGATCCTGCGCGCAGTGCCTCCGGTATTCGAGTCGCAGTTTCCCGGCGTGGCCTGCATGGGCTTGTCGGTCATGGTCTTTTTCCTGATGCCCTGGCTTGATCGCGGTGCAGTGAAGTCGATCCGCTATCGCGGTTCGCACTTCAAGACCTGGCTGACACTGTTCATCGTGAGCCTCTTCATCCTCGGTTATCTGGGTACCCAGCCGACCGATGTCTGGGGTCGATTCGGCGAGGGCGTGCCCTTTGTCGGTGGCGCGGAGCGGGCCACCTGGGGGGCGCGACTCTTCTCTGTCGTCTACTTCCTCTACTTCATTCTCATGCCCTGGTATACGCGCTGGGACAAGACCAAACCTGAACCGACCCGGGTGACGGGATGAGGCTCGCCATGAAATCAGTCATCACTGTTCTGGCGACGCTCGCCACGAGTTTCACGATCTCGATGTCGGCCCATGCGAATGTGGACGTGCAACTTGACCATGCGCCGATCAACCCCACCGATGCCGCCAGCCTTCAGGCGGGTGCCCGGACCTTCGTGAACAACTGCCTGAACTGTCACAGTGCCGGCCTGGTACGCTATAACCAGTTGAAGGGTATCGGCCTGACCGAGGCGCAGATCAAGGAAAACCTGCTCTTCACCGGCCAGAAGGTCGGCGACATGATGACGGTGTCGGCCTCGCCGCGCGATCAGCGCGAATGGTTCGGCAATGCGCCGCCTGACCTCTCGGTCGAGGCGCGTGTGCGCGGTGTCGACTGGCTCTACACCTACATGCGTCGCTTCTATCGCGATCCATCGACGGCCACTGGTTGGAACAACACGGTGTTTCCCAACGTCGCCATGCCTCATGTGCTGTGGAGTCTGCAGGGCATGTCTGAAGCGCGCGTCGAAGTGGAGAAGGGCGAGGGGCACGAGAGGAAGACGATCGTCATCGAGGCGCCCACAGGCGGGTCGATGACGACAGCCCAGTACGACCGCACGATTGCCGACCTGGTGAACTTCATGGGCTGGATGGCCGAGCCGCATGCCATCGAGCGTCGGAATCTGGGGTTTCTGGTGCTGATCGCGCTCTCGATACTGATCCTGCTCACCTATCTCCTGAAAGCAGCCTACTGGAAGGACATCCACTGATCGCACTACCGCAGACTGCCCCGGGTGTCGGTTGCCCGGGTGTAGTCCGGGGGAAGCTGTCTGTCCACGAAGCACCCTCATCGCCGCATTCACAGCTTGTCGATGTCAAGAGGTAGCACGCCATGATGAATCTCTACTCTGGAACCACCTGTCCTTTCAGCCAGCGCTGCCGTATCGTGCTCTACGAGAAGGGCATGGACTTCCAGATCATCGATGTGGACATGTACAACAAGCCCGAAGATATTGCGGCCATGAACCCGTACAACCGGCTGCCCGTGCTGGTCGAACGCGATCTCATCCTGTACGAGTCGAACATCATCAACGAGTACATCGACGAGCGCTTTCCGCATCCCCAGCTGATGCCGCCCGATCCGGTGCAACGGGCTCGTGCACGTCTCTTTCTCTTCAACTTCGAGGTCGAACTGTTCTCGCAGATCGAGCCCATCGAGACTGGCAACGCCAAGCAGCAGGAGCGTGCGCGCCAGTTGCTGCACGAGCGGCTGACCCAGTTGTCGCCGGTCTTCGCCCGGCAGAAGTTCCTGCTCGGTGAAGAGTTCTCGATGCTCGATGTGGCGCTGAGTCCTCTGCTGTGGCGCCTTGACCACTACGGCATCCAGTTGCCCAAGCAGGCAGCGCCGCTCATGAAGTACGCCGAGCGCATCTTCAGTCGTCCGGCCTTCATCGATGCGCTCACGCCGTCCGAAAAGGTGATGCGTCGCTAGAGGCGATGGTGTTCGCATGAACTCTACCCCGCTCCAACCCGGTAGCCAGAAGCCCTATGTGATGCGCGCGCTCTACGAGTGGTGCGTGGACAACGGCTTTACTCCGTATCTTGCGGTGCGGGTGGACGCTGCTACCCGAGTGCCTTCAGAGTTCGTTCGCAAGGGCGAAATAGTGCTCAATATCGGACCGCTCGCCTCGAACGGCTTGCGGATCGGTAACGAATTTGTCGAGTTTGCAGCGCGCTTTGGCGGCGTGAGCCGCGAAATCGTCGTGCCGATCAGCGCGGTAATCGCGATCTACGCGCGGGAGAACGGTCAGGGCATGACCTTCGATCCCGAACCGCCCGCCGCAGCCGATCTGTCGAGCGGTGCAAGGTCCCCCGATCCGGCGCAACCGGGTGCCGCCAGTTCGACCGAATCACCCGCAATCGCGCTGCATGCGGTGCCGCCCCCGGCTGGGCGGCCTGATGATTCGCACGGCGAGCCAAGGCCACCCAGGGGGCCCGGATCAGGCCCGCGACCGGCACTGCGGCGCATCAAGTAGGTCTGCAGCAAGGGCGCAGCGTCGGACTATAATCGGGCGCCCAGCCAAGCACCGATGCCCCGTTTCCCCAAAGCCGCTTTAGCTCAGTGGTAGAGCAACCGCCTTGTAAGCGGTAGGTCGTCCGTTCAATCCGGACAAGCGGCACCAGAACACCTGTCCGATGGAGGGGGTCGTGACCGGGGGGTGGTCATGCTCCTGTCATTTTTGAGGGGTACCCTCCGAAAATGGGGGGGTGTATCCTGCGTGGGCAGAATACGTTCCTGAAACGCGCTGCACCCACGCTGAATCACGCGAATGAAGCTGCATGCAAATTGAATTCAAGCGCATCCCATCCGCGCTTGCACCGGGTGCGCTCGAAGGGTTCATGAATCCCAGGGACGCCGTCGCGATCGGGCTCCGCCCCGGTTGGTATTGAGTACCTGTGATGAGAATCCGACAGCTATGCGCAAGGCTCGGTGACGGGCTCGCCGCCCGTTTGAAAGGCCTGCTGCCCACGCGCCGTGGAGTGCCCGGCGCCACAGTGGTGCGGGCAAAGCGGCCACGTTGGATCCTCCCGAGTGTTGCGGCTGTCTTCCTGGCAGTGGTGGCCTCGGTGATCGTGTGGTCAGCGGGCATCCCGATCGCGGGTATGGGGCCTGCGAACGAGGCGGGCGAAGCAACGCTCGAAGAACCCCTCGATGTGGTCTTTGTTGCCGACTTTTCCGGCAACGACAAGCTCGTCGGACTTGATCTCGAACGTGGGTTTGCAGATGCGCTTGCCAGGCATGGCAGCAGCCAGCGCTTGCGCATCGTGAGGCGCGATGACGAAGGCAAGCCCGAAGCCACGCTGGCGCTGGCAGAGGGGGCTGCATCCGGATTTCGCACCCTGGCTATCGTAGGCCCGGGGCAGACCCGTGGCTATGCAGCGTTTGCGCAGCAGGCTGAAGAGGGCGGGGTGCCCGTGCTCGTGCCCGTGGCGCCTCCTGGCCCATCCAGTGCCGGCAAATGGGTCTACACGCTTCAGCCCAGCCAGCAGTTGCAGGCCGAGTTGGCCGCCAGAATGCTCGCCCAGATCAGGCCTGCTGCCCGGGTAAGCATGGTGACCCTGGCCGCCTCGGGGGCAGGCTACTGGAACGGAATCCGGAACGCCTTTGTCGGCAGGAGCGCGACCCTGCGCGAGATTGACCCCGGCAGTTCGCCTGCGATGGTGGAGGCGATGGCCGAGTCGCTCTCCACCAGTGACATGACCTTTGTCGACCTGCCTTCGGAGCTCGCCGCGGCGCTCGTAAAAGGGTTGCGCGATTCAGGCTACAAGGGGCGCATCGTAGGCTTCGGCGACATGGCGCTGACCGGCTTTGGTGAACGTTTCAGGGGCCTGCCCAAGGAGCGCCTCTCGCCCGGTTACTACACCCAGGGCGTCCTGACGATCACGACCTTTTCTCCGGACGAAGTGGATGAACGGAGTCGCGGGCTGGTCGATGCCCACCACGCCCGATATGGCGCTGATCCTTCGTGGGCATATGCCTATGGCTATGACGTCGGGACGATGCTCACGGACTTTGTGGCAATCAAGGATTCGCAGGCGAATCCTGCCAGTGGGAGCACAGGCGTTGCAACGGGCCAGTCCGACCGGGCGACCCAGAAGGTGGATCCGGATGAGTGGCGGGAATCCCTGCGCGAGTACATGGCGGCGCTCACTGTGGCGGCTCGGCCGACCTCGGGCTTCACCGGTCTGATTGCGTTCGACGAGACGCGCCAGCGCGACACGCAGCCTTCCGTACTCACCTACAGTGACGGGCGAGCGGTTCCCTACGACCGGCAATTCAGCCATCAGCCGGCGCGCGTCGACGCAAGAGCAGACGACAGAGTCCGGGAAGTGGAAGTGGCGGGGCGCTTTTATGACGTCGTTCCGATCGCGTTCTCGGGTATTCGTTTTCACTCGATCGGTTCGATCGACATCGATGACGGCAATTACACCGCCGACTTCGAATTGTGGTTTCGCTCACCGATTCGCATCGAGCCTGAAGACGTGTTTTTTTCGAACGCTGTCGATGGAAGCATCAAGGGTATCGTCGTGGAGTCGCTCAAGGACGATGAGCGCTTCTATCAGCGACTCAGATTCCAGGGTAAGTTCCGCTTTGACGCTTCGCCCAAGGACTTGCTGCTCGAGCGGATCACATTGCCTCTGTCGTGGCGCCACAAGCAACTCGAAGTGGGTGGGCTGCGCCTCGTGATTGATTCGGCCAGCTTTGCATCGGTGACCGGGAGCGCCGCCATCCATGAGCAGATCGCCAGCGAACGTGTCATGGCGGCCGCCACTGGCTTTCGAGCGGTAACCTCGGTACTCGGCGTCGAGAGCCGGCCCGTGAGGGCGCTCGGTGATCCGCGAGCCCGAGCCGGACAGTTGATCTACTCCGAAACGACCATGAAAGTGGTGGTCGAATCGACAACGTCGTCGCTGGGGCCGGCTCTTGCCCGACGCGTGCCTGCGCTTGTGGCCGTGGCGGCCTCACTGGTGCTTCTTGCAACGGGCTTCACGCTGCGTCGCCGCCGGCAGGGCAGTCCCGTCGCTCGCGTGCTGACCATCCTGTCGTTCATTGGCGCGTTGCTCCTTGGCGAAGTGGCGCTCTTTGGCAGTTCGCTCCTCGTGAATTCACCTCAGCGGTGGGTGGTCTGGATCCGATACGGGATCACGATCGGCTACTACATGGCGGCCGCGTTCATGATCAACGCGCTGATATGGGGTTTGTTGCGTCGCAGTCGCGGCGGGTTGATGGTTCAGGGGACGATTCATCTCTTGACGTCGTCTGCGGTGTACGCGTGCATGTTTGCCGCCTATTACACCAATGTGCTGGGGCGCGATGTCTTGCCGATACTGGCGACCTCGTCCGTTCTGCTCACGGTGATCGGCCTTGCGTTGCGCGAACTCATCCTGGACGCCATCAGTGGTGTCGCCCTTCACGTCGAAGGGTCAGTCAAGGTGGGTCAGTGGATTTCGGTGATGAATGGTGGCGCCACCCTGAATGGCATTGTCGAGGAACTGGGCTGGCGGACGTTCAGGATTCGTTCGCGTGACGACGAGGTTCACTTCGTCCCGAATGCATCAATCGTCCAGCACGTGATGAGCAATCTTTCACTCAGCAATGGGTTTACCCGCGTCGAGGTTCCGTTCGAGATCAGTTCAGGTGCGGAGGTGGGGCTGGTTCTGGATACACTTGCTCGCGCGGTGCGCGATTTGCTTTCCGGTGACCCGGACGTCGATCCGGCGCGACCGGTTCAACTGGTATGTCGCGAGATCGACGGCGAAGGCACGGAAATGGCAGTGCAGGTGTTCTTCCGTGCCGGGCGGTCCGTGGACAGTCTCTCGACGCGAATATTGCAGACGGTCAGTTCTGTCCTTATCAGGCTAGATGCCTTGCCGACGAGAAGAATCAGCCTTGACCGACCCGAGAAAATGAAGGCGCTCGGTGTGTCAGCCTGAATGTCTCGAACGGCACTCGGTTCTCAAGCTTGCCCCTGCGGGCTGTCGAGGCGACTTGCCGACTGCTGTGGCCGATGGCACGCCGGCGAACAGTACCTGCTGGCGCCGAACGCCGAAGCCTTGATGCGATCGCGTTACACCGCTTATGTGCTCGGGCTTGATGCTTACCTGATGGCTACCTGGCACCCGCGGACCCGACCGGCGCTCATCGAGCCACGCCCTGATGGTTTGCGCTGGCTCGGGCTCGAGGTGCGGCGTCATGTCGAACACGATGCCGAGCACGCAACGGTCGAATTTGTCGCGCGCAGCAAGCTTGCCGGCCGTGCTCAGCGTCTGCACGAGGTGAGTCGCTTCGAGCGACTGGAGGGGCGCTGGCTGTACGTCGATGGCGACTCAGGGGTGTGATTTCCGGGCAGGCCAAAGGCAAGACCTGCCCCCACATCTCACTTGCGTGCGTTGAGTTCCTTCCAGCCGTCGCGCACATTGGGAATCGTCTCGATCTCGACGTTTGTCAGCTTGCCGCCCACCCGACGCACTTCGCGGATGTATTCGTTGTGCACGACATCGCGCGTCTCGGGGTCGATGGCCACCGGCCCACGCGGGCTGTTCGGATTGCTGTATCGGCTGAGGATGGCCATTGTGCGATCGGGGTCGATGCGGCCCTGCTGCTCGCGAATGGCGGTGTAGATCGCATCCATGGCGTCCCAGGCGGCCAGTGACATCAGGGTCGGAACGACTGTCTCGCCGTATTCGCGCGTAAACGCCGCGTTGAATGACTTGTTGGCTGGCCGGTCGCCCCCGGGTGAGTAGTGGTAGGCGGTCACCACACCGAGCGCCGCGTCGCCCATATTGGCCAGTTCTTCGTCAGCCGTGATGTTGCCCGAGCCGATGAAGCGGATGCCGGCACGCTCCAGTCCGAGTGCGGCGTAGGCTTTCATCAGTTGCGTGGCCGGCGGCCCCGAGGGCACGAAGGCAAAGAGGACGTCGGGTTTTTCATCTTTCACCCGCTGCAGAAACGGGATGAAGTCGGGATTGGCGAGTGGCACCCGCACCTTGCCGACGATCTGGCCGCCCCCTTCGGTAAAGCCCTTGGCAAAGGCTTCTTCCGAATCGTGGCCAGCTGCAAAGTCGCTGACCAACTGGTAGGCACGGGTGTACTTGCGGGCGGCCCAGCGCCCGAGTGGCAAGGCGTGCTGCCATTCGGTGAATGACAGTCGGACGATGTAGGGCGAACGCAGCGGAATCACCGAGGCGGCGGCATTCATGATCACCATCGGCACCTTCGCTTCGGTGACCAGCGGCGCGATGGCCAGTGCATTGGGGCTCCACACGATGCCGGTCAGAATCTGCACCTTGTCGCGAACAATGAGTTCCTGTGCAATGGCGCGCGCCTTGTCCGGAATGGGGCCGCCGTCATCGCGCACGATCACCTCCACCTTGACACCGGCTGGCAGTTTGTCGGCATTGAGCTTCATGTAGAGCTTCATGCCGCGGTCCATCTCGGCGCCGAAGGCCGCATTGGTACCGCTGTAGGTGGAGAGCATGCCGATGCGCACCGTCTGGGCGCTGGCGCTCGGGCTGGCAGTGAGGGAGAGCAGGGCCGTAGTCGCTGTCAGTATGGCCACCGCCTTGCGCAGGGCAGTTGCACCGCGACGCGGTCGTCCATGGTGTGTCATCGAATGCATCAAGGTCTCCTGATCTGTCGACGGCGTTTTCGGACGCACCATCGCGGCCCGGATGCCTGTCGTTCTTTTACGCCCATAATAGCCGTATCGGCAGACCATATTCCACAAGGAGACGGACGATGCATGCCATCGATATCCCACAGTCGGTCATCGATCGGGTGGTGCGCCATCGCGGGCGCGAGCATATCTATGACGATCTCGATGCGCGGCAGACCGCACTCATCGTGGTCGATATGCAAAACGCCTTCATGATGCCGGGGGTGGCGCATGTCATGTGCGATGCTGCGCGCGACATCGTGCCTGCGATCAACCGGCTTGCCACTGCCACGCGCGCCAGCGGAGGCACGGTCGTGTGGGTAAAGAACACCTTCGGCGAGCCGTCGCTCGAGACCTGGCCGGTCTTTCATGCGATGACAGGCCCCGAGCGCACCCAGGTGCGTATCAAGACCATGGCCGAGGGTGCGATCGGCCATGCGCTATGGGCTGGGCTCGACGTCGACGATGCCGATCTCATCGTGAAGAAAGACCGCTACAGCGCCTTCGTGCCAGGGGCTTCGGCGCTTCCCCAGATCCTGCGTGAGCGGGGTCTGGACACCTTGTTGATCACCGGCACCGTCACCAATGTGTGCTGCGACTCCACCGCGCGCGACGCAATGATGCAGAATTTTCGTACCGTGATGATCACCGATGCCAATGCCGCTCATACCGACGAGGAGCACAACGCGGCATTGATTGCCTTCTACCTTGCCTTTGGCGACATCATGTCCGCGGATCTCGCCATCGAGTGCCTCGAGCGATCGGCTGCAGCGGTCTGATCGCGCGCGACGTTCACGCTCGGGCGGTGTCCGGTTTGAGCACCAGTTTGCCCAGCACGGCGCGCGCGTCGAGCAGTTCGTGCGCTGCGCGCGCTTCACCCAGCCCCATGCGCCTGAAGATCGCCGGTTGCACCGATCCGCGAGCGAAGAGATCAATGGTTTCCTGCATCAGGCGCTGACGTGTTGCCGGATCGGCGTCATAGCTGTGCATGGTGAAGCAGCGGACCGCGGGGCTGCGTGGCAGATGCGCGCGCATGGCGCGAAAGAGGTCCTGCTCGGGCCATCCGGCCAGCATGTTGAAGGACACGACCAGTCCGAACGGTGCAAGCATGCCCAGGGTGTCGGTGAACGTCGGCCCGATCAGATGATCGAGCGAAAGGTCAACTCCCTGACCGCCGGTGAGTGCCAGCACACGGTCGACCACCGACTCCTGGCTGTAGTCGATCGCATGGGTTGCACCCTGTGACAGGGCAAACGCGCATTTGGCGGCTGAACTCGCACCGGCAATGACGGCCAGGCCGCGCAGGCGGCACAGATCGATCACTGCCGAGCCGATGCCACCGGCTGCCCCATTGATGTAGATCCAGCGGGTGCGCGCTCCGCGTGCAGCCTCGGTGAGCAGGGCATGGGCGACCTGGTAGTTCGGAATGGTCACGGCCAGGTCAGGGTCGATGCCTGCGGGCAAGGCCGTGACAGCACTGGCGGGCACTGCGTTGTACTCGGCGTAGCAACCGCCCTTGAGCGAATAGACCAGTACCGGTTGACCAACCGAGAGCCCCTCCAGGCCAGGGCCCAAGGCGGCGACATGCCCCATCATTTCGGCGCCCGGAATGGCCGGCAGCGGTGGCAGCCAGCGGTAGGCGCCGGTGCGAAAGAGCACATCGGGCTTGCCGACACCGATCGATGCGGCCTTTACCAGGACCTCGCCGGCTGCGGGTTGGGGAATCGGGCAATCAACGGTCTGCAATACCTCCGGGCCTCCGGGTGCATCGATGCGGATTGCTTTCAAGATGTCTGCTCCATGGTCGGTGCGCGAGGCACCTGCGCGGGACTGTGCGCTGTGCCGGGTGGTGGTTACACACACGATTCTACGGCCGCGCACCCTTGTGGGGATGCCTGGGCGCGATCGGGAACGTACGCGGACCACATGAGGCCCGCATCTGGTGCGATCATTGGGTCCCTTGCAAAGGATGGAGTGTATCGATGGATTCGGCAATGCTCGAGCGTCTGGCAATTCGCGAAGTGGTCGACAACTGGGCCATGTGGCGCGACACCGGACAGTTCGAAAAGCTGCGCACCACTTTTCATCCGGAGGCCGTATTTCGCGCGACCTGGTTCAACGGACCCTTCACCGAATTCATCATTGCCTCGGCGGCCGGGTGGAAGCGAGGTTCGCGCTCGATGCATGTGCTCGGTGGCAGTTCAATCGAGCAGAAGGGGCATCGCGCCTTTGCGCATACCAAGATGGAGATCGTGGTGAGGGCAAACCTCGAAGGGGTTGAGGTCGACGCGAATTGCTACGGACGTTTTTTCGACTTCTTCGAGAAGCGTGCGGGCCGCTGGGCGATTGCGCGCCGTGTCTGCATCTACGACAAGAGCTGCATGTCGCCAGCTCGGCCGGGTACGCCCATCGTCTTTGACGAGTCCCTGCTGATGAGTTTTCCGGAGGGGTATCGCTACCTGGCTTATGTACAGGCCAAGAACGGCCAGACCGTTGACCCGGGTCTGCTCACGACTCGCGACCCTGGGGTTGATGCGCTTTACGCCGAAGCCGATGCCTGGGTTGCCCAGGGCGTGGTGAACTGAGCGTGCGGCTGCGCGACGGTCTTCCGAAGTGCCTGCCATGACCAGACCGGCGGCTCACCCGGCTGCAGCATTCACCCCTGCGATGCTCGCGCTCATCGCGTGTGCGGCGAGCATCGTCACGCTCTCGCTGGGCATGCGGCCGGCGTTCGGGCTTTTCATGAAGCCGCTGAGTCAGGAGCTTGGACTGGGGCGCGAGGTTTTCAGTCTGGCGCTCGCCCTGCAGACGCTTCTGAACGGGCTGGGTGCGCCGATCTTCGGTGCGCTGGCTGATCGGTTGGGGGTGTTCCGCATCGTCATGGTCGGAAATCTCTTCATCGTGCTCGGGCTTGCGCTGGGTGCGATGGCCCAGGGGCCGCTTGGCCTGCATCTCACCTTCGGCCTGCTGGTGGGTATTGGTACTACCGCCGTGAGTGTCGGCGTCGTGATGGGGGCGGTTGCGCGCAGCGTGCCACCGGAGCGACGCAGTCTGGCCTTCGGACTCGTGATGGCCGGCGGGTCATTCGGACAGTTTCTGATGGTGCCGATTGCCCAGGCACTGCTTGCCGGGTATGACTGGCGGTTTGCCTCGCTCGTTCTCGCGGGCATTCTGGCGCTGGTCTTCGTTCTTGCCTTGGGTATGCGCGCAGAGCGCAGACCCGCCGTATCAGCCGCAGGGGGCGCACCCAGTTCAATCGGCGCAGCCCTCTCCGAGGCAACGCGTCACTCGGGCTTCTGGCTGCTCACGGCGGGCTTCTTCGTCTGCGGCGTACATGTCAATTTCGTGAGCTTCCATCTGAGCCCCTTTCTCACCGATCGCGGGCTCTCGGGCAATGTGGCCGCGCTTGCTCTGGCGCTGGTTGGCTTGTTCAACATACTGGGCTCGTTTGCCTCTGGGTGGCTCGGAACACGGCTTCGTCATCGCTATCTGCTGGCCATCATCTATGGTTCGCGAGCGTTCCTGTTTCTCCCGATGATCTTTCTGCCGGTGACACCCTTGCTTGCCGCCATTTTCGCTGCGGTGATGGGCATCCTGTATCTGTCAACCGCCGCGCCTACCAGCGGCATCGTGGCCCAGGTGTTTGGCGCGCGGCATTTCTCGATGCTCTATGGCATCGTGTTCGGCGCGCATCAGGTGGGTGGCTTCTTCGGTTCCTGGCTGGGCGGATATATCTTTGATCGCACCGGCTCATACGACATGGCCTGGTGGATCATGGTCGTGCTGGCCGTCGTGGCCACTGCGATGTCGCTGCCGATACGCGATCGCCCCTTGCGCACCGGCACCGCGGCCGCTTGAATTCGAGGATGATGCAATGAGCGAACGTGTACCGGGTACATCCTTGCCGGCGTTGAGTGACGACACGCGCATCGTGCATGCGGGGCGGCACCCCGAAGACCAACAGGGTGCAGTCAATCCGCCGGTCTACCATGCCTCGACCATTCTCTCGCCCAATATGGCCGATTGGCACGAGAAGGCACGTCTGCGGGCGCAGGATGTCATCGGCACCTTCTACGGTCGGCAGGGTACGCCCACCACCCACGCCCTGGAGGAGGCTATTGCCGAACTCGAAGGCGGCTATCGCACGCTGGTCTACCCCTCTGGCCTCGCCGCCTGTACCGGGGCGCTCATGGCCTTCCTGCGTGCTGGCGACCACGTGCTGCTGGCCGATTGCGTCTACTCGCCCACGCGACACTTTGCCGACAGCTTTCTGGCCCGTTTCGGCGTGGAGGTCGAGTACTTTGATCCTGCCATCGGAGGCGGCATCGAGGCGATGATCAGGCCGCGTACCCGGGTCGTGTTTCTCGAGTCACCCGGTTCGCATACGTTCGAGTTGCAGGATGTGCCGGCCATTGCGGCGGCGGCACATCGCCACGACGTCATCGTGATCATCGACAACACCTGGGCCACGCCGCTCTACTTCAAGGCCATTGCCCATGGCGCCGACGTCTCGGTGCATGCGGCCACCAAGTACATCGTGGGCCATTCCGACGCCATGCTCGGTCTGGTCACGGTGAACAAGGATGCCTGGCGAGCGCTGCGCGATACCCACCGCCAGATCGGCTTCAGCGCAGGCCCCGATGATGTCTACTTCGCGCATCGCGGTCTGCGCACGATGGCGGTGCGTCTGCGTCAGCATTGGCAATCCGGACTTGTGCTTGCCCGCTGGTTTCTCGCTCAACCCGAAGTGGCCGGGGTGATGCATCCAGCGCTGCCCGACGATCCGGGGCATGCGCTGTGGGCACGTGATTTTCTCGGTGCATCGGGGCTCTTCGGGGTCAAGCTTGCTGCTGGCGTGCCGGTTGCTGCGATGGAGTCGATGATCGACGCACTGCGGTTGTTTGGCCTGGGCACGTCCTGGGGGGGCTTTGAGAGCCTTGTACTGCCGACCGAACTCGCCCGCAGTCGCACCGCCACCCGATGGGCGCCACCCGGGCCGGTGTTCCGGGTGCACGCAGGCCTGGAAGCGGTTGAAGACCTGATTGCCGATCTGGAGCGAGGATTCGCCGCCTTGCGCGCAACCGCAAGAGCACTGCCTTCGGCCAGCTGACGACGCGCTGCCAGTGTCATCACCCGCAAGGCGCACCTGCTGATCCCTTCACCGGTGAAGCGCCGGTTTCAGGGCGCGGAGCCTGCCCTTGCGCTGCTGCCCGTCTGTCCGTGCTCGAGAAAGTCCATCACGTGGTCAACCGTGGGCGTACCACGGCGTGGGTCGAGGGCGAGGTTGCGTGGCCACTCATGGCCGCCTGCATGCGTCTCGAGCTCGACGCGCGTGCCGCCTGCACAGCCTTCATGGTGCAATTGCTCGATGGCGCCCAGACGAGTCGGCACCGGGTTTTCGCTGCAGCCGGCCGCACGCGCCCACAGCGCCATACCCTCGCTTGCACCGAGGGTGTTGGCCCCGTCCAGCAATATGCTGGGCCCGCCACGGAAGGGGGCTGCGCGGTCTGCGCGTCCGTGGATGAAGAGGGCCGGTATCGCACGATCGGGCAGTTTCACGCTCACCGGTGTACTGCCTCGTGTCTGGGTCGCGATATTGCTGCCGACGATGGCAACTGCCGCGATCGAGGGTGCCTTGAGGGTGCCTGCAAGGTGGGCCGCGAAACTGCCTCCGGTGGAGTAGCCGACGGCGTACACCCGCTGAGGATCGAGACTCACGGTGAGCGCAAGATCGCCGAGCATGGCCTCGAGGTAGGCGACGTCGTCGGCATTGGCCTTTCCGGTGCCCAATTGTGTCGACCATGAACGGGTCGGGGGCAGGGCTTCCGGATAGACCACCAGCCAGCCTTTCTGGTCGGCTCGGGTACTGAAGCCCCAGCCACGGGCACCGGCTGCCGAGCCGCCGCGACCATGCAGCACGATCAGCAACGGTCGTGGCGTGCCTGCCTCGTATCCGGTGGGTACGTGCAGCAGGTAGGTGCGCTTGGCCGCACTGACCGTCAGTCGGCGCACCGAGTCCCCGGGCTTGATCGTCGGCAGACTGGTGCCGACTCGTACCGGTGGCGGGGGTGGCACTACCGCCGGACGCGTATCCGGTTGCGGGGCGGCGACCAGGGGTTCGGGTCTTGGCCGGGGTGGCGGCACTGGTACGGCCTGGGCCTCAGGCGTGCCTGGTGCCGGGAGGGGCGGCAGTTCGCAGCCTGCCATCGCCAGGGTTGCAAGCGCCACAACCGTGGCGGATGCCAGCCCGACGCGCACCGACCTGTGCTGCCTCGTTCCAGTCGAACAAACCCGCATCAGTTGCCGCGGGCCTCGATCTCCGCGCGCACGATCCGTGCGCCGGCCACCATCGCCTGCAACTTGGCAAAGGCCACCTCTCGTGGCAGATATTTCATGCCGCAGTCTGGCGCAATGATCACGTCGCGGGCTGCCACATGAGTCAGGCCGCGGCGTATGCGCGCTGCAACGACCTCGGCGGTTTCGATCTGCATGTCGCTCAGATCGATGACGCCCAGGATCACCTGCTTGCCGTGCAGTTGCTCGAGCACGCTGGTGTCCAGATTCGATTGCGCGGTTTCGATCGATATCTGCGAGCAGCGGCAATCCTTCATCTCGCCGAGAAATGAGTAACCGCTGGGGCGAACATGGATCACTGCCGCATATCCAAAGCAGATGTGTACCGCAGTCGTGCCAGTGACGCCCTCGAGTGCCCGATTGAGGGCTTCGACCCCCCAGGCGCGCGCCTCTTCGGGGCGTGCCTGCAGATAGGGTTCGTCGATCTGAACGATGTAGGCGCCAGCGTCAAAGAGGTCGCGTATCTCCGCGTTCACCGCGATGGCGTAGTCCATGGCAGCGGCCTGGCGGCTGCCACCGTAGAAGTCGATCTGGGCCTGTTGGGCCATGGTAAATGGGCCCGGTACGGTGATCTTGGTGAGTCGGTTGGTGTGGCGCTTGAGAAAGCGCAGGTCGTCGATCTCGACCGCATGCCGACGCCTGATCGGTCCGATGACCCGTGGTACCGGGTTCGGGTGTCCGGAACGGTCGAGCGCGGTCCCCGGATGATCGATGTCAACGCCATCGAGCGCAGTGGCAAATCGGTTCGAGTAGCTCTCGCGCCGGATTTCGCCATCGGTGACGATGTCGATGCCGGCTTCTTCCTGGGCGCGAATGGCGAGCAGCGTGGCGTCATCGAGGGCTTCGGCCAGGTGGGCTTCGCCAATCCGCCACAACTCGCGTGCTCTCACTCTGGGCGGAAACCGGGCCGCCAGACGGGCACGGTCGATCAGCCATTCGGGCTGCGGGTAACTGCCGACGAGGGTGGTGGGCAACAGCATGGATTGAATCCTCGATCAGGGCTGCAGGCCCTGGAAAATGCGTTCGCGTCCGAGTTTGATCTCGAAGCGGCCGTCGTACATGAAGATATCAGCGGTGGCGTAGGTCTCGCTGTAGGCCTCCGGGATGAATGACCCGGTTCCCACCACATCGATCGGGGCACGCGCATTGCCGAACATCTTGCATTTGAACAGATTGAAGCCTGAGGAGCCCACGATGCGTGCGCCCGTGTAGCCAGCGCCATCCAGGGTCTGGCGCAGCCGGATGATCGATGCCACCGAGACCCCGGTTCCGAAAAGCACCCGTCGCACCCGATCCTTCAACACGTTCATCGTGTCGGCATCGAAGGCTTCCTCGCCCATGACCTGGCGTACTGTCTCGTATTCGTTCTCGACATGCAGCCACTGGGCCACGATCTGGACCGACGATTCGTAGTTGAGGTCCTCGGCGAAGCGGTCGCCGTGGGTATCGACGCGGATCGACAGGGGGCGTCGAGCGAGAGCGGGGGCAGCAGGTACATGCTCGTCGTACCACCAGCGGCATACTTCGAGGGCATCGGTGTACTCGCGGCCGTAGTAGTCCACCAGAACCGTCAGTGCGTCGTTCGGATGAGTCGCCATGTACATCTGCGCGGCGCGCAGCGTCGAACCGGCATAGCCGATGAGCGCATGCGGCATGGTGCCGATGCCCTGGGTCTGGCCGTAGCAGGGCGCCGTGATGTCGAGCGATGTGCCGACAAAACCGGTGGCTCCGTTGAACTTGGCCATGCGACTGCCCACCGCTGCCCCATAAGCTGCCAGTTGGGTCATGTCATCGCCCGATGCGTGCCGGGCATGCATGTCGATGAAGGCTACCTTGGGCAGATTCAGTGCCATCTTGTAGGCGTTGTAGGCCGATACGCAGGCCATCCCCACCCGTTGCAGCAGCAGTGTCTCCAGTTCGAGCAGCGCGGCCAGTGATCCGGTGTAGAGAAAGATCGGCTTCTGGTCCGGGATCACCGATCCTTCTTCATAGAGGCGCCTGATGACCAGCGGTACGGCATTGGCCGGATAGCGACTGCGCAGCAGTTCAAGTGCTGGATCGATGGCGCAAATGACCCGTCTGCGCATGAACACGCCATAGGTGACTGTTGCATCACCGAAGCGCTCGACGACTTCGCGCGATTTTGTGAAGTACTTGTCGGTGCGCTCGCGGATATAGGCCGACAGCGCTTCCTGCGACTGGGATGAGGGCTCCGCCATGGCTTGCTTCGCTGATCCGGGTGGTGCGCACGCGCAACCCCGAGGCAGGGGCACAGGGCGTGGCAACTGGTGGCTGCGGGGGCTTGCAGGGTGAACGCTTCGAGCCTGACCGCTTGGGCTGACGATTATAAGACGACAAACTGCGCCGGGTTTGGTCGTCGTTTCGGGGTTTTGGTGGCACCGGCTGCGCGCTATCGTCCCCGGTCGAGACTGCGGTGACGAGCGCATCGCGGTCTCATGACCTCAGTGGAGCTTTCTCATGCGTCATTCGACAGCCCGTTCCTCGCCATCCGGGCGCGGCACGATCGATGCCGGCGGCAGTACGGTCAGCCGGCTGGTGTCGTGGCCTTGCCGCGACCGTTTTCCGGCTTGTCATGGCGCGGGCTTGCTGGCGGCGTTGGGACTTTCGCTGGCACTGGGCGCCTGCGCCTGGGTCGAACCACCGCCCAGCCAGCGCATTGCGGTGCGTCTGCTGCGACCCGATGGCATCGAAGTCGAGCGGGCACAGTGCAAGGCATCGAATGGTCGTGGCTCGTGGCTGTTCGAGGCACCCGGACAGGTTCTGTTGACCCGCTCGTTGACCCCGCTCGATGTCACCTGCCAGGCAGGCCAACAGAGCGGTTTCGTGCGGGCGCTGCCTGCCCAAGCCACCTGGCGCGTGTCGCGGGTGGCCACCATCGGTGGCTTGCACGAGATGATGGACCCATGGCGCTACCCACCCGCCGACTACCCCGAGTCGATCGATGTGACGATCGGTGAACGCAAAGGGGTCTTCACTGATACGACGTTACCCCCGCCCGCGATGGGGCGCTAGGGGCCTGTACGGGCGGCGCACGCGTGCGCCGTACCCGTCGTGTGCCCGGCTCCGGTTCAGCCTGCTTCGGCGCGCTCCGGGCTGCGCTCGGCGCGGCGCCGCTCGTGTTCCTTCAGGAAACGCTTGCGAATACGGATCGTCTGCGGCGTAACTTCGACCAGTTCGTCGTCGTCGATGAATTCGACGGCGTATTCCAGCGTGAGCTTGATCGGCGGGGTCAGGAGGATGTTTTCATCCTTGCCGGCGGCGCGCACATTGGTGAGCTTCTTGGTCTTGATCGGGTTCACGACCAGATCATTGTCGCGGCTGTGGATGCCGACGACCATACCCTCGTAGAGGAGTTCGCCGGGGCCCACGAACAATCGCCCACGCTCCTGCAGCGTGAAGAGCGAGTAGGCGACGGCCGGCCCTTCCTCCTGGGAAATCAGCACGCCGTTGCGACGACCACCGATGTCACCCTTGACCGGGGCGTAGGCGTCGAAGATGTGGCTCATCAGTCCGGTGCCGCGTGTCAGGTTCATGAATTCATTCTGGAACCCGATCAGGCCGCGGGCCGGAATCCGGTAGTCCAGGCGCACCCGGCCCTGCGCATCGGAGACCATGTCGACCAGATCGCCCCGACGGCTGCCCAGCGCTTCCATCACCGGGCCCTGGTGGCCGGTTTCAACATCGACGGTCAGGTTTTCATAGGGCTCGCAGACCTCGCCATCGATCACACGCGTGATGACGCGCGGCCGACCGACCGCCACCTCGTAGCCCTCACGGCGCATGGTCTCGACCAGAATCGTGAGGTGCAGTTCGCCGCGCCCGGACACCTGGAATACATCGGTGTCGGATGTGTCCTCGACCTTCAATGCCATGTTGGTGAGCAGTTCCCGCTCCAGGCGCGCGCGAATCTGGCGACTGGTGACGTACTTGCCCTCGCGACCGGCAAACGGGGAGGTGTTCACCTGAAAGTTCATGGTGAGCGTCGGTTCATCGACATGCAGGGGGGGCAGTCCCTCGGGTCGGTCCGGCGCCGTGATGGTGTCGCCGATCGACAGTTCGCTGATGCCTGTGATGAGCACGATGTCGCCAGCCAGTGCTTCGGTCATCGGCGTGCGCTCAAGGCCCTGGAAGCCAAGCACCTGGTTGATCTTTTCCTTGCGCGGGGTGCCATCGCCATACACCACGGCCACTTCACTGGCCGGACGCAGCCGCCCTCGCTTGATGCGTCCGATGCCGATGCGACCGACGTAGCTCGAGTAGTCCAGGGCACTGATCTGCAACTGCAGCGGGCTCTCGGTGTCGACGTCGACGGGTGCCGGTACATGGGTAAGGATGGTGTCAAAGAGCGGCGTGAGCGAAGTGCCGATCTCGCTCGGGCTCATCGAGGCCCAGCCCTGGAGGGCCGAGGCATACACCACCGGGAAGTCGAGCTGCTCTTCGGTTGCGCCAAGCTTGTCGAACAGGTCGAACGTGCTGTCGACAACCCACGAAGGTCGCGCGCCTGGCCGGTCGATCTTGTTG
Source organism: uncultured Pseudomonadota bacterium (assembly GCA_903829815.1). Classification (GTDB taxonomy): domain Bacteria; phylum Pseudomonadota; class Gammaproteobacteria; order Burkholderiales; family SG8-39; genus CAIXPL01. The sequence continues at coordinate 102,339 of CAIKRR010000014.1, read as the reverse complement.
ACCACCACGATCGGGCGCAACCCCAGTTGCAGTGCCTTGCGCGTCACGAAGCGGGTCTGCGGCATCGGCCCCTCAACCGCATCGACCAGAAGAACAACGCCGTCCACCATGCCCAGCACGCGTTCCACTTCACCGCCAAAGTCGGCGTGTCCGGGCGTGTCTACGATGTTGACGTGGACCCCCGCGTACTGGACCGCGCAGTTCTTGGCGAGAATGGTGATTCCGCGTTCCTTCTCGAGGTCGTTGGAATCCATCACCCGTTCGGTCATTCGTTCATGGGCGGCGAAGGTACCGGCCTGCTGGAGCAATTTGTCGACCAGGGTGGTCTTGCCGTGATCGACGTGGGCAATGATGGCAACGTTGCGGATGGCGCGCGACATGGGTGCAGGAGTGTCCTGAGAGCGACGGGGAGGGAAACTGCAAAACCCGTCGAGGATAGCATTTTGTTGCGCCGCAGTACAGATCTATCGGATAGGATCGGCCCATGAGCCGCGAGGATGATGCCCTGCTGATAGACCAGTTCATCGACCAGGCATGGCTCGAGGAGGGTTTGGCGCACAACACGCTGGAGGCCTACCGACGTGATCTGCGCCAGTTTGCCGACTGGCTCGAGCACAGCGGCCAGATGAGCCTGGCTGCGGCCAGCACAGCGGCCGTCAATGGCTACTCGGCCTGGCGTCACCAGAAGGGTCGTATCCGCGCCTCGACGCAGGCGCGATTTCTTGCCAGCCTGCGACGTTTTTACGCCTGGCTGCTGCGTCGCCGCCAGATCGAGCACGACCCGACCCGCGACGTGGCTCAGCCCCGCCTGCCCTCACGGTTGCCCAAGTCGGTATCCGAGCCCGATGTCGAGCGTCTGCTGGCTGTTCCAGACGTGGACACGGTGCCTGGCTTGCGCGATCGGGCGATGCTCGAAACGCTCTACGCGACCGGATTGCGCGTGTCCGAACTGGTGGGGTTGCGTATGGGGCAGATGAGCCTCGATGCGGGCGTGGTGCGGGTGTTCGGCAAGGGGTCCAAGGAACGGATGGTCCCGCTGGGCGAGGAGTCGGTGCTCTGGATCGGACGTTATCTGGCCACGGCTCGCCCTGCCTTGCTCGCAGGGGGTACCGCTGACGCAGTGTTCGTGACGGCGCGCGGTGCAGGCATGACCCGTCAGGCCTTCTGGTACCTGATCAAGCGCCATGCGGCGCAGGTGCGCGCCGATTGGGCCTTGTCGCCGCACTCGCTGCGGCATGCGTTTGCCACCCACCTGCTCAACCATGGTGCCGACCTGCGCGTGGTGCAGATGCTGCTGGGTCATTCCGACATATCGACAACGCAGATCTACACGCATGTTGCTCGCGAACGCATGCGGCAGTTGCACGAAAAGCACCACCCCCGCGGGTGATCTGGCGCAGGGCGGCGTGGGCCATGACCGCTTACTCGGCTCTGGCCCCGGATTCGCGGATGATCCGTCCCAGACGTGTCAGGTCATTGCGGATGAGGTTCGCAAACTGTTCGCTCGACCCACCTGCGACCTCGAATCCGAGCGCTGCAATCCGCTCGATGACGCCGGGGTTGGCCAGTGCGCGGCGGGTCTCGGCGTTGAGCCGTTCGATGACCTCGGGAGACGTGCCGGCTGTCGTGGTGATGCCAAACCAGGCCGATATGTCGTAGCCGGGCAGGCCCGCTTCGGCGATCGTGGGGACATCGGGCAGCACGCTCGATCGGCGTGCTGAGGTCACCCCCAGGGCGCGCAGTCGCCCACTGCGGATGTACTGGAGCGCCGCCGGGATGTTGTCGAACGTCATCTCGATACTGCCACCGATGAGGTCGGTGAGCGCTGGCGCTGCGCCCTTGTAGTGGACTGCCGCTATCTTGACCCCGGCCATGGTGTTGAACATCTCGCCGGCCAGGTGGCCGGTAGAGCCGATCGCGGGCGTTCCGAAGTGCAACATGCCCGGCCGGGCACGCGCCAGGGCGACGAGGTCGGGCACACTCGAGGCGCCCAGTGATGGATTGACCACCAGCACATTGCCTGAGGTTGCCAGCAGGATCACGGGCGCCAGATCCTTTTGTGGATCGTAGGGCAGCTTTGCATAGAGTGACGGGTTGGTCGAGAGCGTCATGCCACTCAGGCAAAGCGTGTAGCCGTCCGGTGTCGCCTTGGCGACGAAATCGGCGCCGATATTGGTGTTGGCGCCAGGCTTGTTGTCGATGAGTACCGGCTGGCCGAGTTGTTCGGCCAGGCGCACGGAGACCGCACGGGCAAGCAGGTCGGCGGTGCCGCCAGCAACGGCAGGGACCACGAAGCGTACTGGGCGAACGGGCCAGCCGTCGGCCTGCGCCTGGCCTGCGAGAAGCGGCGCGCAGAGCAGGCCCGAGAGCGCCATCACCACCACCTGGTCGAGCGACCGCCGAGCGCGAAGACAGACCGGAATCATTGCGAGCTCCTTGTTGAACCGGGCGCTGGCGCTGATCGTTCGATCACGACGCCGACACGCTCGGCATGTTTGAGTATGCCCAGCTTGGCCACCGAGACACGGGTCCAGGGGGCAGAAAACTGCCCGAGAATCATCGCGGCGATCTGTTCGGCGAGTTCCTCCACCAGCCCGAACCGCCGGGTCGCGAGCATCTCGCCGATCCCGTCGGCGACCATCGCGTAGTCAATGGTGTCGGCCACTCGGCCACTGGCGAATACGTCAGGCCCGGGCAGGCCCATATCGATATCGATCTCTACGGTCTGCTGCGTCGTGCGCTCGCGTCGGTAGATGCCGATCATTGCCTCCAGACGGAGGGCACGAATGAATATGATGTCCAATCGGCTCGCCTTGGTTCGATGGTTGAAGGGAGGGTTACAATCCGGCTCGACCCGGGCGGGGCATCTGCCCTGACGACCGTGGTCGATTCTCGCGGTTTTCGATTGAAATGACCATCGTTCTGCTGGCGGCCCTCGTGGCCTATCTCCTGGGTTCACTGTCCTTTGCGGTCATCGTGAGTCGTCTGAGCGGTCTGCCCGACCCGTATTCCTATGGTTCAGGAAATCCGGGCGCCACCAATGTGCTTCGAACCGGACGCAAGCTGGCGGCCCTGCTCACACTTGCGGGTGATTTTGGCAAGGGCGTGGTCGCTGTGCTGCTGGCGACCCAGATGGCAAGGGCGGGCGAGTGGCCTGGCGCCGAGTTGCTCGCCGCGGTGGCAGGTCTTGCGGCCTTTTTGGGGCATGTCTTTCCGGTGTTCTTCGGGTTTCGCGGTGGCAAGGGCGTGGCAACTGCCGCCGGTATCCTGCTGGCACTGGACTGGCGCCTCGGGCTGGCGATTCTGGCGGTGTGGCTGGGGGTGGCTTTTGTCTCCCGCTACTCATCGCTGGCGGCGCTGGTCGCTTCGCTGCTTGCCCCGTTCGTGGCGATCTGGGTAGGACTGTCAGGTGCCGGCGTCGTTGCCATCCTGATGATGTCGATCCTGCTCCTGTGGCGACATCGATCCAACATCGTCAGGCTGGTGCAGGGGCGTGAAACGCGCATCGGATCGGGGCAAAAGGATGTGCCAGTCCCGTAGGTGTCGGCCTGGCCCGGCTGCCCTCGAGGGCAGATCTTCAGGCCAGTTCGGTCAGCGGCCAGCGGGGTTTCACGCCAAACGCGTAGGTCTGTGTGGCCGGGTCGCTGCCTTGCCCGGTTGACTCGGGCTGGGCACATGCAATGCCTGCTGCCATGCGCAGGGCGCCCACGAGTGCAATCATCGCGCCGTTGTCGGTGCACAGTTCGAGCGGCGGGTAGTGCACCACCGCTCCTGACCGCGCTGCGGCTGCATCCAGGCTACGGCGCAGGAGCGAGTTGGCACCTACGCCCCCGGCCACGACCAACTGGCGCAAGCCGCTTGCTGCCAGGGCGCGCAGACATTTGCTGACGAGCACATCGACAACCGCCTGCTGGAATTCGGCAGCCAGATCAGCGCGGTACTGATGGGAGTCGGGCCCTCGCCGCATCGCGGTCAGCACGGCCGTCTTGAGTCCCGCAAAGCTGAAGTCCAGATCGCCGCTGTGCAACATCGGCCGTGGCAGCCGGACGAGGCCAGGCCGCCCTTCGCGCGCCAGGGCCGCTACGGCAGGCCCCCCGGGGTAGCCCAGGCCGAGCACCTGTGCGGTTTTGTCAAAGGCCTCGCCGGCCGCATCGTCCAGGGTGTCCCCCAGCAGCGTGAAGGCGCCGATCCGTTCGACCTTGAGCAGTTGGGTATGCCCGCCTGACACCAGCAGTGCCACGAACGGGAAGGATGGGGTGTCGGGTGAGAGCAGTGGCGAGAGCAGGTGGCCTTCGAGGTGGTGTACGCCGATGGCTGGGATGCCAAGACCCGCCGCCATCGCATTGGCGACACTGGCCCCCACGAGCAAGGCGCCAGCCAGCCCCGGGCCGGCGGTGTAGGCGATCGCATCCAGTGAAGCCCATTCGGTTTTGCCCTCGCGCAGCGCCTGTCTGAGCAGGGGAACGATGCGTCTGACATGGTCGCGGGAGGCCAGTTCGGGCACCACGCCACCATATTCACCATGCAGAGCGATTTGGGAGTGCAGTGCGTGCGACAGCAGACCGGCTTCGGTGTCGTAGACGGCAATGCCGGTTTCGTCGCAGGAGGTCTCGATGCCGAGGACCCGGATGGCTGTGTTCATCAGCGCGATTGTAGCCGGCCCTGCAATGCGTTCCTGTCCGACCTGCGTCAACGTGGGACACAACGTGCACTTGCCGATTGCAGAGCCTCTTGTTATCATCGCCGGCCATTTTGCCTACCCATTGTCTGCCGAGGACTCATGCCGACTGTTCGCGTCAAGGAAAACGAACCCTTTGAAGTGGCGCTTCGCCGTTTCAAGCGCAGCATCGAAAAGACCGGGCTGCTCACCGAACTGCGCGCGCGCGAGTTCTACGAAAAGCCCACCACCGAGCGCAAGAGAAAGCACGCCGCTGCGGTGAAGCGTCACTACAAACGTCTTCGCGGTCAGCAGTTGCCAGCGAAAATGTACTGAGCTCGTACTGACACCTGGCCGGCTTTCAGCCGGCCCGGCAATTGCCAGACCCTTGTCGACGCCTGTCGATCAACAGGGTCGATTCGGCCGTTTCCGAGGTGAACGCCTGTCCGGCAGTCGGGGTTGTCGAACGCATTCCCATCCATCTTGCCAGCAGGTGCACCATGTCCCTCAGGACTCAGATCACCGAAGACATGAAGTCTGCGATGCGTGCCCGCGAGGCGACTCGTCTGGGTACCATCCGGATGCTTCTTGCCGCGCTCAAGCAGCGCGAGGTCGACGAGCGCATCGAGCTGAGCGATGCCGACGTGCTCGCCATCGTCGACAAGGAAATCAAGAAGCGCCGCGATTCGATCTCCCAATTCGAAAAGGCGGGTCGTGAAGACCTCGCCAGTATCGAGCGCGCCGAAGTGGACGTGCTGATCGCGTACCTTCCGCAGCAATTGACCGAGGCCGAGATTGGCGCCGAGATCGACGCTGCCATTGTTGCCAGTGGCGCAGCAGGACCTGGCGACATGGGCCGCCTCATGGCGATTCTGCGGCCGCGCATTGCGGGTCGTGCCGACATGGGCAAGGCCTCGGCCATGGTGAAGGCCCGCCTCGCGGGCTGAGCGGCGGACCTCGGGTGATACCCGAATCGTTCAAGCAGGAGCTGCTCTCCAGGATCGACATCGTCGATGTCATCGACTCTCGGGTGCCGCTGAAGAAGGCTGGCGCGAACTTGTCGGCCTGCTGCCCCTTCCACAGCGAAAAGTCGCCTTCCTTCACGGTGAGCCCGAGCAAGCAGTTCTATCACTGCTTTGGTTGCGGCGCCCATGGCAACGCGATCAGCTTTCTCATGGAATATGCGGGCCTGGGCTACATCGATGCCTTGCGCGATCTGGCCGATCAGTGCGGCATGAAGCTGCCCGAGATGGAGCGTACGCAAGGTGCGACTGGGGTCCCGGCAGGGCCCAGCGTGGTCGATCTTGCCGATCTGATGGCCCGGGCGATGGCCTGGTATCGAGAACAGTTGAAGCGCTCGCCTCGGGCCATCGAGTACCTGAAGCGGCGCGGTCTGTCGGGTCAGGTGGCGGCCCGCTTCGGTATCGGCTACGCCCCTGACGGGTGGCAGAATCTGCAGGGTGCATTCACCCGGTATGACGATCCGCAACTGGCCGAATGCGGGCTGGTGATCGTGAATGATGAAGGACGTCGCTACGACCGCTTTCGTGATCGTGTGATGTTTCCCATCATCAATCCGCGTGGCCAGGTGATCGGCTTTGGTGGCCGTGTGCTCGATGTCGGGGAGCCCAAGTACCTCAATTCGCCTGAGACGCCGCTGTTCGAGAAGGGACGCGAGCTCTATGGTTTGCGTGAGGCGCGTGAGGCGATGCGCAAGCTCGATCGAGTCTTCGTGGTCGAGGGCTATATGGATGTGGTGGCCCTCGCCCAGCATGGTGTCGAAAATGCCGTCGCAACGTTGGGTACTGCCACCACCCCTGCTCATGTCACCAAACTGCTGCGCCAGGTGGGTGAAATCGTGTTCTGTTTCGATGGCGATCGGGCCGGTCGCAAGGCCGCCTGGCATGCGCTCCAGGTGGCCATGAGCGTGGTGCCCGATGGCAAGATGATCCGCTTCCTGTTTCTGCCGCCTGAGGATGACCCCGACACCTACGTACGCGCGCATGGTGCCGAGGGATTTGACAGGGCGGCGGCGGGCAGCCTTCCCTTGTCCCGCTACCTGATCTCGGGGCTCACGGAACGGCATGGCCCGGATTCGGCAGAGGGGCGCTCGGCGCTGCTTGCTGAAGCCAAGCCACTGGTACAGTCGATGAAGGCGCCTTTGCTGCAGGCACAACTGCTGCGAGATCTGGCAGAGGTGGGCCAGATGCCGGTGCCTGAACTCGTCCGGGTATTTGCGCTGGCTACCCCGGGCGCATCGAGAAGCGTGTTTGCCGATTCAGGCGCGGCGGATACGTCGGTGGGTCGTGTGGGTCGATCGCAAGGTGAGGGCTCGCGTTATCCGGGCGGACCTGCGCGCTGGCGGGTTGCATCGACCCCGCAGAGCTCAGGCCGCTGGCGCCCGGCCAATGATCGTCGGCTCGAGCGTCAGATGTTGCGCGCCTTGTTTGCGGTGCCGGAACTTGCGGCCCAGGTGCCGGTCGAACTGCTGCCTGAGCAAGGCGCCGAGTGCGAGGCATTGCGCGCGGTGGTTGGCTTTCTGGCCGAGGCTCCAGCGGCGACGACGGCACTGGTGTTCGAGCATTTTCGAGACTCGGCGCATGCCCCGCTGCTGGCTCGCATGCAGGCAGAACTGCTCGGACTTGATCTGGGCAAGGCAGGTGCCACGGCTGAGTTGCAGGGTGCGGTGTGCCAGATGCGTTTGAAGGCGGTTGATGCCGAACTCGCCGCGCTCTACCGCCTGGGAACCCTGGACATGGCCGAACGGGAGCGTGAGCGCGTGCTGCGCACGCTTGGGCAGGAACTGCGCGATGTGCTTCGTGCAAGCAGCGGGGTGGATGATCGGGATCCCGCCCAGATGTGAAGCTGGTACAATGGAGGGTTCGCTGCACCCCCTGGGACGATACTCCAGATTCGGGAGGCAGGTGGTGCATGCATCCAACGGCGAGGAATGACCATGGCTCAGGCAAGGAAGACAGCAGGAAAAGCCGCACAGGGCAAGTCGGGTGCGCTGACGCGAGTCGGCACCTCGAAAGCGGTGAAACCCTCTGTCACGATGCGTGGCAAGGCGGCGACCGGCACGAAAAAGGCCCTCAAGGTCGCAGTCAAGGCCAAGTCGCCCCTGAAGGCCAAGCCGGTGGCGACCAAGGTCGTGCGCAAAGCCGCTACCCCGCTCAAGTCCAAAGCACCCGCCAAGGTCAAGACTCTGGTGAAGGCGAAGGCCCCGGTGAAGTCGAAAGCCCCAGTCAAGACCACGTCGCCGGTGAAGGCGAAGACGCCCGTCAAGGCGACGGCCCCAGTCAAGGCGAAGACGCCCGTCAAGGCGAAGGCCCCGGTGAAGGCGAAGACGCCCGTCAAGGCGACGGCCCCAGTCAAGGCGAAGACGCCCGTCAAGGCGAAGGCCCCGGTGAAGGCGAAGACGCCCGTCAAGGCGAAGACGCCCGTCAAGGCGAAGGCCCCGGTGAAGGCGAAGACGCCCGTCAAGGCGAAGGCCCCCGTCAAGCGAGCCGTGACGACCAAACCCGTGCCGAAGACAGCGCTGGTGCGCGGTCGAGCGCTCACCAAAGCCAAGCCCCCGGTTCGCGTCAAGCCGGTGGTGAAGGGCACATCGCAGGCCGGCAAGTCGGCAGCGGCCAACGTGTCTGGAAAGCGCACTGTGAAGGCAGAGCCGGCGGCTCTCGATGCAGTCACCAAGCGCAGCCCGGTCGTCAAGGCCAAGCCGGCTGCGCGCCCGCTTGCCGAGCCTGTTGCAAAGGCGGCGGTGAAGCCCGCTGTGAAACCCGCCGCCGTCGAGGTCGCGGGCGCCCCGAGTGTCAAGTCCGCCAAGGTGGCCCGTGTACCGGCCACACCGACCACCCAATCTGCATTATCCACAACGGGCAAGACGGTTGCAGTTCCGGTTCCTGCCGAAGTGCTTGTTCCGGCAGTTGCTGCAGCGCCTGCTGCGGCGGTTCCGGCACGTGGCAAGGGTGACAAGCCCTCCGGTGAGGGCAAGAAGTCCCGCAGGGGGCGCGAAGAGCGCCTGCTTGCCATGGTGGAACAGGAAAAGCCCGAGGACACCGAGGCCAAGCGCAACAAGCTGAAGGCCCTGATCAAGCTGGGCAAGGAGAGGGGCTACCTCACCTATGCCGAGATCAACGATCACATGCCCGACAATATGGTCGACGCCGAGCAGCTCGAGGCGATCACCAGCACCTTCAACGACATGGGCATCCAGGTCTGCGATCAGGCGCCTGATCGTGAAGAGATGATCATCGGCGACAACACGCCGACGCCGGTGTCTGACGACGATGTCGAAGAAGAGGCCGAGGCGGCCCTTCAGACGGTCGACCCGGAATTCGGTCGCACGACTGACCCTGTGCGCATGTACATGCGCGAGATGGGATCGGTGGAACTGCTGACTCGCGAAGGCGAGATCGAAATCGCCAAGCGCATCGAGGACGGCCTGCGTCAGATGATGCTCGCGATCTCCGAACTGCCGACCACGATCAACGAGCTGGTCGAGATGTGGCGTCGCGTCGAAGCCGACGAGATGAAGATCGACGACCTGGTCGACGGTGTCGTTGATCCCGATGCCAAGGATGAGCCACCGGCCCGCGAGGCGGTGGCCGAAGTCGACCCTGAGCTTGAAGAGGGCGAGGAAGAGGAAGAGGTTGATCCGGCTGCTGCCAACGCGGCGTCGCTCGCGCAACTGAAGGCTGAAGCAGGGCCGCACTTCCAGAACATTGCTCGATTGTTCGAACTCTTGAAGGACGAACTGGCCAGGAATGGCCACAAATCGAAGGAATACGTGCGCCATCGCGATGCGATCGGGCAGGAACTGATGCATGTGCGCTTCAGTGCACGCAATATCGAACGCCTGTGCGACCTGGTGCGCAGCATGGTCGAGCAGGCCCGTCGTCACGAGCGCTGGATTCGCGACCTTTGCGTGGACAAGGCCGGCATGCCCCAGTTGCACTTCATCAAGGTATTTCCGGGTAACGAGACCAATCAGCGCTGGCTCAAGGGCGAACTGTCAGCCAACGAGTCCTACGTTGGCAATCTCGTTCGCTTCGAGCCCAACATCCTCGAGCAGCAGCAGAAGCTGATCGATCTGCAGACGCGCATCGGCATTCCGCTGAAGGACCTGAAGGACATCAACAAGAAGATGTCAACGGGCGAGGCAAAGGCTCGACGCGCCAAGCGCGAGATGACCGAAGCCAACCTGCGTCTGGTGATTTCGATTGCCAAGAAGTACACCAACCGCGGCCTGCAGTTCCTCGATCTGATCCAGGAAGGCAACATCGGCCTGATGAAGGCGGTTGACAAGTTCGAGTACCGGCGCGGTTACAAGTTCTCGACCTACGCGACCTGGTGGATTCGCCAGGCGATCACCCGTTCAATCGCCGATCAGGCGCGCACCATCCGCATTCCGGTGCACATGATCGAGACGATCAACAAGATGAATCGCATCTCGCGCCAGATCTTGCAGGAAACCGGGCAGGAGCCCGATCCGGCAACGCTCGCCGTGAAGATGGAGATGCCTGAGGACAAGATCCGCAAGATCCTCAAGATCTCGAAGGAGCCGATCTCGATGGAGACGCCGATCGGCGACGACGATGATTCGCATCTGGGCGACTTCATCGAAGACCAGTCGACGCTGGCTCCGGGTGACGCAGCCCTGTACTCCTCGCTGCGTGATGTGACCAAGGACATTCTCGACTCGCTCACCCCGCGCGAGGCCAAGGTGCTGCGCATGCGTTTCGGCATCGAGATGAACACCGACCATACGCTCGAGGAAGTGGGCAAGCAGTTCGATGTCACGCGCGAGCGCATTCGCCAGATCGAAGCGAAGGCACTGCGCAAGTTGCGCCATCCCTCGCGCTCGGAGCGGCTGAAGAGCTTTCTCGACAATTCCTGAGCGGTTGGCAGGCACGGGCCGTTAGCTCAGTCGGTTAGAGCAGGGGACTCATAATCCCTTGGTCGTTGGTTCGAGTCCAACACGGCCCACCAGACATACCCGAACCCCCGCCTGGCAGCAGGTGGGGGGTTTTTGCTCGCTCTCACGGAAATCGGATGGACTGCAGGCTTCGCCTTCATGCGTCATGAGTGAATCGCGTCATCACCTGCCCGCGGCGTGGTCGGCCATGCCAGCCTCTGTTCTGGAGGGCTTTCTGCGGTCGTTGCGTTCGCACCCCGATGCTGATGCGGTCGTGTCGCGGCGAGTTCGATTGACGTATCGGCAGTTGGGCCATCTCGTCGTGTCGATGGCGCGGATGATCAGGCCTGCGATCAATGAACCGGGTGCATTGGTGGGTGTCGCTGTTGGCGATCAGGTCTTGCACCTTGCGCTGCTGCTGGCCGTCGAGGCGGCCGGCGGCGCCAGTGCATCCCTCAGCAGGCAGAAGATAGAGGCTGGCGGTAGCCTGGATCGTCTCTGTCGATGCTTTCTGGTTGATGAGCCCATGGAGCCGATCGAGGGAAAGGCGATCATCCATGTATCGTTGCCGTTCGTTGATGACGTCATGCAGCGGTCTGTTTCTCTCGATCCGTTGAATGGATTCATTCACACCCCGGCGGACGGACAGATCACGCGTTGTTTCTCGACCTCGGGAACGACAGGGGAGCCGAAGCTCTTCGCGCTGACCTCCGTTCAGAACACCCGATGCGTGTATGCGCGCCTGATACGTTCCTGGATGGGCATCGTCGACACGCCCCACTTTCTCATGTGCTATCTGTTCGGTGCCGAGTCTCTCTACCGCTCGGCGCTCGCCTGCATGATGGTGGGCGGGACGGTGACTTTCGGTTCGCCCTCAGTCCAATCATTCCACCAGAGCCGGGCAAATATCACCTGGATCTTGCCCGCGGATCTGCTGCGCGTGCTTGCAGACTTGCCTGTCGAGGGTGTCAAGCCAGCGCCGCTGCGTCTGGTCACCGGGGGCTCTTCGATTGCACCCCGTTTGAGGAACGACCTCACGCGCCTGGCCACTGATGTTGTGGACCTGTACTCCTCCAATGAGACGGCTGAGATTGCATGGCGCTCGTCGGATGGCCCCTTTCGGCCTTACCCCGATGTCGAGGTGGCCATCATCGACCCGAAGGGGCACGCGATGGCTGCGGGCGAGGTCGGTGCAGTCGCGGTGCGTAGCCCAACGATTGTTTCCGGCTATCTCGACCAACCCCTCGAGTCCGCGAGAGCCTTTCGCAAGGGCTGGTTCATCAGCAGCGATCTCGGGATGCTGGATTCAGACGGACATCTGAAACTCGTTGGCCGACGAGATGATCTGCTGAATCTGTCGGGCCGGAAGGTCTCGCCCTACCCGATCGAGGAGACGCTGCGCGGGATATCGGGGGTGGCCGATGTGATCTGTGTCGATCAACCTGACCCGGAATCGGGCGAGACTGCTCTGTGCATCGCCGTACGTGTTGCAGCCGACGCCGACCGGGAAGCTCTACTGACGCGCCTCTCGGGTGTCAGATACGCCTATTCCTCAGGCGCTGTGCGTCACCGCCTGTTTGATGAGTTTCCGGTGACCACGGCCGGAAAGCCGGACCGCAGGGCCATTCGTCGTGCGTTCGAAACGCCCGGCTGACCCCGGCTCCCGGACAGGACAGGGCGCTCGGACTCCAGGCTTGAAGGGCTCATCAATGGTCGGGGTTTTGGTCGTTCCACCGAATTGGGCTGGAGCGGCTGTGCTCTGTGCTCTGTGCGAAAGAGCGCGCCACGGGTGCGGTATCGGATGCGATTTCCGGAATCGAACTTAACTTGAAGAACGTCGGTCGGGGGGGCAGATTCGCTGCTACCCCTGCCTCTTGAGGGTCGCTGCGCCTTGGTCCTTGTGACGGTGCCGCCTGCTGCAGGCAAGGCAGGGCACTTTTCAATCTTCAACGGGCTTATTCATGCAGGACGCGATCAAATTGTTCTGGTGGCGTGGTTGACCGAATTTTGGTGATGCGATCGCGCCTGCGATCGTCAGTCACGTTTCGGGCAGAAGGGTAACCTGGTCGCCTCGTCACGAAGCCGAACTTTTCTCCACGGGTAGCATCATCGATGCGGCGCTCGACCTGCACAACAGGCAACCGATGAGTGCGTCAACGCCAAGGCCCGTGGTGTGGGGGAGTGGAACGCTGATCCCCTTTGCGCCATCTGCTGACAACGCGATGCCCCCCCAGGTGAGGCTCGCCCTTGTGCGAGGTCCGCTGACGGCTTTGATGCTCAACTGGCAGGTGCCCGTTATGGGCGATCCTGGCCTTCTCGTGGGTGAATTGACGGGGGTGGTGAAGTCGACTTTGCCGCGATATCGTGCTGGTCTGGTCGTGCATCACAGTCAGAAATTACAGCCTGGGTTGCCCGACAGGCTTGTTGCCCGCGGTGTAACCTGCATCGATGGCGCAACGGACGACTATCGCTCTGTTGCCCAGCAGATGGCCGAATGCGAGGTCATCTTGTCGAGCAGCTTGCATGGTCTTGTGTTTGCCGATGCCCTTGGCATACCGAACACCTGGATGATGCCCGACGGCATCCACGAGGCCGCCCGCTTCAAGTTTCATGACTATGCCTGCGCCATCGGGCGCGTGCTCGAACCGCCTGTTGAACCTACAGGCGTCGGCGCTGCCATCAACGCCCTCACTGGATCGCAGCCTGCGTATTTCGCCCGGATTCCGGCGGTCATCCAGTCGATCAAAGCGTCATTTCCTGCGTCTTTCAGGGTGGCATCCCCGGTGACTGGGCAGATCGCGGGATCGGGTGCGGTGGCATCGTGAGGGTGGAACAACCCGTGTCAAGCGCTGCTTCGGGGCCCTTTTTCGCTGACCACGACGCCTCGCCAGAGTGGCTCCGATCTTGACTGCCCCCATCGCCCGACGATTCACGCTGACCCGTTCCGGGGGCAAGGTGGTTGTGATTCGAGGCGAGGACCGGGCAGAACCTGCGCCGCGACCTGCAGCCGACAGCCCGAGGGTTTCTGCCGTTGGGTCTGACCCTGTGGCGGCGCTCTTCATGCAGGGCCTCGAGCACCATCAGCGAGGACGATTGACGCAGGCAAAGGCGCTCTACGAGCAGGTTCTGGCCCAGGTGCCCACCCACTTCGACGCGCTGCATCTGTCGGGTGTCATCGCCGGGCAAAGCGATGATCCGGAAGAGGCTGTCTCATGGATCAGCCGCGCGCTTGCAGCGAATCCGGATCGCGCCGAGGCGCACCAGAACCTGGGTCTGGCCCTGAAGAAGTTGGCTCGACCCGGTGAAGCGCTCGAAAGTCACGATCGCGCCGTCGCACTTCGCCCGCGCTACGCAGAGGCCTGGTCGAGTCGCGGCGTGGCGCTGCGGGCCTTGGGGCGCAGCGAAGAGGCCGTGCTCAGCTTTGCACGCGCCATCGAGATCGACCCTGACTGTGTCGATGCCGGCTTCAACCAGGGTGTTGCGCTGATGGATCTGGAGCGGTCCGATGAGGCTGTACTCAGTTTCGATCGGGTGATCCGGCTCAGGCCCGGTCATGCACAGGCGCACCTGAGCCGGGGTAACGCGTTGAGGGCATTGAAGCGATGGAATGAAGCGGTGGCGAGCCTCGATCGGGCGATCGCGATCAGTCCTGAAAACGCACAGGCGCATGCGAATCGCGGGGATGCCCTCCGTGAATCGAACCGCCCCGATGATGCGCTCGCCAGCTACGAGCGAGCGTTGCAGATCCAACCGGACTTTGCCGATGCGTGTTTCAGCCGCGGCCTTGCCTTGATGGAACTGGATCGGCTCCCGGAGGCACTTGCCAGTTACGAGCGTGCGCTCCTCATCAAGCCTGCCTATGCAGAAGCCCACTCGAATCGAGGCGTTGCATGGATGGCGCTGAATCGCCCTACCGAAGCGCTCTCGAGCTATGACCAGGCGCTGCGTACGAATCCCGCACTGGCGGAGGCACGCTGGAACAAGTCGCTCACCCTGCTGCTCACCGGAGATTTCGAGCGCGGCTGGCCACTGTACGAAGCGCGCTGGAAGAGCAAGTACTTCAGCGCGCCGCGGCGTGACTTTTCCCAGCCTCAATGGTCGGGCATTCAGGACGTTCGTGGCAAGACCGTGCTCCTTCATGCGGAGCAGGGTCTGGGTGACACGCTTCAGTTCTGCCGCTACGCCGCGCAGGTGGCGGCTCGGGGGGCACGGGTCATCCTCGAGGTGCAACCGCCCTTGCTGCCGGTGTTGAACTGTCTGGCCGGGCCCGATCAGATCGTTGCCGCGGGCACGCCCTTGCCGGACTTCGATTTCCACTGTCCGCTGATGTCCCTGCCACTTGTCTTCGGAACGACGCTCGAGAGCATTCCCGATCCGACGCCTTATGTGCTCGCTTCGCGTGAGGCGGTGTCTGCGTGGGGGCAGAGGCTGGGTCCTGCGCGTTCACTGCGTGTGGGCATCACCTGGAGTGGCAACGCGGCCTACCCGGGCGATCGTTTGCGCAGCATGTCGCTTGCAGAATTCGAGACCGCCCTGCCTTCGGGCCCTCTCGAGTATTTCGTCGTTCAACATCCCGTCCCTGAACGTGACCGAGATGTGCTGGCGGCGCGTCACGATGTGAGGGACTTCGCCGCCGACTTCGCACAGACTGCTGCCCTGATGGCGCACCTCGACCTCGTCGTCACCACCGATACGAGCATCGCTCATCTGGCCGGCGCGCTGGGCAAGATCACCTGGGTCTTGTTGCCTCATGTGCCCGATTGGCGCTGGTTGCTCGATCGTGATGACTGCCCCTGGTATCGAACGGTCAAGCTCTATCGGCAGCAGGCCGACCGTTCATGGAGGCCGGTTCTCAAGCGCGTAGCCGAAGACCTGACGGCACTGGCTGGCCGCCTGCAGAGGCCATCCCCTTGACCGGATTCAGCCCGCTTGCGGGATCTCACCGGCGAGTCGTTTCGCGAGCCCGTGCAGCACTGAGTGCAATTCAGTCGATGAAGCGCATGCCGCATGCACATAGTGATCAGGCCGGATGAGCGTGGCCTTGCACTGGTGGCGTTCAAACCAGGCGGCGACAATGCCGTCGGTCTCGATCCAGCCTGGTTGGGTTGGAGCAGATGCCATCGGAACGACCTGCATGAACTCACCCAAGGGTGTGGGCAACACAACCTGCCAGTCGCTTGCCGTGACCGCAAGCACGACACGCCAGCCGGTGCCCGCGGCGTCATCAAGCAGGTCTTCATCGGGCGTGCCAGTTGCTCCCCGCGCCCTCTGTACGCGCGGCTGTGGGAAGAGTGTGCCGCAGGCCGGATGTGGCTCGGGGGCGAGCCAGCCGGCCACAAGACCCGGCATGAGGTCCTGGCGGATGAGGGTCTTGACCTCGCCGCCGTTACGCGCGAGCAGTGCTGCATCGCGCGCTCGTGCAGCCACCGGGTCGAGCACGCACATGTAGCGGCCAATGCCCAGGATGGTGTCAAGCAGCGATCGCACATGGGCATTGCGCTCTTCGAAGTAGGTATCAAGTAGCTCATCGCTCGCCTGGGCGGCCATCACCTGATGAAGCTTCCACGCCAGATTGCTCGCATCTCGAATGCCCTGGCACATGCCCTGGCCAAGAAAGGGGGGTTGCTGGTGTGCCGCGTCTCCAGCCAGAAATACCCGGCCGCGGCGCCACTCTCGGGCTACCAGCGAGCGGAAGCGATAGCTGGCACGGCGCCAGAGTTGTGCATCTTGCGGACTGATCCAGCGTGCCAGCAGCGCCCAGACACTGGCTTCCTGCTCGAGTTGTTCGGGGTCCTCGCCGGGCAAGACCATGAATTCGAAGCGGCGGTGGTTGCCACCACACACGACATACATGCCAGGCCGTTTCGGATCGTAGAAGTGGGTACTGACCTTGGGCAGGCGTTCAATGCCCCGCTCATTGGCGAGCAGATCGATCACCAGCCACGGTGCATTGAACCCAAAGTCCTCGACCTCGACACCCAGCAAGCGTCGTACCGTGCTCGAGGCCCCATCAGCGCCAATGACATAGCGTGCGCGCGCCCTGAGCGTGCTGCCGCTGGCATCCTCCAGGTTCAGGTCGACGCCGTCCGAGTCCTGACTCAATGCCGTCAGTGACTGTCCCAGCATGACGGTGACATCGGGGAGCGCCGCGAGCCGGTCGCGCAGCAATTGCTCGGCATCGGGCTGGCGAAACGTGGCCGTGGGTGGCCAACCCAGCGGCCAGGGCTTGGGCAGCATGCCGACGCGGCGCAGCAGTTGTCCGTCAGCGCCATAGTTCTCCGACAGCGTGAATGGGCTGAGTTGTGGCCCCAGTGCCTTGGCGATGCCGCACTCTTGAAGGATGCGCATGATCTCGTGGTCGAGTGCGACTGCCCTTGGCTTGTCATGGATCGTGCTGGCGCGATCCAGCGCAAGAATACGCAAGGGGCGCCCGGCGACACGCAGATTGCCGAGCAAGGCAGCAGCGACCGCACCGGTAGGCCCCAGGCCAATCAGTGCGATGTCATGGACGGTTGAATCGGCAGGTGCGCGGGCGCGCGGAGCAACAGAAGGCTGGGCGTCGGACACGGTAGCGAGAGTGATGGGTCGGTTCAGTGGCACAGGTTACGGGTCGACCTTGCAGGTGTCTACAGGGCCGATCGCCCGGCCGTCTGCAGGCGCGCTTTCCTGTTGCACCAGGGCTTGAGCGCACACTATGATGAGCCCTTGAAAAAGACCAACCGGCACGGGAGACATGCGCCATGGATCGGGCCACCGAACGCGCCATCGAATGGGATTGCACCCAGCTCATTCATGACTTCTATCTCTGTCTGGATGAAAAACGTTACGCCGATCTGCTGGATCTGTTCGCTGCCGATGGGGCCTGGGTGCGCCTGGGCACCGAGTTGAAGGGGCGCACCCAGATCGCCGAGGCCATGAGTGAGCGTGACCACTGGGTGACCGCTCATGTGGTGTCCAATGTGCGCGTGCGCGTCGTGGACGAGACCAGCGCGCACAGCACGCAGTACATCACGCTCTACCGACACGAGGGGTCGACCGCGGCGAGCGGACCGGTTGCGGTCGTGCCACCGCTGGGTCTGCTGCGCCACCAGGACACGCTGGTGCGCGTTGGCGAGCACTGGCGTTTCCAGCGCAAGACCAGTCGCGCGATCATGGTCGATCGCGATCGTGTGACCCACTATGACCGAGCGCAGGGTCGCTGAAGGCGGCCCTCAGCATCAGGGAGACATCATGCTCGTTGCACGCGACTTCCAGGGGCTGTATGCCATCCTGCCAACGCCAGCCCGGCCGGGCGCAGACCGATTCGACGCGACCGACACTGTCGATACCGACGAGACCGCGCGGGTCATCGATCAACTGATTGCCGATGGCGTCTCGGGCCTCATCGTGCTCGGTACGACGGGCGAGTGCGCAACCCTGTCGCAGACTGACTACGAGACGTTCGTCGCCTGCGTGATCGAGACCACGGCGCGGCGCGTGCCGGTTCTGGTGGGGGCGACTGCCGCGGGCGGTCATGAGGTTGTGCGACGCCTGCGCTTCGTGCAGGACCTGGGGGCCGAGGGCACCTTGCTTGGCATGCCGATGTGGCAGCCGGTCACCTTGCCGATGGCAGTGGACTACTACCGTGAGTTGTCCAGCCTGTTTCCGGCACTGGCCATCATGGTGTACGCCAATGCGCGTGCGTTTCGGTTCAAGTTCGGCCCCGAGTTCTGGACGGCTCTCGCGCACGAGGCACCCACGGTGACTTCGGCCAAGTTCTCGCGTCCGGCCAATCTGGCCGCGCTGCATGAAGCCACCGCAGGGCGCATTCATTTCATGCCCAATGAGTCGACCATCCAGAACTTCTTTGCCCTCTCGCCATCGACCACCACCGCCTGCTGGTCGACTGCTGCGGGCATGGGCCCGGAGCCTTGTCTGGCCATCCTCGATGCGGTCAGACGCGGCGACGAGGCGGCTGTAGCTGCCATTGCCGCGCAGATTGCCTGGGCGCATGAACCGGTCAAGCCGATCATGAGTGATCCGGACATCTTCGGGTCGTACAACATTCAACTTGAAAAAATCCGCATGGACGAGGCGGCTTATTGTCGTGCCGGACCTGTTCGTCCTCCCTACAACCACATGCCGACCGATTACGCCGTGGCGGCTCGCGCCTGCGGCCAGCGCTGGGCCAGCTTGCGACCCGATGGTGCAGCGACGAGGCCCGCATGAAACGCCTCGTCGCGAGTTTCGCGTGCGTTGTCGCGCTGTCATCCCTGCTGCTCGCCCCGGCCCGCAGTGATGAGTTTCCGAATCGCCCGATCCGGTTGGTCGTGCCCTACACGACCGGCGCTTTTCCGGACACCATGGCGCGACTGTTTGGCAATGAAATGGGGCGGCTGTTGCAGCAGCCCTTCGTGATCGATAACCGACAAGGCGGCTTTGGTGTGGTCGGCTCCGACCTCGTGGCCAGATCGGCCGCCGATGGCTATACCTTGCTGGTCAATGATGTGCAGTTGTGGGCCGTGGGGCCAGCACTGATGAAGTCGTTGCCGTTTGATGCCATGCGTGACTTCAGCCCGATCAGCATCCTTGGCACGACGCCACTGTTTCTTGCCATGAGCGCGAATCTTCCGGTTGAAGCCAATCTGCGCGAGTTGATCGCGCTGTTCAAGTCATCACCGGGCAAATACAACTACGGTACCCCGGGCATGGGCACCATTCATCACTTTGCCACCGCGGCTTTGCTCGCAGAGGCCGGCGTCAAGGTTACCCATGTGCCCTACAAAGGTGGCCCGGCGCTGGTGCAGGGTCTGGCGACCGGCGAAGTGGCCATCGGGTTTCAGGCCTTGACCACTTTGCCTGCCTTCATTCAGAAGGGTTCGGTGAAGGTGGTTGCGGTGGCCACCGAGCGACGATCGGCTGCCTTGCCCGATGTGCCGACGTTCGCCGAACTGGGGATGGAAAACATCCTGTTCCCCGGCTCCATGGGTCTGCTGGCCCCGGCCGGGACGCCGCCTGCGGTCATCGAGCGGCTTGCCACTGCGGTGGCACAGGCTGCCCAGGATAGCGAGTTGCGGCGCAAGCTGGCCACGCTGGGCATCGTGCCGGGCGGCATCTCGAGTGCCGAGATGAAAGCCATGATGAAGGCTGACAGCGAGCGCTATGCCCGCGTGGCACGTGTTGCGCAGATGGAAGGGCAATGACGGGCCATCGTCATGGGCGGATGTGACGCCGGCCGCCCATCGTGGCGACTGAATCAGGATTCCTTGGCATCGGACTGCGAGTGCCCCCCGCATTTCATCATTCGCGCGGGATATTCGACTGCGCGACCACATCCTTCCAGCGTTGCAGGTCCTTGCGGATGAGGGCGCTGACCGCCTTGTCATCGCCCACCACGGGTTCGAAGCCCAACCGGCGCAGGCGCGCGGTCAGCTCAGGGTCACGCATGGCGGCCATCGAGGCTTCGCGCAGTTCGGCCACCACCGCAGGCGGCGTGCCTGCCGGTGCCATGGTCACGTACCAGATGTCATGCGTGAGTCCGGCGATGCCGCCTTCGGCGAGCGCGGGCACATCGGGCAATAGCGGGCTTCGCTTTTCGCTCAGGATGGCAATCCCGCGCAGCCGCCCGCCAGCAATCTGCTGCGTGAGCGACGAGGCACTGGTCAGCACCGCATTGGTCTGGCCGCCCAGGGCATCGCTGATGGCCGGACCGCTGCCCCGGTACGGTACGTGGCGCATCTTGAGGGGCGTCTTCAGGTTGAGCAGTTCACCGAACAGATGCGGTGAGGTTCCCACCCCTGGGGTGCCGAAGGTGATCGGCTCCCTGGCCGAGAGCGTGATCAGTTCGCTCAGGTTCCTCGCGGCCAGGCCTGGGTAGATCGCCAGAACCAGCGGCGTGGTGGCAATCATCGAAATCGGCTCGAAGTCCTTGATCGGATCGAAGGGCACGTTCGCGTACATATTGGGGTTGGTCGCGAGGATTTCGTTGGCAAAGAGGATCGTGTACCCATCGTGCGGCGCACGCGCCACCTCGGCGGTACCGATGTTGCCTCCTGCACCAGCCCGGTTGTCGACGAGCACGTTCTGTTTGAGCAGCGACGACAGTTTCTCGGCATAGGGCCGCGCGACTGCATCGAAACCACCCCCGGGCGGGAAGGGCACGACCATGCGGAGCGGCCGGTTGGGGAAGCCATCTGCGGCCTGCGTATCGGGTGCCATCGATCCCAGAACCAGGGCGACGAGCGGGACCGTGAGGGGTGCAAGGAGGAGGCCACCGAGCGCGCAGCGCAGCCGTCCGGAGGCCCTCAGGCGTCGATCGTTCATCAGGGGCAGCCTTGCGTGATGGTTCGGTGGATTCTTGCGCGGGTGGGTCGCTGATGTCGGTCGATCAGGTCGCCGAGCGCTCGAGTTCGAGCATCACGGCGTCGCCCATCTGCACCGTGCTGACGCTCGCCTGACCGGCATCGGCGATGTCGCGGGTGCGAATGCCGGCGCTGACCACGCGTTCGACGACGTCCTCGAGGAACTGGGCCTCCTGGGGCAGATTGAAGCTGTGACGCAGGCACATCGCAAAGCTCAGGATCGAGCCCAGCGGATTGGCCACGCCCTGGCCGGCGATGTCGGGGGCGCTGCCATGGATAGGCTCGTAGAGGCCCTGGCGTCGGGTCGAATCGGGCGCATTCATCGAGGCCGAGGGCAGCATGCCAATGGATCCTGCCACCATGGCGGCGCAGTCCGAGAGGATGTCGCCAAAGAGGTTTTCCGTGACCATGACGTCGAACTGACGCGGATTGCGCACCAGTTGCATGGCTGCGTTGTCCACATACAGGTGCGAGAGTTCGACATCGGCAAATTCCTCGCGATGCACGCGCTCGACCACATCGCGCCAGAGCACGCCGTTCTCGAGCACATTGGCCTTGTCGATCGAGCACAGCCTGCCCTCACGGGCACGCGCCAGCAACAGGGCAGCGCGGGCGATGCGGGCGATTTCCGACTCGGTGTAGACCATGGTGTTGACGACACGTCGCTGCCCGTCGGGCATCGTCTCGATGCCTCGGGGGGTGCCGAAGTACACGCCGCCTGCCAGTTCCCGCACCAGCATGAGGTCTGTGCCGGCCAGCACTTCGGGGCGCAGGGTCGAGGCGCTCGCCAGGGCCGGTAGTGCACGCACGGGACGCAGGTTGAGGAAGAGGTCGAGTTCCTTGCGGATGCGCAACAACTGGTCGAACTTGTTGTGTTCAGGCGGAATCTTCGCGTACTCGGGTGAGCCGGTGGCACCGAACAGGATCGCGTCGCTGTCGTTGATGGCCTTCCAGGTCGCCTCGCGCATCAGGCTGCCGTGGGTCTTCCAGGCCGAGATGCCGAACAGTTCTTCGTTCAGATCCATCCGCACGTCGCGATGGGCCATGAACCATTCGACGACCCGGCGTGTCTGCGCCATGATTTCCGGGCCGATACCGTCGCCGGCGAGGATGAGGACTTTCTTCATGATGGCTTGTTCCGTCTGTCGGTAGATCCAGGGGCGCGTACGCTCATCGTCGCGCCGGAATTGCTCGATGAGTGCACGATCGAGCAGGGTCATGTCGATGTCGTCCAGCCCCTGAAGCAGGCCGGCACGGCGATCGGGTTCGATCTCGAAGCGCAGTACCCGACCCTCGGGGGTCGTGACCGTGCAGGCTTCCAGGTCGATGGCGATGCGTGGCTTGTCGGCGCGTTCGAGTTCGGCCGCGATCCGCGTGACTTCTTCAGCCGGCAGGCGCACTGGCAGCAGGCCGTTCTGAAAGCTGTTGTTGTAGAAGATGTCGCCAAAGCTCGGCGCGATGACCGCACGCACACCCCAGTCGATCAGGGCCCAGACCGCGTGTTCGCGCGAACTGCCGCAACCGAAGTTCTCGGCCGCCACCAGGATGCCTGCGCCGCGATAGCGCGGGGTATGGGGCGCGAACGCCGGGCGCTCCTTGCCGTCCTCATCGAAGCGCAGGGCTTCAAGACAATAAGGCCCCAGTTCCCCGCGCGGAAACTCGATCAGCCGCTGCATGCGGATGATCTGGTCAGTGTCGATGTTGGCCTGCATCAGGGGCGCCGCCAGGGCCTCTTCGCGCACGAAGGATTTCATGCGTTCACGCTGGCCGGCGCACCGGGCAGTCGACGTACATCGGTCAGTTGTCCGGTAATGGCGGCTGCGGCGGCCATGGCGGGGCTCGCCAGATGGGTGCGCGCGCCCGGTCCCTGGCGCCCGACGAAGTTGCGATTGGCGGTCGACACGCAGCGTTCACCGGGCGGGATCAGTTCGCCATTGGCTGCCACGCACAGCGAACAGCCCGGCGAGCGCCACTCGAACCCTGCTGCCAGAAAATCGCGATGCAGGCCTTCGGCTTCGGCCTGGCGACGGGTCTGTTCCGAGCCGGGCACGACCCATGCTTTCACGCCCCGGGCGACCTGACGGCCACGGACCACGTTGGCGGCCTCGCGCAGATCGGACAGCCGACTGTTGGCGCAGGAACCAATGAAGACCCAGTCGACCGGCGTGCCAGCGATGGCCTGGCCGGGCTTGAGACCCATGTACTCGAGCGCGCGTTCGATGGACTGCCGACGCTCTGCGTCTTTTTCCAAGGCCGGGTCTGGCACATACCCATCGATCGGCACGACATCCTGCGGACTCGTGCCCCAGGTCATCTGCGGTGTGATCTGGCTTGCATCAAGCACTTCCTCGCGATCGAAGAGGGCACCCTCGTCGCTCGGGAGCCCTCGCCAGTGCTCGAGCGCCTGATCGAAGAGGGCGCCCTTTGGCGCGAAGGGGCGCCCGGCAAGGTATTCGTAGACCGAGTCATCGGGCGCGATCATGCCGATCTTGGCACCCATCTCTATCGAAAGATTGCACAGGGTGAGGCGGGCATCGACGGCCAGGGCGCGCACGGCAGATCCGGCGTACTCGACAGCATGGCCACGGCCAGCGGCCGTACCCAGCCGACCGATGGCATGGAGGATCATGTCCTTGGCGGTCACACCTGCGCCGAGCTGGCCTTCGAAGCGCAGGCGCAAGGTTCCGGGGCGGCGCTGGCGCAGGGTCTGGGTTGCCAGCACATGGCCCACTTCGCTCGAGCCGATGCCAAAAGCCAGTGCGCCCAGCCCACCGTGGGTGCAGGTGTGGCTGTCACCGCAGACGAGCAGCGTGCCAGGCAGGGTGATGCCCTGCTCGGGTCCCACCAGGTGGAGGATGCCCTGGTCGGGGGTGCCCAGATCAAAGAGGCGTATGCCTTCGCGCGCCGTGCCTCGACGCATGGCCCGTAGCAGTCGCCCGCCGGTGGGCCAGGTATCGGTGCTGCGGCCAATAGCGCTCGAGAGCGCATGATCAGGTGTGGCAAAGGTGAGATCGTTGCGGGCCACGTTGCGACCGGCGCGCTGCAGGTCGTTGAGGCGCGGTCCGGCCTCGAGATCGTGGATCAGATGGCGGTCGACATGGAGCAGGCAGACGCCATCGTCGAACTGCCGGATGACGTGAGCTGCCCAGACCTTGTCGAAGAATGTTGCGGGTGTGTGTAGTCCCATGGCGGCCGGGATTGTGTACCCGGTGCAGGGGGGCGTCAACAGCGTCTCGGCCCTGCACTGCAGCACGATTTCGGCACCACTCAAGCAATCGCTGCGGGTGTCGGTACACTCGAGTTCCGTGCGGTCCGCAGAGACCCGCATCTGACCAAGGGGACATCCGATGACGAGTGGGTTCCGTTTCATGGTTGCCCTGGTGGGCTGTCTGGTTGCCGGTGGGCAGTCGCTTGCGCAGGTCTGGCCAGAGCGCCCGGTGCGTCTGGTCGTGCCCTTTGCCACGGGCGGAGGCCCGGACTTCTCGGCCCGTGCGCTCGCTTCAGGACTTTCACAACGATTGCGCCAGCAGGTCATCGTCGACAATCGGCCCGGGGGCAATTCGCTGATCGGAGCGGTGGCGGTGGCTACTGCCCCCGCCGACGGATATACCCTGCTCTTCACCTCGGGTGCGACCGTCTCGGTACTGCCCCACATTGCACGCAACCTGCCGATCGATCCTCAACGAGATCTGATTCCTGTGGCAGGCGTTGCAAAGACGCCGATCTTTCTGGTGGTCCACCCGAGCCTGCCTTTGAAGAACTTGCGCGAGTTCATCACGTACGCGCGCGCCAATCCGGCGCAGCTCAGTTATGCCTCGGCCGGCAACGGCACGGGATCGAACCTGGGCTTCGAGATGCTCAAGCATGCGGCAGGGCTCGATATCGTGCACGTGCCCTACAAGTCGACCGCGAGTGCCTTGCCCGACCTTTTGGCCGGTCGCGTTTCGACGATGATGTCTGACCTCACCGTCGTGCAGCCTTACCTGCGCACGGGTGCGCTGAGAGCGCTGGGTGTCTCGACGCCCGAACGTTCGCCGCTTCTGCCCGAGTTGGCCACGCTCGCCGAGCAAGGTCTCGACGGTTTTGATCTGCAACTGTGGTTCGGCATCTTCGCACCCAAGGGGGTGCCGCCCAAGGTGGTCGATGAGATCAATGCGGCCGTGCAGGCTTTCTTGCGATCGAGCGAAGCGGCAGGCGTTTTCTCCAATGTCAGCTACCTGCCCTTTGCATCAAGCGCGCAGAGCCTTGATGACCTCGCTCGGCGCGAGAGCGCCCGGTGGGCCGAGCTGGCAAGAACGGGTGCCATTCGAGGAGATTGACCATGCCGGTGATCGACATCCACACGCATGTGCTGGGCCATGAATGGCTCGAACTTCTCCGGGCGCACGGTGCCCCCCGCTATGGGGTTACGGATACGCCAGGCAAATTGCCCTCGATCAGTTGCGATGGTGCCCCTTTTCTCACGCCCTCACCCGCCCATTTCGATTACGAACTGCGCATTCGCGATATGGACGCTGCCGGCGTGGACATCGGCATCCTGTCGCTGACCTGCCCCAATGTCTACTGGGGTAGCGCCCAGGCGAGCCTTCGAGCCGCGCGCAGCACCAACGAGGAGATGGCTGCTGCGCAGCTTCGGTATCCGGACCGACTGCGCTGGATGACCTCGTTGCCCTGGATGCATGTGCGCGAAGCGCTCGACGAGTTGTATCGTGCACGCGATGCGGGTGCGGTCGGTGTGATGGTGCTGGCCAATATCGATGGATTGTCGCTGACTGACCAACGCTTCGCGCCCGTCTGGAAGGCCATTGACAGCCTTGGGCTTGCCGTTCTCGTGCATCCCGGCGCTCCACCTGGCACCCGGGAAATGAGCCTGAACGAGTATGCGCTGGTGGCAGCTGTCGGCTTCATGTTCGATACCACCCTGGCCATCACCCGGATGATGTTCGATGGATTCCTGGATCGTTATCCGAACCTGAATCTGATCGTGGGCCACGCGGGTGCCACGCTCCCCTATGTGGTGGGTCGTCTGGATGCGTGCTTTGAAAAGATGCCGGCCACTCGAACGCGTACCTCGACCCGTCCGAGCGATTGGTTGCGGCGGATGTACTACGACACCGTCACCTACAGCCAGGAGGCGCTTGATCTGTGCATCGCGGTGTGTGGATCAGACCACGTGATGTATGGATCTGACTACCCGCACAACATTGGCGACATGGCAGGATGTCTGGCGCGCGTCGATGCCCTGCCCAGCGCATGCCGCGATGCGGTGCGAGGACACACGGCAGCGCGGGTGTTCGGGCTCGAGTAGCCGAAGGAACCCTTCGCGGGTGCTACGATCCGGGCCTCCTGGGGGGATCGCGATGGCACCCATGTCGAGGGGTCTGTGTCGTTCGATGGGCATTGCAGCGACGGCCTTCGCCTGTGGTCTGCCTGTGCCCGCAGAGGCGGCGGAAGTCAGCGTGGCCGTCGCTGCCAATTTCACGGCGCCGATGCAGAAGATCGCCGCCGGTTTCGAGCAGGCCACAGGTCACCGCGCGCTTCTGGCCTTTGGGTCGACCGGCGCCTTCCAGGCCCAGATCCGCAACGGCGGGCCCTTTGAGCTATTGCTGGCCGCTGACCGGATCGTGCCAGCCCAACTCGAGGCTGACGGGTATGCAGTGCCCGGCACGCGGTTCACCTATGCCATTGGCCGACTGGTGCTGTGGAGCCGCAACCCGACCCTCGTTGATGATCATGGCGAGATTCTGCGCTCTGGCCGCTTCGAGCGTATTGCCATCGCCAATCCGAAACTGGCGCCCTACGGCACGGCCGGCATCGAGGTCCTTGCCCGTATGCGTGTCCTCGAGGCCGTTCATTCGAAGATCGTTCATGGCGAGAACATCGCGCAAACCTGGCAGTTCGTGGCCAGTGGCAATGCACAACTCGGATTCGTTGCCCTGTCGCAGATACAGCGCAATGGACGCCTCGTCGAAGGTTCCGCCTGGGTCGTGCCTGAGACCCTGCATGAGCCGATACGTCAGGACGCAGTGCTCCTCAAGCCTGGCAAGGACAAAGCCGCAGCCCGTGCGCTTGTCGACTATCTGAGAAGCGATGCAGCGCGTGCCGTCATTGTCGGATCTGGATACGCGCTGCCCTGAGTTTCCTTGCCGCGGCGTCCTTGCGATCGCGGCCGCGGTCTCGCAGAGACTGCGCGTGCGCGGGCTGGTGAAATTTGCCTCGCATCTTCTCGGGAGCGCTGCCCCCGCCGTTTCCCGAAGTGGTCAGAGCGGTCATCAAGCGGCCATCGAGAAGGCCCGCCACTGACGTGCTCGCAATCGCCTTTGGTGCATACTTCCGCCGGGGTCGGGCGACGTGCCCCCCGCTGCAATGCAATCGTGCAGCAGAACAAGAAGCAGGGTGGGGAGATGGACCGCATGTCAGACGATATCGGGTTGCGGCGCGAGGCCGCGACTGCGTGGCTCGATACGCTCGCGCAGACACTCGACGAGCGTGATTTCAACGGCGTCAGCCGTCTGGTGCATCCCGACGGATACTGGCGCGATCTGCTCACCTTTGGCTGGTCGTTCTGGAACGCCCATCGCCCCGAAGCCATCGCGCGGCGTCTGGCGCAAGGCTTCGAGGGCAACCCGGCCAGCGCATTCAGGCTCCAAGGGGAGCCCTTTGCGGGGGCGCTGGGCGAGCATGCGAATACCATCGAGTTCTTCTTCACCTTCGATACGCCCCTTGCACACGGGCGCGGATTCGCACGGCTCGTACCCGATGGGGCCGATGCAGGGGCGCCCAAGGCCTGCACCGTGCTCACGGCGATGCGCGAACTCAAGGCCTATCCCGAGTCGATCGGCAGGCATCGCAGCCGCTACGCTACCGAGGCCCTCGCGGCCACGACGAGCGATTTCGATCCGGCACGGGACAATCCCGACGTGGTCGTCATCGGGGGCGGACAGTCAGGTCTGATGGCCGCAGCGCGTCTGCAGCAACTGGGTGTGCGCACGCTGGTCGTCGATCGCTCGGCGCGCCTGGGTGATGTGTGGCGTCGGCGCTATCGCGGTTTGAAGCTGCACAACGAACTGTGCATGAATCATTTTCCGTACATGCCGTTTCCGGAGAACTGGCCGGCCTACATCCCCAAGGATCAGGTGGCCGACTGGCTCGAGGTCTATGCCACCTGCATGGGCCTTCACGTGGCACTGGGTACTGAATTCATCGGTGGCAATTACGATGACGAGGCTGGCCGATGGACCGTTCGGCTGCGCCAGCCGGATGGCACGCTGCGCGAATTGAAGCCCAGCCACCTGGTCATGGCGCTCGGTGTGAGTGGACTGCCCAACATCCCCCGGATCGAGGGGCTCGATCAGTTTCGCGGCGCGGTCTTCCATTCGAGCGGCGAGAGCGATGCGCTCGAGGTCGAGGGACGCTCGGTGCTGGTGGTGGGTGTGGGTACGAGTGCCCATGACATCGCGCAGAGCATGCACGAGCGCGGTGCCGAGGTGACGATGCTGCAGCGCTCGGCCATCACGGTCGTGAGTCTCGAGCCCAGTTCGACGCGCCCCTATGAACTCTACCGGCGCAACGAGGGTGTGAGGCCGATTGCCGACACCGACCTCATGGCCGCCTCGGTACCCTACAGCTATCTTCGCCGCCTGCACGGGCCGCTCAGCCGGCAGATGACCGAGGCCGACAAGCCCTTGCTCGATGGCTTGCGTCAGGCCGGGTTTCTGCTCGACAACGACGATGATCTCGGTGGCTACTTCATCAAGCTGCTGCAGACCCAGTCGGGCTACTACCTCAATGTGGGTGGCTCCGAACTCATCATCGAGGGCAAGGTGAAGCTCAAGGTGAGTACCGGAATCGCCCGTGCCACCGAGGACTCTGTCGTCTTCGACGATGGCAGTACGCTGCGCACCGACGTGATCGCGCTGGCCACTGGCTATCAGCCGCTGCAGGAGGCCGTGCGCGCGCTGCTCGGCGATGCGGTCGCCGATCGTGTGGGGCCGATCTGGGGCATTGGTGCCGATCATGAACTCCAGGCCATGTACGCCCGTACCGCACAGCCAGGCTTTCACGTGATTGGTGGCGGTTTCGCCGGTGCCAGAGCCTATTCGACCTATACCGCCATGCTCATCAAGGCCGAGATTGCGGGCCTTCTCGAACGCCAGCGGCTGTCAGCCGCCTGAAGCAAACCCCAAAAGGAGAACAGGATATGCGTGAACGACTCGAACTGCCCCGGATGTCGATGGCCGAGCGCGACCGGCGCTGGGAATCGATGCGCGCCGAAATGCGCAAGCGCGGCATCGACTGTCTGGTGCTGTGGGGATGGCCTGCCATGTGGGACTTTGCCACGGCCAACGCGCGCTACCTGAGTCCCATCGGTGGCAATGCCGAGAACAACACACTCATCTTTCCCCTGGAAGGCGAGCCCACATCCTTCGTGTTCATGCCGACCTTCATCGAATACTGGCGCCGTGCGCAGGACTGGGTGACCGATGTTCGATCACGCAGCGGCAGTTGGGCGGCCACCGTCGTCGCCCGCCTGCGTGAACTGGGCATGACCGGTGCCACGATCGGGATGGATGGTCTGGCTGGACCGCTGGATCCCGATGGCTGGTTGCCCCACAGCGTGTTCGAATCGATGAAGACGCAACTGCCGGGTGTCCGATTCGTCGATCTGGGTGATCTGCTCGAGACCGCACGAGCGGTCAAGAGCGAGGAGGAGATTGCCATGCTCGAGCGTGCAGCGGGTTTGGGTGATCGCATGCTCGAGGCTTGTGCAAGGCGTGCCCGCCCGGGCGTGCGCGAGTCGGAGGTGTACGCCGGCATGATGGAGGCGATGCTCGCCGATGGAGGCGAGGAGCCAACGCTCTTTCTGTGGGCCTGCGACCGTTATCCGCTGCCGCATCCGTTCCGGCTCCCGACCGTCCGCCCGATGGAAGCGCGCGATCTCATCACCTGCGAGATCCATCCCAAGATCGGTGGCTATTTCACCCATGTCGAGCGCACCTTCTGTCTGGGCGAGCCTGACCCCGAGACCCAGCGCATCCATGACGGGTGCGTGGCGGCGTTCCAGCGCGGCATGGAGGTGTTCGGTCCGGGGCGCTCCATTCGTGAATCGATGGACGAGGTAAAGCGCGTGATCGACGATCGTGGCCTGGGTATCTGCGAGACAGGTATCCACGGTCACGGGCTTGCATCGCTCGAGTATCCGCGTTACCGCTTCCACGCCTTGCGCGCCGACCAGGCCGCACTGGCAACGATTGGCGACGCGTTCAGGCCTGGCATGGTGTTTGCCTTCAACATCGACCTGTTCGACCCGAAGTGGCGCGATGGACAGACCGGTGCCGTGTTTGCCGATACGGTGGTGATCACCGAGAGCGGCGCTCGCAGTCTGCATCGCTTTCCGCAGGAACTGTGCCGAATCGGCTGATCGTACCAGGCGGCGAGCGCCGCCTAGCAGTCGCGCAACGAGTCGATGACGAGATGCTCAGGCGGCAGGTTCGCGCGATACCGTTCGATCGTCTGTTCGAAGGCAGCCTCCAGATGCCGGGTGAACAACGGCGTGTCGAACAGTGCCGTCGTGAGTCGATTGCTGGCGAGTCTGTCCTTGAGAGCTTGCAGTCTGGCCGGGTTCGTCGCCAGGTCGATGGCCAGTGCTTCATACGCTGCGGTGCTCTGCGTGATCAGTTCAGGCAGTTCGATGGCCATGAGCAAGCTGGCATCGAACCCAGACCAGTCACACAGAAACATTTTTGTATGCTGCAGGTACCCTTGCAGGTAGTCGGACTTGGCATCCAGATCGAAAGCGCGTTGATAGCTCGCGAGTGCTGCATCCCAGCGTTTCAGCTCCTGGAAGAGGCGTCCTTGAAAGTAGAGTGCATCGGGCGATTCGGGGTTGATCTCGAGAGCTCGGGCATGACTGGCCAGCGCTTCATTCGTGCGATTGAGTCTTTGCAGGATCCAGCCTCGAATCGCGTGCGCTTCAGCATAGGCAGGTTCGATCCTGATGGCCGCATCGCAGCTTGCCAGCGCAGCCTCGAGTCGATCCATGTCGAGCAGGGTGCTTGCCCGATTCTTGAATGCGTCGGCGTAGTCTGGAGCACGCCTGATCGCTTCGTCGAAGCTCGCGAGGGCCTCTTCAAGACGCTTCAAGCCTTGCAGAACGTTGCCCCGGTTGTTGAACGTATCAGGACGATGGGGGTCGAGCCTGATGACTTCATCGTAGCTTGCCAGTGCTGCATCGAGCCGATCGAGCAACTTGAGGACATGGGCGCGGTTGTAGATGGCATCGGCATAACCGGGCTCGAGTCTGATCGCCGCATCATGGCTCTCGAGCGCCTCTTCCAGTCTTTGCAGGTGCTCGAGTGCCGCCCCCAGGTTCGAATGGTAGAGGGCCTGCCTCGGATTGATCGAGATTGCCTGTGCAATCAGATCGGCTGCCGCCGTAGCGTTGCCCCTTTGCAGGCAGACGACCCCGAGGAGATGCAGCGCATCGGCATGCTTCGGGTCGCTTTTCAGCACCTGGCGGTAAAGCCTCTCGGCGCTTTCAAGATCACCTTGCTGATGGTGCGCGAGCGCTGTCTTGAACATGACTGGGTGAAATCTGGCTGGGTGTCTCTGGGCCGGGCACGATGCCACAGGGTGGCGGGAAGCTTAACAGGGCCGGGCCTGCGCCGAAACGTCTCGCTTGCCCTGTGTTCGATGTCGCCGCATGATGGTCAAGGAATGGCCCAATGCTCGATCGCGACCTTCGCTGTGCCCTCATCTCCAGCCAACCGAGACCGTCAGTGCATCAGAAACCCCGTATCGTCCAGGTGGACATCGATCAGACCGATACCTGGACGCGTTATCGGCGCGGCCTGTGCGAAGGCTGTGCAGCCAACTGTTGCACCATGCCGGTAGAGGTGAGGCTCACCGATCTGGTCCGTCTGGGTCTGGTCGATGCCTTCGAGGCCGAACACGAGGCGCCCAAGCAGATCGCCCGACGCCTGGAGCGCGCCGGTTTCATCGACCACTTCAGTTTCAGGTACAGCGTTTTCACGCTGGCGCGCCGGTCAAGCGGCGATTGTCGCTTTCTTGACGCGGAAAGCCGCCGCTGCACGGTGTACGAGCAGCGGCCGGATACCTGTCGCCGTCATCCGCAAGCCGGTCCGCGCCCGGGCTATTGTGCTTTCGAGCCGGCAGCGTCCGGGGAGCGCACGGCATCACCCCGCATGCTGGTCAGTCCAAGGTGATACGCCGGGTGCGGGCGATGCCACGCCACTTCTCGATGTCACCCAGATAGAAGGCGTGCGATTCGGCGGCGTTCATCGTCGTCGGTTCTGCACCTTCACGCTCGAGCGTCTCGCGCAATTCGGGAGCTGTCACGATGCCGCGAAACTCGGCATTGAGCCTGTCCAGCGTTGCTGAGGGGGTTGCCCCAGGCGCGAAGATCCCCCACCAGATCTCGACCTGATAGCCCGGAACGACAGACGCCACTGTTGGCAGTTCGGGTGCAAAGCGCGCACGGGTCGGTGATGTGACGGCAAGGATTCTGAGGCGTTCGCCTTTTACTTGCGCCAGCGTCGCCGGGAAGCTCGCGATCATGGTCTGGATGCGGGCCGCAACCAGATCCTGTACCGCAGGGGCCGATCCCTTGTAGGGCACATGCGTCATGTCGACTTTTGCCATCGAGGCAAAGAGTTCACCTGACAAGTGATGGAGCGAGCCGATGCCCGCCGATCCGTAGTTGAGTTGCCCAGGGCTCTGGCGTGCCGCAGTCATCAGTTGTTCGATGCTTCGGTAGGGTGAAGCGCTGTTGACCACCACGACCATCGGGCCAGTGGCGAGCATCGAAACCGTTGCCAGTCCCTTTTCGGGGTCGAATGCGAGCGACTTCTGAACCGCGGCGCCCGTCGACAGATCGGATGCGGTGAGCATCAGTGTCGAGCCGTCGGCAGGCGCGCGGCTGAGAAAATCGGCGCCGAGCATACCGCCGGCTCCGGGTTTGTTGTCGACGACGACGGGCAGGCCGAGCCGGGCCGAGAGCCGTGGGGCGATGACCCGTGCAAAAAGATCGGTGCTGCCACCGGGGGAAAAGGGCACGACCAGTTGAATCTGTCTCGGCGAGCCCGCTGTTTGCGCGCGTGCCGCGGGCACGAGCGAGAACGCCATCGTGAGTGTCAGTGTTGCAAGAACAGCCCCTGTCATGGGCAACCGCGGGGCGTGTCGAGGTGTCATGCCTGTTCTCCCTGAAGACCGAAGTGGGTTTTGTGCAGTGGGCCGACCGCCTCGATGGCTGGTGCCAGATCCGCAGTCGTTGCGGCCCTTGATCTGCTTGCATCGACGCAAGCCTAACGCGTTCCTGGCGACATCGACACGCGGGCCTGCGCAAATCGTGCAAGCATGCCAGTCCTGCCCCATCTCCTGTCCCGCGGCAATGACTCAGCAGGCATTGATCTACCAGATCTTCTACAACGATCGAACCCGGGTTGAACTCGACCCCGGCTTCATGCGGCTGGACAACATGGCCAACCTGCGCCCCGACTGGAGCGAGTACTGGCCGATTCGAGAGTTCCTGCTTTCGCGAAGGCTTCGTCGAGACACCTTGTATGGGTTCTTTTCGCCCAAGTTTGGTGTCAAGACCGGTCTTGATTCGTCGGCTGTCTACCAATTCATGGCCGAAGAAGAGGCCGATGTGTTTCTGTTTTCGCCCTTTTTCGATCAATCGGCTGTGCCTCTCAATATTTTTGTGCAGGCGAGGCTCCAGCACCCGGATGCCCCGCGCCTGTTCGCCCGGGTGCTGGGCATGCTCGCTCCGGGTGTCGATCCTCTTCGTCTCGTGATGGATTCCAGGCAAGTGGTCTTCTGCAATTACTTTGTCGCACGCGCCGCTTTCTGGCAGCGCTGGATCGAGTTGTGCGAGCCGATTCCGCACGACGGCGGCACCCACCCGGCCAAGGTGTTCCTGATCGAACGTGTTGCCTCCTTCATCCTTGCCACTGAATCGCGCTGGAAGGTGCGTGCATACGATCCGGCGCTACTGCCCTTGTCAGGTAGCGCACCCGCACGATTTTCCGAAGTATTTCGTCAGCTCGACACACTCAAGCAGGCATGGCGAGCCGAGCAGGATCCGCGGCATCTGCACGAGTTCCAGGCGCTCAGGCTGTCATTGGTATCGCAGATTGCAGCTTCCCCTCGCCACCACCCGCAGGACTTCAGGTCGGATTGACCGTCGTCAGTGTGGCGGCAGCAGCGACCTCTAGCATTCCAACTCCATCATGGTCGCAAGATCTGGAGTGAGCGATGAGTGCCTGCACCCGCAAGGTCTTATTCAGCACGACTTCAAGCGCTTTTGCCTCGTCTCTGATGGTGACGTGCCTTTGGATCGCAGCGCCATCCGCGCAGGCGCAAATTCCGCGTCCGGGTAGCGTTGCGGCAGACTCGATCGCCGCTGATACCTACTCGACGCCGCGGTCTTTCTTGATGCCGGGCTGGGGCATGATGGGGCGTCCGATCGATGGGATGGGCGGTGAGTTCGGATCCTGGGGCAGGCCGGGCGGGCACTGGGACATGATGAGAGGCGCCAGCCCCGATGGCTGGATGGGGCACGGTGGTGCGTTGACGCCATTGGCGCTCACCGAGGAGCAGGCACAGCGCATTGCGGCCATCCACGAGGAAGTACGCCAGAAGACATGGACGCTGCAGGGGCAGTGGCACGCCGAGCGGTTCCGGTTGTTGCAACTGCATCATGCCGAGCCTATGGACGTATCGGCGGTTGCCGAGCAACAGCGCAAGGTCGATGCACTGAAAGGGCAGCTCCAGCGCGCGCACCTTGAGTCGCGAGCACAGATCGAGGGGGTTCTCACCCCGGAGCAGAGACGCACCTTCCGGCGTATCCACTCGCGCTGGCTGCTGGATGACTGAGTGGATCGGCGGATTGTCCAGGCTCGCGCCTGTGCTCGGACGGTTGTCTCAGTCGATGCGCGCCCCTGATGCTTTCACGATGGGAGCCCAGCGCGCGAGATCCTGCCGGATGACGCCGAGGAGTTCGTCCTGACCCAGGGGCCAGGCGATGGCACCCAAGGCTTCGAGCCGCTCCTTCATGGCCGGTGTTTCCATGACGCGCAGGGTTTCGTCGTGGATGCGGGTGACGATGGCTGGCGCGACGCCCCGTGGTGCCATGATCGAATACCAGGTGCTCATCGATACGGGTGCGGCTTTTGATTCGAGCATGGTGGGCACATCGGGGAAGGCCCGTGTGCGCACGGCGCTCGAGACGGCGAGCGCCTTCAGTCGCCCGGCACGGATGTTGGATATCACCGACGGGATCGAGGCAAATGACAGGTCGATCTGGCCACCCAGCACATCGGTCACGGCGAACGCCACCCCCTTGTAGGGGACGTGCTGCAACTTGACCCTGGCTGCCGCGTTGATGAGTTCACCGTTCATGTGATTCATGGTGCCGTTGCCGGCCGAGCCGTAGCTCAGCGTGCGTGCCTTGGCAATCTCGATCAGTTCATCGAGGTTGCGCGCGGGAAATTCCGAGCGCGTGACGAGCAGCAGGGGGACATCGGCCAGTCCGACGATCGAGACAAAACTCTCGATCGGATCAAAGGGCACCGAGCCGTAGAGCGACGGGTTGATGGCAAGGGTGCCGACGTAGCCCAGCATCAGCGTGTAGCCGTCCGGGGTGGCCCGCGCGACTTCTGCTGTCCCGATGTTGCCACCGGCACCGACGCGGTTCTCGACCACCACGGTCTGACCGAGACGGCGTCCGAGGGGTTCCGCGACCGAGCGCGCGATGATGTCAGCCGAGCCACCCGGTGCCTGTGGCACGACGAGCCGGATCGGACGCACCGGATATTCCTGACCCAGGACAGTGCCCAGGCCCTGCGTGAGTGTCACAACCGCCATCAGCGTCAGTGCCAGGCCAAAGCGAACCGCGCCGGTATTGAGGCGATTGTCCCGGTGGTGCCGTGCCTGCTGATGCTTCGGTGGCATCGCAACCCTGCTGATGGTGTCAGCGCTCGTCATTCGATCCTCCTCGTTCATTCAAGGCCAGCGTTTTCGGAGACCCGCACAGCCTGCAGGGTGTCGTGCCGCGCGCCCCAGGACGGGCGCGGGCCATCCGGTCGACGCCACCCTATTTCCAGTTGGCCCGTTGCCGAACGGCTGCGAGCGAACGTCTTGCCTCGGCGATGACCGCGCCGGGCTCGATCGCGGTGAGTCGTCCCTGGCGCTTCAGAATCCGCCCATCGACGATGACCGTGTCGATGTTCGCAGGCTCTGCCGATTCGAGCACCATGTGAACCGGATCGGTGGTTGGTGCCATATTGAGCGCGTTGGTCGAGACCATCACGATATCGGCCCGCTTGCCCACCGTGAGCGATCCGGTACGATCGTCGATGCCCATCACGCGCGCAGCATCGAGGGTCGCCAGTTGCAGCGCACGACGCATCGTCATGCGGAATTCGCTCTGGCCAGCCGCGTTGTCCTGCATGGCCGCGAGGCTTGCGTTGCGCAGCACGTTGGCCGGTCCGCCGAAGACGACCGAGTCGACGCCCACGGCCACCGGCACACCGGCGTCGAGGAATTCGCGCAGCTTGGGGTATCCCCAGCCACCACGCATTTCGGTGATCGGCAGGCTGCTGACCGAAGCACCGCTCGCCTTCACCATGGCTACCTCGGCTGCCGAGGCCGAGCACGCGTGAACGATGTTCACATCGGGGCCGAGCAGTCCCGCCTTGGCATGCGCCTCGATGTGGCCGGTGCGCGAGGTGAGCGTACCGATGTGGACGGTGATCGGAATGCCCAGGCGCCGCGCGGTATCGAATTCGGTACGGTAGACCTCGACCGGGGCCCATTCGTTGCGGAACATCCCGCGCCAGGCCATCCCGAGGCGAACCAGACCCCCGCCCGACAGGCGGTTCCAGTCGCGGTGCATGGCTTCCAGATCGGCCAGTCGGATCAGCTCCTTGTCCGATTGCGCCAGCGCCTGACCGAACGACCACTGGGCCCGCAGGCCGGTATCGATGACTGCGTGCAGATCTTCGTCGGCGTGGGCTCGACTTCGGATGTTGTGGCACCAGTCGTGCACGGTCGTGATGCCCGCGTTGATGGCCTCACTGGCGGCCAGCAGGCTGCTTGCGTACATGTCCTCGGGATTCATCACGGCCGAGAACCGGGTGATGGTCGGGAAGAAACCGCTCGGGCCGGCATCACCTGCAAAGTTGCGAAAAAGGGTATGCCACAGGTGCCAGTGCGTATCGATGAACCCTGGCAGAACGATCATGTCGGTGGCATCGATCACGCTCGCCCCGGGTACCCTGATGTCGCGCCCGACGGCCACGATGACGCCGTCCTTCACATGAACCGAGCCGCCCGACAGGTCGCCCAGCGCGGGGTCCATCGTGAGCACCGTCGCGTTCGTGATGACGAATTCGCCGCGTTCCGGCAGCGGTTTCGTCGCCGATCGGGCCATCGATGGCTGGGCGCGTGCGAGGGCTGGTACGACGCCTGCCACCACGCCACCACCGAGGGCACCCAGGAAACCCCGTCTCGTACAGAGCATGCACATCGCTTGTCTCTCCTTGTTGTCCATGCATCGCATCGAGGCGTGCATTGGGTGACTTCCTTCCGACCCTTGCGCCGGCGTCCCTTCCCCGCGACGCCTTCCTTCGTGATCCCTCGCCTCGCAGTCCCTTTCGTGTCAGAGGCGCATGGGTTTCAGGCGCTCATGGCGGGAGTCGGGGCAGAGGGGATGGTCGAACCGGTATTGACCTGTGCTTTCTTCAGGATCGGCAACACGCGTTGCCACAGGTCGGCACTGTGTTCCATCTCGTGCATTTCCATGCTGCCCATCGCGTAGGCCATGAAATGGCCGGCGCCAGCGGCCCGGCATTGCGCGATGATCTTGTCCGCCACTGTCTCTGGTGAGCCCACGACCCATTCGTCGGGCTCCGATATGAACTTCGCAGCCGGCGCGTCAACCGCTTCCGCGCGGCGCGAGGCCATCAACTGCTTGTCCAGATGCTCAATGCCGATCAGCGGGTTCACGCCGTTGTCGATCATGCGTTTCATCAGGCGGCTGGTGCGCTCGAGGCCCACGCGAAGTATCTCGGCGCCGAGCTCTTCGGCGCTGTGGTCATCGTCCCAGACCAGGCAACGTCGGCGAAGGGCGAGGCGGTCGGGCCCCACGGGCTTGCCTGCGATTTCCCCGGCTTCGCGGTAGGCATCGAAGACGATGCCTGCTTCGCGCGCCGACATGAAGGCGGTACAGGCCTTGTAGCCGCGGCGGGCGGCGCTTGCGGCAGACCCTGCGGTCACCACCGTGACCCACTTGGGCGGATCAGCCTGCAGGGTGCGTGGGGTGATGCAGAGGCGCTCGAACTGCCAGAAGCGCCCTTCGTGGGTGTATTCGAGGGCACCGAGTGCCCCGTCGATCACGTCCAGTGATTCTTCGAAGCGGGGGCGCAGCTCGTCGGCAGGAATGCCGACCATCAGCGGTTCTTGCGGGCCGGCGCCGTTTGAATAACCGATTTCGAGCCGGCCACCACTCAGGTGATCGAGGATGCCGATCTCCTCGGCAACGCGCCACGGTGCGTGCATGGGCAGCACGCTTCCCATCACGCCCAGGCGCACCCGTTTCGTTCGCATGGCCGTGGCCGCGATGTACAGGTTGGGCGAAGCGCTCAGGTTGCCGTGGAAGTGGTGCTCGCTGAAGAAGATGCCATCGAACCCGGCCGCTTCGATGCGCGGGAAGAGTTCATCGACATGCCAGCGGATGGCTCGCTGCGTATTGGCCGTATCGAACGGATCAGGATGCCGGCGCTGAAACGGCTGCATGAAGGTGAAGAGCCAGGTCTGGATCATGTCGTTCGCGTGAGTTTCGGTGAAGGCCCGACGGGTATCGGGAGCGGTCGAGCAGGTCGCCGTCCCGCTATTCTGCCTCCAGTCCGACAGTTTTCACGATCTTGCCCCACAGGTCGATTTCGGAACGCAGGAACTGGTTGAGTTCGGGCTGGGTGCGCGCACCGTCTGTCAGGAAGGAGAACTCGCTGAGCTTCTTCTGTACCTCGGGGTCCTTCAGAATGCGGTCCAGTTCCCGGTTCATGCGTTGCACGATCTCGGGCGGTACGCCGGTGGGGGCCATCAGCATGAACCAGCCCACGACTTCGAAGCCTGGAAAGGATTCGGCCAGGGTCGGCACCTCGGGGTATGAAGGGTAGCGATTGGCAGTGCTCACTGCGATCGGACGCAGATCGCCTCGCTTGATGAGGCCATCGATGACCGCCGGTGGCTGTATCGTCACCTGAGTGGTACCGCCGACCGTGTCCTGAACCCCCTGCATGACGTTGTTGTAGGCCACAGGCACAAAGGATGTGCCCATCACCTTGCCCATGTAGGCTGTCATGATCCCGGTGAGAAACCGCGGACCGTCGATGGCCATCGACAGGCCGCCGGCCTGGCTCTTCGAGAGCGCGATCAGTTCCTGCAGGTTTCTCGCTGGCAGTTTGCTGTTGGTGACGAGGATGAACCCGCTCTTGGCAATCATCGCAACCGGCGTGAAATCCTTCAGCGGGTCGTAGGGCAGGGACTTGAACAGG
This sequence comes from uncultured Pseudomonadota bacterium, assembly GCA_903829815.1. Classification (GTDB taxonomy): domain Bacteria; phylum Pseudomonadota; class Gammaproteobacteria; order Burkholderiales; family SG8-39; genus CAIXPL01. The sequence goes on along the minus strand of CAIKRR010000014.1, from coordinate 62,847 downwards.
AACAGGTTGAGGGTGAGTGGGGCCGAGGTGGCAAAGAAGAAGTTGTAGCCATCGGGGGCCGAACGCGCAGCAGCCTGGGTGCCGATGACATTCACACCGCCGGGCTTGTTGTCGATCACGATCGACTGGCCGAGGTTGCGCTGCAGGCGTTCGGCGAGAAAGCGGGCAATGATGTCCGGTCCCGATCCGCCGGCCTGCGACACCACGAAACGGATCGGACGCTCGGGCCATGTCTGGGTCTGGGCCTGGGCCGTCGCCGTGATCAGGCAGGCGGTCAGTGCAAGCAGCGCACGGTTCATGAGAATCTCCTCGGCAGGCATCGAGAACGCCTCGGATGGGCGCCTGATCGCATGCTAACCAAAGCCCTGCGCAAGGGCAATGCCGGTGCGTCGGGCAGTTGTGCGTCGGGCCCCCTGGGTGGGCCGCTGTGCCTCGCCCTGCGCTCGCGGTGCTGTCTGGCGCCTGCGATTGCGCTGTGCCCGATGGCATGGCCGTGCTTTTGCCTATACAGTCATGTCGCTTGGGCATCGACACTATTCGCGCAGGAGACAGAACGCATGCCATCGAAGACCGATAAACCTGCCTGGTGGCGTGCCTGCACGGCAGCACACGACCGGGTCACCCGCGCAGGCTTTGCGCTGGCCATGGCGATGCTGCTCGTGATCGTGGTGTCTTACTGCTACGAGATCGTCTCACGCTACGCATTCGATGCGCCGACGTTGTGGGCCAGCCCGCTGGTGTCCTACAGCCTGGTGGTCCTCATCTTCCTCGCAATGCCCGAACTCTCGCGGGGTGCCTCGCATATCGCGATCAATGTACTGATCGACGCGGCGCCGCCTGCGCTGGCGCAGTGGATGCGCGCAAGCGTGCGCGTGGTGGCCGCCGGTGCCTGCTTTCTTGCCACCTGGTTCTGTGTCGATGAGTCGTTGCGCCAGTATGCGAGCGACATCTGGACGAGCCCGCCCTTTGCGCTGCCCAAGTGGACGGTATCGATGTTCATTCCCTACGGGATGGCAAGTTCCGGCCTGTACTTCCTGCGCCATCTGATCGATGAACCGGCCGCCGTGCTGGAGGTGCAGACATGAGCTGGCTCGTGCTCTTGTCCACAGGCATCGTGATGCTGTTTGCCCTGTTGCTGGCAGGCGTACCGATCTTCGTGTCCTTCCTCGTCCTCAATGTGGTCGGGATCTTCTATCTGCTGGGATCGGCCGGTTTCGGTATGTTTGCCAACAGCATCTTCACCACCGGCACGCTCAACGCTCTGGCTGCCGTACCGCTCTTCATCCTGATGGGCGACATCCTGTTTCGCTCGGGTGCGATCGAGGTGCTTCTGGACTCGATGGACCGTCTGATCGGGCGCATTCGTGGCCGCCAGTACGTCCTGTGCATCCTTCTGTCGGCGGTTCTGGGGGCCCTTTCGGGTGCTGCCATGGCGGTGGCCGGCTTGCTGGGCCGGTCGCTGTTCCCCTCGATGCTCAAGCGTGGCTATGACAAGCATTTGTCGGCCGGCGCGATTCTTGCCGGCGCCAGCCTCGACCCGATCATTCCGCCCAGCGTGCTGGCCGTCCTCATCGCTACCATTGCCCAGATATCAACCGGCAAGCTGCTTCTTGCCGGCATCGTGCCCGGCGTGCTGCTGACCTTGCTGTTTCTTGCATACGTGTTCATCCGCCTGCGCATCAACCCATCGCTCGCGCCGCCCCTGGATCTGGACGAGCAGGCCCGCTCAGGCGCGAGCATTCCGTTGGCCTTGCTGCGCATGCTGCCTTCGCTCTTCATTTTCTTTCTGGTGATGGGGCTGGTCGTTTTGGGGGTGGCCACACCCACCGAGGCCGCCGCCACCGGGGTGATAGGCTCGGTGATGCTTGCCATCGGGTATCGCAAGTTCTCGCTCGCCATGATGCGCGAGTCGCTGGCCTCGTCAGTCAGCGTGACTTCACTGCTGCTGCTCGTGATGTGCTGTGCGGTGATCTTCAGTCAGTTGCTGGCACTGACCGGGGCGGCTTCTCGCCTGGCCGAGATCGTCGTCGCGATGCAGTTGTCGCCCACAGTCATGCTGGCCGCGCTGCTCGCATTGCCCTTCCTGCTCGAGTTGCTGTGCCTGGAGTCGACCGCGCTCATGTTCATCCTGATCCCGGTCTACCAGCCGCTGCTCAAGGTCTACGGCTTTGACGAGATCTGGTTCTACACGCTCTTTCTGGTGGTGATCACGGTCGGCGGCATCACCCCGCCGTTTGGCTACACGCTGTTCGCGCTGAAGGCCGCGGCACCGCAGGTGCCGATGAATGATCTGTTCAAGGCGTCGTGGCCTTTCACCTGGATCATTCTCGGCGGCCTGGTTCTGATGGTCATATTCCCGAGCATCGTGACATTCGTGCCCGAACTGATGAGTCAAGGGCGCTGAAGATCGGGCACCTCCAGGGGCCGCGAGGCCCCTGGATTCCGGGTCAGAGGCCTTTCGCGCGGGCGAAGTTTCGAACTTCCTCGATGTCTTTCGACTTCGCGATGGCCATTTCCCACAGCCCTTCGGACCAGGCAGCCTTCATCTTCGCGCGCTGGCTCTCGCCCATCTGCACGATGGTCATGCCCTTGGCCACCAGTGCCGCCTCCTCTTCCTGGACAAGGCGCGCCGATTCCCTGGGCCAGCTTATCTCGATCTTGTGTGCCTCGTCGGCCAGGACCTTCTTCTCGGTTGCGGTCAGGCGATTCCAGGCTGCAAGGTTCATCAGGATGGGCTGGGTCACGAAGCCCATGCCAGGACGCAGCACGTACTTGGCCACTTCGTACCAGCGGTAGGCAAGCGGGCCCAGCACCGGCCAGGCAGCACCATCGACCACGCCCTTGTCGAGCGCCGAGTAGATCTCGCCTGGGGGCAGTTGCACCTGCGCTGCGCCCAGCATCTTGAGCACCCCGGTGTAGCTGGGTGTGGCGCGGATCTTTCGTCCCTGAAGATCGCCGGCAGGGGTCGGGGGCTGCTTGAGGATGATGCCGTAACCGCCATCGGCGCTCATTGGCACGGCAATGAGCTTCAGGCCGATCTTCTGGTAGTGGCGGTCGACCAGTTCGAAGATGCCCGAGGCCAGACGCTGCTCGGCCGTGCCGCCAATGGCTTCGATGGCGGTGAGCATTGGTGTGGTACCAAAATGGTAGGCGCCGCTGGTGAACAGGAACTGGAAGGCGCCCGATGCCACCGGTTGCAATTGTTCGAAGGCAGCCACTGTTTCAGGGCCGCTGCGGATGATGCGGATGCTGCCGTTGGTGCCGCTTTCAACGCCCTTGATGAAGGGTTCGAGGGTGTAGGGCATGGCCGGATAATTGTTGTCCCAGCCGCTTAGCCAGCGGTAGTCGGTGGCATGGCTGATGGGCGCCGTGAGGCTTCCGGCCATGGTGAAGAGCAGGGCAGCAGCAGTTTTGAGTGATCGTTTCAAGGTCTTCCTCCGGTTGAGCCCGTTCGGATTGCCGACGGGTCTTCGCCCTGGGGTCTCTGGCTGCAAGGTGTGCCAGGACAGGTTCAGGCGCTTTAGCGGATGCTAGCAGATGCGGTTCGCCACACCTGATCGAGCCTCACCGCCGCAGCGTGGGCTGAGCAGGCGCTGACGCCGCTCCCCTGATTGACACCCTCAAGGTTTCCACGCACAGTCACCGGCCTGAAAGGCGCTTGCTGCCCAGCGGCAGCACAAGCGTTCTTGTCGTCGTTTGTTCCTTTCCAGTACATCGAGGGCAGCATCATGCCGAGTCAACCGCTACTGGACGTGCGCAGTCTGGTCGAACCCGACCGAGTGCACCGTCGTGCCTACAGTGACCCCGAGATATTCGATCTCGAGATCAAGCACATCTTCGAGAAGACCTGGATCTACGCAGGTCACGAGACGCAGGTGCCCAAGCCCGGCGACTACTGGCAGTTCCAGATCGGCCGCCAGCCGATGGTCATGGTTCGCGGCAATGGTGATGCGGTACATGTGCTCTTCAACCGCTGCCCGCATCGCGGGGTGCAGGTGTGCGGTAGTCGGCACGGTAGCGGTGGTGACGCGCTCACCTGTCCTTACCATTCATGGCGATTTCATTACGACGGTTCGCTCGAGTCGGTGCCGCTCGAGAGCGGTTATCGCGATACGCGATTCGATCGAGACAATCCCGACTTCCAGATGAAGCGCGCGGCCAGGGTTCAGCGCTACCGCGGTTTTGTCTTTGCCAGTCTCGACCCCAAGGGACCCGATCTGCTCGAATGGCTGGGTGACGCAAGGATGGCCTTCGATGACATCTGCGACCGCTCGCCGGTTGGCCGGGTCGAAGTGGTACCGAACTGCTTTCGCGTCGTGCAGCGCTCGAACTGGAAGTTCTTCATGGAAAACCAGCTCGATGCGGTGCATCCCTCGGTCACTCACATGTCGACCGGCTATGCCGCCGCCGATGTCGAGCGCAAGCTCAAGCGTGAAACCGGCAGTCAGCCGCTGCACTATCACTACCTGTCGGCTTTCGCCACATCGTTCGACCAGTGGGATCAGCTCGAGACCGCCGGCTATCCGTATGGCCACACCTTGCTGGGTGGCTACATGGGTCTGCGTCCTACCGATGCCGATACCCTGGAGCATGAACGCGTGCTGGCGGCTGCCTATGGCGAGGCGAAGAAGGAAGAGATACTCGGGCGCAATATCCACCACGTGCTCATCTATCCGTCGATCTCGGTTCAGTCGCCGTTGCAGCAACTTCGCGCCATTCGTCCGATCAGTCACGACCGCACGATGTCCGAGATCTGGCACTTCCGTCTGGTCGGCGCGCCCGAGGCGATCTATCGGCGTTCACTCTGGTACTACAACCTGGTGAATTCGCCCTCGACGATGATCAACGCCGATGACCTCGAGAACTGGCAGCGTGGGCAGTTCGGGCTCAACTCGAACGGCGGTGACTGGGTCAGCTTCCACCGTGATTACGGCCGCGATCGCGATGCCAACGGTGAGTTGCATTCGACCAATGGTTGCAGCGAGTTGCCCATGCGTGCGCAGTTCCGGGCATGGCTCAAGTATCTGACCGAGACGGAGTGATCATGGCCGAACCGACGAGCGTGGCCGCAGCCACGGCGCTGCAGACCCACCATGAGGTCTCGCAATTCCTGTTTCAGCAATCGAACCTCCTCGATGGCAAGCAGTGGCAGGCCTGGATCGACCTGTTTGCCGATGACGGCCTGTACTGGATGCCCCCTGGCCCCGAGTACACCACCTGGGATGGCGTGCCTTCGATCTTCATCGAAGACCGTGATCTGATGACGGTGCGCATGAAGCGGGTTACGCACCCCAATGCCTGGTCGCAGCAGGCCGAGTGGGGCACGAGTCATGTCGTGTCCAATGTGACCATCGACGGTACCGACGCTCAGTCAGGCGACCTTCTGGTGCGGTCGCGCTTTCACATGCTCGAGGTCCGGCGCGACGACGTACGTCATTTTGCCGGCAGCTACCAGCACCGCCTGCGTCGAATCGATGGCGGTTTCAGGATCGTGTTGCAGCGTGTCGACATGGTGAATGCCCAGGCAGCGTTCGAGTACGTTCTGCAGGTCTGGGTCTGAGTCGCGGTGGCCGGCATCGCGACTGAGCGAGACGGCCGCGCCCATGCGCAGACAGGCTGGACGGTCCGCTGCAAGTTCGGCTGATGGAATTTGCCCTTGTTCTGGTCATCGGACTGGCGGCCGGAGCACTGGGTGGTGTGGTCGGTTTTGGCACATCGATCATGCTGATGCCCGTGTTGATGATCGTGTTTGGGCCTCGCGAAGCGGTACCGATCATGGCGGTGGCCAGCATCATGGCCAATGCGTCGCGGGTGCTGGCCTGGTGGCGTGTGGTGGACTGGCCGGCCGTGCGGGCCTATTCGGTGACGGCCGTGCCGGCTGCCGTTCTGGGCGCGCGCACGCTGCTTGCCGTGCCGCCGGGTCTCATCGAGACCGTGCTCGGTGTTTTCTTCATTGGCATGATTCCGCTGCGTCGCTGGATGGCAGCGCGGCACTGGCATGCAAACCTGTGGCATCTGGCGATTGCCGGTGCCGGATTGGGTTTTCTCACCGGTCTGGTGGCGAGCACCGGGCCGATCAATGCGCCGATTTTCCTGGCACATGGTCTGGTCAAGGGGGCTTATCTGGCCTCGGAGGCCCTGGGCTCGCTGGCGGTCTACCTGGCCAAGGCCGCCGTTTTCCATACCCTGGGTGCCCTGCCCGTCGATATCGCCCTCAAGGGACTCATTGTCGGTGGATCGGTGACGGTCGGGTCTTTTGCCGCCAAGGGGCTGGTTGGCAGTATTGATCCGGCACGCTTCCGGGTGCTGATGGACCTGCTGCTCCTCGTTGCCGGGTGCTCGATGCTCTGGACGGCACTGCGCACGGCTGGCTGAGCGACCGAGGGGCGGTTTCGAGTGCCCAGTGCCTGGTGCTCGCGGCCTTACTTCTTCTGCGACGAATCCGGTGTGGCCTTGGTCTTCGAATCAGGCTTCGAGTCGGGAATCACCGCATTGATCACCGCCCCGGTTGCCTTCACCGCCGTCGTTGCAACGGTGGCAACCGCGGTCACCGCCAGATCGGCCACCGCCAGGACTGCGCAGCCGCTCGTACTGCCCGCCAGCAAAAGCGCTAGCCATGCACGCCTCATCGCCCCTTCTCCGGTGCCATCGGTAGAGCGGGCTCGCTCGCCTTCAGCCGGGCCTCGAAAGCCTGGGCCCAGGCGGCTTGTCCGATCAGCGTCGGGTTGTCGGCCAGCAGCGCGTGTGTTGCCTGCCGAATTGCCGCCGCAGACAGGGACAGGTCGAGGGGGCGACCGAATGGTTGCTGCACATGCCAGGGCGTTGCTGCGTAGAGTTCGATGCGGTTTCCTTCCGGGTCGGCAAAGTAGATGCTCCAGGCGTTGCCGTGATTGCGCGGCGCGTATTCATCGACAGCCTCGGTGAGCAGACGGCGGTGGAATGTCTGGAGGTCCTCGAGGCTGTCGACCCGAAACGACAGCTGGTTGATGGTGGAGGCGTGCAGCGCGTCGGTACGACCCGAGGCGAGCACCACCTGATGGTGTTCGCCCGCCGAGCGGCTCATGAAGGCTATTTCTCCTCCCTTGTAGTAGGGCCCCCGGTCGGTGACCACCAGTCCGAGTACCCGGGTGTAGAAGGCGATCATGGTGTCCAGATCGCGCACCAGGAAGCCGGTGTGGCTGAACTGTGCATTGGGTGGGCTGTTCATGGCAGTGCTCGTGTTACGGGTGGCGGGGCGAGGGCGTGTCGCCATGGGCGCTGACCGGGCCTGCGGTGACAGGCCCCGGATGCAGGGTCGTGATCAGGTCGGCGACCAGCGTCGGTCGGGCTTCCTGAACCAGGTGTCCGCCGGTGCAGCGCACGACGCTGGCTCGCGGATAGTGCGCGTCGATGATGCGCTGCAAGGGCACACTCGGTATCCATCGATCGTCCTCGGCGATGAGGAGAGTCAGCGCTGATTGCAGTGTCGGCGCGCGATCGAGCAGGGCCGGAAGATCGGTTGCTGCCATGAAGTCCATCGCACCCTGAATATGGGCCGAGTGGCTGAAGAGGGCCCGGTAGTCGACCCGTTGCTGCTCGGCAATGGTCGATCCGGTCGAGGCGATGAGCTGGTCGATGAGGCCGCTGCGACGTGCCAGTGCGGTCATGCCCAGCACGCTGGCCCGCGAAGCGAAGAGCGGCGCCAGGATCGGGCCGAGCAGGAGGTTGTAGATGGCCGGTGGCGGCACAAGCGAGGGCGCGATCCCCAGTACCTGACTCACCGTACCGGGAGAGTGCACTTCGCTCAGGTGGGACAGCCAGAGGCCGACCGCCGCCCCGGCCGAGTGGCCAGCCACGAGGGCCACTTGCCTGATCTGCAGCGATTCGAGCAAGGCGGCAAGGTCCTGGGCCATTTCGCGCAGCCCGTGGCGTGTGTGACCGGTGCAGCAGGTCTGGCCATGCCCGGGGAGGTCGGGGGCAAGGATATGCCAGGGGAGGGCACCCGCCTCATGGGTGCTGGTCAGAGCGTCGATGACCGGGCGCCAGGAGATTCGACTGCCGCCAGTCCCGTGCAGTAGCAGGAGCACCGGTGCGCTGCCCGCCGCACCCGGGTCGCGCAGCGCCGGACTGGCCCAACCACGCCATAGGACCGTCGGTGTCCGCGTGCTGAAAGTTTCCAGCCCGAGCGGTGGGCGGACGTCCGGGAACGGCTGGTCATTCATCGAGGTTCTCATGCGGGTTGACGGCGGCGGCCCAAGTGTCTATCGTAGGTGTCAATTCTACAAGTCACTGCGTGTGACAGGCATTGTTGACACCGCGGGCGCTGTCGACACTGCTGACAGGGGGGATAGAGATGGATTTTCTGCAGCGGATCGAACGTACGCTCGAATCGAGTCTGGCCCGCACACGCCAGAGCGGCGCGCCGCCGCGTCTTGCCCAGGCCTTGCGGCATGCGGTCTTCCCGGGTGGGGCCCGCATCCGTCCGCAGCTCTCTCTGGCGGTGGCGCTTGCCTGCGGGGATGACGATCCGCGCCTTGCCGAGGGTTTCGCTGCTGCGCTGGAGTTGATGCACTGCGCGTCCCTGGTGCATGACGATCTTCCCTGTTTCGATGATGCCGATCTGCGTCGTGGCCTGCCGTCAGTCCACAAGGCCTTCGATGAACGCCTGGCTGTGCTTGCTGGCGATGGCCTCATTGTGCTCGCGTTTCGCACGCTGGCAGAGAGCGCAGTGGCCCATCCCGAGCGCCTGCCCGGATTGCTCTCCATACTCGATGAGTCGGTAGGCCCGCCCTTCGGGATCGTGGCTGGTCAGGCCTGGGAGTGCGAATCGCATGCCGCGCTGGCTGAATATCAGCGAGCCAAGACCGGCTCGCTCTTTGCGGCGGCAACCATCGGCGGAGCCGCTGCGGCCGGGGCCGACCCGGCTGCATGGCACGGGCTGGGCGACGCCCTGGGTGAGGCCTATCAGGTGGCCGACGACATCCGCGACGTCATCTGCGACAGCGTGGTCACCGGCAAACCGATGGGACAGGATCTGGCGCTCGACCGGCCCAGTGCCGCCTTGCGTCTCGGACTGGACGGGGCGGTGATTCACTTCGATCGCTTGATGCAGCAGGCCATCGACAGCATTCCTGAATGTGCTGGCAAGGAGCGACTGCGCGGTCTCGTGCTGCACGAGGCCCAGCGCCTGGTACCCACGGCCGGGCCCAACAAGGTCGATCGGGTGGCGCTGCCGCCCGATCGGATGCTGGCGCTGGAGACGGCGCTTGCGGCGTTGCGCGTCCCGTCGGTGGCCAGCCCGCCCGCTGCAGAGCCGGCAGCGGCCGCCCCTGCAGCGCCCGTACGAGAGGTCAGTCGCCGGACCCGTGGACGTGCCTGATGGAAGACGCTGTGCCCGCACCAGCAGCTCCGGCTGATCGTTTTGACTGGAGACGCTGGCGCGACAGGCTGCTGGCGAGCCCTCGATTTCATCGCTGGGCCGCGGCCACGCCGGGCATGCGCTGGATGGTCAGGCGCCAGTCGAGGCGACTTTTTGACCTGGTTGCCGGTTTCACCTACAGCCAGATCCTGCTCTCTTGCGTCAAGCTTGGCCTCTTTGAGCATCTTGCCCAGGGGCCCCGCGATGCGTCCGCGCTGCAGGATCTCACCGGGCTTTCCGAACGCAGTCTGGACATCCTCTTGCGCGGGGCGGTCAGTCTGGACTTGCTCGAGTGGCGCAGTGCGTCCGAGGATGCTGGCAAGCGCCTGGTGGGTCTGGGCATGCTTGGGGCGGTTGTGGCCGCGAGTCCTGCGATAACGGCGCTGGTCGAACACCATCAGGCGGTGTACGACGATCTGAAAGATCCGGTTGAACTGCTCCGCCACCCCGAGCAGTCGACGCAGTTGCGCCGGTACTGGGCCTATGCAGAAGATGGGTATCCCACCAGCGAATCAAAAGGCACTGGATCAGGCGCGGCACGCGGCTTGGCTGCCGAGCGGGTCGCCGATTACTCGGAGCTCATGGCGGCTTCTCAGCCACTGGTCGCCGAACAGGTGATTGCCGCGTTCGATTTTGGCCGTTACCGCTGCCTGCTCGACCTGGGAGGGGGACAGGGTGCCTTTCTGTCACAGGTGGCGGCTCGGCATCCTTCGTTGTCGCTGATGCTCTTTGATCTGCCCGCGGTCGCCGAACGGGCGAAGGTGCGCTTTGCCGCCGAGGGGCTGGGCGCGCGTGTCGTCTGCCATGGAGGCAGTTTCTTTGATGATCCGGTGCCCCAGGGGGCCGACCTGGTGAGCCTGGTGCGAGTTCTCTACGACCACCCCGACGAACGGGTGCTGGCCATTCTGCGCGCGGCTCGACAGGCTCTGGGTGATCGCGGCGGTGACCTCATTCTGGCCGAACCGATGTCGGGTACCCCGGGAGCTGAGGCGATGGGTGATGCCTATTTCGGCTTCTACCTGCTGGCAATGGGAAAGGGGCGTGCCCGAACGGCCGAGGAGTTGAGCCTGCTGGTTCTTGCAGCAGGTTTCGATCGGGTGCGTCCGGTGAAGACGCGGGTGCCCTTGCAGACAGGTCTGCTGCATGCCATTGCGGCCCCGCGGGAGTCCTCCCGTTGATCGTCGAGTCAGGCTGGCTGCGCAATGCAATTGCAATATCTGCTCTCTTGACATCTGGCCAGAAAGCGTTAGAGTCTGGTGTCACGAATTAATGACACTCGGAAAGTCAGGTTCAAATGACATTCCGGTGTGAGCTGGTCTCGCTGAGGTCAGCGAGGTAGAGGTCGATTGCAACGCTTGCTGCCCTGTGCGCAGCAACGATGCAGGCGGCGACATCGAACAAGAGGCGGCAGATCTGCCGCGATGGCAACGCAGGTCGGTCAGTGACCGGGGGAGGAAACGATGAGTGGTGCCGACAGCAAGCCGATGGGCGCAGGCCCGTTGAAGGAAGCCCCGGTGCAGTTCATGTTGAAATCGCGCCTGGCTGCCGAAGCGGCGGTGGAACCCGATCCGGTGCATACCGGTCCGGTGACCAAGGAAACCCAGATCATCGCCATTTATGGCAAGGGTGGTATCGGCAAGAGTTTCACCCTTGCTAACCTCTCCTACATGATGGCCCAGCAGGGCAAGAAGGTCCTGCTGATCGGCTGCGACCCCAAGAGCGACACGACGTCCTTGCTCTTTGGTGGAAAGGCCTGTCCGACCATCATCGAAACCTCCTCGCGCTTGAAGCTCGCTGGTCAACCGGTCTCGATCGGTGATGTCTGCTTCAAGCGCGATGGCGTCTTTGCAATGGAACTGGGCGGCCCCGAAGTGGGTCGCGGCTGCGGTGGCCGCGGCATCATCCACGGCTTTGAAACCCTCGAGAAACTGGGCTTCCACGACTGGGGCTTCGACTACGTGTTGCTCGACTTCCTGGGTGATGTGGTCTGCGGTGGTTTCGGCTTGCCGATCGCTCGCGACATGTGCCAGAAGGTGATCGTCGTCGCCAGCAACGACTTGCAGTCACTCTACGTTGCCAACAACGTGTGTTCGGCGGTCGAATACTTCCGCAAGCTCGGTGGCAATGTGGGCGTGGCCGGCATGGTGATCAACAAGGACGATGGGACGGGTGAGGCGGCGGCATTTGCCGAGCGCGCGGGTATCCCGGTCCTGTCAGCGATCCCGGCCAACGAGGACATCCGGCGCAAGAGCGCCAGTTACGAAATCATCGGTCGCCCGGGTACCCAGTGGGCGCCGATGTTCGAGACGCTCGCCACCAATGTGGCCGAGGCGCCGCCGGTACGTCCGCAGCCGCTTACCCAGGACGAACTGCTCGGCTTGTTCAGCGGCAGTGCCGTGGGTCGTGACGTCGTGCTGCAACCGGCCACGCTGCTCGACATGATGGGTCATGAAGAGGCCGTGAAGCCCTCGCTCGAAGTCATCTACGACGAGGCCTGATCGGATGAACGTTCGCGAATCGACCCCGGGTGTGCCGGTCGCTGCTCCCAGCGGCGAGGGCGAGGCCGTCGGATGCCACTCAGGCAAGGACATGCTCGAGGCCCAGGCACGCGCGGCCGGCAAGAGTGAACTGCTCGATCGATTTGCAGCCGATTACCCCAAGGGGCCACACGACCAGCCACAGAGCATGTGCCCGGCCTTCGGGTCGTTGCGGGTCGGGTTGCGCATGCGACGCACCGCCACCATTCTCTCCGGATCAGCCTGCTGCGTTTACGGCCTCACGTTTACCTCGCATTTCTATGGGGCCCGGCGTCCGGTGGGCTATGTGCCCTTCAACTCCGAAACGCTGGTGACCGGCAAGCTTTTCGAGGATATCCGCGAGGCGGTCTACGCCCAGGCCAAACCCGAGGACCTCGACGCGCTGGTGATCATCAACCTGTGCGTGCCTACCGCCAGTGGCGTGCCGCTCCAGTTGCTGCCGCGCGAAATCAATGGCGTTCGCATCATCGGTATCGATGTGCCCGGTTTTGGGGTACCGACCCACGCCGAGGCCAAGGACGTACTGGCTGGGGCGATGCTCCAGTATGCGATGGGCGAGATCAAGGCAGGTCCGGTCGCCGCCCCGCGTGCTGGGCGCTCGGCCTTGCCGACGGTGACCCTCCTGGGCGAGATGTTCCCGGTCGATCCGATGCTGATCGGGCAGATGCTGGCGCCGATGGAACTGGCGCCCGGCCCTGTCGTGCCTACCCGTGAGTGGCGCGAGCTCTACGCAGCGCTCGATGGAGCGGTGGTTGCCGCCATCCATCCCTTTTACACCGCGAGCATGCGGGTCTTCGAATCGGCTGGGCGACCCATCGTGGGCTCTGCACCGGTGGGCTATGAAGGCACCGCTGCGTGGCTGGGTGCAATTGGCGAAGCCGCCGGTGTATCGGCCGAGCGTATTGCAGCAGCGCGTCAGGCCGTACTGCCCGGGATCAAGGCGGTGCTCTCGCGCAGCCCGATCAAGGGTCGTATCACCCTCAGTGGTTACGAAGGGTCCGAGTTGATCGTTGCCCGGCTGCTGATCGAGAGTGGTGCCGATCTGCGTTACGTGGGTACCGCCTGCCCGCGCACGGCGCAGAGCGCCATCGACCGGGAATGGCTCGAGGCAAAAGGGGTGCACGTGCAGTATCGCGCCTCGCTCGAGCAGGATCTGGCCGCCGTGGCCGAGTTCAAGCCCGATCTGGCGATCGGGACCACGCCGGTCGTGCAGTGGGCCAAGGAGCGAACGATTCCTTCGCTCTACTTCACCAACCTCATCTCGGCTCGCCCCTTGATGGGTGCCGCCGGAGCAGGCTCGCTGGCTCAGGTGGTGAATGCCGCCATGGGCAACAAGGCGCGCTTTGACACGATGAAGGCCTTCTTTGGCGAGACCGGTCAGGGCGACAACGCCGGCGTCTGGCAGAACACCCCCGTAGCGCATCCCGAGTTCAAGGCCGAAGTGCGTCGGCAGCAGCAGAAGCGCATTGCGCGACGCAAGAGCGAGGAGATGGGCTCATGATGGTCCTCGACCACGATCGGGCCGGTGGCTACTGGGGCGCGGTGTATGTCTTCACCGCCATCAAGGGCCTGCAGGTGGTGATCGACGGGCCGGTGGGCTGCGAGAACCTGCCGGTGACCTCGGTGCTGCATTACACCGATGCCCTGCCGCCCCACGAACTGCCGATTGTTGTCACCGGCCTGGCCGAAGAGCAACTCGGGCGCGAGGGTACTGAAGGTGCGATGAAGCGTGCTCACGCCACGCTCGATCCGGATCTGCCCGCGGTTGTCGTTACCGGATCGATCGCGGAGATGATCGGTGGTGGGGTCACGCCCGAGGGGCTGAATATTGCCCGTTTCCTCCCCCGCACGATCGATGAAGACCAGTGGCAGGCGGCTGATCGTGCCATGCGCTGGTTGTGGACCGAGTACGGCACTCGCAAAGTGCCCGCGGTCAAGCCGCGCGACCCCGGCGCCCGACCGCGTGTGAACATCATCGGACCGGCCTATGGCATGTTCAACATGCCAAGCGATCTGGCCGAGGTCAGACGCCTCATCGAGGGTATCGGCGCCGAGGTCAACATGACCTTTCCGCTGGGCAGTCACCTGGCCGATGTCGCTCAGTTGGCGCAAGCCGAAGTCAACGTGAGCCTGTACCGCGAGTACGGGCGCCTGCTGTGCGAAGCGCTCGAGCGTCCCTGGCTGCAGGCCCCGATCGGCCTGCACAGTACCACCGCGTTCCTGCGCAGCCTGGGTGAACTCCTCGGCCTTGATCCGGAGCCTTTCATCGAGCGTGAAAAGCACACGACGATCAAGCCGATCTGGGATCTGTGGCGGTCGGTCACCCAGGACTTTTTCGGCACCGCCAGTTTCGCAGTCGTTGCGAGCGAGACGCATACCCGCGGCATCCGCCACTACCTCGAAGACGAACTGGGCTTGCCCTGCCAGTTTGCCGTTCCGCGCAAGCCGGGTCAGAAGACCGCCAACGACGAGATTCGACAGTTGTGCCGGACCAAGGCGCCCCTGGTCCTCTTTGGCAGTTACAACGAACGCATGTATCTGGCCGAAGCAGGTGGCCGAGCCAGTTACATCGCCGCCTCGTTTCCGGGGGCCATCATCCGACGCCATACCGGCTCGCCGTTCATGGGGTATTCGGGCGCGGTGTTCCTGTTGCAGGAGGTCTGCAATGGCCTCTTTGATGCACTCTTTCATATCCTGCCGCTCGGTACCGAGATGGACAAGGTCGAGGCTACGCCCACTGCAGGAGCCAGCGCGGGTTCTGCGCGCATGCTGCCCTGGACCATTGCAGCACGCGAACTGCTCGATGAACTGGTTGCTGCCCAACCGGTGCTCATCCAGATTTCGGTTGCAAAGCGCCTGCGCGACCGTGCCGAACGCGAAGCGCGCGAAGCGGGCGAGGACCAGATCGACCGCAATCGTGTCGAGCATGCACAGTCCGCCCTCATGGGAGCCGTGCCGGCATGACCGTACCCGAACTCAGCCTGGCCGGCGCCGATGCGCACCGGGCTCACCCAATGTCGTGGCGATGTGCTGCGGCTGCCTTCTCCACGCAGGCCTGGCGTGGATTTGGCCGAAAGGTCAACTCACAGGAGCACATCCGATGAGCAACAACAGAAATATCTCGGGCCTCACCGATGAGGAAGCCCAGGAATTTCATACGTACTACATGCAGGGACTGATCGGCTTCGCGATGGCTGCCGTCATTGCGCACATCCTGGTCTGGGCCTGGCGTCCCTGGTTCCACTGATCCCATTCATCCGAGAGGGGGATACACCATGTCACATTCAGTCAATCACACGACAGGGCAGTCGGGCAACACCGACTCGCTGGCATCCATGTGCATCTTTGCGCTCCTCTTCACGGTCTTCCTGTCCGTGGCGGTGGTGGCGCAACTGCTGATGTTGAGATGGCGTTCCTGGCTCCCGGGTGCGGAGGAAGGCGGAACACTGCTTGAAGGCGTGAGGGCGGCAGTCGATACCCTGATGCCTTACTTACCCTAGAAAGGAGCAAGAAATATGTGGCGAGTTTGGAGACTCTACGATCCGCTGCGTGCCATGGTGGTGCAAGGCGTTTTTCTGTTTGCCCTCGCGGCAATGATTCACCTCATTCTCCTGAGCACGGCCCGGTACAACTGGCTCGATGGCATGACCCAGGAGCAACTGAAGGCCGCAGAGGCGAAGGCAGCCCCGGCAAAGTAGGGGATGGGTGGAATACGCAGGCGGTGGCTGACCACCAGCCCCGCCTGCCCCACATGAAGAGAGGGTGCCGATATGGCGATGTTGAGCTTTGAGAGAAAATACCGGGTCCGCGGTGGCACGTTGCTGGGCGGGGATCTGTTCGACTTCTGGGTCGGCCCTTTCTACGTCGGCATCTTTGGTGTCACGACGATATTTTTTGCCTTTCTCGGTACGGCTCTGCTGCTCTACGCGGCGTCGCTGGGTCCGACATGGAACATCTGGCAGATCAACATTGCCCCGCCCGACCTCAAATACGGTCTGGGCCTTGCGCCTTTGCGCGAGGGAGGCTTCTGGCAGGTGATCACTGTCTGCGCCGTTGGTGCCTTTGTGTCCTGGGCGCTGCGCGAAGTCGAGATCTGTCGCAAATTGGGCATGGGCTACCACGTACCCTTTGCCTACAGTTTCGCGATCCTGGCCTACGTGACCCTGGAGATCGTGCGTCCGGTTCTGCTCGGTGCCTGGGGACACGGCTTTCCGTACGGCATTCTCAGCCACCTCGACTGGGTGTCGAACGTCGGCTACCAGTTCCTGCACTTCCACTACAACCCGGCGCACATGATTGCGGTGAGCCTGTTCTTCACCACGACCTTCGCGCTGGCGCTGCACGGTGCGCTGATCCTGTCCTCGACCAATCCGGCCAGGGGCGAGATCGTGAAGACGCCTGAGCACGAAGACACTTTCTTCAGAGACATCATCGGGTACTCGATCGGAACACTGGGTATCCACCGGCTTGGGCTGTTTCTGGCGCTGGGTGCGGTGTTCTTCAGTGCTGTGTGCATCGTCATCAGTGGTCCGTTCTGGACCCAGGGTTGGCCCGCCTGGTGGGGTTGGTGGCTGCGCTTGCCGATCTGGTCGTAGTCCGGATCGAGCACAAGGGGGACAACAATGGCTGAATATCAAAATCTGTTTACCCAGGTGCAGGTCGAGGGTCCGACCAGCATGGGTATCGAACTGGAGAATGCGCGCGACAATGACGAGCGCACTCTCGGACCGGTGCACCTGCATCTGCTCGGGCGCCTGGGCAATGCCCAGCTGGGCCCGATCTACCTCGGGTTCTTCGGACTGGCTTCCGTCATCTTCTTCACGATCGGCTTCACCTCGATCGGATGGAATTATCTGGTTCAGGTGAACTACAGCCCGATACAGTTCGTGCGCCAGATGTTCTGGCTGTCCGTGGATCCGCCTGCACCCTCATGGGGACTGCACATTCCGCCGCTGAACCAGGGCGGCTGGTGGCTCTTTGCCGGATTCTTCATCACGGTCTCGATCCTCTTGTGGTGGGTGCGCATGTACCGACGCGCCCGTGCGCTGGGCATGGGCACCCATGTCTGCTGGGCATTCGCCGGTGCGATCTGGCTCTATCTGGTACTGGGATTCTTCCGGCCTGTGCTCCTGGGCCGCTGGAGCGAGGCGGTGCCTTTCGGCATCTTCTCGCACCTGGACTGGACGACGGCGTTTTCGCTGCGTTACGGCAATCTCTTCTACAACCCGTTCCACATGCTGTCGATTGCATTCCTCTACGGCTCGGTGTTGCTCTTTGCGATGCACGCGGCAACCATCCTGGCGGTGAGTCGCTTCGGTGGCGAGCGGGAGATCGAACAGATCGTCGATCGGGGTACCGCCTCGGAGCGAGCTGCGCTCTTCTGGCGCTGGACCATGGGATTCAACGCGACGATGGAGTCGATTCATCGCTGGGCCTGGTGGTTTGCGGTGCTGACCTGCGTGACCGGCGGCATCGGGATCCTGCTCACCGGTACGGTCGTCGACAACTGGTACCTGTGGTCGGTCAAGCACGGCGTGGCGCCGTCATACCCCGAATTGTGGGGCCCGGTGATCGACCCTGCTGCCGTCCAGTCAGCACCTGCCGTTGCGCCGGCGGCCCATTAGGGAGAATGTCAATGAGCCCCAACAGAAATATCCTCGTCGCACTGCTTGTGTCTGGTGCGACCCTGCTGCTGGCGGGATGCGAACACCCGCCGGTGGCCCACGAGCAGATCGGTTATCGCGGAACCGGTATGGAACGGATCGTCAATCCGCGTACGGTCGCTGCCAACGCCGCGCTGCACGAGGCTCCCGAGGCCGCGCCTGCAGTGCCTGCCGATGGCCCCAAAGCCACACTGCTCTACAAGAATCTGCAGGTCCTTGGCGATCTGAATGTGGCCGAGTTCAACCGCACGATGGCTGCCATGACGCAGTGGGTCGCGCCCGAACAGGGTTGTGCGCATTGCCACAACCCGGCCAATTTTGCCGAGGACTCGAAGTACACCAAGGTGGTGGCGCGGCGCATGATCCAGATGACCCGTCAGATCAACGGCAACTGGCAGGATCACGTGAAAGAGACCGGCGTGACCTGCTACACCTGCCACCGGGGTCACAACATCCCCGAGAAGTCCTGGTTTGCCGAGCGCGAAGTGGCCACTGAGGGCAGGCTGCTTGGCAACAACTTCGGTCAGAACCGTGCCGGCATGGCCTCGGTGGCCAACGCGTCACTGCCTTATGATCCTTACACCCCGTACCTGCTGAAGGCCAACGAGATCCGCGTTGCAGGGACGACTGCGCTCCCGACCGGCAACAAGACCTCGATCAAGGACGCTGAAGCCACGCACGGCCTCATGATTCACATGAGCGATGCACTGGGTGTGGGCTGTACCTGGTGCCACAATACGCGCGCCATGGCCGAGTGGTCACAGAGTACCCCGCAGCGCGTGCAGGCCTGGTTCGGCATTCGAATGGTGCGCGAGATCAACAACGAGTACATCGTGCCGCTTACCGCGGTGACCCCACCGGACCACCTCGGGCCGACGGGCGATATCGCCAAGGCCAACTGTGCGACCTGCCATCAGGGTGCCAACAAGCCTCTCAATGGGGCTGCAATGGCCAAGCACTATCCGGCACTGGCTGGGGCGGCAAAACCTGCTGACACGCTCGCAGAGCGCAAGGCCGGAAAGAACTGACAGGTGACTGGCGACGCCCCCGGGCCCGGCCTGGGGACCTCCCGCAATGGAGCAACATCGATCTGATGCCTGCCTCCTTCAGCCCCCCGCCCGGAGCGGGGGGTTTTCTTTTTCCAGCCGCCTTCTCAGCCTGGGAAGGGCCCGTTGAGTCGTACGACGCCCAGATTGACCAGACCGGCAAAGCTCACCCAGACCAGGTAAGGCAGCAGAAGCCATGCCGATTTTCTGCAATAGGCGCGCAGGTGCGCCATGAGCAGAATGATGGAAATGGCGAGCAGGGCGTTCACCACCAGCGCCTGATCGGGCCGCTGGATGAAGAAGAAAAAGAAGCTCCAGCTCACGTTGGCCAGGGCATTGAACCCCCACAGCACGAGCAGCGTGAGGCGCAGGCGCCGCGCGTCCTGCGCGCCGCGCAACGCGGCGCTGCGCCATGCCATGACAGCCGACCACACCATGAGCCCGTAGAGGATCGACCAGGCCGGACCAAACAACCAGTCAGGCGGCTTGAACCAGGGCTGGACCAGGTTGAAATACCAGGCGTTGATGCGGGTCAGCGAACCCCCGATCGCTCCGACAGCCACCGCCAGGGCGGTGGCCACCAGAACCGGCTGCCGGCTGCCGACGGACGCGGGTTCGCCCGCCGGCGCTGGGGTCACGCCTTGGCAAAGCCCAGCAGGTGGGCCATGTCCTTCAGGAAGATGCGCATATGGGCCATGGGTTTCTTTCGTACCAGACGCTTGTTCATATAGGCGTCGAAGGTGAGTTGCTGAACGTCCTTGTCCTGGCAGATCTTCACGAAGGCTTCGCGACGCTTGTCGGTGCTGTACCAGAAGCGCTGCAAGATACCGAGGATGAAGAATACACGACCGTGCTCCTTCATGAATCGCTTGCGGGCGTTGGCCAGTGCCCGCCCTTTGCCCGTGGCCAGGGCTTCGATGCACGCCTCGGCCGCCAGACGGCCGCCGAGCATCGCGTAGTAGATACCCTCGCCCGAGGCAGGCGCCACGACACCGGAGGCATCTCCGGCGAGCACCACGTTGCGTCCGTTGTCCCAGTGCGGCAGTGGCTTGAGCGGAATGGGCGCGCCTTCCCGACGTACGGTTGCAGCATCGCTCAGCCCTGCCATGGCACGCAAGGTGGTTGTCGCGCCGCGCAAGGAAAACCCCTTGTCCATGCTGCCGGTGCCGACGCTGACCAGCCGTCCATGCGGAAACACCCAGCCATAGAAGTCGGGCGAGATGCGCGCGTCGTAGATGACGTCGCAGCGCTCGGCGCCGTAGTTGCCGTGCCCCGCCTGAGGCGCTTCAAGTATCTCGTGATACGCAAAGACGAAGCGCCCACGATCGGCGCCACGCACGGATTGCTGCGCAACCCTGGAGCGCGCACCGTCCGCGCCGATCACCATGCGGGCAGTGAAACTCGCCGTCTCTGCCTTGATCGTGCCTCGCGCTTCCTTCAAGGTGAGATGGACTCGCACCACCGGCGGCTGGCCGGGCTCGGCGGCCTCGATTTCCTCGAGGCGGTCGAACTGCCCGACCAGGCGGGTCGCGCCGTGCTCGGCGGCGCGGGTCCGCAACCATTCGTCGAACGAATGACGGTCAACCATCCCGACAAAGCCGTTCTCGATCGGGATGTCCACCCGGCGGTCCTTGGGCGAGATCATCCGGGCGCAGTTGATGCGCGCGACGAGCATCTCGTCAGGAATGTTGAAGTCCTTGATGGCACGCGGCGGTATCGCCCCACCGCAGGGCTTGGTTCGGCCCTGGCGGTCAACGAGAAGAACTCGATAGCCTGCGCGCGCCAGATCATCGGCTGATGTGGCACCCGCCGGGCCGCCGCCGATCACGATTACGTCATGGTCCGTCATTGCGCTCCCTCCAGGGTTGGTGCGGCGCCGAATGCCTCGGTCGAGGTTGCCGGTGCCGTTGCTTCACGTATCTTGCTTGCCAGTCGGGCCGCCACCAGGAACAGTGCAGCCTCGAGTCCAAAAACGAGGGCGTAGGCGAGTGCTGCCTCCGCGATGATCAGTCGGGCCAGATCCGACAGAACGGTGCCGAGCAGGCCACCCGCGCCAAAGGCGAGTGCCTGCGCGGCGCCCCAAAGCCCCATGCGCGTGCCCTCGCGAGCCTCGCGACCTTCGCTGGCCAATCGCATCATCGAGGCGATGGCGGCAATGGAGAACGCGCCGTTGGCTGCACCGAGCAGCATCACGTTGACTTTCAGAGGCCACACGGGGCCCATGACACCGGCCATCACAAGGCCTGCCAGTGCGATGCCCGACGCAATGCAACCCGCGACGGTCCAGAACTTGAGAGAGCCCAGGCGTTTGCCAAACAGGCGACCGCTTCCAGCCGCGGCTACCAGCAGCATGCCGGCGAGCACACCCCCGTGCTGCAGTCCCGAGAGTTGGGTCGACTCCCCTGGGGTGAAACCGAACACGACGCCTGCAAATGGCTCGAGGATCAGGTCCTGGGTACTGAAAGCGAGCATCGACACGAAGACAAAGATCGTGAATTGACGCGCTTCGGGTTCCTGCCAGACCTGTGCAAGCGCAGTCCGGAAGGCGACGGCCTGCTCGCCGCCCAATCGCCTGGCCTCATGCGCCTGGACAGGCTCAGCACCGGGCTGGCCGGCAACACCGGCTGGGCCCTCCAGGCCGATGAGCAGCAGGGCGCTCAGCACCAGGGCAAGACTTGCCATGCCTGCTGCCACCAGCAGCAAACGTTGTTCGCTGTAAGGATCGAGCAGGTGACCCGATACGCCAGCAGTAATCGCAAAGCCTGCGATCATCATCATCCACAGCAACGTTGCTGCGCCGGCGCGACGCCGCGGCGCTACCCGCTTGGCCAGCAGTGTGAGGACCGAGGTGCCGCTTGCGCTGACCCCGGCGCCAATCAGCAGGAAAGCGATGATGGCCAAGCCAACGCCGACCGGCAGATCGTGCGCCATGCGCACCACGGCCCAGGCGCCCAGCAGGCCCCCCGATGCCAGTACCGCCATGCCGCCGAGTATCCATGGCGTGCAGCGGCCTGACTGGTCAGCGCCGAACCCCATGCGCGGCCGCAGGATCTGCAGGACGTAGTGCAGTGCCACCAGCAGCCCGGGCAACAGTGCGGGCAGGGCAAGCTCGACGACCATGATCCGGTTGAGTGTCGAGGTAGCCAGCACGACTACACCCCCGAGGCAGGCCTGGATCAGGCCCAGTCGGGCTACATCGAGCCATCCGAAGGGCCGTGGCTGATGTCGGGCGAGATTCATTCGTGAGCCCTCATGCGACTGACGCGGTTTGTCTGAGAGCGAAGGCGGCGAGCATCATGCCCGCCACGAAAAGCGGTACGCCGAACCCGCTGTAATGGAGCGCTCGTTCGATGGGTTTGCGGACAAACCATGCCATGAGCGCAAGCTGTCCGGCCAGGAGCAGGCAGAGGGCAATCGGGTGCCAGCCTGGCAGCCAGGCGGTCAGCACAGCGATGACCACGACCTGGGGCAGCGCCATGATCCAGCAGGCGGTGAGCGCGGCGTTGCGAGCCCCCAACTGGACTGGCAGCGAGCGCACATTCATCTGCTCGTCACCCTTGATGGCCTTGAAGTCGTTGAGGGTCATGATGCCGTGCGCCCCCGCGCTGTACAGAAGCGCCAGCGTGAGCGAGCGCGAATCGGGCATTTCGCCGCCAGCCATCACTGCAGCACCGGTGATCCACGCAAGGCCCTCGTAGCACAAACCGCAGGCCGCATTGCCCCACCAGCCATTCTGTTTCAAGCGCAAGGGGGGGGCACTGTAGGCCCAGGCCAGAGCCAGTCCGAGCGCTGCGGCCAGAAAGCCCCAGGTGCCCAGCAGCAGTGCCACAGCCAGCGAAAAGACCGTCCAGATGACGGCCACCGCCAGGCCCCAGCGGCCCGGCATGCGTCCCGAGGGGATCGGTCGCTGGGGCTCGTTGATCGCATCGACCTCGCGGTCGAACCAGTCGTTGACCGCCTGACTGGTCGCGCAGACCAGCGGCCCGGCGAGGATGATGCCGACGAGAACGATCCGCCAGTGATCGAGGATGCTGACACCTGAGGCCACCACGCCGCACGAGAATGCCCACATCGGCGGAAACCAGGTAATTGGCTTCAGCAGCTCGGTGATGGCCGATGCGCTCGGGTAGCGATTGTTGGATAGCGAAACCATGATTTATTCTGTTCTTGACAAATCAATGCGTCAACTGCAATTTACACATTTTGCCGTCGGGCGGCGTACTGGAGTGGGTTTGCATGGTCATGGCAGCGGTTGATCGGACAGGATGTGCAACGCAAGCGGGTGCTGCCGCACGCTCTGCCATCGTCATTGGCAGTGGCTTCGGCGGGCTGGCCGCTGCGATCAGGCTCTGTGTGAAGGGTTATCGGGTGACCGTACTGGAGAAGCTCGAGGCGGTCGGCGGGCGTGCCTTCGTGTTTCGCCAGGACGGGTTCACCTTCGACGCGGGCCCCACCATCATTACCGCGCCCTACCTGCTCGAAGAACTCTGGGCCCTGTGCGGACGGCGGTTTGCCGACGATGTCGATCTGCGCCCGATGAGCCCGTTCTATCGAATCCGCTTCAACGACGGCAGTCACTTCGACTACTACGGCAACACCGAGGCAATGCGTGCCGAGGTCGCGCGCGTGAGCCCTGGCGAAGTCTCCGGCTATGACAGCTTCATGGCGGAAGCCGCACGCTGCCTGAAACTGGGGTACGAGGAGCTGGGCACAGCGCCGTTCGAGAGTATCGGCGACTTGATCTCGGCTGTGCCTTCGATGGTTCGCATGCGTGCATGGCAGAGCATCTACGCGATGGCGAGTCGTCACTTTTCGAGCGAAAAGTTGCGCCAGGTGTTCAGCTTCCACCCGCTGCTCATCGGTGGCAATCCGCTCTCGGTCACCTGTGTCTACAGCCTCATTCCGGCACTCGAGCGTGCCTTTGGCGTGCACTCTGCAATGGGCGGCACCGGGGCGATCGTGCAGGGGCTTGCCCGACTGGTGACGAGTCAGGGCGGGACCATTCGCTGCAACAGCGAGGTCCGCCGCATCATGCTCGAGGGGCGTCGGGCCGTGGGCGTCGAGCTGGCCGATGGCGAGCAGTTGCGTGCCGATCTGGTCGTGTCCAATGCCGATGTGGCCCACACCTACCGCAATATGCTGCCATCGGCCGTGCGTCGGGTCTGGACCGACCGGAAGGTCGATCGCAGTGCTTTCTCGATGGGCTTGTTCGTCTGGTATTTCGGCACCCGCAAGCGTTACGAAACACTGCCGCACCACATGATTCTGCTCGGGCCTCGCTATGGCGGTCTGCTCGATGACATATTCCGGCGCAAGCGCTTGAGCGAGGATTTCAGCCTCTATCTGCATCGCCCAACCGCCACCGACCCATCGCTGGCGCCGCCCGGCTGCGATGCCTTCTATGTGCTCTCGCCCGTGCCGCACCTGGACGCCGGCATCGACTGGAGCCAGCAGGCAGAACCCTATCGCCAGTCGATCGAGCGCTACCTGGAGCAGACCGTGCTGCCCGGACTGGGGGCTGAGGTCTGTTCTTCGCTCTTGATGACCCCGGCAGACTTCAAGACCCGATTGCTCGCCTGGAAGGGGGCAGCCTTCGGCATGGAGCCGCGTCTGTTGCAAAGTGCCTGGTTCCGTCCGCACAACCGCAGCGAAGACATTGCCGGTCTGTACATGGTGGGAGCCGGTACTCATCCGGGCGCCGGTGTGCCCGGCGTCCTCAGTTCAGCCAAGGCTTTCGACAGCCTTGTGCCCGACTTGCGGGGTACCCCCGCTTTCCTCGATACCCAACCGATTGCCGGAGTTCTCTGAGATGAGCCTGCCTGTCGCCCATGGACCCACCGAAGAGAGCCTGATGCGCCAGGGCTCGAAGTCCTTCTTTGCCGCATCAAGGCTTCTGCCGCGCAATGTCCGCGGCGCGGCCATCGATCTGTACGCCTTTTGCCGGGTTGCCGATGATGTCGTGGACGAATCAGGCGCCAGCCCGAGCGTCATGGCCGAGTTGCATGAGCGTCTCGATGCCATCCACGCGCAGCGGCCCCACGATCTGATGGCTGATCGAGCCTTTGCCCGCGTCGTGCACGCCTATCGGCTGCCGCGCGCCATCACGCTGGCGCTACTCGAGGGTTTCGCCTGGGACTCCCAGGGGCGCCGCTACGAGACCATCGAGGAAGTGCACGACTATTCGGCGCGTGTCGCAGGGACGGTGGGTGCAATGATGGCCCTCATCATGGGCGTGCGCGAAGCACGTGCGATGGCGCGTGCCTGTGAACTGGGCGTGGCGATGCAGTTGACCAATATCGCTCGCGACGTCGGCGAGGACGCGCGTATGGGGCGCCTGTATCTGCCGCGACAGTGGCTTCGCGAGGAGGGCATCGATCCTGATGCGTGGCTTGCCAATCCGGTCTTCGAGCCTGGTATCGGCAGGGTCGTCAAGCGCTTGCTTGCGGAAGCCGATCGGCTCTATCTGCGCGCTGAGGAAGGGGTGGCTTTTCTGCCGCGTGCTTGTCGCCCCGCCATCCTTGCAGCGCGTCGTATCTATGCCGACATCGGTCGCGAGATCGAGCGCCACGCGTGCAATTCGGTCGATCGCCGCGCGGTGGTGTCAGGCTCGCGCAAGGTGCGCCAACTGCTGCGAAGCCTGCCTGCGATGCTGCTCGCACCGCGCATGCCCCGAGGTCATGTACCCCTTGAGGCCATCCGTTTTCTGGTGGAGGCGGCCGGCATCAGCATGGCCGCCATTGCGCCGCGTACCGTGGCCGACCGCGCCGGACGCATGGTGGAGATTGCCCTCGCTCAGGCCGAGCGGCGGCGTCTAGCGCAACCGTGGCATTCGCCAAGGCAGCATCAGACGAACGAGTCCTGAGCGAAGTCGAGGCACGTAGAGTGTCTCGTGCATGGCGATGACATCCTCGCCGAGCAAGCGCTGGCTCACCATCGAGCGCATGTAGAAGGGCGTGTCCTCGAGCGTTCGATGCACTCGTGCTGCCGGGGCGCCCTCATCCGACCGTATCGAGCGTCCGACGCCCCAGAGGCCGGCACGCAGGGCGCGGCGTGGGCCTGGGTCGAAGGGTTCGACGGTGCCTTGCGGGGTGAAGCGCAAGGCGATCAGACGCCCCTGACTGCCTGCATCTGCAGAGGCGACCTGGGTTGCCGCAGAGGCGCCATCCGCCTGCTTGATCCGATCGCGCACGTCGTAGATGACCGCTGTGCTGCCGTCGGACAGAGGCGCACGTGACCAGTCCCATTCATGAAAAGGGTCCTCGATGGATTCATCCCCTTCGTTCGAGTCCAGATAGCCTTCGCCCTCCCAGCGCAGTTGCGGCTCGGTAAAGGCAACTTCGATGCGTGCCGAGGGCGCCAGCGGCCCCCAGCGGTGCCGGCCGCCGGGATCGAGGGGCGTCTGATAGCCGAAGAAGCGCGGTGCCTGCAGTCGTACCGATCCGCGCACCCGGCGCGGCAGCGGGTTCGACCACTCGACGATATCGATCACCAGCGCATCACCGTCCCAGCGCAGTTCGCTCGGACCGACGCGAAAGTGCTGCGCGTCACGTTCCATGTGGCCTCGTCCACGTTCGGTCATCGTCCAGCGCCTGGCACCGGGTGAATACAGTGCGACATTGATGCAGCAGTGCGCTTCGGGGTCGGCCTGTCCGTCGGCGCGCGAGCGTGCCCAGTGGTAGTAGGGCGAGAAGACACTGCCGACGAAGGCGATGATCGTGATGCCATGGCGACCGCAGTCGCTCACGCCATCGACATACCACCAGAGATAACCACCCGGCGGGACCGGTTGGTCGAATCGAGGTGTGCCATCAGGGTTGCGGCCGCCACGCGGCCCGACAACGCTGCCATCGGTACGCCCGCTCCGGGGTGGATGCTGCCCCCGGCCAGGAACAGTCCCGGTACCGCCGTCCTGCTCCCGGCCCTGCGAAAGGAGGACATCCATCCGTGGGGTGCCATGCCGTAGATCGCTCCCGCCGACCCCGCAAAGCGCTGGCTGAAGTCCTCGGGGGTATTCAGGTGTACCTGAGAAGCGTCCATCTCCAGCCTGAGGCCGCAGCGTTTCAGGTGGGTAAATACGGCACTTTGACATGCGTCGATCTCCACGGTCGACAAGTGGGAGGCGTCACTGACTGCAGGCGCATTCACGAGCAGCAACAAGCGTTCGCGAACGCCTCGCTCGGGTGCACTGAAGGGCGAACGATCTTGCGCGCAAAGGTACACGGTTGGTTGGCGCGGCAGGCGGCCATGATCGAAGATATCGCCGAATTCGCCTTCATAATGGTCCTGGAAGAACACCGTGTGAAACGACGGTTCGAACCCGCTCACCCTGGCGTGCATCGCCCAGGTGAGTGCCGAGAGCGAGCGCGGTTCCAGTGCCTTGCGTGGCGGTGCGGCCGCACGCGCGGCACTGCCCAGGAGGTTGTGCCGCAGTGCGGCTGCCTCGCCGTTGAAGATCACCGCATCGGCATCGAGGGTTTCTCCGCTCGCCAGGCGCACGCCGCTTGCGCGACCCTGGTCCAGGCATAGTTCGGCCACGGTGGTATCGCAGCGAATCCGTGCGCCAAGTCCGCGCGCCGCGGTGGCCATCCCTTCGCCCAGTGCCTGCATGCCACCGGCGGCTGCCCAGACCCCGGCCTGCTCGACATGGGCAATGAGCATCAGGGTTGCCGGCGATTGCCAGGGCGATCCTCCGCAGTAGGTCGAGTAGCGCGCAAAGAGCTGGCGCAGTCGTGGGTCGGTGAAGTGCCGCCCCAGGCTGCGCCACAGGCTTGCAAAAGGGCCAAGGCTTGCCAGGCGCGCCAGCCCGCGCATGCCCAGATCAGCCCCCATCGAGCGCAAGGTCGGTCGTTCGCTGCGGATGTAGGCGCCTTCGAGCAAGGCGTAGACCTGGCGAGCCTCCTTGCAGAACGCTTCGAATCGACGCGCCTCGGTGGGCGAGGAAAATTGTGCGATGGCATCCACCGAAGCCCGATGCTCTGCGAAGAGATCGAGCCGCTCATCGGCCGACCAGGCATGCCGCGCGATGACTGGCAGGGGGCGCAAATCGACGAATCGGGCAAGGTCGAGTCCCGCCGCGGCAAGCAGGTCTTCGAATACCCAGCGCATGGTGATGACGGTCGGACCGGAGTCGATCGCCACACCATCGACGATGCGCTGGTGCATGCGCCCGCCAACGCTCGGGTGACGCTCGAGGACAGTGACCGCTACGCCCTGACGGGCCAGATCGACCGCGGCGGCCAGGCCCCCCATGCCCGCGCCGATGATGATGACGCTGCGCTCAGCCATCGAGGCTGCCGGGGAAGGGGCGCCCTCGCCAGACACCTTCGATGCGCAGAGGCCGAAATCGTACGAACATCGATTCCGAGAAATGGTGACGGCCATAGGCTGCCCTGATCGCAGCCAGGTGGCCTGCGCTGTGCGCATAGGCTTCCAGATCGGTGGGCGAGCGCCAGAGGCTGAAGGTCGCCTGGCGCAGCACCGGTGCTTCGCCCAGGCCGATGGCCAGAAGGCATCCGCTTGCCCGCGCCAGATCGGCTTCGGCCGCTGGCGAACGAGCCCAGAAGTCGAAAGCCTTGTGAGGCCGTATCGACGCACGTGTGAGCGAGGCGATGGGTCCGTCGGTCGGGGCTTCACTGGCGACATCGATGGCATGCCCCGACCACAAGCCTCGGCTGGACCAGGCCTGAAGGCTGAGGACCAGATGCTCGGCAGCATGATCGCGGTAGCTCTGCGCCCAGCGTGCGGTGTCGACGAACGCGTTTGCGGTCTCTGGGCTGGAGAACAGACAGAACAGCCCCTGTCGGTGCAGTCCGGGCACGATACCAAAGCCGCCATCGCGCCCGCAGCCCAGCACCTTGTGAAAGAGCAGGCCAGGCAGGCGCTGCCGCGGTCGAGTACCCAGGATGAGTTGCAGGATGCCCCAGGCCAGAGTGTCAGGCCTGAAGCGGGCAAGCACCACCACGACGGTATGCCCCGTCACGATCCGGGCCTCAGACACCATCTCAGTCTTCTGGCTCGTCCTCGGGACCTTCGATTTCGTGGCGCCTCAATTTCACATAGAGGCTTTGCCGCGAGAGCCCCAGCATGTCAGCGGCCGAGGCGCGGTTGTTGCGCGTGATCTTGAGCGCGGTCTCGATGCACAGTTTCTCGATGAGATCGACGGTTTCCCCGACGATTTCACGCAAGGGCATCCGGCCGACCAGGCCGGCGAGATCCTGATTCGATCGCGGCTGCCCGCTCGCGGGCGATTCGCCAGCCAGGCGCCGCCCGACATCGCGAATCACGAAAGCGAGCATCGGCTCGTGTTCGCTGGGTATCAGCACGCCGGATATCTCCACCGGCACGGCCAGGCCAGTAGGCCCCATCAGTTGGGTAGAAAACAATCGTACTGCCACACCCTGCGCCAGACTGTTGATCATGACCAGCAGATCGGTATTGGCCCTGCCCAGCCAGCGGTTGAGCGGCTCTCCGATCACCTGGCCCGCGTGGGCCATCTGGATCATCTCCATGAAGGCAGGGTTGGCGCGCTGAATGAAGCCTTTGGCATCGGTGATCACGATAGCGTCGGTGACCTGGCGAATGGCCTCGAGGATCACGTGGTCTTCGCCGCGTTCCCTGGATGCCTCGCGCGGGTCCAGGCGCATGACGAACACCGTGTCGGCACCTTGGCGCAGGGACGACACGAGCACCATGACCGGCTCGGCTGCATCGTTGAAGCGAATCCGGGCCTCACCCGGGCGACCCGAACCATCGACCTGCTGTATGACCTTCTGCAGAACGGAAACCGAGCGTGACGCGACCAGGCTCACAACGCTCTCGCCGATGAGCTTGCCACGTTCCTGCTTGAAGAATTCGGTCGCTGCGCGGTTGACTTCGAGAATCTGATTCGACCGGCCACCAATCATCGCTATGGGATCGAGCACCAGGTCAAACAGCAGACGATACTGGCCCTCTACGCTGCGCAGGCGCAGGTGATCCCGCTCCATGAACTGCTGCGCCTGGACCAGTCGGCCCTGCAGCGCCGCAGCCGGACGCAGATCGCGGCCGATGGCAACAAGAGAGCCCTTGTCATCGGCATTCACGAGGCAGAACTGCAGTGGCAGCACCTGGCTGCGGGCATCGATCAGGTTCAGATGCCGCCAGCGGCCCGGATGCTTGCCGGTCTGCACGTCGGCCATCATCTCGTCGATCTTGCTCCTGCTCTCCACAGTGGCGATCGACCGCCAGTCGGTGCCGACCCAGGGCAGTACGTCTTCGCTGTCCCAGTCATCGGCGTTGAACGAGACCTTCTTGATCTTGCCGGTCTCGCCCAGGGTCAGGGTGATGTCTGCGATCGAGGCGACAAGGACCCTGCTGGTCTGCGCGTCAAGTTCGCTCAGACTTCGGGAAACCGAACCTTCACCGCGGGTCACGTGCATGTTCCTCCAGCCAGGCGGTCGCCATTTTGAGTGCGTCTGGCGCGTCTCCGGACACCATGTCGGCGTCAGTCAGGAGGGGGCGAGCGGTGCAGGCAATGAACAACGGACCCCCGATCATGATGCCAGGAGCCCCATGGGCTCCGTTTGGGTGGCGAGCAGTCACTATATAGGGTTCCAGACGGTCCAGGTCGAATTCGCTCGCGATCGAAAAGCCCACGATATCGGCACGGGTTTGCTTCAGCCGCGCTGTCAGCGCGGCATCGTCTCCGGCTTCGACGACTTCGGCGTGCCATCCTGCCCTTCGAAAATACCCGGCCAGCAGTTGCATGCCAAACCGGTGCGAACTGCCCGGCAAGGTGCAGAAGAGTGCACTGGGCCCGGCCGCTTGTGGTGACCCTGTGGCCCGAACCAGCGCAGGCTGCGCGGCCTCATCGCTGTCGGCGCCGCCCTCGAGCCCGGTGAGGCATTGGTCCATCACCGTTTGAAGTGCCCAGGTGCCCGTGGTCACGTCGGAGAAAGTGATGTGGTCCTCATTCCAGAGATAGCCCAGATGGCGGACGGCAGGCTGTATGAGGTCGACCAGCAGCGACTCGATCGATCGGCCGTTGTCGATTTCGTCTTGCAAGATGACCTGACACCGGACGCGGTCGTCGCGAATCGCCTGCTGCGCAAGGATGCGCACCTGTTCGGTGAGCAGCGGATGGTGCGGGCGCGGTGTCGGGCTGGTCCGTGAACTGCTATCCAGTGCGTCGCGAACATATCGCGCCACCCGTGGAAGTACTTTGCGCGAAACCAGTTCCAGAAGGCTATCGCGTGCAGAGCCGTTGCTCGTGATGCTGCCAGATGGCATTGGATGAGATCTCCGTCACCCCGGGTCGAAAGGCTGATGAAGCCCCGAGCGGGCCGTTGGACTGGGCAATGCTCGAGACCACTCAGTGTCTCCGCACCATCATGCAAAATAAGCCAATTAAAGTCAATCTATATGTACGTCAACTTTGGTTGACAGTAGCAATTCGCCGTTCTAGACTGCACGCATCGAGTAGGTGCAGGAGAGGTGGTGCACAGCATGTCCCAGTCAATGGTCAACGATCTGCCGCAGGCCCAGCCCATTGCGCGCAGGCCTGGCTTGTACACGCCGGCCGAGCGCGCTCGTCGCGATGCCACGGTGTGGACGCTGGTTCAGGGCATTCTCGCTCCCGTGCAGTTTCTGGTTTTCCTGGTGAGCGTTGCTCTCATTGCGCGCACGCTGATCACCGGCGAAGGGGCCGACTGGGCGCTGTGGTCGGTGGTCGTCAAGACCCTGGTGCTCTACCTGATCATGATCACCGGCGCCGTCTGGGAAAAAGTGGTGTTCGGCAAGTACCTCTTTGCGCCAGCGTTCTTCTGGGAAGACGTGGTCAGCATGGGCGTGATTGCGCTGCATACCGCCTACCTGTTTGCATGGCTCAACGACGATGCCTGGTTGAGTCTGGGCGGGCAACTGGTGCTCGCACTGGCTGCCTACAGCACCTATCTGGTGAACGCAGGCCAGTTCATCTGGAAACTTCGGCTCGCCCGATTGGAGAAAGCATGAACGCCCCGGTCGCCATTGAAGTCATGCGCGAGCGTGGTCAGCGCGAGGTGTTCTGCGGACTCACCGGCATCATCTGGCTGCATCGCAAGATCCAGGATGCATTCTTCCTCGTGGTCGGCTCGCGCACCTGCGCCCACCTCATTCAGTCGGCAGCCGGCGTGATGATCTTTGCCGAGCCGCGGTTTGCCACTGCCATCATCGATGACCGCGATCTGGCGGGTCTGGCCGACGCCAACGAGGAACTCGACCGCGTCGTTGATCAATTGCTCGCCAGACGGCCTGATATTCGTCTGCTGTTCCTCGTGGGATCCTGCCCATCGGAGGTGATCAAGCTCGATCTGTCGCGAGCGGCCGAACGATTGGGTGCGCGCTATCTGCCGCAAGTGCGGGTGCTCAACTATTCGGGCAGCGGCATCGAGACCACTTTCACGCAGGGTGAGGATGCCTGTCTTGCTTCGCTCGTGCCGCAGATGGCTGTTGTCAGTGGCAAGCCCGAGCTCCTGATCGTCGGAAGCCTTGCCGATGTGGTCGAAGACCAACTCGTGGGTCTGCTGCACGAGATGGGGATCGATCGCGTCTCGTGTCTGCCGCCACGCCGGGCCGGCGAACTGCCTGCGGTAGGCCCCGATACGCGCTTTCTCCTGGCGCAACCTTTTCTCGCCGACACCGCACGTGCCCTCGAGGCGCGTGGTGCACGGTTGTTGCCAGCCCCCTTCCCGCTGGGCATCGAGGGTACGCGCGGCTGGCTGGAAGCGGCTGCTCGCGCCTTCGGTGTCCCGGCAGAGCGGCTCGATGCGGTCGTTGAAGCGCCCATCGCACGTGCGCGCGCCGCGCTGGCTCGACAGCGCCCCCTGCTCGAAGGCAAGCGCATTTTCTTCTTCCCGGACTCGCAACTCGAGATTCCGCTGGCCCGCTTTCTCGCCCGTGAACTGGGGATGCAACTGGTCGAGGTCGGTACGCCATACCTGCATCGCGCCCACCTTCAGCAGGAACTCGAGTGGCTGCCCCCAGGCGTGCAGATTGTCGAGGGACAGGATGTCGACCTCCAGCTCGAGCGCTGCCGTGCCGCCCGCCCCGACATGGTGGTCTGCGGTCTGGGTCTTGCCAACCCGCTGGAAGCTGAGGGCATCACGACCAAGTGGTCGATCGAGCTGGTATTCACGCCGATTCAGGGATTCGAACAGGCCGGTGATCTGGCTGAACTCTTTGCGCGGCCATTCGTCAGACGCGGGCTGATCGCGGGCGCGACCCGGCAGCCCGTCGGGGAGCAAGCAGCATGAAACTCGCCGTTTGGACCTACGAGGGCCCGCCGCATGTCGGGGCGATGCGCATTGCCACTGCGATGAAGGGCGTGCACTACGTCCTGCACGCACCGCAGGGCGATACCTATGCAGATCTGCTCTTCACCATGATCGAGCGGCGTTCCGAGCGGCCGCCCGTCACTTACACCACCTTTCAGGCCCGCGACCTGGGCGGCGACACCGCCGAACTGTTCAAGAATGCCGCCCGTGATGCCGTCAACCGGTTCAAGCCGCAGGCGCTCCTGGTGGGCGCGTCATGTACCGCCGAGTTGATCCAGGACGATCCGGGCGGTCTGGCCGAAGCGCTCGACCTGCCCATCCCGGTGGTCCCGCTGGAGTTGCCTTCGTATCAGAAGAAGGAGAACTGGGGCGCTGCCGAGACCTTCTACCAGCTGGTGCGGCAATTCGCCCGGCGTGACGCAGCGGCAGCCCCTGCCGATACGAGCCGGTCACCGACTTGCAATATCCTGGGGCCGACTGGCCTCGGATTCCGGCACCGCGACGATCTGGTCGAAGTGCGTCGCCTGCTCGCGGCCATGGGTGTCGAGGTCAATGTCGTGGCGCCCTGGCAGGCCACGCCGGCCGATCTGGCGCGCCTGCCCGATGCCGGCTTCAATGTGGTGCTCTACCCTGAAACCGCCGGTGCGGCTGCCACCTACCTGAAGCGCACCCTGGGACAAGCGCACACGCGTATCACCCCCATCGGAGTGAAGGGCACGGATGCTTTCGTCCGTGAGGTGGCCGAACTGGCCGGGCTCGATCCTGAAGCAACGCTCGTTCGCGCCCGTGCTGCCAGCAACAGCCGATCGGGCTGGTACTCGGCGTCGGTCGATGCCACCTATCTGACTGGCAAGCGAGTCTTCATCTTTGGTGATGCAAGCCATGCCATCGCGGCGGCTCGTGTTGCCGCCGATGAACTCGGGTTCAAGGTGGTCGGGCTGGGTACCTACAGCCGCGAGTTTGCACGCGACGTGCGCGAGGCAGCCGCCCTGTACGGCGTCGAACCGCTCATCAGCGACGACTATCTCGAGGTGGAAGCGGCGGTTGCTCAGGCCGAGCCCGAACTGGTGCTGGGCACGCAGATGGAGCGTCACATCGCCAAGCGACTGGCGATTCCCTGCGCCGTGATTTCGGCTCCGGTGCATGTGCAGGACTTTCCGGCGCGTTACTCGCCGCAGATGGGCTATGAGGGCGCGAACGTCCTCTTCGATACCTGGGTTCATCCGCTGATGATGGGGCTCGAGGAACATCTGCTCGGGATGTTTCGCAACGATTTCGAATTTCACGCGGATGCGGCTGCCTCGCATCTGGGCGCAACTGCGCCGGCGGCCCATCGCATGCAGGAGGCACCCGCAGCCTCGGTGGCGTCCGTTGTTGCCGAACAGGCGGCGCCGGCAGCTGCTGTGTCGGCAGCCACCATGCCGGCCACATCGGCACTGGCAGCAACGGCGCTCGAAGCGGCGACACCGGGTGCAGCCGCGCCGGTCGCGGTGGTCTGGGCACCGGATGCCGAGCGCGAACTGGGCAAGATCCCGTTCTTCGTGCGCGCCAAGGCACGGCGCAATACCGAGCGATTTGCTGCCCAGCAGGGCATTGCAGTCATCACTCAGACCACTCTTTACGAGGCAAAGGCCCACTATGCTCGCTAGAGACAAGCAACAGGCACGGCTTCGCATGGTCGTGGTGACCATGGACACCCATCTGGCGACTGCCACGGCCAGTGCAGCAGCGCACATTGCGCGCGTGATGCCCGGCGTCACTCTCGAGATGCATGCAGCATCCGAGTACACCCTGAGCCCCGAAGCGCTCGAGATCTGCCGCAACGCGATCCGCGAGGCTGACATCGTGATGGTGACGATGCTCTTTCTCGAGGACCACTATCTCCCGATCATGGATGTGCTGGCAGCACGACGCAACGAGGCAGACGCCATGGTCTGCGCGATGTCGGCAGCGGAAGTCGTGCGCATGACCCGCATCGGGCGCTTCGACATGTCCAAGCCCGGATCGAGCCTGGTGAACCTGCTGAAGAAGCTCAAAGGTTCATCCAAGCCCGATTCACCCGCGAGCAACGGCGAGCGGCAGATGCGCATGCTGCGTCGCCTGCCCAAGATCCTTCGCTTCATTCCGGGCGCCGCGCAGGACGTGCGGGCCTATTTTCTGTGCCTCCAGTACTGGCTGGGCGGTTCGCAGGAAAACATGGTGGCACTCACCACCTTTCTCGTGAATCACTTTGCCTCCGGACCTCGCGAGGTGCTTCGCGGGCGCCTCAAGGGCGAAGCGCCGGTCGAATATCCCGAGAACGGCGTCTATCACCCGCGCATGGACGGCCGCATCTCGGCCAGCGCTGCCCGGCTGCCGCTGCCGGTCCTGAATTCATCGCGGGGCGCCTCGGCCGCACCAGCGGGGCGAGTGGGCATTTTGCTGCTGCGGTCCTATCTGCTGGCTGGCAACGCGGCGCACTACGATGGCGTGATCTCGGCGCTCGAGGCCCGCGGTCTTGCCGTCGTTCCGGTTTTTGCCACCGGCCTGGATTCGCGCCCGGCGATAGAGGCCTTCTTTTTCAAGGATGGCAAGGTCCAGGTCGATGCGGTGGTTTCACTCACCGGGTTTTCTCTCGTCGGTGGACCGGCCTACAACGATTCGCAAGCCGCCGAGGCGATGCTGTCGCGTCTCGATGTACCCTACATCGCCGCACACCCGGTCGAGTTCCAGACCCTCTCGGAGTGGGGTGGCTCGGAGCGTGGTCTGCTGCCGGTCGAATCGACCATGATGGTTGCCATCCCCGAACTGGATGGATCGACCAGTCCCACGGTCTTTGGTGGTCGCCCTGGCGCCCCGGGGGTGGCCTGCAAGGGCTGCGACCGTGGCTGTCGTTTCGAGTCGGTCAAGACCCCGCAGGACATGGTGTCCTGCCCCGAGCGTGCCGAGCGACTGGCCGATCGTCTTGCCGCGATGGTGAGCTTGCGCAGAAAGTCGGCAGCCGAGCGTCGGGTGGCGATCGTCGTTTTCAACTTCCCCCCCAACGGTGGCAGCGTCGGTACGGCCGCCAGCCTGTCGGTGCTCGAGTCCATCCACAACACCTTGCTCGCGCTGCGCGCCGATGGCTACAGTGTGCGCAACCTGCCCGAGCGGTCCGAGGACCTGCGCGAAGCCCTGCTGGGTGGCAACTCGCAGAGTTTTGGCACTGAGGCCAACGTCATTGCCCGCGTGCCCGTGCAGGACCACATCGCACGCGAAACCTGGCTGGCCGACATCGAAGCCAACTGGGGTGCGGCCCCGGGTCGCCAGTTGACCGACGGGCGTCAGATCTTCGTGCAGGGCATCGACCTCGGCGAGGTTGTCGTGATGGTGCAACCGGCCTTCGGTTACGAAGGTGACCCGATGCGCCTGCTGTTCGAGCAAGGCCTGTCACCCACGCACGCGTTCTCTGCCTTCTACCGCTGGCTGAGAGAAGACTTCCGCGCTGATGCCGTCCTGCATTACGGCACCCACGGCTCGCTCGAGTTCATGCCCGGCAAGCAGGCGGGGCTCTCGGGCGCGTGCTGGCCCGATCGCCTGATCGGTGCGATGCCCAATTTCTACCTCTACGCCTCCAACAATCCGTCCGAGGGCACGATCGCCAAGCGTCGCTCGGCGGCAACGCTGATCAGCTATCTGACCCCGCCGCTGGCGCAGGCCGGCCTGCATGCGGGTCTGCAGGTGCTCCGGCAGAGCATCGATCGCTGGCGTGGCCTGGCGCCGATGGCCCTCGGCGAAGTGCTCGATGCCCAATCCGAGCGAGCAGGTCTCATCGTCGTGATGGCCGAACACGCCAGGGGCGTCGACCTGCAGGACGAGGCGGCCGAATTGCTGTCTGCGGCCGGGCTCGTCGAGCGTGCCGATCCGGCTGTCGCAGGCATCGACTGCCGCGCCCTCGATGCGGTGGTCTATCGACTGCACTGCAAGCTCGATGAGTGCGAGGAGTCGCTCATTCCGGTCGGCCTGCATGTCGTTGGTCGCCCGATGGGCCCAACGCCGCGCAAGGAACTGTTGATGGCCATGGCCAGGGCGCATGCGCCGCTCGCTGAACGGCCTGAAATGGAGTCGATGGTGGAGGCCATCGTCGAGCAAACCGGTGAGGCCGGTCTGGCTCGAGCACGGCAACTCAAGCAGGGTGCCGATGCAGATGATGCTGCCGATGGCCTGCTCGTCATGCTCGAGCGGGTCAACCGCGAGATCCAGGCCGATGGCGAAATCCAGGGCATCCTGCGCGGCTTGAACGGCCAGTTCATCCGGCCGGCAGCCGGTGGCGACATCCTGCACGCACCCGAAATTCTCCCCACCGGACGCAATCTGCACGGCTTTGACCCGTTCAGGATGCCCAGTCGGTTTGCCGTGATCGACGGAACCCGGCAAGCTGAGCGGCTGCTCGAGCGGCATCGGTCGCATGGCAACCCCTTGCCTGAATCGATCGCGATGGTGCTCTGGGGCACCGACAATCTGAAGACGGAAGGAGGCCCGATTGCTCAGGCGATGGCGCTGATGGGTGCACGGCCACGCTTTGACAGCTTTGGACGTCTGGCCGGCGCCGAGCTGATCAGTCTCGAAGAGCTGGGACGTCCGCGCATCGATGTGGTGGTGACGCTCTCGGGTATCTTTCGCGACCTGCTCCCGCTGCAGATCAAGATGCTCGCCGAAGCAGCGTGGCTTGCCAGCAATCAGGATGAACCGGCCGAGAGCAACTTCATTCGCAAGCACAGCCTGGCCTATCAGGCCGAGCACGGTTGCGACCTCGAAACGGCGGCCTTGCGAGTCTTCGGCAATGCCAGTGGCGCCTACGGGTCGAACGTCAATATCATGCTCGACCAGTCCACCTGGGAAAACGAAGATGAGCTGGGCGACTCCTACACGCGACGCAAGGGGTTTGCCTACGGCCGCGCCGGCAAGCCGGTACAAAGCCCGGCCTTGTTGCAATCGGTGCTGAAGGATGTGGGGCTTGCCTACCAGAACCTGGACTCGATCGAGATCGGCGTGACGACGGTCGACAATTACTTCGACACCCTTGGGGGGGTCACGCGCGCGGTGCGTCAGGCCAAGGTGGCGGCCAACAAGGCTGCAGCCGCAGCGGGCAAGTCGCCAACGGCCAACGACGTGGAAACACCGGTCTACATCGGCGACCAGACCTCGGGTAGCGGCGTTGTGCGCACCCTCTCCGAGCAGGTGTCGCTCGAAGCGCGTACCCGCATGCTCAACCCCAAGTGGTATGAGGGGCTGCTCGATCATGGCTACGAAGGTGTGCGCCAGATCGAGGCCCATATCACCAACACGATGGGCTGGTCGGCGACCACAGGGCAGGTTCAACCCTGGGTCTACAACCAGCTCAGCCAGACTTTCGTGCTTGACGACGCAATGCGTGAGCGTCTTGCCCGACTCAACCCGAAGGCCTCTGCAAAACTGGCCAACAGGCTGATCGAGGCGTCCGAACGCAACTACTGGTCTCCGGATGATCAGACTCTCGAGGCCTTGCGCCGCGCGGGCGAGGAACTCGAGGATCGAATCGAAGGTGTCTACCAGGGAGCAACCGCATGAGTTCAGTCAGCGTACCCATTTCCAAGATCGGTCGCGGGTCGCGCCCCGATGGTGAAGGCAGCCTTCAGGTGCAACTCGACCCCGATATGAAGATCGGCAATGCCAAGGTCTTTGCCGTCTACGGCAAAGGGGGCATTGGCAAGAGCACCACATCGTCCAATCTGTCGGCCGCCTTCTCCAAGCTCGGGAAGCGTGTGCTCCAGATCGGCTGCGATCCCAAGCACGACTCGACGTTCACGCTGACCAAGAAACTGGTTCCAACGGTCATCGACATTCTCGAGTCGGTGGACTTCCACTCGGAAGAACTGCGGGTCGAGGACTTCGTCTACGAAGGCTACAACGGCGTCATGTGCGTCGAGGCCGGTGGCCCACCGGCCGGTACCGGGTGCGGCGGCTATGTCGTTGGCCAGACGGTAAAACTCCTCAAGGAACATCACCTCCTTGACGAGACCGATGTGGTGATCTTCGATGTGCTCGGTGATGTCGTCTGCGGTGGCTTTGCAGCCCCGCTGCAGCATGCCGACCGGGCGCTCATCGTGGCAGCCAACGACTTCGACTCGATCTTCGCGATGAACCGCATCGTGCAGGCGATCGGTGCGAAGGCAAAGAACTACAAGGTGCGTCTGGGTGGGGTGATTGCCAATCGCAGCCGCGAGACCGATCAGATCGATCGTTTCGTCGACCGGGTCGGTCTGAACCGACTCGCGCATTTTCCAGACCTTGACGTCATCCGACGCAGCCGCCTGAAGAAGTCCACCCTCTTCGAGATGGAGTCGTCGCCCGAACTCGAAGCGGTGAAGGCCGAGTACATGCGATTGGCGGCGACGCTGTGGGCCGGCACCGAACCGCATGCCCCCGAGTCGTTGAAGGATCGCGACATCTTCGATCTGCTCGGATTTGACTGAGATTCTCCCTGATGAACAGCGTTTCCCGCACAGCGGAGCAGTACGACCGGCGGCGCAGCCAGATCGAGCAGTACTTCGACCGCACCGCCGTACAGGCCTGGGCGCGTCTCACCTCCGATGCGCCGGTGAGCGGCGTGCGCGCGACGGTTCGCGCCGGCCGCGAATCGATGCGTCGTCAGATCGTGTCCTGGCTGGGTACCGAGGACGCTGC
This sequence comes from uncultured Pseudomonadota bacterium, assembly GCA_903829815.1. GTDB lineage: Bacteria > Pseudomonadota > Gammaproteobacteria > Burkholderiales > SG8-39 > CAIXPL01. The sequence continues at coordinate 23,229 of CAIKRR010000014.1, read as the reverse complement.
GCGCGCCACGGCCCCGGAGTCGCGCCTTGCCGGCACCCATCTTCTCGATGCCGGCTGCGGCACGGGCATGCTCTCGATCGACGCGGCGCGCCTGGGGGCCAAGGTGGCTGCGGTCGATCTCTCGGCGACCCTGGTCTCGCTCGCTGCCGAACGACTGCCCGAGGACATTCCTGCCGATGCCATCCGGTTTTCCTCAGGCGACATGCTCGACCCGGACCTGGGCGAGTTCGACTACCTGGTGACGATGGATGCGCTCATCCACTACTCACCGCTGATGGCCGTCCAAGCCCTGGCCGGTTGCGCCCCGCGGGTGCGTCGCTCGATGATCTTCACCTTCGCCCCGGCCAACCCGCTCCTGATGACCATGTTTGCCCTCGGACGGCTGTTTCCGCGGGGTGATCGTTCGCCAGCCATCTGGCCGGTGAGCCTGGCGACCCTGACCCGGCTGATCGGGCTCGAACCCGCCTTGCGTGGCTGGCGCATCGGTCGTACGGGCCGTGTGACGCGGGGGTTCTACATCTCGCAGGCGCTCGAACTGGTGCGAGTCCCCGAAGCGCCCGCAGGGGCCTCCTCTGCGAAGCGCGAGGCGGTCTGAGCGTGAATATCATCGGGCTTGCCTTCAACCTGATGAACCCGCGCCGATGGGCCCGGGTCGATCCGCGTTTTCTGCCGTTTGCGGATCTGGTGACGCCCGACCTCCCGCTGTCGCGACTGCTGCGCCTGTCCCTCTTTCAGGTCTCGGTCGGCATGACGACCGCCTTGCTGCTCGGGACGCTCAATCGGGTTCTCATCGTCGAGCTCGGTGTGGCTGCCTGGATCGTGTCGGTGATGGTCGCCTTGCCGCTTCTGGCTGCACCCTTTCGCGCACTGGTAGGCTTTCGGTCCGACACCCACCGATCGTTCATCGGCTGGCGCCGCGTGCCCTTCATCTGGATCGGCTCGATGCTGCAGTTTGGGGGGCTGGCCATCCTGCCCTTTGCGCTCATCCTGCTCTCGGGCGATACGCACTGGCCGACCTGGATCGGTCCCTTGAGCGCTGCCATTGCCTTCCTCGTGGTCGGAGCAGGCATCCAGACCGTGCAGACCGCGGGCCTTGCGCTGGCCACCGATCTCGCGGCCGACGAGAACCGTGCCCGTGTCGTGGCGCTGATGTACACGATGCTCCTTGTGGGCCTCTTCGTCGCTGGCATCGTGTTCAGTCTGCTGCTTGCCGAATTCACCAAGCTGCGCCTGATTCAGGTGGTGCAGGGCTCGGCCTTTGCCGCCTTCATGTTGAATGTGCTGGCGGTCTGGAAACAGGAACCGCGTCAGCCCTCGCGTACTTCATCGTCGCAACCCAGGCCCGATTTCCGTCAGACATGGCGCACCTTTGTTGCTCAGCCGGGGCATCTTCGGTTCATGGTTGCGCTCTTCGCCGGTACGGCTGCCTTCAGCATGCAGGACATCATTCTCGAGCCCTACGGTGGCGAGATTCTGGGCCTTTCGGTCTCGGCTACCAGTCTGCTCACCGCGCTCATGGCCAGCGGTTCGCTGCTGGCCTTCATGGCGGCAGCAAGCTGGCTGCAGCGCGGCGACAACCCCTACCGGCTGGCTGCCTTGGGCGTGGTGGTGGGCATGCTTGCATTTGCGCTCGTCTTGCTGGCCGAGCCTTTGCAATCTGCCCTGGTGTTTCGCGTCGGCACCTTTCTCATCGGGTTCGGGTCCGGACTCTTCGCGGTGACCACGCTCTCGGCTGCCATGGGTCTCGAGGCCAATGGCCTCACCGGACTGGCGCTCGGCGCCTGGGGTGCCGTGCAGGCCACTGCATCGGGCCTCGCCGTGGTCTGTGGCGGCACGCTGCGCGATCTGTTCAGCGGTATCGCAACCAGCGGCGGAATGGGCGAGGTACTCACTTCGGCGGGGGTCGGTTACGGCGTGGTCTACTACGTCGAACTGATGCTGCTGTTCGTGACCCTGGTGGCGGTTGGGCCCTTGGTGAGCATCGCCAGAACCGCTGGTGACAAAAACAGGAAATTCGGCCTCGCCGAATTCCCGGGTTAGACTTCAACTGAACGAGGGGGATGCAATGGGAACCGGTGCAATCACAGGCTATTTCGACGTGGCACAACTGGTTTTGTACATGTTCTGGATGTTCTTCGGCTTTCTCGTCATCTATCTGACGATGGAGAGCAAGCGTGAGGGCTTCCCGATCGAGAGCGATCGTGCCGATGGCAGCGTCCGACGCGAGGAAGGACTGCTGCCGATGCCCCGCACCAAGATCTACCGGACGCGTCACAACGGTGATTTCGAAGCACCGCACACGCGCGACCTCGATGAGCCCGCAGTGGCTGGTGCGCCGATTGGTCGCTATCCGGGCATGCCGCTCGAACCTGTCGGCGACCCGATGCAGTCGGGCATCGGGCCGGGTGCCTGGACGCAGCGGGCCGATGTGACTGACAAGACCTGGGAGGGCACACCCCGGATCGTACCGCTGCGCGCCGATCCGACGTTCAGCCTCGCCCATCAGGACACCGATCCTCGCGGTCTGACCGTCTTTGGTGCTGACGGAGAGGTTGGCGGTCAAGTGGTGGAAGTCTGGGTAGATCGTGCAGAGCACATGATTCGCTACCTCGAGGTGAAGACCACCGGCGGACGCACGGTGCTCCTTCCGCAGAACTTCGCGCGCATCCACGACCAGCGCCTGCGCGGTGCCTGGGTCAAGGTTCAATCGATCCTGGGCGGGCAGTTCGAGGGTGTGCCGGTCATCGCGAATGCCGATGTGATCACGCTGCGCGAAGAGGAGCGTGTCATGGCCTACTTTGGCGGCGGCACGTTGTTTGCCACGCCCGAGCGCCGGGAGCCTCTTTTTTGAGTGCTTCGAGCACTGAGCACGAGCATGAGTTCGAGGCCGAGTATGGCCTGCCTGAGCCCTTGCCAGCCGGCGAACACATCCTCTGGCAGGGCGGGCCCCGTTTCCTTCGGGTGTTTCTCGACGTGTTTCATGCGCGCGGGCTGGTGTTATGGTTTGCGCTCATCGTCCTCATGCGGCTCGCTCTTCAGTGGAGCGAAGGTGCCGGTGGCGGCGAGATGCTCGGAACCCTGATCGGCCTGGTGCCGGTCTTCACGCTTTCGCTGGCACTGTTCGCCTTCATGGCCTGGATGGTGGCTCGCACGACGGTCTATACGCTGACCGACCGTCGTGTGGTCATGCGGATCGGCATCGTGCTCTCACTCACCTTCAATCTGCCGTTGTCCCGACTCGTTGCCGCTGATGTGCGAGCGCTCTTTGACGGTGGCGGCGACATCTGCCTGAGTCTGGGTGCCGAGGACAAGATCGCCTATCTGAACCTTTGGCCCCATGCGCGCCCCTGGGTCTGGACGCAGCCTCAGCCTGCGCTGCGGTCACTCGCACAGGTGGGGCCGGTGGCCACCTTGCTGCGCGATGCGTGGCAGGCGTGCCGCGCCGAGGCCACCATGGCGCAGGACGCGCCGGCCGCGGGCGCCCTGAACGCATCGCCGCTGGCCGAGCACCATCCGGCATGAAGGCGGGCGAACAATGATCGAGCGCTCGGTCAGCACCCAACTGGTGTCACGCCCTCAGGTAGAGGGCTGGCCGCTCCTCGCGCTTGCCGCGCTGGTGCTGGGCAGTCTTGCGCTGGCAGCGCTCTCGCAATGGGAAAAACGTCATCAGCCCGAGGTGCCGGTGATTGCCGTACTCCAGACCCGCTCGCTCGTCTTTTCCGATGGGCCTGGTGGCGATGTCCTCATTCGCGATCCGCAATCGGGTGAACAGTTGCCGTCGATTACCGGTGAGGCCGGCTTTGCGCGAGGCGTATTGCGCAGCCTGGCCCAGGCCCGCTTGCGCGCTGGGGGCGCTGCCGAACAACCCTTCATTCTCAATCATCAAGCCGATGGCCGCCTGATCCTCAACGACCCGGTTACCGGTCGGGAGGTTGATCTGGCGGTCTTTGGCCCGACCAATGTGGCGGTCTTCCAGCCTCTGCTGGAGGTTCGTCAACCCTCACCATCGGGAGCATCAAGATGAACGATCACTCAAGCGAAGCACTGGCTGCCGCCCGAGCTGCTGCGCCGGCTCGCAACGCGGGTGCTGCGCCCAACGATTCGACGCAGTTCGCGACGCAGGACACGCTGCTGACGCCCCGGTTCTACACCACCGATTTCAAGGCCCTCGATGCGGTCGATGTCTCGCCGGTGCGCAAGGAATGGGACGCGCTGATGGCCGAATTCGAGATGGACACCAACACCGACCATTTTCAGCGTCCCGCAGAAATGGCCGGTACCAACTACGCCAACCTGCCGCCCGAACTCTACAAGGAGTTCAGCCAGTTCCTGATCAGTTCGCTCACCTCGGAATTCTCCGGTTGCGTGCTCTATGCCGAGATCCGCAAGAAGGTGAAGAACCCCGACCTGCGCACGCTCTTTGGCTATATGGCGCGCGATGAGTCACGGCACGCCGGCTTCATCAACCAGTGGTTGAAGGACTTCGGCATCGGTGTCGACCTGGGGTTCCTGACCAAGTCCAAGAAGTACACCTTCTTCAAGCCCAAGTATGTCTACTACGCGACCTACCTGTCGGAGAAGATCGGCTATGCGCGCTACATCGCGATCTATCGGCAGATCGAGAAGCATCCGGAATTGCGCTTCCACCCGATCTTTCTGTGGTTCGAGCGCTGGTGCAACGACGAGTTCCGCCATGGCGAGGCGTTTGCGTTGATGATGCGCGCGCAGCCAGGGCTCCTGAAGGGACTCAATCTCTACTGGATCCGCTTCTTCCAGCTGGCGGTGTACGCGACGATGTTCGTGCGTGATCACACACGCCCCGAAATGCACAAGGCGCTCGGTCTGGATCCGACGGCGTATGGTCTGCACGTGTTCGCGATCACCAGCCGCATTGCCGAGCAGGTGTTTCCGGTCACGCTCGACCACACCCACCCGGTCTTCGTCGCTGGATTGGCCCGACTGTGCGAGATCCAGCAAGCCGTCGAAGATGCCAAGGCGCGCGGCGGTATCGTGGGTGGCATCCAGCGACTCGGACTCGCCGCGCAGGCAGCCGCAACCCTGGTGAAGCTTTACTTCCTTCCGGTGGTTCGCAAGGACTTGCCCGAGGACGTTCGCCTGGCACCGAGCTGGTAGAGGCGAGTCGATCTCCGTGCATTCACTCTGGGCAGCTGCGTCGTTCACGATCCTGGTCTGGTGGCTGTCCACCGGACTGATCGTGCGTCTGGCCGATCTGCGCGGCCTGCGTCGAGGCCATGGCTTTCTGGCAGCCAGCGTGCTGCTCGGCATGGGTCTCTACGGCGTGGTGTCCACTCGCGAGCAGGCCACTGCGTCGGGTGCCTACATCGCGTTCGCGTCCACATTGCTCGTCTGGGGCTGGCAGGAGCTTGCCTTTCTGCTCGGGCTCATCACCGGCCCGAACCGCAAGCCCTGTCCGCCGGTCACCGGGTGGACGCGGGCGTGGCACGCGTTCACCGCGATCGCGCATCATGAACTGGCGTTACTGGTGCTTGGAATCGCGGTGATCCTGCCCTCGTGGGACGCTCCGAACCGCGTGGCCGCCGTGACCTGGAGCGTGCTCTGGGTCATGCGTCTGAGCGCCAAGATCAACCTGTTTCTGGGCGTCAGAAACTGCTATGAAACGTTTCTGCCGCCTTCGCTTCAGTATCTGGTCACCTACTTTTCGCAACGTCGTTTCAATGGCTTCTTTCCGGTGAGCTTCCTTGTCACGCTCCTGGCAAGCACGCTCGTACTGCGCGAGGCCTTTGCTGCCGGCACGGCGTATGAGAGTGCTGCCGCTGGCCTCGTAGGCAGTCTGCTCGTGCTGGCCCTCATCGAGCACATATTGCTCATGGTGCCCTTCGAGCCCGATCTGCTCTGGCGCTGGGCGCTTCGCGACGAGCGCTGATCGTCTTTTCAATGATGGAGATGCACCCGCAATGACCGCTCGATCCCGCCCGGTCTATCCTTTTTCCGCGCTGGTCGGTCAGGAAGAGATGCAACTCGGTCTGCTCATCGCCACGGTCGATCCGCTGGTGGGGGGGGTTCTCATCCTGGGCGATCGGGGCACTGGCAAGAGCACGGCGGTGCGCGCGCTGGCTGCGGTTCTGCCGCAGATCGACACGCTGCCCGGGTGCCCCTATCGATGTGTCCCCAGCGCCTGCGCCGGGCTGTGTGCGGCCTGTGTTCCTGCGGTCGATGCCCAGCCCAGGCCCGAGGCGCCGGCATCCCGGCGCGGACGGTCTCGCGCGGCCGGTGCTGCGGCACGGGTGGCGGCAACCGCAACGGTATCGGTGCCCGTACCGGTCGTTGATCTGCCTCTGGGCGCTACCGAAGATCGCATCCTGGGTGCGCTCGATCTGGAAAAGCTGATGACCCTGGGCCAGAAGAGTTTCGAGCCCGGACTTCTTGCCCGCGCCAATCGAGGCTTTCTCTACATCGACGAGATCAACCTTCTGGAGGACCATCTGGTCGACCTGCTGATCGATTCGGCCGCTTCGGGCGAGAACCGCATCGAACGGGAGGGGCTCAGTATCGTGCATCCCTCGCGCTTCGTCCTGGTGGGCAGTGGCAACCCGGAAGAGGGTGAGTTGCGCCCCCAGTTGCTCGACCGATTTGGCGTTGCCGTCGAGGTGCGTACACCCAAAGACATCGATCTGCGCATGGAGGTCGTGCTGCGCCGCGAGGCCTTCGAACGTGACCCGCAGAGCTTCCTCGCGAGCGAGGAGGCAGCCCAGCAGGCGCTGCGCGAGCGCATCGTCGCGGCACGGCGAGCGCTGCCCAAGGTGGCGCTGTCGCAGGAACTCCTTCGTCAATTGTCGATGCTGTGCCTGAAACTGGGTACCGACGGCCTCCGCGGCGAGCTGAGTCTGATGCGCGCCGCACGCGCTGCTGCGGCCTTTCGTGGCGAGAAGAAAGTGTCGCTTGAAACCTTGCGTGAAGTGGCGCCGATGGCTTTGCGCCACCGCTTGCGTCGCGATCCGCTTGACGATACCGATTCGACCGCTCGCGTCGCCCGACTGGTTGACGAAGTTCTGGTCTGAGGTCATGACCGAACCCGGCAATACGCATGCAGGCGAGTCGACTGCCCGGGCCCAGCACGCCGAGGCGGCAGAGGCACTCCTTGCCGATGTGCTGCTGGCGGTTGCGGCCGTTGCCACTGCACCGCTTGCGCTTGGCGGGTTGTGGATTCGGGGATGGCATGGTCCTCGTCGAGACGCCCTCATCGGCCTCCTCGGGCGTTGGTCCGAGCGCTCACCCAGGCGCATCAACCACAGCACCGATCCGACCCAGTTGCACGAGGGTATGGAACTGGCCGGGACCATCGGTACCGGGCGGCTGGTGCGCCGCGCCGGGTTGCTGGCCGACGTGGAAGGCGGCCTTTTGTTGCTGGCGATGGCCGAGCGTGCTGGTCAGGCGTTGCTGGGGCCGCTTGCGATGGCGCTGGATGACGGACGCATGGGGCTGGTGGTTCTCGACGAATCGCTTGCCGATGAGCAAGGTCTGCTGCCGGCCGTTGGCGAGCGCCTCGCGCTCGTGATCGATCTGCGCGATGAAGCCGGTCTGTGGCCGGTATCGCTCGATCTGGACACCCTGCCGGCGGCGCAACGATGGGCGGCCCGCATCGCCGGTGCGCGGGGCCAGTGGCCCCAGGTCCGCCTTGATCGTGATGCCCTGGCCGAGATCCTCAAAGCCTGCGCGGCGCTCGGCATCGATTCGATGCGGGCGCCTCTGCTGGCGGCAAACCTGGCACGAGTGAGCGCAGCACTGCATGGCCGTGAGAGTGTCGAGGTCGATGATCTGGGGCTTGCGATCAGACTGTGTCTGTTGCCCCGGGCGCGGCAGATGCCGGTGTCCTCGAACGAAGAGGCTCAGGCTGACAACACCCAGACCGAAGAGACGCCCAGCGAGGAACCCCCGCCCGAGCCTTGGCCTGCTCCCGAGGCGCAAGACCCTGCACAGGCGGCGCCGCCCGAACCGCCCCCCGTCGTCCCCGCCGAGGCGCCGCAGGAAGCCGTACCGCCTGAGAGCGAGCCCACCGATGAAACCGACAAACCCATTCCCGATGGCGCGAGCGAGCGTCTGATCGAGGCGGCGCTTGCCGGCCTGCCACCCGGCGTTCTGGCGCTGCTTGCGGGCTCCATTGCGGCGCAGGCCGGACGAGGCCAGGGTGTGAGCGGTGCCGGGCTCCTGGGTGCCAAGGGGCGCGGACGTGGCCGGCCGGTGGGTAGCGTGCGCCGGGCGCCGCGCAGTGGTGAACGCTTGCACCTCCTCGCTACGATTCGGGCTTCAGTGCCCTTCCAGCCCCTGCGACGTCAGCAGGCGGCCGCGCTGGCGGCCACAGGCCTGCAGGGCGCAGGCGGCGATGGGGCGGGCCCTGCAGGACAGCAGCGCATTCACCTGCGTCCTGACGATCTGCATGTCCATCGCGAGAAGCGCCGGCGCGGCAATACCACGGTGTTCGTGGTCGATGCCTCCGGCTCGATGGCCTTGCAGCGCCTCTCGGAGGCCAAGGGGGCGGTCGAAGTGTTGCTCGCCGAGTGCTACGTGCGGCGTGACCGGGTTGCCCTGGTGTCCTTCAGGGGCAAGGGGGCTGATCTGCTGCTGACACCCACCCGGTCGCTGGTGGCTGCACGACGCTCGCTCACGGCGCTGCCCGGTGGGGGTGGAAGCCCGGTGGCGAGCGGACTTGAAATGGCGGCACGGGTCATCGCTCAGGTGCGTCGTGCAGGCGACAGCACCACGCTGGTCGTCCTCACCGATGGTCGTGCCAACCTCACGCGTGCGGGGCAACCCGGGCGACAGCAGGCCGGCGAGGAAGCACGTCAGGTGGCCCGGCAATTGGCCGCGCTGGCCGATCAGCGTCTGTTGATCGACACCTCGGTGCGGCCGGATCCGGCTGCCCGCACCCTGGCGCAGGCCCTTCAGGGTACGTATCTGCCGATGCCCTTTGCACAGGCGCGCGCGATCGGCGAGGTGGTTGGGCGTGCGGTGGCGCCCCCTCGACGCTGAAGCGCTGTTGAAGCGACGCTGAACCAGCGCGCGCTGTGGAATCTGCCCGGGCGAGCGTCGCCGTACGGCTGGCTTCGTCGGGCCGGCTTGTGATTCAATAGGTCCACGTTCTTATCAGGCCTCGCCATGGACTCCCTGTCAGTCGTCATCCTCGCCTTCGCCATCCTGATCGTGGTGACCGTGCTCTTTGGCGTGCAGATCGTTCGACAGTCGCAGACCGCACTGATCGAGCGCCTGGGCAAGTACAACCGCACCCTCGGCCCGGGTCTGCACATCATCATCCCCTTCATCGAACGCGTGGTGAAACGGGTGCCGATCTTCGAGCGTCAGATCGCGGGTGACAAGTTTCGTGCGATCACGCGTGACAACGTGCAGATCGAAATCAAGGTCGCCATCCTCTTTCGTGTCGTCGATGCAGCCCGATTCACCTACCGCATCGAGGGGCCCGATGATCGCAAGGGCCTGGGCTTTCTTGCCGCCCCGGGTGGCCCGTCGCGGGTGAATCTTGCCATCGATACCATCGTGCAAGGTACGGTGCGAAGCCTGATCGGCAAGACCGATCTTGATGGCGTGCAGTCAAATCGCGCCCAGTTGTCGGCCGAGATCGAAACCGAACTGGAGACGGTGTCTGCCGAATGGGGCATCGTGCTCACCCGAGTCGAGATCACCGAGGTTGAAGTGGGCGACCTCGAGACACTCGACATCATGAAGAAGCAGCTGAACGCCGAGCGCCAGCGCCGTGCCGACATCCTGGTGGCCGAGGGGCAGAAGCAGGCTCGCCAGCTCGAGGCCGAGGGCAAGCTCTATGCGGCCCAGAAAGAAGCGGATGGCAAGCGCATCCTCGCCGAGGCCGAAGCCTATGCCGTGAGCGTGCTCTCGAGCGCCATCGCCCAAGGGGGCAGCACCGCGGTTGAGTTCGAGATCCGCAAGCTCCAGGCGCAGGCGATGAAGGACATCGCCCAGGGCAGCAACGGCAAGGTGTTCGTGGTGCCGAGCGATGTGCTCTCGAGTCTGGGTGGCGCCATCACTCGCGTGCTCGGGCGCGATTGATCCATGAGTGCCTGGCAGATATCGCTGCTGATTGCTCTGGGCCTTGGTTTGGTGGAACTGGTCACTTCAAGTTTCGTCTTTCTGGGTTTCGCGGTCGGGACGCTCGTGGTCAGTCTCACCGAGGCGATCAGCGGGCGCTTCGAACTCAACCGCGATCTGACGATCTTCGCCCTGGCCTCGATTGTTGCCTTCGTCGTCATGCGACGGGTATCCCGGCGCCGGGACGATACCCAGACTGCTGGGCGCAGCGACATCAATCGATACTGAACCGCCCGCCTGGACATGCGGCATCGCGAGCGCCGGGCGGGGCGCCTGGCCGCCTGCGTGTCGACCCTGTTCCAATTCGGTGCGTATCCGGGAATAATTGCACAGTCGCAGTGCGTTGTCATGGCGCGTCCCGATGCTTCCGGGCATCTCGCGCTGCGCGTCAGGTGGATGGCATGCCGATTGCTTTGGATCTGCAAGGGTTCCACCTCAACTCGCGTTATCGGGAGATTCAACATGCAACGGCGCCATCTTCTCAAAGCGCTGACGTTCACGGTTTCCGCCGCGCTCATGGGCACTGCTGCCCAGGAGTCGCTTGCCCAGGCGAAGACTGTCAAGGTCGGTGTGCTGCATTCATTGTCGGGCACCATGGCCATCAGCGAAACCGTCCTCAAGGACGTAGCGCTCATGGCTTTCGACGAAATCAACGCCAAGGGTGGCGTGATGGGCTACAAGATCGAGCCGGTCGTTGTCGACCCCGCCTCGAACTGGCCCCTGTTCGCCGAGAAGGCGCGTCAACTGCTCACGCAGGACAAGGTGGCCGCGACGTTCGGTTGCTGGACCTCGGTGTCGCGCAAGTCGGTTCTCCCGGTCTACGAAGAGCTCAACGGGCTGCTGTTCTACCCGGTGCAGTACGAGGGTGAAGAACTGTCGAAGAACGTTTTCTACACCGGTGCTGCCCCGAATCAGCAGGCGATTCCGGCCGTCGAGTACCTGATGAGCAAGGAAGGCGGTGCTGCCAAGCGCTGGGTCCTGCTCGGTACCGATTACGTGTATCCGCGCACGACCAACAAGATCCTGCGTTCATTCCTGCACTCCAAGGGTGTTGACGACAAGGATATCGACGAGGTCTACACCCCGTTCGGTCACTCCGACTATCAGACCATCGTCGGCAACATCAAGAAGTTTGCGGCCGGTGGAAAGACCGCTGTGGTCTCGACCATCAATGGCGACTCGAACGTTCCCTTCTACAAGGAACTGGGCAACCAGGGCCTGAAGGCAACCGATGTGCCGGTGGTGGCGTTCTCGGTGGGTGAAGAAGAACTGCGTGGTGTCGATACCAAGCCACTGGTGGGCCATCTGGCCGCGTGGAACTACTTCATGTCGGTGAAGAACCCCGAAAATGATGCGTTCAAGGCGAAGTGGGCTGCGTATGCCAAGGCGAAGAAGTTGCCCGGTGCCGACAAGCCGCTCACCAACGATCCGATGGAAGCGACCTACATCGGCATCTACATGTGGAAGCAGGCGGTCGAGAAGGCCAAGACCTTCGACATCGACAAGGTGATTGCAGCGGTGGGTGGCCAGACCTTCAAGGCACCGTCGGGCTTCACCGCGATGATGGACCCGAAGAACCATCACCTGCACAAGCCCGTGTTCATCGGCGAAGTGATGGCCAACGGCCAGTTCAATGTCGTGTGGAAGACCAAGGGCCCGGTCAAGGCCCAGCCGTGGAGCCCGTTCATCCCCGGCAACGACAAGAAGAAGGACGAACCCGACGGCAAGTCGGCGACCTGATCGGTCTGATCTGATGTAGCAAGGGGGCTGGCGCTGCCGGCCCCCGCAAGGAACTGACGATGGCGAAGATTCAAGGCTGGTGCGCAGGTCTGTTGTTGGTGTTCTGCGCGCAGGCCCAGGCTCTGGATGCCGGTCTCGTCGGGCGTCTCATGACCGGCGACAGTGATGAAAAGTCCCAGGCGATCACGGAACTCGTGGTGTCCGGTGACCCGGCCGTGGCTCCCCTGCTGCAGGCGTTCGCCGATGGTGATCTGCAGGCCTCCGGTTCTCGAGCCCTGATCACGAGCGGCGGTCGGATTGTCGATGCTGTTACTGCCGAGGTACTGCCGGCATTGCCCGACGACCACGAAGATCTCGTGGTGAACAACCGGATGCGTCGTGAACTGGCCGACGCACTCGCGGTGTTGAAACTGCTCTCTACCGAACGCGCCGACCGCCTGTCGGCTGCCCGCACGCTGGTGAATGGTGCGGACGATGCGATGCTCCCCCTTGTGAAGAAGGCACTTGCTGCCGAGCAGGACAGTGAAATCCGTGGCTTGCTCGAAGGGGTGGCCGCGTCGATGGAAATTCGCACCGGTGACACGGCACAGCGCATGGCTGCCATCATCAAGCTGGGTGAGGCAGGGGGCTCCAACGCCAAGAAATTGCTGCTGCCGTTGACGGTGAAGAACGCCGATGGCACCTGGGCAGAGCCCGATGGTGATCTGCGGGCTGCTGCGGCGTCGAGCTTGCGATCGATCGAGTCACGGCTTGCCTGGGGCGAGCGCGTGGGACTCGTCTTTGCCGGGCTGAGTCTGGGGTCGATCCTGCTCATCGCGGCCCTGGGCCTGGCGATCACCTACGGCCTGATGGGCGTCATCAACATGGCGCACGGCGAACTGATGATGATCGGCGCGTACGCCACGTATGTCGTCCAGTCGCTCTTTCGTACGCATCTGCCGGCCTGGTTCGACTGGTATCCGCTGCTGGCCGTGCCGGTGGCCTTCGTGACGGCTGCGCTGGTCGGCATGCTGCTCGAGCGTCTGGTGATCCGATTCCTCTACGGCCGCCCCCTCGAGACGCTGCTCGCCACCTGGGGCATCAGTCTCATGCTCATCCAGTGCGTTCGCTCCCTCTTTGGTGCACAGAACGTGCAGGTCGAGAATCCGGCCTTCATGTCAGGTGGCGTGGCGCTCATGTCCAATCTGGTGCTGCCCTGGAACCGAATCATCATCATCGGTTTTGCGCTGGTGGTTCTCGGGGCCGTGTCGCTGACGCTCACCCGTACCCGCCTGGGTCTCTTCGTGCGCGGTGTCACGCAGAATCGCACGATGGCATCCTGCGTCGGCGTGGCGACCGCACGCATCGATACCTGGGCGTTCGGGCTGGGTTCGGGCATTGCCGGTCTTGCCGGTTGCGGTCTGTCGCAGATCGGCAATGTCGGCCCTGAACTCGGGCAGGGCTATATCGTCGACTCGTTCATGGTGGTGGTACTTGGCGGTGTGGGCCAGCTTGCGGGCACTGTCTATGCGGCACTGGGCCTGGGTTTTGCCAACAAGCTTCTCGAAGCCTGGTCGGGCGCCGTACTCGCGAAGATCGCGGTTCTCGTCTTCATCATCGTATTCATCCAGCGACGCCCGCAAGGCCTGTTCGCCCTCAAGGGACGTTCGCTCGACGCATGAACATCCACGCCGCTCCATCGCTTGTGAATCGCATCTACGGACCGCGCGCCTGGCTCGCGCTGGCGATCTTTGCGCTGATCGTTTTCGTGGTCTTCCCGGTTGCCAACCTCGTCCTGCCCGCCTCGAGCCCCTTCCATCTCTCGGCCTACTGGGTAGCGTTGGCCGGAAAGATCATGTGCTACGCCATCGTCGCGCTTGCCATGGATCTCATCTGGGGCTATGCCGGCATTCTCTCGCTGGGTCACGGCCTGTTCTTTGCCCTTGGCGGCTATGCGATGGGCATGTACCTGATGCGCCAGATCGGCCGCGAGGGGCAGTACAAGAGCGACCTGCCCGACTTCATGGTGTTTCTCGACTGGAAGACCCTGCCCTGGACCTGGTGGAACAGCGATCAGTTCTGGTGGGCAGCCCTCCTCGTCGTTGCCGTCCCGGGCCTCCTTGCCTTCGTCTTCGGCTGGTTCGCCTTCCGCTCGCGAATTCGCGGGGTGTACTTCTCGATCATCACCCAGGCGCTGACCTACGCCGCGATGCTTCTTTTCTTCCGCAACGAAACCGGTTTCGGTGGCAACAACGGTTTCACCGATTTCAAGCGCATTCTCGGATTCGACATCACCGCGCCGCAGACTCGCATGGCGCTCTTCATGGTGACCGGGGTTGCGCTCATTGCAAGCCTGCTGGTGGGCCGCTACATCGTCACCTCGAAGGCCGGGCGTGTGCTGCAGGCCATTCGCGATGCCGAGGCACGCGTGATGTTCTGTGGTTACGACACGCGGCACTACAAGCTCTTTGTGTGGACCTTCTCGGCGGTGCTCTGTGGCATCGCTGGCGCGCTCTACGTGCCGCAGGTGGGCATCATCAATCCGGGCGAGATGTCGCCGGCAAACTCGATCGAAATCGCGATCTGGGTTGCGGTGGGTGGCCGTGGCACGCTCGTCGGCGCGGTCGTTGGTGCGTTTCTGGTCAATGGCGCCAAGAGCTTCTTTACCCAGGCATTCCCCGAGTACTGGCTCTATGTGCTCGGGCTTGCCTTCATTCTGGTTACGCTCTACCTGCCCGACGGTGTGGTCGGGCTTCTGGCGCGCTGGCGCAGTCGGTTCAGGTCCGGTTCGGCAGTCAAACCGGCCGCAACTGTCAAGGCCGAGGGAGACACGGCGTGAGCGAGGCACTCATCAACGCGTCAGCGGCCGAGACCTTCACCGAGGGTGATCGCGCCGATGCCGATTTCGGGCACGTGCTGGGGCAGGGGCTCGATGCATCGCATGGGGTGGTGCTCTATGTAGAGGGCGTGTCGGTCAGCTTCGATGGATTTCGCGCGCTCAACGACCTGTCGCTATCGATCGACATGGGAGAACTGCGCTGCGTGATAGGCCCCAATGGCGCCGGCAAGACCACCATGATGGACGTGATCACGGGACGCACCCGGCCCGATGCCGGTCGCGTCTTCTTTGGTCAGACCATCGATCTCACCCGTCTCAACGAATCGCAGATCGCTCAGGCAGGTATCGGTCGCAAGTTCCAGAAGCCGACCATCTTCGAGCAATTGAGCGTGTTCGAGAATCTCGAACTGGCGATGAAGGCCGACAAGGTCGTGCGCAACACGCTGTTCTCGCGGCTCTCGAGCGAGCAGGGCGACCGGATTGCAGCGATGCTCGAACAGATCCGGCTCGTGACCGATGCAGGCCGTCTTGCGGGCGAACTCTCGCACGGACAGAAGCAGTGGCTCGAGATCGGCATGCTGCTCATGCAGGAGCCGCGTCTGCTCCTGCTCGATGAGCCGGTGGCGGGCATGAGCGACGAGGAGACCGAGCGCACGGCCGAGCTCTTTCTGTCGCTGGCCGGCCGTCATTCGCTTGTGGTGGTCGAGCACGACATGGCCTTCATCGGAACCATCGCGCGCAAGGTCACGGTGCTGCACGAGGGCAGCGTGCTCGCTGAAGGGTCCCTCGCCGAGGTCCAGAACGACCAGCGCGTGATCGAAGTCTACCTGGGGCGATAGGGCGTCATGACGATCGAGGCGAGCAGCATGAGGACAGACGCGGTGGCACCGGTCGTGGGAACACGGGCGCCCGTATCGCGGGCTGCGGGTGCGACGAGTGCGGCGGCTCTGGAAGTCCAAGGACTCAACCAGTACTACGGCGGCAGTCATATCCTGCGCAATCTGGCCTTTGACGTGCCGGCTGGCAAGGTGACCACGCTTCTGGGTCGTAATGGCGTGGGCAAGACCACGCTTCTGCGCTCGCTCATGGGCGTGGTGCGGGTGGCCGCCGGCAGCGTGCGTCTCGATGGCCGCGACATCACCCATGCTGCGCCCTACGAGCGGGTGCGGGCTGGCATCGGCTACGTGCCCCAGGGCCGCGAGATTTTCCCGCGCCTCACGGTTGAAGAAAATCTCCTCATGGGTCTTGCCACACGGCCGGCCCGTACCGCCATTCCAGAGCGTATTTTCGAGATGTTTCCGGTGCTGCGTTCCATGATGCAACGGCGCGGTGGCGACCTCTCGGGGGGGCAGCAGCAGCAACTGGCTATTGGTCGAGCGCTCGCCATGAACCCGCGATTGCTCATTCTCGATGAGCCGACCGAGGGCATACAGCCTTCGATCATCAAGGACATCGAGCGCGCCATCCGTCGGCTCGCCGAATCAGGCGACATGTCCATCCTGCTGGTCGAGCAGTACTACGATTTTGCGCGATCGCTCGCCGATCACTATGTGGTGATGGAGCGCGGCGAAGTCGTGATGCAGGGCCTGGGGGCCGACATGGAGCGAGACCGCGTGCGCGAGCGCCTGGCGGTATGATCGGTCGATGTCGACCGTCACTGCAGCTGCATTTGCCGCCTGGCGAGGTGAACTCGCTCTTGATTTCGAACGTCGGGCCGATCGCACGGTACTCGCGCGTCGTCATCACAACGGCCCCCTGCTCGTCCAGAAGCCGCTCTATCCCGAAGGCGACGCGGTCTGCCACGCCATCATCCTGCATCCGCCCGCAGGGATCGCTGGGGGCGATGCGCTCGATCTGCAGGTTCGGTGCGCAGCCGGCGCCCATGCCTTGCTCACGACGCCCGGGGCCACGCGCTGGTATCGCTCGACCGGTGCGTCGGCCTCGCAGGTCGTGTCGATCCAGGTCGAGCCCGGTGGCTGCCTCGAGTGGTTTCCCCAGGAAAACATCGTCTTCTCGGGGGCGCTGGCCTCATCGGCTCTCAGGGTGCACCTTGGCGTGGGCGCTTCCTTCATCGGCTGGGACATCCTCTGCCTGGGGCGTCGCGGTTCAGGCGAGCGCTTCGACCGCGGTGTCTGGCGGGTCGACAACCGGCTCTATGCCGCCGATCGGCTGTGCTGGATCGAGGCTGGCCGTGTCGATGGCGGCGGTTCGGCACTGGCGGCGCGGCCTGTACTGGCCGGGGCAACGGTGAGCGGCACCTTCATGGCGTTTGCCCCCCATCTGGATGAGGCCCTCTTGCGTGCGCTTCGGCTGCGCTGTCAGGATGTCGTGACTGAACACGCGGGTATCGCGCAGCTTGCGATCAGTCTGTTGCCGGGTCTGTTCATCGGCCGCTATCTGGGCGATTCGGCCGAGCAGGCTCGTGGTTTCTTTACCGGCTTGTGGCAGCATGCAAGGCCGGTGCTGGGCGGTCGCGATGCCCGCGAACCGCGCATCTGGAAGACCTGAACGGAGAGTCGTGGCGATGGAATTGACCCCGCGCGAGAAGGACAAGCTGCTCATATTTACCGCTGCGCTGCTCGCCGAGCGGCGACGCGCCCGTGGCCTGCGCCTGAATTATCCCGAGGCGGTTGCCTTCATCACCGCGGCAGTCATGGAAGGGGCGCGCGATGGACGCAGCGTGTCCGACCTGATGGGATGGGGCGCCACGCTGCTCTCGCGTGACGATGTCATGGAAGGCGTTGCCGAGATGATTCCCGACGTGCAGGTCGAAGCGACCTTTCCCGACGGCACCAAACTCGTCACCATCCACCACCCGATCGTCTGAACGACGGTCTGACAGCGGAGCCTGCGATGATTCCAGGACAGATCGAAGCCCTGCCGGGCGAGATCGAACTCAATGTCGGTCGAGCCACGCTCGTGGTCGAAGTGACCAACAGCGGTGATCGTCCGGTGCAGGTGGGTTCGCACTACCACTTTGCCGAGACCAACGAGGCCCTGCTGTTCGATCGTGCGGCCGCCACCGGTTTTCGGCTCGATATCGCTGCTGGCACAGCGGTGCGTTTCGAACCCGGCCAGGCGCGCACGGTGCAGCTTGTGGCGCTCGCCGGTGATCGACGCGTATTCGGGTTCAATGGCCGGGTGATGGGTGCCCTGGACACGCCGGCACCGGCTGCGCGCATGACGCCCGCGTCGACAGGAGACCGCTCATGAGCACCCGTATCTCGCGCGCAGCCTATGCCGAGATGTTCGGTCCCACCACGGGCGACCGGATGCGTCTGGCCGATACCGATCTGTGGGTTCGTATCGAACGCGACTACACGATCTACGGCGAGGAAGTGAAGTTCGGTGGTGGCAAGGTCATTCGTGATGGCATGGGGCAGAGCCAGCGCTGCGCGGCCGAGGTGGCCGATACCGTCATCACCAATGCGGTCATCATTGATCACTGGGGCATCGTGAAGGCCGACATCGGCCTGAAGAATGGCTGCATCTGGCGTATCGGCAAGGCCGGCAACCCCGACATCCAGCCAGGCGTCACCATTCCGCTGGGGGCAGCTTCGGAGGTGATTGCCGGCGAAGGCATGATCGTCACCGCCGGTGGCATCGACACACACATCCACTTCATCTGTCCGCAGCAGATCGAGGAGGCCCTCATGTCGGGGGTTACCACGATGATCGGTGGCGGCACCGGACCCGCAACGGGCACCTTTGCCACGACCTGCACGCCCGGGCCCTGGCACATTGCCTCGATGCTCGCAGCGGCTGAAGCCTTCCCGATGAACCTGGGCTTTCTCGGCAAGGGCAATGTGAGCCAGCCCGAGCCCTTGCGCGAGCAGGTGCGTGCCGGGGTCATCGGCCTGAAATTGCACGAAGACTGGGGCACCACGCCGGCTGCCATCGACAATTGCCTGAGCGTTGCCGACGAGATGGACGTGCAGGTGGCCATTCACACCGACACGCTCAACGAGTCGGGCTTTGTCGAGGCCACGGTGGCGGCCTTCAAGGGGCGCACCATCCATACCTTCCACACCGAGGGCGCGGGGGGCGGCCATGCGCCCGACATCATCCGGGTGGCGGGCGAGCCCAACGTGCTGCCCTCATCCACCAATCCCACGCGCCCCTACACGGTGAATACCATCGCCGAGCATCTCGATATGCTGATGGTGTGCCATCACCTGGATTCGTCGATTGCCGAGGATGTGGCCTTTGCCGAGTCGCGCATCCGGCGCGAGACGATTGCGGCCGAAGACATCATGCATGACCTGGGCGGCTTCTCGATGATGTCCTCCGACTCGCAGGCCATGGGCCGGGTGGGTGAAGTGATCATCCGTACCTGGCAGACCGCGCACAAGATGAAGGTGCAGCGGGGCAGTCTCGCCGGCGATGACGCCGCGAGCGACAACGCGCGGGTGAAGCGTTATGTCGCCAAGTACACGATCAACCCGGCCATCACGCACGGTATCGGTCATCGGGTCGGCTCGGTCGAGGAAGGCAAGCTGGCCGATCTCGTCCTGTGGAAGCCGGCCTTTTTCGGTGTGAAGCCCTCACTCATCCTCAAAGGCGGCATGATCGCGGCCGCCGCCATGGGTGACCCCAACGCCTCGATCCCGACGCCACAGCCGGTGCACTACCGGCCGATGTTCGGGGCTTTTGGTGGCGGGCTTCGCACGTCGATCACTTTTGTGTCGCAGGCTGCGCTGGAGAACCCTGCGGTGACCGAAGCGGGATTGCGCCGCCCGCTCGAAGCGGTGCGCGGTACGCGCACGGTGAAGAAGTCCGACATGATTCACAACGGCTGGCAGCCGCATATCGAAGTCGATGCCGAGACCTATCAGGTCCGTGCCGATGGCGAACTGCTGGTGTGCGAGCCGGCCAGCGTGCTGCCACTGGCGCAGCGTTACTTCCTGTTCTGAGCGGCATGCGCACGATTCACGCAAGGGCCGCGCCCCTGGCAGCAGCGAGCGGGATCACCCTGACGCTTGACTTCGATCGGCGGCAGCATGCCCGCCAGCGTGTGCTGCTCTCCTCGGGCGAGGAAGCGGCGCTTGCACTACCGCGCGGTGAAGTCCTGCATGACGGCGATTGCCTGCTGGCCGATGATGGCGCGATCATCACCGTGAAGGCGGCCCCCGAGCGTGTGCTGCATGTGGCCTGTATCGATTCGCTCGCACTTGCGCGCACCGCCTACCACTTGGGCAATCGGCATGTGCCGGTGCAGGTCGGTGATGGCTGGCTGCGGATCGGGGTTGACCATGTGCTCGGTGCCATGGTGCGTGGCCTGGGCGCGCTCATCAGCGAGATCGAGGCGCCTTTCGAACCCGAGTCGGGGGCTTATGCGTCGGCGGTGGGCGAGGCGCATCAGCATGGCGGTGCGGGGCATTCGCACGGGCCCGGCCGCATCCATGAGCATGGCGGTCACAGCCATGGCCATGGTGACCATAGCCATGACGATCACAGCCATGACCACTGAGGCGTCGAGCCTTGCCCGCTTGCGACTGCTGCAACTGGCGAGCCCTACGCTGCCCGTCGGCGCATACAGCTACTCGCAAGGGCTCGAAGCAGCCGCCGAAGCGGGCCAGGTGGTCGATGCGGCGAGCGCCGGTCACTGGATCGCTCAGGTGCTCGAGCACGGCGTTGCACGGCTCGAAGCACCGGTGCTGGTTCGCTTGATGGCGGCGTGGCAGGACGCCGACGTCTCTCGCGCGGCGCACTGGAACGAGCGCTTCATCGCCAGCCGTGAATCGGCTGAGTTTCGAGCCGAGACCCTGCAGATGGGCTATTCGCTGCGGGTCCTGCTCAAATCGCTGGCGCTGCCGGGCGTGACGCTGCTCGATGAGATAGTCGAACTGGCCTGGCCCACCGCGTGGGCGTTTGCCGCTGTTGCATGGGGTGTGGAGCCGCGCGCGGCGCTCGATGCCTACCTGTGGGCCTGGGCCGAGAACCAGGTCCTCGCGGCGGTGAAGATCGTGCCCCTGGGGCAGACCGATGGGCAGCGCCTGCTGCTCACCTTGGGTGAACCGCTGGCGGCTGCTTCGGGGTTTGCGACCGGCATTGCAGACGAGGATATTGGCGCCTTCATGCCACACCTGGCACTGCTCTCAGCACGTCATGAGTCGCAGTACTCGCGCCTTTTCAGAAGCTGAAGGCCGGCACCTCGTCAGTCGCTCAGAGCAGCGCCTCGATGGCTGCGGCGAGGCTCTCGGGGGTCGCGGTCGGGGCGAAGCGTTCCTGCACTTCGCCTGACCGATTGACGAGGAATTTGGCGAAGTTCCAGCCGATATCCTCGCCCACCGCCCCGTCCTTGCCACGCTTCAGCCAGGTGTAGAGGGGGTGTGTGCCCGGGCCGTTCACGTCGAGCTTGGCGAAGACCGGAAAGTTCACCTGGTAACGGGTCTGGCAGAACTCGAGAATCTGTGCCTCGGTGCCCGGCTCCTGTTGCCCGAACTGGTTGCAGGGGAAGGCAAGCACGGTGAACCCGCGCGCGCCGAAGCGTTCCTGCAATTGTTGCAGGCCCTGATACTGGGGTGTGAGGCCGCAGCGTGAGGCGACATTGACGGCCAGGACGACCTTGCCGGCCCAGTCGGCCAGTGATCGATCTTCGCCGGTCGCGAGGCGTGCGCTGAAATCCTGCAGGGGCATGGTGTACTCCGGTGATCATGTCGATGTGCCTGACGGTACCATGGAGTCTTCTGCGGGATCGTCAACTGTCCGGGCCGGTGCCGAGTTTTCCGGAGGCGGTGGGCGACCTGCTGCTGTTCATGCGTCATCACGCCTTCTGCCTGCGAGTCCGAGCCATGCAAGCTGCCCTGTCCTCTGCTTCACCTCAACCGAACTCCCGTCCGGCCATCGGCCCCTTGCGCATCGGCATTGGCGGTCCGGTGGGCTCGGGCAAGACCGCATTGATGCTCTCCTTGTGCCGCACCTTGCGCGCGCACTACGACATCGCCGCGGTCACCAACGATATCTACACCGAAGAGGACGCGCAGTTCCTCGTGCGCAATGAAGCGCTGGTGCCCGAGCGCATCATCGGTGTCGAGACGGGTGGCTGCCCGCACACCGCGATTCGTGAAGATGCTTCCATCAACCTCGAGGCGGTCGCGCGTCTGCAGGCGCGCTTCAGCACACTCGAACTCATCCTCATCGAATCAGGCGGCGACAATCTGGCGGCAACCTTCAGCCCTGAATTGTCCGATCTCACGCTCTACGTGATCGACGTGGCTGCCGGTGACAAGATCCCCCGCAAGGGTGGGCCTGGCATCACCAAGTCAGATCTGCTCATCATCAACAAGATCGATCTCGCACCCATGGTTGGCGCCTCGCTCGAGGTGATGGATCGCGATGCCAGACGCATGCGAGGGGAGCGCCCCTTTGTCTTCACCAACCTGAAGACCGCGAGCGGCCTGCAGACCGTGGTCGACTTCATCGTGAAGGCGGGCGTATTGCCCGAGCGTGGCGTTCGTGTTGCAGGGCCCGTCATCTGAATGAAAAACGGCGCACCCGAAGGTGCGCCGTCTGCCAGTCGCAACTGCCGTGTGCGCGATCGCCCCGTTCTTCAACGGGGCAATCGCGTGATCGATCAGACGATCCGCAGGTTCAGTTCCGGGAAGCCGTCGATGTGCACTTCGATCGTGTCACCGGCAACGACCGGGCCCACGTTCTCGGGCGTGCCGGCGTAGATCACATCGCCGGGGAAGAGTTCGAAGGCTTCCGACAGGCGGCTGATCTGCTCGGCCACGTTCCAGATCATCTGGTTGAGATTGGCGTTCTGCTTGATCTCGCCATTGACCTTCAGCGAGATGACGCCTTCGGCCGGATGTCCGACCTGGGCGACCAGGAAGATCGGGCCGATCGGCGCCGAATGGTCAAACGCCTTGCCGATTTCCCACGGCTTTTTCTCCGCGCCTGAGGCTCGTTGAAGGTCGCGCCGGGTCATGTCCAGGCCTACGGCGTAGCCAAAGACGAGGTCGAGGGCCTTGTCCACCGGCACGCTCTTGCCACCCTTGTCGAGCACGCAGACCAGTTCGGCTTCGTAGTGGAAGTTCTTGGTGAGCGACGGGTAGGGATGATCAACCGTGGTGCCCGTGGCGACGTACTGGATGGCGTCGGTCGGCTTCTGGAAGAAGAACGGCGGCTCGCGATCCGGATCGGCGCCCATTTCGCGGGCGTGGGCTGCGTAGTTGCGTCCGATGCAGTAGATGCGCCGAACCGGAAAGCCCTTGTCGCTGCCGACGACGGGGACTACAGCGCGGCGGACTTCGAAGGCGGGTACGAGATTGTCAGGCCAGGTGACGGTCATGGATGTCCTATCGGGCGTCTCGGTTATGGATGGCATGCAAACACCCGATTATAGCCTTCGAATGCGGTGGGGCCTTTTCATGAGCGTTCCGGCACCGGTATCGATCGGCTCGCCACACGGCTCCGATGTCCTTCTGAATCGCGCATTGTTTGCGAAATATTGCGAATAAGATGCAAGAATATCGGCTGGGTGGCAGGTCAAGAGCCTGCCCCGCGTGCCACTACGGTTGACAAGCACAGGCGTTCAGGCGTGCAAGCGCAGGGTCGCTGCTGGGGCG
>CAIKRR010000013.1 GCA_903829815.1 uncultured Pseudomonadota bacterium | reverse complement strand
GGCATCATGGGCTTCCAGGACTGTCTGCACATGCTGCGGGTGCCCTACGCGTCGCACGAGGCGGTGGAATTTGCCGACCGTTCGATGGAACTGGTGGCCTATCACGCCTACTGGGCCTCGACGGTCCTCGCAGAGGAACGCGGCCGCTATGCGAGTTATCGCGGGTCGCTCTGGGATCGTGGCGTGTTGCCCCAGGACAGCCTGGCGCTCCTGCGCGAGGAGCGCGGTGGCTATGTCGAGGTGGACTCCAGTGCAACACTTGACTGGGATTCGTTGCGCGATCGGATTCGCGTGCATGGCATGCGCAATTCCAACTGCGTGGCGATTGCGCCCACTGCAACCATCTCCAACATCGTCGGCGTGTCGGCCTGCATCGAACCGACCTACCAGAACCTTTACGTGAAGTCGAATCTCTCGGGCGAATTCACCATCGTCAACGAGTACCTGGTGCGCGACCTCAAGGCACGTGGTCTGTGGGACGACGTCATGATCGCCGATCTGAAGTACTTCGACGGCAATCTGGCCCGCATCGACCGGCTGCCCGAGGACCTGCGTCGCATCTATGCCACGGCCTTCGAGTGCGAGCCGAGCTGGCTGGTCGAGTGCGCCTCACGGCGGCAGAAGTGGATCGACCAGTCGCAGTCGCTCAACCTCTACATGGCGGGGGCTTCTGGCAAGAAGCTCGATGACACCTACAAGCTGGCCTGGCTGCGCGGTCTGAAGACCACCTACTACCTGCGCACCATGGGCGCGACCCATGCCGAGAAGTCGACGGTGAAGTCTGGCCAGTTGAATGCGGTGCAGATGGCGCCCGAGCCCGAGATGGCCGAGCCCAAGTTCTGCGCCATTGATGATCCGGACTGTGAGGCCTGCCAGTAGGCAGTGAAAGGACAGACATGCTGAATTTCGAGGAAGAATCGACCCTGCGCGCCGAGCCGCGTGCAGCGCGGTCAAGTGTTGAGCGCGATGTTGTCGATGAGGTGCCCGAGGGCATCGATCGACGCATCCGCGTCGAGGACAAGCGCATCATCAACGGTGGCACCGATGTCAATCAACTGGTGCCCTTCAAGTATCGCTGGGCCTGGGACAAGTACCTCGCTGCCTGCGCCAATCACTGGATGCCGCAGGAAGTGAACATGAGTCGGGACATCGCGCTCTGGAAGAGCGCGAATGGTCTCACCGAAGACGAGAAGCGGCTGGTGAAGCGCAATCTCGGTTTCTTCGTCACCGCCGACTCGCTGGCCGCGAACAACATCGTGCTCGGCACTTATCGTCACATCACGGCGCCCGAGTGTCGTCAGTACCTGCTGCGTCAGGCCTTCGAGGAGGCCATTCACACGCACGCCTATCAGTACATCGTCGAGAGCCTGGGGCTCGACGAGGGCGAGGTCTTCAACGCCTATCACGAGGTGCAGAGCATTCGCGAGAAGGACGAGTTTCTCGTGCCCTTCATCGACACGCTCACCGATCCGGCCTTCCGCACCGGTACGCCCGAGAGCGATCAGCAACTGCTGCGCAGCCTCATCGTCTTTGCCTGCATCATGGAAGGTCTGTTCTTCTATGTGGGCTTCACCCAGATCCTGGCGCTGGGTCGGCAGAACAAGATGACCGGTGCGGCCGAGCAGTACCAGTACATCCTTCGCGACGAGTCGATGCACTGCAATTTCGGCATCGATCTCATCAACACCATCAAGCTGGAGAATCCGCATCTGTGGACGATGCAGTTCCGTGATGAGATCCAGGCTTTGATGCGCCGTGCAGTTGAGTTAGAGTACCGCTATGCAGAGGACACGATGCCACGCGGTGTGCTCGGTCTCAATGCACCGATGTTCAAGGAGTACCTGCGTTACATTGCCAATCGTCGCTGTCATCAGATTGGCCTCGAGCAGTTGTATCCGGGTGCGGTGAATCCGTTCCCGTGGATGAGCGAGATGATCGATTTGAAGAAGGAACGCAACTTTTTCGAGACTCGGGTCATCGAGTATCAGACTGGGGGAGCACTCAGTTGGGACTGATGTCGATGACGCAGAAGCGGCCGGTGAGGTGCGTGGCGTGACAATGTGAAGCGTCGAGGCTTGCAGGGGCCTCGGCGCTTTTTTTGTTTGAAGCACCGATGTGGCCTGTCTGTTCGGGGCATGTCGGTCAACGGAATCTGGAGGGTCATCGCACGGCGTGCGTGGCCAGTCGGATGACCTGAAGGATGTCCTTCAGGTTGTGGTTGTAGTGTGTTCGTTCAACCTTTCGAGGAGTCCGTCATGGCGACCAAGAAGAAGGCAGCAAAGAAGGCGCCGGCAAAGAAGGCGCCGGCAAAGAAAGTCCCGGCCAAGAAAGTCCCGGCCAAGAAAGT
>CAIKRR010000012.1 GCA_903829815.1 uncultured Pseudomonadota bacterium | reverse complement strand
GACATGTTGACGTTGTGACCATTCGCGTAAATGCTCGCGGTGCCCAGATTCAGCGAGGCTGCGGTCGCGCTCCAGTCGGCTGCCAGGTATGCATAGGCGGTCGCGCCTGCGGCAACACCAAGCACTTCGCCCGTACCGCCGTTGGCCAGGTCGTTGACATATTCGGTGCCGCTGTTCACCTGGAAGGTGTCGATGCCGGCACCGCCAACCAGGGTGTCGCCTGTATGGCCGCCGATGATGGTGTCAGCGAGCGCCGATCCGGTGAGGGTGACAGCGTTTGCACCGCCCGTGTTGTTGAGGGTAAAGCCATGATCACCCGCGACGCTGGTGGTGGCAGCGGCTACGTTGGCATTGAAACCATTGGCCATGATGGTGGCGGTACCGAGGTTCTGGGTGCCTGAGGTTGCCGTCCATGCAGCGGCGAGGTTGGCGGTCACGGAACTGCCGGCCGCCAGGGTGACGACTTCACCCACGCCGCCATTCGCGAGATCGGTGATCGTGTCGGTGCTTGTCACGGTGAAGGTGTCGATGCCCGCGCCGCCGGTAAGGGTGTTGGAGCCCAGGCCGCCGATGAGGGTGTCAGCCCCGCTGCCACCGATCAGGGTATCGCTCAGCGATGACCCAGTCAGGGTTACTGCGGTTGCGTTGCCCGCATTGTTCAGTGTGAAGCCATGATCACCGGTGACGCTTGTGGTGGCAGCGGCTACGTTGGCGTTGAAGCCATTGGCCATGACGATGGCGGTGCCCAGGTTCTCGGTGCCTGGCGTTGCGGTCCACGCGCCTGCGAGAGTGGCGGTGACAGAGCCCGAAGTTTTAACCGTCAGCACCTCACCGACCCCATCGTTACCGAGATCGTTGATCGTGTCGGTGCCGGTCACGATGAACGTGTCGCTGCCAGCACCGCCAGTCATGGTGTTTGTGCCTAGCCCCCCACTCAACGTATTTGCCGAGGCATTGCCGAGCACGGTGTCTGCGCCGCTTCCTCCTGTGGCGTTCTCGATGATTGCGCCCAAAGCGATGGAGACGTTCCCTATTCCACCCCCAATATTGGAAAGGGCGCCCTGGTTCAAATCAATGTTCTGCGCCTGGCTGAATCCGGAGCAGTCGAGGATGTCAGTGCCACCGCCATCCCAGATGCAGAGCGCTGGAATTACGCCAGCCGTAAACGTGTATGTCGCTCCTTCGCCACTGCTGAAACCGTACGTGGTGTTGGCGGCGCGAGTCGTAAAGTTGGTGCCGTATATTTGTTGCAGTTCGTAAATGTCGAATAGAAGAGGTGTATACGGCAAATCAGTGGCGCCAGTAATTTCCCCGGTTGCTGAACCGGCGAAGTAACTCATCACCGTGTATTGGTAAGAGTCTTGTAGAAACTGCGCACTGTTGGCGTAGGTGATCGTCACGCCGGGGCTTGCGTTGTAGTCCCCGGGGTGCAAAAGTCCAAGCGCATGCCCTAGCTCGTGGATGATCGTCTGGTAGCTATAAGATCCCAGCGGCAGCGAGTTTGGCTGAACGCTACCTGCGGTATTCAGCCAGACATCGCCTGCTTGCGCCGAAGCAATTGTCAATCCGGGAGGCGTCGCGAATGCGCCAAAGCCGTCATTTGGGTCGGAGTAATTTCCGATGAGGATCGTTGCGTTATCCGTGTAGCCGCCTGGATTGACATCCGTAAATTGTATTCCGCATACATCAGAGTACATTTTGAGGATTGATCTGACTGCTGTCATTTCGGCGGCGGTGCACTGCGTGAATGTTCCGATGTTGGAGGAACTCGTGTATGTCGCTGCCGTTTGCCTGAATCCGAATGTGACTATCGCGCCGGTTCCGCGGAGCGCAGTCCACTGGCTATACGAATCCAACGCGCCAGCGCCCATCGGGATGTCGAACGAGGGCCTCGTTCCAAGAGTGGCTGAGATGCCATATTGGCCAATGGAGGAATAGCCTTGAGACTCGACATCCAGATAATAGTAGCCTGATTGCGAGGCGGTGTAAGTTATCGTGGCGCCTAGGTGGGGACCGCTATCGCCATCCCCAACTAATATTGCGCCACTTGCATCGTGCAGAGCCATGAATGGATCTTTTATGCCGTTTGTTCCAGTCCCGATCGCCGAGAATGAATATGTTTGCCCTTGGATAAGGTTAGTGCGATACCAGTCGAAATCGTTGCTAGATGCAATGTTTCCCTGGCCAGTGAACCCAACCGGCAGGAAATACGGTGTCAAAGTGGACGCCGGTGCATCAGCGGTTTCGACTATCCATGGCCCTGCAGCAGGCAGCGGCGCGATCCCGCTGTATCCAACCGCGGCATTCTGAATGCCGGCTGCCGATCCGCCACCAAGGTCGACTGGCACCGCGTCCGTTGCGCCGCTGGCGGGGCTGTCAGACCTTGTATATCCCACCGGCAGTAGCCCCGTCGGTGCCGGCGCGTCGATTCGATCGGTGATGAAGGGGTCGTCATGCCGCTCGCTGCGTTTGCTCGTGTTCGGGGCGTGCCCTGCCATCGGTTCACTACGGATTCCGAGCGCTTCAGGCTCTGCCGCCGTCTTGCTGCTATCTTCCTCGCTATCGATGGGCTGCTTCGTTCCGCTCGCCTCCACGCGCCCGAGATCGGCATCATTGCGTTCAGGGCGTGGATGGGCGGCCGCCAGGACTGATGTCGCTTCGGACCCGTTGGCTGGCTGGAGTGTCCGGACGGTTGCCTCGGGATGCCCGATTGCCGGGGAGGTGAGGGTGATGTCTGGATCTGCACCATCCAGTGGGCGTGACAGGGTTCCCTGAACTGCCATGCCGGCGCCGATGGCAGCTGCGTCTTCGGTCGATCGCCGCGCGTTTTCGCGCGCGGTCGCGTCTGGATCTGTGGCGCGGTGATCTGTCGGGTTTCCAGTCTCGTTGACCGGGATCGCCGGCGCCTTGATCGCGTTTGACGCGGTTACCTCGCCGGTAATGGTCTCAGGCATCGCGCTGTCAATCGTTTCAATCATGTGCTTAATTCCTTGCTTCGGGGTGTGTCGATGCCGCGGCGTTTGGCACGATCGACGAGCAGGTGCGACAGTTGGCTGATGAAATCGCCTGTTCGTCGATTCCCTGGAAGATATTAATAATCATTGCTTTTGATCGGTGGGGAATTGGATCAGTCCCGATTTGCATCTGGTTGTGTCGCGACCAGCTCACTCAGCGGCACGTCGAGCGCGCTTGCAATGCGTGCCAGGATCAGTAGGGACGGGTTTGCGATGCGACGCTCAATGCGGCTAAGTACCGTGCGGTCCACACTTGCATGCAGTGCCAGCGCTTCCTGTGAGAGATCTTTCGCGGCGCGCAGTCGCTTGATGTTTGCGCTCAGCGCCGCCGTTACCGCTTCCATATGCTCGACAAAAATGTAACGCTGCCTCCCGACTCACTCGCTTTGTCGCTTATATCCAGCAATGGTGCCACGGCAACGAGCCCACGGTTTATATGCATCAGCGCATGTCAGGACGACGGATTCCCGGGATTACCGATTGAATCGCTACCGGGTAATGGCGGTCGTGCAGTCCGTGTCGAGACTGGGTGGTGGGCTTTTGTTGAGGGCAGGCTGGCGATAAAGCGACGTCTCAGCGGCCGATGCTATGTGCCAGGAGGCTCACAGAATGCGCCTGTTGGTTTCGCCAACTGGAAAGCCGGGAGCAGAGCGCGGAACGTCAGGTGCAGCGGTGCGCGATCGAAACCGCAGCGACCAACGCCCCTTCGCGCTTGCATGGCAGGGGCACGCTGCAACTGAGCCGAACAGAGGGTTCGCGCCATCGTCCGGGCAAAGCCGCCTGTCAAGGCGGTATGAGTCGCCGCCTGCTCGATTTCGATGCGTCGGGCGCGCAAGACCGCATCGGCACCCACAAGGGCCGATCGAATTCAGGGGAGGGGGACTGCAGAGGGGGGTTAATGCAGGCGCGATGTCTGGTGGGCGGTACAGGGTTCGAACCTGTGACCCCTGCCGTGTGAAGGCAGTGCTCTACCACTGAGCTAACCGCCCAGACAGCCCGTGATTCTCGCACGACTCTCTCGTGAGGGTCAACGTCCCAAGCGGGGCTCTGTGAGGACTTCGCGGTGCTGTCGCCCGTATCGGGCCCCGTCGCTGCGCATCCACATCACGGTCGTGGTCGTCACTTCGCAGAAGGCATGCCCTCCCGAGCCGTTAGAATTCGGCTCCCGCACTGCTCCGAGATTCACCACGCCATGACTGTTCGCACCCGATTTGCCCCGAGTCCGACCGGCTACCTCCATGTGGGTGGGGCGCGCACGGCGCTCTACGCCTGGGCCTATGCCCGGCATCTGGGTGGCAAGTTCATCCTGCGCATCGAAGACACTGATCTGGAGCGATCCACCGACGCCTCGGTGCAGGCCATTCTCGATGGCATGAACTGGCTGGGTCTTGACTGGGACGAGGGCCCTTTCTTCCAGATGCAGCGCCTCGCGCGCTATCGCGAGATTGCCGAGCGCCTGATCGAGCAGGGACATGCTTACTGGTGCTACGCATCGCGAGACGAGCTCGAAGTCATGCGCGAGGCGCAGCGTGCCCGGGGCGAGAAGCCGCGCTACGACGGTCGGTGGCGCCCCGAGAATGCCCGGCACCTCGGGCTGGTAGCCCCGAAAGACCGGCCGGGCGTCCTGCGGTTTCGCAACCCCGATGACGGCGATGTCGCCTGGAACGACACGGTAAAGGGCCCTATCAGCATCGCCAATCGCGAGCTCGACGATCTGGTGATCCTGCGCGCCGATGGGGTCCCCACCTACAACTTTGGGGTGGTGGTCGATGACCTCGACATGGGCATCACCGATGTCATCCGTGGTGATGATCATGTCAACAATACGCCGCGGCAGATCAACATCTTTCGCGCCATCGGTGCCGACCTCCCGCGTTTCGGTCATGTGCCGATGATTCTCGGGTCCGATGGCGAGCGGCTCTCCAAGCGCCATGGCGCCGTGAGCGTGATGCAGTACCCGGAAGAGGGCTTCCTGCCTGAAGCGCTTCTCAACTATCTGGCGCGCCTGGGGTGGTCACACGGCAACGACGAGGTGTTCTCGCTCGCGCAGTTCGTCGAGTGGTTCGACCTCGCGCACGTGAGCCGTTCGCCGGCTCAGTTCAATACCGAGAAGCTCGCCTGGCTCAATCAGCACTACATGAAGGCGGCAAGCCTTTCGCGCCTCGCCCAAGGGGTCGTGTCGTGCCTCGCAGGGCAGGGGGTGGTGGTGGCGGACAACGCACCGCTCGAAGCCATCGTGGCCCTTCTGCGCGAGCGTGCCAGCACGGTCGTCGAGCTCGCCCAGGCGGCGCGGCTCTTCGTGGTGCCGGCCGAGCCTGATGCGGCACTCCTCGCGCTGCACATCACCGATGAATCACGCCCGGCGCTCGCGGCTCTTCTCGATGCGCTCACCGGCATTGCTGATGCCGACTGGGCAGCCCCACGGATTGGCGAGCAGTTTGCAGCCGTACTCAAGGCCCATGGTCTCAAGATGCCGCGTCTTGCCATTCCGGCGCGTGTGGCGATCTTCGGCACCACGCAGACGCCCGCCATCGATCAGGCGCTGGCGCTCGCGGGTCGCGATCGCGTGCTCTCGCAGCTCGCTCGCTACGCGCGGTGATGGTCAGACGGATGGCGGCTGTCCAGTGCGGCGTTGCACCCTGCGGCTGCCTGCCGGCCGAGAACGCGCTTCGTGAACCCCAGCGACACTGTTCATTTTTTTCGTCAGATGGGCTTTTCAAGAGTCATCTTCTTCGATAGAATGCAGGGCTTGACTGGGGCTATAGCTCAGCTGGGAGAGCGCTTGCATGGCATGCAAGAGGTCAGCGGTTCGATCCCGCTTAGCTCCACCAGTCACGATCGTCCGGTTCGCCGGGCCGATTGATCCCAGTCCCGTTCGTCTAGAGGCCTAGGACATCACCCTTTCACGGTGAGTACAGGGGTTCGAATCCCCTACGGGACGCCAAACAGGCGTGAAACTGGGTACCTCTCCCGGTTAACTTGCAGCTGCAGAATCGGTGGCCTGCGTCCGCGGGCCACCAGCGCTGTCATCGACGGCATGTTGCGGCTGCGGCAGTTCGGGCTATTTGCCCCGCTCTGCCCGAGGAGCGAAACCGTGAACCGT
>CAIKRR010000011.1 GCA_903829815.1 uncultured Pseudomonadota bacterium | reverse complement strand
GGTGGCACGCCGTGCGGTCACGCTGGGACATCATCCGTTCGGGGCGATCCTGGTCGGCCCTGATCAGGAGACGGTGCTTCTCGAGCAGTGCAACATCGACACGGTGAACCATGCCGAGTCGACACTCGCACGCATCGCCGCTACCAACTTCACCGCCGAGACGTTGTGGGGCTGCACGCTCTACACCTCGGTGGAGCCTTGCTGCATGTGCGCCGGTACCGCCTACTGGGCCAATATCGGACGCATCGTCTTCGGCATGACCGAGCGCATGCTGCTCGAGCACACCGGCAACCATCACGAAAACCCGACCATGAGTGTCGATTCGCGCTACGTGTTCGACCACTGCCAGAAGCCGGTGGTGCTCATCGGACCGGTCGAGGCCATTGTTACGGAGGTAGTCGCCTTGCAGAAGACGTTCTGGCAGAGTCGTCAGGTGACCTGACGCGTCCCCGATTGCGTTCGTGGCCGGCTGTCAGGCCAGGTCATCATCCAGAAACTGCCGCACGAGACGGGCGCACGCATCCGCATGCGAGAACGGCAGGCCATGACGTGAATGCGCGAACACCTGCAGTCGCGAGGACGGCAGGCGCCGGTGCAGGTCGACCGCGATCTCC
Organism: uncultured Pseudomonadota bacterium; assembly: GCA_903829815.1. Classification (GTDB taxonomy): domain Bacteria; phylum Pseudomonadota; class Gammaproteobacteria; order Burkholderiales; family SG8-39; genus CAIXPL01. The sequence continues at coordinate 2,328 of CAIKRR010000011.1, read as the reverse complement.
ACGGGAATGAAGGGGCTGCCATCGGGGTGCATGATGAGCGTGGGGCAGACGATGCGATCGAGCACCGGGCGCAGGTCGGTACCGACCAGCACCCGCAACGGGTTCATGATGGCCTCGGGCGACCAGCCTTCCTGACGACTGGCGTACCAGGCGCGCTGTACCGGATCGAGCGCGTCAGCGTGGAACCGCTGCTGCATGAATTCATCCGACCAGGCTCTCACGCCGAGGTCATCGAGCTGCTTTTGCCACGCTTGCACGCGCTCGATCGAGGAGCCGACATGGCCCCCGTTGCTCACGATGAGTCGTGCCACGCGCGCCGGATACCGGACAGCGCAATCGAGCGCGATGGTGCCCCCGATCGATTCGCCCAGGAGGTGGAAGGTCTCGAGGCCCATGGCATCGGCCACGGCGATCACGTCGTCTGACAGGTTGGCCAGGGTCCAACTCGGCCCCGGCGCCGAAGACACCGACCGGCGGTAGCCGCGCAGATCGGTGATCACGATGCGGTAGCGGTCGATGAGGGCCGGGAGCCAGGTGCGCCACATGTCGGGATCGGCACCGATGCCGTGCTGCAGGATCAGGGTCTCTGGGGATTCGATCCAGGGCGATGTGGCGTCGATGACCTCGTAGTGGATGCGCGCCCCGTTGCTGCTGGCAAAGGCCATGTCCTTGAGTCTCCGGGTTCTTGTCGTGATGCGCACGCGGGTCTGCTGCCAGTGCGCGGGCGTTACTTTGACACAAGGCGTCCGTGTCGGGAGCGCCTTGAATCCGGCTTGATCGCGGCCTGGTAGCAGCAAGCGCTTGAAATCGATTCGGTGCCCGATGCCCGCGAAGGTGACTCGCAGGCTTTCCGGTGAATCCACTCGGTGCTCACAACCCGAGAAGGCTGGGTCGCCCATCGACGGCGCATCAGGGCATCGCGTTGAACTCTGCCCTCTTCATTTCTCAGCGCGTCGTGATCGCCAGAATGAAGAGGAACGCGAGGCCCAACCCGAGGCTCCAGCCAATCAGCTGCTTCTAGATCGGCAACAGTGGCTGGTGAGCGGCTTTCGCCAGTTCGTCCTTGAGGTGGGGGCTGGCAGGCTGGGTCATGTCGGGTTCTCCGCAGGTGGGTGTGGGTTCGGTTGGGCGTTCAGGCAAGCGGTGGCTTGATGCCGGCAAAGAAGATCCACGAGATCGCCAGACCCACCCAGATGATGAAGCCGAAGAGGCACAGCACGTAGATCGCCACCAGACGTCCCACGCCCTCTTCCTGCCACAGGCGCGAGAAGTTCGCCTGCACGCCGATCGAGAAGAACGCGAGCAGGAAGAAGATCACGCGAAAGGTATTCGATTCGACCGCGGCGGCCTTGGTGGCGCTGGCCAGGTCGGGCGCAGCGAGCACGATGGCGAGCGTGACGACAAAGGTCACGAGAAAGCCGAGGATGAACGACCACACACCGATGAAGATGTCGATGAAGACCTTGACCGTGGCCGTCGTGCCAACGATCCAGCCGGCCTGGTAGTTGACGCCATCGGCTGCTGCCTTCGCCAGGATGAGTGATTCGGCAATGGTGCCGCTTGCCACTGCGGCACCATCGGTCTTCACGGCAAGGCCAAGCCATGCTGCGGCTACCAGCGGCTCGTTGCTCAGCCAGTGCTGGGCGATGAAGGGCAGCACCAGCACCTCGACTACCGCAAACACCACCACCAGCGACGACACCAGAATCGGCACGATGGGTCGAGCGCGAATCGCACTGCCGGTGGAGATGGCCGCTGCAACCCCGCAGATCGAGATGCCCGATGCCAGTGGCACCGCCCACTCGCGATTGAATCCGAACCACTTGCGCGCCACGTAGTACACGACGGCCCAGCCAAGCAGATCGACGCCACCGATCAGCGGCAGCGACAGCGCGACGACCGCAAGACCGATGATGACGGCGAGGATGTCTTCGCTGAATCGGGGACTGTGCCGGGTGGTGGACGGGATGCTCGGGGCTGCCGGAGCCTGGTGGGCCGGGGCGCCCGTGGGCGTCGTTGTACTGATGGACATCGTTGACCTCGCAGTGGGGCGTGAATGGCGCACGTCCACCGAGGGATGCAGGACGCGATGGCGCGCACTGTAGTGACCGGGCCAGCGGGCGTGATCGATTCGTTTGGCATATGGAAATAACGCGCCGGTCTCGGGCCCCCACGCCTGAACGCGTCGGCAGGTCGGTCTGTGGGCGTCAGGAAGCGCCATCCAGGGGTGCCGCTGGCGATCGTCTGGTGTCCTCCGTGCCAGAGGGAGGCAGCGACCGTCGATGGACCTGCAAGGGGGAGACAGCCCGAAGTGCCTGCCGAAACTCT
>CAIKRR010000010.1 GCA_903829815.1 uncultured Pseudomonadota bacterium | reverse complement strand
TGCGCGCGCCTTGCGGGCCGAACCCAAGTGTTGCAAGAGGATATTGGTGCTGCCATCGACGATGCCCGGGCGATGGTGAGGCTCATTCGAGAAAACCCGGTGGCGGCATGGACCGGTGCTGGCGCGATACCCGGGCGGGTGGTGTTCGCCTTCGAGGAGAACCGGTTCCGGTTCATGCCGGATGTTGCAGCCGGCTCGCGTCCGGCCTTTCAGAGGCTGGTGCGCGAAATCGCGGACTGGAGGTTGGCTGAGTACTTGTCGCGCAGGAGGGAAGAAACAGGCACGGGCGGATTCGAGATGCGGGTAAGTCATGCCAACGGTCGCCCCATGCTGTTCCTGCCGTCGCGGGCCGTGACGCCCGGTATCCCCGAGGGTGTGCAGCGCGTGGTGATCGAGGGTGAGGCGTACGAAGCGAATTTCGTGAAGGTGGCGACCAATGTGTTGCACAAGCCGGGTGCATCAGAGAACGTGATGGCCGCCGTGATGCGTTCGTGGTTCGGGCCCGATGCGGGCATGCCGGGCACGGATCACCGGGTCTGGTGCGAGAGGGATGGGGAGGGGTGGGTATGGCGGCGGGTAGGGGCGAGCCAGACGCTGACGCTTGAGCCCATGCGTCGCTATGCGCGCGAGCAGATTCCCACGCTATTTGGTCATCAGTTTAGTCAGGCAATCTGGAACAGCGGATTCGTGGTGTTGACGCCTCGAGCACCAAAAGATGTCTGCTTACTGGTCACCCTTGAGAAGGACGGTATGCCGGACGAGTTTCAGTACGCAGATCGGTTCACTGCTCCCGACACGTTTGTGTGGCATAGCCAGAACAGGACCACGCAAAAGAGCAAGCATGGCCGACTTATAGCGAGCCATGTTTCACAGGATATACGGGTGCACCTATTCGTTCGCCGAACCAAGCGGCGCGGTACCGCGTCTGCGCCTTTCGTGTACTGCGGCCCCGTAGTGTTTCAAGCCTGGGAAGCCGAGAAGCCGATCACGGTGACGTGGAAATTGAAGACTCCGCTGACCCGGGACCAGTTCTCGGAATTCCTCGGCAGCTCCACTCCATAGCCCGACAAAAGCGATACCAAAAATGCCGTCACGAGGGCTCTATCAAAGCCTGATCACTGAAGAACTTGACACGACCTTGAGGGCCGTTTCAAACGATTTACACGTCAGCCGATCAAGGGTTCATGTCGAAGAGATCGCTGATCGACTTGCTTTTCATATCTCTCGCGTATTGGAAAAACATGTTTCGGGATTCTCCAAGGAGACTCGCTTGGAGGAAGCCTCGGAACTCGCACGCGAACTCGTGGCAGTGATGGCCCGATCAAATGAAAGTATCGCCATATTGTCCGAACGCCCCACCACTCCGCCCGAACTCCTAGCAGCCGTGACCTTAGCGCTCCCCGATGGGCGCCCGGAGGTAATCGCTGAGCCCGGCATTTCTCTGCTCGACACAGCGCTCCTGACGAATGCTCCGGGAGAGCCGCGCTTAGGACACCAGATTGTTAGCGAGATTGACTCGGCTGATCGAATTGACGTCGTCATGGCTTTCATACGGCTAAGCGGAATCCGCCCGCTTCTTGACGCGCTGGAAAAGCACTGCGTTGCAGGTAGGCCGCTACGGGTACTCACCACCACTTACACCCAGACGACTGAACTTCGTGCTCTCCAAAGACTGCAGAAACTGGGCGCAGAGGTTCGCGTTTCATATGATGTGACCGGCACCCGCCTTCACGCGAAGGCGTGGCTGTTCCATCGACTATCCGGATTCCCGACTGCTTACCTCGGCTCCTCGAATCTGACGCACTCGGCACAAGTCACCGGTCTGGAGTGGAATGTACGCGTCTCCGGCGCACGTAATCCAAGCGTAGTTGAAAAGATGACTGCAGTATTTGAAAGTTATTGGAATAGTGGCGATTTTTCAATTTTCGACGAATCCGAATTTCAAGCAAACGTTGTTGTCCAGAACGGGGAGGAGAACCGCCAACTGCTCTCGCCCTTCGAGTTACGCCCGCGTCCGTTTCAAGAGCGCCTGTTAGAGCAACTTGCCATTTCCCGTCGCAACGGCAGCCACCGAAATCTTTTAGTGGCCGCTACTGGCACCGGTAAGACTGTCATGGCCGCCCTAGACTACCTAAGCCTTCGCGAGACGCTTCCTAGAACGCGCCTGCTTTTTGTAGCCCATAGAAAAGAGATCCTAACTCAGGCAATCAATACATTTCGTCAGGCTATTAGAGACTATGATTTTGGCGAGCTGTGGGTGGATGGAAAACACCCGAATCGATTCGACTACGTCTTTGCATCAATTCAAAGCCTCAATGCAAGCGGAATCGATCGGATCCCGCGCGATCACTTTGACGTTATTATCGTAGACGAGTTTCACCACGCTGCTGCGGACTCCTATCAAGCCCTCCTTGATGGCCTCAGGCCAAAGGAATTGCTTGGGCTAACGGCAACGCCCGAAAGAAGTGACGGTCTCCCAATCTTAAAATGGTTCGACGGCCAAATAGCCGCCGAGCTCCGCTTATGGGACGCCATTGATCAGCATCAGCTTGTTCCATTCACGTACTACGGAATTCACGATGGTATCGACTATAGGCAGGTGACCTGGCGCCGCGGCCAAGGCTACGATCTGAGCGAAGTAGCTGCCCTGTATCTGGCACATGCCGACTGGATTAAGCAGGTGCTGGAGCAAGTTATCGATAGAGTTGATGACCCTCTCAGGATGCGAGCGTTGGGGTTTTGCGTGAGTGTCGAGCATGCACGGCATATGGCTCGCTATTTCTGTGAAGCGCGTATACCAGCCGTGGCCATCTGGGGAGATAGTGCGGCGGCGGACCGTGAAGCAGCACTCCGGGATTTGAGAGATCGAAGGGTAAACGTGGTGTTTTCCGTTGACTTGTTCAACGAAGGTGTCGATGTCCCTGCTGTTGATACGCTATTATTTCTTCGCCCCACTGATAGTCCCACCCTTTTCTTGCAACAACTCGGCCGGGGCCTCCGGCGCCACGTTCATAAGACTACGTGTACCGTACTCGACTTTGTGGGTCAGCATAGGCGAGAGTTTCGATTCGATAGACGGTTTGCCGCTCTCCTCATGGGCAGTCGCCATCAAGTCATCAAGCAGATCGAGCAGGGCTTTCCCCTCTTGCCGGCGGGTTGCCACTTGGAGTTGGATCAGAAGGCTCGTGAAATAGTTTTGTCGAATATCAAGAGCGCTGTCTCTTCGCGTTGGGATCAAAAAGTCAACGATTTAAGAGCCTTTGCATCGCGTAGTCCGGTAGTGGAACTAGGCGCTTTCTTGGACGAGACTGGGTTAAACCTTGAGGATATTTACAAAAATAAAAAAGGGTGGTCCGATCTGCTTTTGGCGGCAGGGCTAAATGTTTTGCCGGAGGGCCCGAGAGAGGACGATTTAGGGGGAGCTATCGGTCGCTTGCTCCACGTCGACGACTCGTTGCGTATCGAGGCCTGGCGAAGATTTCTGTCCGCTCCCGACGTTCCCGTGGTCGAAGACCTTTCGACGCGTGATCTTCGCCTGCTCCGAATGCTGATCGAGTCTACCGCTGGCTCGCTTCAGGGCGTGACGTTATCGCTACAGGAGGCTGCTCAGTTTTTATGGGCTCACCCACAACGGCGTGTGGAGTTGGTCTCGGTACTTGGCGTTTTAGATAGGCGCAGAAGTCATCTCGGACATCCATTGTCTGGGCATCCGGAGATTCCTCTTCAAGTGCATGCACGTTACTCAAGAATTGAGATTCTCGCGGCATTTGGTGTCTCGCAGGTGCACTCTTGGCGCGAGGGGGTCTATTGGGCGAAAGGCGCCCGTGCTGATATATTTGCATTTACCGCAGACAAGACCAGCAAACACTTTTCACCCACAACTCGATATCGAGACTACGCGATAAATCGAGATTTGTTGCATTGGGAGAGCCAGTCGACGACCCCGAAGTCGAGTCCGACTGGCCAGCGCTATATTAATCATGCGGCCCTCGGTTCCCACGTTATGGTTTTTGGACGAGAGCGGTCAGATGATAGGGCATTCTACTTTTTGGGCCCCGCGTCTTACGTAAGTCACCAGGGTGAAAAGCCGATGTCGATTACTTGGCGATTGCAAACGCCTTTATCCGGCGACCTATTTTCAGCCTTCGCGGTCGCGTTGTAATTCGTGTTCGACTGACGTCCCAGGTTCCCAACGAGCGCTGGGCCACGGACATGTGCCGCGTGTGGGTTGACACCCTGAGACACGCCTCAGCGTGTCAACAGCACACGTGAGCTAAGCCGACCTCAAACCCGACTGAGCGCTCAGCGCGCGCCGAAGTGCTCGTTCAGATAGGCCGTGATGCGGCGCGCCTCATCGCCTGCGGCAGGCTGTCCGAGGACGGTCATCCGCGCCATGATGGCATCCCACTCGCGCGCGCTGTGGCGTGCGCTGGCAATCCTGTCCATGGCATGGCACAGCCCGCAGTTCTGCTCCACCAGATCTCGACCGGCCCCTTCGGGCAAGCGGCCCGGCAGAAGTGCAGCCGGGACGTTGATGCCGGGGCCGAAGTGGGTAGCCAGATACTTCACCACCGGCTCGATCTCTGCAGGGCCTACCTGAGCGCCACGCAGGATCATGTCATGCACCTGGGCGCGCCAGGCAGAAGGCCCCTGCCGCAACTGGGTAAAGGCATTGGGGGCATGGCATTGCGTGCAGACCACGCCAACGATGTCGCTGCCCTCACCGCCAGGCAAGGGCCCGACCGCCGGACCGTGCTGCGCCTGCGCCGGCGAACAGGCGAGAAGGGCAGCCAGGATCAGGCCTTTCAGCACCGGTGTTGCGAAGGCAGCAAGAACGCGAGAGTGTGCGGTGCGCATGATCAGACCTTCCGGGTACGTTGATCGGCAATCGAGAATTCGGGGTGCCAGCTGAGGGCTGCGCCAATGCCGTCACGCTCGACATGGATGTCGAGCAGGTAAGGCTCTCCGGCCACATTCGCGCGTAGAGCCCGCGCAAGCGCCGCCTTCAGTTGCGAGGACTCGTGCACCACTTCACCGTCAACCCCCCAGGCCTGTGCCGTCTTGGCGAAGTCGACATCGGGGTTGCCGTTGTAGCAGGTCATGTCGATACCGCGCTTGAACTGCGTGCCAGCCCCGTAGGTCCAGATCCGGTTGCGCTCGTTGTTGTAGCTGAGGTTGTTGTAGATGATGGTGGTGATCGGCGCCTTGTAGCGCGCCATGCTCCACAGAGGCTGGGGTCCGCTGAACATCATCGACCCGTCGCCCATGATGGCAACCACCGGACGATCGGGCTGTGCGAGCTTGGCTCCGATACTGGCTGCGGCCGCCCAGCCAAGCACGGCCGGGCCCGGACAGACATAGGTCTTGTCATCACCGCCAAAGCTCATGAGCGGGTCCATGGCCTTGCCTGAATCGCAGTCGGTCACGTAGATCGTGTCGCGTGGCAGCGCAGCTTCGAGTTCGACGGCCAGCCGCTCGCGTCTGATGGCCGTCTGGTTGCCAACACCAGCGACGATCGCTTGCCGCATCTGTGCAGCGGCACGGGTGTATTCGTGCACCCTGCCCGAGCGACTCTCGGCCAGTTGCCTGAGCCGTGCAGCCGGCGCCAGCGCCTTGAGGGCCGCCATGAGGTCGAGCACACCCAGTCTCAGATCGGCCACGATGGGCAGATCGACAGGCTCGCTGCGCGCAAGGCTCGTGGCATCGAGCCTGATCGAAATCATCTTTGCGCCACGCCCTGCCAGTTCCGAGTAGTGGTTGCCAAGGTTCAGGTGCACGTCCACATCGCCGGGAAAGCGCATGGTCCGCTGGCGCGGGCCGATGTAGAGCCGGTGCTGGGTCGGGAAGGGCTTGGACCAGACACCGAATTCACCCTGCCCGGCAACCGGGGCGCCCAGCAGTTCTGCCAGCGCCACCACTTCGCGCTCGGCGTGACACAGCGTGATTTCATCACCGACCGAGATGAGCGGATTTTTTGCCTCGAGCAGCATGCGCGCAGCACGCTCAATCGCTGCCGCATCGGGCCGGATCAGCATGGGCACATCGAACAGGGAGCGCTCCATGATGCTGGCCGTGGCATTCGAGCGCAGTTGGTTCTCGGGCAGGGTGAGAAACACCGGTCCGGCCGGCGCCGTGGTGGCAAACTTCAGCGCCCGCCGGGTGGTTTCCGGAATGGCCTGCGTTGCCTGTGCCGTCCAGCGCCACTTGGTGATCGGGCCGACCATCGACTCCTGGAAGTCGTATTCCTGGGGCAATTCGCGGCCTACCGTTTCCTGCGGAAACCCAGCCACAACGGTGACCACGGGTATGCGATCCTTGAACGCATTGACCATCTGGGTCATGGCGTTGGGCAGCCCGATATTGGCCACGATGCAAACCCCCGGCTTGCCCGAGAGCCTGGCATAGCCATCGGCCATCGCCGCCACTGCACCCTCTTGCACACCCTTGATCAACTGGATGCCGGGCTCATCGACCATCGCGTCGAAGATCGGCGAGTCGCCCGTCGATGGGTTGAAGAACACGTATTGAACGCCCGCATCCTTCAGTTGCTGAACGAAGAGCGTACCACCCGTGCCGGTGACCGACCGCATCGAACCTACCGGTGGCGGGACGGCAGGCTTGTTGGAAAAGGGCGTGAGCGTCTGTGCCATCGAACGAGCGGCGACGGTACTCAAGCCGGCCAGGGAAAGGCCCGCCATGAAGCGGCGGCGCGACAATCCCTCATCGAGAAATTGTCTGATCAGTTCTTTCATTCCTGTCTCCTCGGTGGCGACGACCTCTCACCAGACGGCGGGGCGCGCTCGATTCCATGGTACCGAATAGAGCGCCTGAGCGGTAAAGTGCTTTATGAACCCTTGGGTATGCAGGATTTGCGGCCCAGGGGGTGACGCCTTCCCCCCACTCGAGTCCACCCATGAACCGCCGCACCTCCCTCCTCGCCCTCGCCGCCCTCGCCACCCTCGGCTGCGGCCTCCGCGCACACGCGCAAGACCTCCCCGAGCGGGAGGGGCAGGCGCGGTTTCCGCAGCGTCCGGTGCGCCTGGTCATTCCCTACGCACCCGGGGGGCTGCCCGATGCTGTCGCCCGGCGCGTCATGGCCGCGGCGGCCCCGGCGCTGGGTCAGGCTCTGGTCGCCGACAACAGGCCCGGTGCCGGGGGTATAGCGGGCACCGATGCCGTGGCGCATGGCGCTGCCGATGGTCACCTCCTCCTTGTCACCGATGGCAGCCAGATCACGGTGAACCCGCACATCTACGCAAGCCTCCCCTATGACCCGGTGCGCGATCTTGCGCCGGTCACGTTGCTGGGCGCCTCGCCCCTCTTTCTCGCGGTCAGCACCGATGCTCGAGGCGTGCTGGGCGAGGCAAGGACGCTGGCCGATCTCGTGCGCCTGGCCCGCACCCGACCCGGCATCCCTTACGGCTCCTCAGGCACCGGCAGTACGGTGCACCTGGCGGTCGAGGCGTTCCGGGCCGCGGCCGACATTCCACTCGAGCACATTCCCTTCAAGGGCAGTGGCCCGGCGCTGCAGGCCCTGCTCGCGGGCGACACGGCGCTGGCGATGGTGGCCTGGTCGAGCGTCGCAAGTCACGTTGCTGCGGGCCGTCTGCGCCTTCTGGGGGTCAGTGCGCCGCGCCGGGCGTCGCTCGCACCCACGGTGCCCACCTTCATCGAGCAAGGCTATGCCGATTTCGATTTCCAGCCACGCATTGGCGTGATGGCGCCGGCGGGTACCCCGCTCGCGGTGCGTGAACGTCTTGCCGCCCTGCTTGGCGGTGCTGCCCGTGACCCGGCGGTTCGTGAGTCGTTGGCTGCGCTGGGCATCGAGGCGGTTGGATCAACCCCTGCCGAGTACGCGGCGGTGCTGGCCGAGGAGACGGTGCGGTTCGCGCGGGTCGTGAAGGCGGTGGGCTTGAAGGCGAACTAGGCTCGGGCGCGAATCGAACGCTGCGTCAACCCGGCACGTCGCTCGGTTGGCGTAGCGGATCCGGGTTGCCCGCCCTTCGGGCCGACAGTTCAGATCAGCGGTTCGCCGAGCGCAGCCCTGAGAGCCATTTCACCGCCGCCTCGCTCCCCACATCCGGCGTATCCACATGCCCGGCCTTCACTTCCACATAGCTCGATTGCGCATGCGCGGGTAATCGGTCGAAGAGATATCGCCTCCCGGCCCTGAAAAGCGGGTCGCGGTCGCCGATGACGACCAGCACCGGCAGGTCGGCGGGCACCCGCGCGGCATTGAGCGGCATCACGGCCGGGCCTTCGGGGTCGTACAGGCTCAGATAGGCCTGGGCTGAGGCGCGAATCCACGATTGTCGACCCTGGTTGATATCCAGGTAGCTGTCCATTTCGCGTCCGCGACCCGCGTCGACCAACGCCCGAGCTTGCAGGACGCCCAGCGACATCGCCGACACGCGGCCCCAGGTGTCCGGGGTATGCCCCGGAGCAAGAAGCATCAGGCCGGCAATGGGTGGAGGGGCAGGCGTACTGATCGAATCGTTGGCACCACCGGGCTTCGCGGGCTCTGTCGAGGGGACGGGGGCGTCACCGGACGCTTGAGGCGCCTGGGCCGCATGGGCCGCATGGGCCACATGGGCCGCATGGGCCACATGGGCCACATGGGCCACATAGGCCAGCGCCATGCCCGCCCCCAGACTGTGACCTCCCAGCACGATGTGCGTGGCGCCCTTCTCGCGCAGCGTCTCCACATGCCGCCCGATCTCCGCCACCATCTCGGGCACCGTGCGGTTCAGTTCCCGCATCACGCCGCGCTCCCCCGACCAGGGCATGTAGGGTTCCAGCACGATGGCGCCGCGCGATTCGAGCGCGTTCACCAGTTCGCTGCCAAAGAGGCCTGGCCGGCCACCCTTGCCATGCATCATCAGTACGCCATAGCCTTCGAGGGCTTTCGGCTCGGCATGCGCAGTGGTGAGGCTGAGGGCCAGCGCCAGCGCCAGCGCGAGCGCGGCAAGAATCGATCGGCTTACCTGGCGAATGAGCATGGTCTGCATCGGTGGTCGTCCTGTGCGCCCCTATCCGGTAAAGAACAGGACACAGTTCAGGTGCAATGGCCTGGGGGTCGACTGATTCAGCGCTTGCACGACAACGAATCGCGTCCTGAAGTTGTAGGGCAAGCAGACCACGAGTGGTGCGTAGTCGAGCGTTGACCCGAAGGCGTACGACACGCTTGTGAGTTCCCGATAGGTGACTCCGTCATCGCTCGATGCGATCAGCAAGCGGTCAAATCCCTTCGCGTCCCAGTGCCACCGATTCTCGATGATCACCAGGGACAGCAGCTGCAACGTCCGGAACTTGAACCTGACATGGGGACGCAGTTCGTCGCCGGTATGAAAGGTGTAGTGGCGATGACGGTCGTGTCGTGCCGGCGAGGTCGAGTGCGTGATGACGTCCGATGCATCATGAGCCGTCGACCATTCCGATGTCGATGAAAACCCGATCGACTCGAAACGCTCGATGCCCAGCGGCTTGTGTGACCCATCGAGAAACCGCCGCAGATACCGGCCCGACCTGCCATGCCGCGTACGTACCGGGATCAAGGCGCGCGCGAGGTAGCCACGCCCCGGCTCGGGGAACCTGCTGTACCGGGAGTAGAGCAACAGCGACAGTACCGCCTGATCGTGCCTGTGATCGACGAACTCGGCCGATTGAACCTCATCGGCGCTCGGGTCGGTCAAGAGCGCCTTGTCGAGCAGCAGCGTGCGCCATTCGCGAATGAGGCTTCGTGTTTCCGGATTGACCCTGATCGCAAGAATAATGGCTTCCCGCATCAACGCCGATCGGAAGCGACCCTCGGGATCAAGCCGTTCGAGCGTATGGCGCTTGCAGTACCGGGTGTGATCATGCGCTGTCGTCTGCCCCATGAAGGACAAGGTCTCGAGTTCCTGGAAGAGCATCTGAAAGTCCCTGCGCGAGCCCGCCTCGCACCCGGCGTCCGCATAGATGAGCAGATCGCCATCCGCCAGCGTCTCGAGTGCGGTGTCGATCACATAGGGCTTCCAGCACCAGAAGCCGAAGCCACGCGCATGCCGACCGATGAATTCGCCATACTCCGCACTGAATTCAGCGTGCGCCGGGTCTTCAAGAAGCGCCTTTCCGGTGACGACCCTCACCGTGTCGAAGAGCTTCAGTTCTGCGATCTCGGCCCCCAGCCGCTCTGCAGCCTGCGTGAACTTGTCCGGCCCGCCGCCAAATGTTGAAAAACATCGCCTCATGGTTCGTTGCACCGCTTCATGGTTCGTTGCACCGGTTCCCGATTCGCAGAACGGAAAGACCGGTGGCCGCCGGGCCACCAGGCACCGCGCTGCAGGTTTCCTACGCCACGCCAGCGGCCTTGGAATTCTTCACGTGAGACACAAACGACCTGATGATTCGGTCCTTCACCTCGCATGCCTTCCTGTATTCGTCGTACTCTTCCAGCGACTCGCACTCGACCATGCACTCGGTGTACGTGCTGCTGCGAATGGGTCGCAACCGCTCGCAATCGAGCGCTCGGGCAAATCCCCACCAGAACTCCGAAATGTGCCTGCGAGCTCTTGCATGCCAGGGCTTGGTGTCGCCGACAAAGTGGTAGATGGCTTTTCCCTCGCAAACCTCCAACCACTTTTCCCGACGAAACCCGGCATGGGAGACCTGAAAGTTGTACTGCTCATCCAGCACCCGAACATGCTCATGCGCATAGATGTTGATGAGGCACTGGTCCCCCCAGGTGATTTTTGAACGATGCGTGTCATGCAAGACTCGCATCTTTTCGAAGGCATCATCCTCGCGCAGCGCTTTCAGGTTCATCAGAAGAACGCCGCTGTTGACATAGTTCTGCCGGAATGGAGCGTCGATCCTCGAGGTCGCCGAACCCAGCTTGTCGATGACGCCGGCATATCTGAACCGATCGATATCCACGCCATACAGATCATCAAGCGGCTTTTTCACGATCACATCACAGTCCAGGTACAAGACCTTGTCTTCCATCGGCAACAGGTCAGGCAGCAGAAGCCGCAGATAGACCCCCTCGGTGAGATGCCCGGACGTCGTCCAGCCCGAGACCTGGCCTGACGCAGGAACGCTCAGGAACCGGACATCGACACCAAGGCGATCAGCCAGGGACTGAAGGTTGTCGATGTCGACGGCGGCCACATCATCGGTGCAGATGCAATGAATCCTGACGTTCCGTCCATGGCTGACGATCAGTGAGAACAGCGCAACCTGACAATACCGCGCGTAATGGCGGTCAAAGCAGAACGCGACAGCCGGGCTGGCATGGTTCATGGACTTTTCTCGAGCATTGAGGATTTCACGCGCTGGCAATCGATCAATCGCCACCCCGAGCTTGTATCGCCAGATCGACGATTGCGTGACAGGCGCTGAATGGAATGGCAGCAATGGCATCAACGTCCATCTGGAACCCCTTGACCCAATGTTCGAGCAGAACATCCGTGTGGCAATCCCCGCTGGGATAGACCACGGCTTCCGTGGATACCCGGTTGATGGCCAGATTGACGACCGAAGGACTCTCCTCGCATACACCCAGTTCCGCGGTCAGCAGCCGATCGTCGAGCGCTGCCTCCAGTGATTGCGGACCATGGAACTCTCGCTTGGAGAGAATGTCGATGACCTGCGAACGCAGGAAGACATTGCCATCGAGCGACTGCCGGCATCCCCAGTCACCGCGCCCCTCGCGCCACCGCCAGACCAGGTATCCGGGCCGATCGAACGGGTGAAACCGCGGCGGCGGGGTCTTGAGGTTTCCCAGCGGCTGGCATTCGGTGATGCGTGAGCCAAGTCGGAAACTGAAGATGGCCTGACGCGGATCGAAGATCAGGGCGCGCTCCAGATCGGTCGCGCGCACGAAGACCTGATCGTCCATGAGAAAGGCAATGCGTTCGGCGTTGACACTGCCCACCAGGTATCGGAGGCCTGCGCGGAACCCGCTGTCGACAACGACGCCTGACACGAGCTGAGCATGCCGCCGAAAGACATCGAAGTAAGCCGCCCGGTGCGCCGCATCGGTGGCCATGTAATAGATGTAGACGGGCGCCGCGTTTCTCGCATGCAGCGCCATGGAGCGGAGCAGGGCATCGAGCTGCATTGCCCTGTCTCTCGACAGGATGATCCACGCAAGTTTCATGTCACGGACGTATGGGTGATGGCGTCAGGCGGCAGCCCCCGGCTGGCCTGACGCTCAATGGGCGATTTTACCTTTCGTCAGGTATCACGAACCGTCGTTGTGCGTGGCGTCTGATCAATAAGGATTGCTGCCGGGCGCATGGCTTCAGGCCCCCCGGCGGTTGCGGGCGAGTCGTTTCCGCCCCATGGCGGGATCGTGTGCCTCCCCGCGAGCCGTCGAAGCCCGCGTCGACGACCGGTCAGCCGTCGGCTATCGGGCGCTCACAGGCCTTCGACGCAGGGGCATGAACCGCCACGGCCCTACTTGGGCTGCTCGTTGCCGTAGGTCTTCACGAGGTAATCGATGATCTCGGGCATGTCAGCGTCGTCGATCGGCGCCTTGAACACCACTTTCATGCGTTTCACCATCGAGTCCCAGTAGGGCCGCGCTGCCGTCGGGGGCTGGTAGAGCATGTATTCGGCCGAGTGGCAGACCACGCAACTGGCCTGCGCCTTGGCGTAGCCCGGCAACGCGCTCGGGGTCATCTGTACGCCGTCGGGCGGCAGATCGATGGTCTTGGGGGCGGCCATGGCCGTGCTGGCAATCCCGACTGCGATGGCGGCCACCACGAAGGTGATGCGCGCCTTGCCGTGTGCTGGATGGTTCATCGTCGCGCTCCTCAGACTGCCGTGACTTTGACGGACTCGACCACGTTGCGCATGTAGCCGGCCGGTTGCCACAACGCGTCCATCGGTTGGCTCTGGCCAGATCGGTTCCAGGCCCGCACGCGCAGGTCATGGTTGCCCCGCTCGGGCGTGAGGCCAAAGGTGAATTCGCGAAACGAATAGCGGCCCATGTCGGCACCGAGCTTCGCACCGCGCCAGCTCTGACCGCCGTCGGTCGAAAAAGCCACTTCGCGAATGCCCTGACCGCCGTCAAACGCGATGCCACGCACGACGCTCTGCTGGCCCGCCTTGATGCGAGCGCCATCCTGGAGCGAGGTGATGAACGAGCGCACCGTGAAGCGCCCGATCGGTCGAGTTGCGGCGGGCGCAGTGCCCGGCTCGATGCACGCACAATCGTTGTCGGGAATACGGTAGGCCGGTTTCATCCAGAAGCCTTCGTAGGTCTGATCGACGACCTCGATCTCCGACAGATGCTTGACCCAGTAGGTGCCGTAGTAGCCCGGCACGATGAGCTTGACCGGATATCCGTTCAGCATCGGGATGTCGGCGCCATTCATCTGATAGGCCAGCATCACTTCGCCATCGACGGCGTGATCGACATCGATCGATTTCACGAAGTCGCCACCGCCAAAGAGCGCGATGTCGAGTCCGTTGAACATCACCTGGCGGGCGCTGCTCTTGAGCTCGGCACGTGCGAGCACGTCTCTCAGAGGCACGCCCAGCCAGCGTGCATTGCCCATGGCCCCGTTGGCAAGCTGGCCGCCAGTGACGCGCGGATTAAACAGGCCCCGACTGTTGCCCGAGCACTGGTTGACTGCCAGATACTCGATCGGCTTGAACTGGCTTCGCAGGGCGGCCATGGTGAGATCGTAGGGCTTGCCGCAGGCGCTGCCGCCGATCCGGATGACATGCGTGTCGGCGTCGATCGAGGTTGGTATGCCGGCGTTGTGATAACGCACGAAGAACGCATCGTTCGGCGTGATGAGGCTCTCGTTGAACACCTCGAAGGGTGTCTCGAGTTGCGGTGGGCGCGAGGTGAGAACGATGAGTGGGCGCTTTTCCGGATACGCCACCAGGTTGCGCTTGCCGTTCACCATGGGCAGATTGACGGTCGCGGCTTGCGCAAGTGCCGTGCCGCTCAAGGCACTGGCACCCGCACCAGCCAGCAGACCGGCACCGCCTGCCACGAGCCTGCGGCGTAAAGGGTTCGCTGTGTCAGAGTGGTTCATGGTGTCTGTCTCCTGGGGTTTCTGACTGTAGAGCCTGTTGCCAAGCCTGCCCTGACGCACGAGGCTCGAGGCACGAGGCACGAGGCACGAGGCTCGAGGCACGAGGCACGAGGCACGAGGCTCGAGGCACGAGGCTCGAGTCGCGGGCAACCCGACAACTTGCTTGATCAAACTCTACGCCTGTCCAAGGGCCAGCAGTTTCCGGCCCATCGCAGCATGACCCGCAAGCAGTTGGTCCTGATCCACCAGGGTCAAGCGACCCTCTCGGACGACGATCCGACCGTCCACGATCACCAGACTCACATCAGATCCACGCGCTGCGTGAACGA
>CAIKRR010000009.1 GCA_903829815.1 uncultured Pseudomonadota bacterium | reverse complement strand
TCGCCGGGTTGCCTTGGCACTTATCGGCGTGACCGGTGCAGTGATAGTAGACGTAGCGTTCCTTCTTAATCTCGCCGACCACCGCACAGCCGCATGCATGGCAAGCGATCAGCCCGGAGAACGCGAAGTCGCGTGTCATACGGCGGTACTTTTTCGCCAACCGACCGTCCATCACGCCCTGCACCCGCTCCCAGAGTTCGACCGAAACAATCGCTTCGTGACTGCCTTGATATTGCTTGCCGTTCCACTCGAAGCGCCCGCAGTAGAGCCGGTTACGCAGGATAGCGTTGACCGTACTAACCGGGACCTTCGTTCCGCTCTTACGGTGGACCAGCCCGATTTCACGGACCCTCACGGTTGCCTCGCGCACTGAATATTGCCCGCTGGCATACCACTCGAAGAGCTTGGCGATGACCGGCGCGACCGCCGGGTCGGTGACGATGATCTTCTTGCCGTCTGGACCGGTGATGTTGCGATAGCCGAGCGGCGTCTTGGTGGGCCAGATGCCCTGCTCTGCCTTTTCCTGCATCCCTTTGCGGGCCTCCTCGGACAAGTTGTCGATGTAGTTCTTGGCCATCAGCACCTTGATGCCGTGCATGAACTTTTCCCCCGACCGGGACTCTC
Source organism: uncultured Pseudomonadota bacterium (assembly GCA_903829815.1). Taxonomy (GTDB): domain Bacteria; phylum Pseudomonadota; class Gammaproteobacteria; order Burkholderiales; family SG8-39; genus CAIXPL01. The sequence continues at coordinate 1,713 of CAIKRR010000009.1, read as the reverse complement.
GGGAGAGGACCGCGCCTTCCTTGGGAAAATGAATCTCGATATCGAGTTCGTCCACCGTCACCCAGTCCTTTAGGTTGCGGTAGAGCCGATCCGTCTTCTCAACCAGCAGCGCCCGGATTGAAGGATGCGACTTCAGATACTCAACCATCTCCCCGAAGGCGGCGCGCCCGGTCGACTTGGCAGTTTCCACGTCCACGTATTCCTGCGCCACCTTAAAACGCTGCGCTGCCGCGTATTCCTTCAACAACTTCAACTGCGCCGGAATCGAGAAGCCCTCCTTCTCCTGCTCTTTGGAGGACACGCGGGCGTAGATAACCGCCTGCTTTCGGGCGGGGTCAGCTAAGGGGGTCTGCTTCGATGGGTTAATCATATTGTTTAGTGTAACCTAAACATACTTTAACGGCAAGGGGCAATCAGGCCATGATGCCATTCTGGCAGCCGCTATGGCCTCGATCGTTGCGTTAATGGCGTTGACTTGATAGTAGCGGGGACCCTTGCCGCTGCTGTCGTCGAAGTAATCTTGAAGGACAATCTTCTCGCCTTCTGGTGTAAGACCCTTCCAGGCGGCATAGCGCGCCCAGAGTTCGTCGGGCGAGGGGAATGCGTCTAGGGCGAGCGTTGTCTCGATTGCGCCGCCTGTGGCGGTTTTATCGTGGAACACGAAGCCGTCGCCGTTCGAGGAGAACACGAACGGGATGTCGAGCGTTGCGGCGTATTCAAGGCCCTGTTGCATCCCGTCGCCGACGCTGTGCGCATTGTCCTTCGCCTCGATGAGCGCCAGCGGAATGTTGGGTTTGAAGTACAGAACGTAATCGGCGCGCTTGGCCTGACCGCGACTAACGAGTTTGCCGCGCACGATGATGCGGCCCTTAGTGAAGCTGACCTCCTCGCGAATTTGCAGCATCTCGTCCCATCCCGCCTTACGCAGGGCCGGCGTGATGAACTTGGCGCAGATGTCGCGTTCGCTTAAGGCTCGCTTATCCATGGTGGTTAGCTGCTCCCGGTTGATCGCCACGGATCAATCACGTCGATCCCGCAGTCCTCATAGTCGTCCGTATTGCGGGTGGCGACGGCGGCATCGCAGGCGCGCGCAATGGCGGCGATCTGGCAGTCGAACTGACTGATAGGGCGGCCTGCCGCGCGGCGCTCGGCAGCGATGGCGGCGTAAGCACGGGCTGCGGGACGATCAAACGGCAGGATTCGGTCGCGGAAATCTTCTTCCAGAATGCCCTCGATTGCATTGAAGAGCGCGGTGCGCCGTTTCCCGGCCGGCAGGATTGCCACGCCGTGCCTCAGTTCAGCCTCGCCTACCGCAGTGAAATAGATGTTTGCCCCGTCCTGTGCCGACAGCCACGCCTCGACCTGCGCAGCCGGTGCCGGCCGCAAAAGCTCGGAGACGACGTTGGTGTCAAGAATGATCATCGTTGCTTGCGACCGAGGTGCGGCGGCTCACGCATCGGTTGACGCGCAGGCAGGTCGAGATCAATACGGTCGGCAGGGGCGACGCGGGCGCGGATCGCCGCAGCGAGGTTGCGTGGCGATGCAGCGTCTCCCATGACCCGCCGCAGAATGTCCCGCGCTTCTTCCTCCATCGAGCGACCGTGCTCGGCGGCGCGGACTCTCAGGCGTTGCTTGATGTCGTCCTCAAGGTTGCGAATAGTGATACTTGCCATGGCGGTGCGCTCCTTGCAGATATAAGGTCAATAGTGTAAT
>CAIKRR010000008.1 GCA_903829815.1 uncultured Pseudomonadota bacterium | reverse complement strand
GTAACATCTATTATTCCGAATATCGCAAGCGCCGCCGTGAGGTCGCTGATTCCGACGGGGCCATCGCTGCGCGTCTTGCCACAGCCCCGTCTCAAAATGGCCACATGGATTTTATGGACTTCCTCGCAGCTCTGCAGAAGCTTCCATTGGACCAGCGCGAAGCACTCATCCTGATCGGTGCATCGGGTCTGTCTTATGAAGAGGCTGCAGGGGTTTGCGGATGCGCGGTCGGCACGATGAAAAGCCGTGTCAATCGAGCCCGCAACCGATTGATTGAACTGCTGTCTCTGGCCTCGAGTTCTGATTATGGCGCTGATCTCGACTGGCAGTCCGGCATTGACTCCCTCATTATGGGACAGACCTTTTCGCGGACCGGTAGTGGCTGACCGCCGGGTAACGGAGGACATCCATGACCGGCTCCCATGATGATACCCATCGCATCGAGACGGATTCCTTCGGTCCCATCGAGGTTCCCCGTGATCGCTACTGGGGTGCCCAGACCGAGCGTTCGCGTCGCAATTTCCGCATCGGTGGCGAACTCATGCCGACCGGGATCATTCATGCCCTCGGCCTGATCAAGCGCGTAGCAGCCGAGGTGAACCGCGATCTCGGGCTCCTCGATACCCTGCGCGCAGCGGCCATCGTCGCAGCCGCGCAGGAAGTGGCCGAGGGCCGGCTCGATGAGCACTTCCCACTGGTGATCTGGCAGACCGGTTCGGGCACGCAGACGAATATGAACGTCAATGAGGTCGTGGCCAATCGCGCCAATGAACTCATGGGCGCACCGCTCGGCTCCAAGACGCCGGTGCATCCCAATGACCACGTGAACATGGGGCAATCATCGAACGACAGTTTCCCCACGGCCATGCATCTGGCGGCGGCGCGTGCCATCCTGTTCGATCTCTTGCCTGCGCTCGAATCCCTGCAGGCGGCGCTTGTCTCCAAGGCGAACGATTTTGCCAGCATCGTGAAAATCGGTCGCACTCATTTGCAGGATGCGACGCCGGTGACACTCGGTCAGGAATTTTCCGGCTATGCGGCGCAGGTGAGTCTTGCTGCAACGCGCCTGCGCCAGACACTGCCCGATCTCTATGCGCTGGCGCAGGGTGGGACTGCGGTTGGCACGGGGCTGAACACGAAGGTCGGATTTGCCGAAGCCTTTGCAGTTCGAATGGGTGAGATAACCAACATGCCGCTCATCACGGCTCCCAACAAGTTCGAGGCGCTGGCATCCCACGATGCGCTCGTCTTCGTGCATGGTGCGTTGAATGCACTTGCCACGGGCCTGTTCAAGATTGCCAATGACATCCGCCTGCTTGGCAGCGGACCGCGCAGCGGCATTGGCGAATTACACTTGCCGGAAAACGAGCCGGGCTCCTCGATCATGCCGGGCAAGGTCAATCCGACCCAGGCCGAGGCGCTGACCATGGTCTGCACCCGTGTCTTCGGCAATCAGACCACCGTGACCGTTGCGGGTTCGCAAGGCCATCTCGAACTGAATGTCTTCAAGCCCGTCATTGGCGCGAGCGTGCTGCAGTCGATTCGTCTGCTTACGGATGCGGTGACGAGCTTTCGCGCGCATTGCGTCGAGGGACTGGAGCCGGACCGTGCTCGGATCTCCGAGCTGTTGAGCCGCTCGCTGATGCTTGTCACGGCGCTTGCCCCGCGTATCGGCTATGACAATGCGGCCAGGGTTGCGAAGGCTGCACACGCGCATGGGACGACGCTGCGCGAGGAAGCGGTGAAGCTAGGCTTTGTCACCGCCGAGGAGTTCGACCAGCTGGTCAGACCCGAACTGATGCTCGCGCCATCGCCCTGATCATT
>CAIKRR010000007.1 GCA_903829815.1 uncultured Pseudomonadota bacterium | reverse complement strand
TCCGGAACCGACATCACGGACTCCTCGATGGGTACGCGCCTCAGCGCGTGGGCAACGTGCGCGCGCCGGCATGCAGCCTGAGCGAAGGTGCCTGGCGCTCCTGCATGAACAATTGACGCGGCGCCTGTGGGGTGGCAACGGTCGTTCCGGCAGCCTGGCCGCGCATCATGCCTTGAGCGGGTACCGGGACTGCGACCGGGCCAAGCGGCAACCCCTCGGCGCGAGCTTGTACTGGCAAGATAGCAATCGCCAATGCGATGGCACTGAACGCGAGGTAGTGCAAGCCCCGGCTGCTCAGCCGGGAAGAAAGATCAAGGCGTCTCATTGTCGGGCTTCCTTCTCGGTGTTCATCGGTCGGATTCGCTGCTGGAAAACATGAACGGATTGGCGAAGGCAAAGTCAGGGCTGCCTTACCTGATGCCTCGCGATCGCGATGGCATCCATTGCACGCTGATCCTGGCGCTGGGCGCGCGTCAGTGCTCGCTGCGTCTCGGCCTGCGCCAGATACTCCATCCGGGCCCGCTCGGTCTCTGCCTCACGATGCGCCTCGACCGCTGCAAGCACCTGGCGCTCGGCGACCTGCTGGGTGGCGGCAAGCCGACGGCACAGGGTCTCCACCTGATCGATGTAATTCTGATAGATCCCCACCTGGCCGATGGAGTGCGCGTTCTGCTGCAACACCGAGAGGCGCCGGTTGTACTCGCCGATCATCTGGCCGAGCCGTGTCTGACTGTCGGCGAGTTCCTGTACCTGATTCCTCGCCTTGACCAGGGCGGCCATGGTTTCCTCGACACGACCGCTTGCGCGGCGCTCGAGCAGGTCCCAGGTGCGTTGATGCGTCATGGAAAGCTCCTTCGGGTTCGTGCGTGTGGGCGCAGTGCGCTCAGGCCCGCATCAGATCGTTGAGTCGGGCACGGGTCTGGGCGTAATCGACACCGTGATCCATCGGTTGACGCAGGAACGTTTCCATATGGCCTCGCAGATCGATGGCCTCATCCAGTTCGGGATTGGCCCCTTTCTGGTAGGCCCCGACCTGAATGAGGTCGATGTTCTGCTGGTAGAGCGTCCACAGGCGTCGGAACCGGTTGGCAGCACGCAGCTCGTCAGGCTCCAGGAGCGACTGCATGATCCGTGATATCGACCCGGCCAGATCGATCGCCGGATAGTGCGCGGCATCCGCCAGAGCACGCGACAACATCACTTGTCCATCCAGTGACGCCCGCACGATATCGACGACCGGGTCTGAGGTGTCGTCGCCCTCCATCAACACGGTATAGATGGCGGTGATCGACCCGTGTCCACGACGCCCGACGCCGGCTCGTTCGATGAGATTGGGCAGCAAGGTGAAGACCGAAGGCGGGTAGCCCTTCGCGGTCGGCGGCTCACCCACGGCAAGGCCTATCTCGCGCTGTGCGTGAGCCACACGGGTAAGGCTATCAAGGAGTAACAGGACGTTCTTGCCCTGATCTCTGAAATATTCGGCCACAAGATGCGCGAGGTGGCTGGCACGCAGACGCAACACCGGCGACACATTGGCCGGTGCTGCAATCACCACCGATTTTGCAAGCCCTGCCGGTCCGAGCGACTCGCGAATGAAATCATTGACCTCACGCCCACGCTCGCCGATGAGCCCGATGACCACGACATCGGCCTGGGTGTAGCGGGTCAGCATGCCAAGGAGAATGCTCTTGCCAACGCCCGACCCTGCCATCAGCCCGATGCGCTGACCGCGCCCGATCGTCAATACGCCGTTGATGGCCTTGACGCCGACATCGAGCACCTGATCGATCGGACCTCGTTCGAGCGGATTGATCGGCCGCCCTTGCAGTCCCAGCTCCTGATCCCACGGCGGAGCCGGCCGGCCATCCAGGGGCTCGCCTCGAGGATCGATCACACGCCCAAGCAGGCCGGGCCCGACTCGGGCATTGGACTGCCGACTGGACAGACGCACATGAGCACCGGGCGCGATGCCTGTGGGCTCGCCGAATGGCATCAGGAAGGTGGCGCGGTCGTTGAACCCGACAACCTCGGCTTCGAGGTCCTCCATGCCGGCGCGCTCGACTCGACACAGCGCGCCGTGAGGCACGATGAGGCCATGCGCTTCCAAAGTAAGACCCACCATGCGCACGAGTCGGCCGACGCGCGTGGGAGGGTCGACCAGCGCACGGCGTGATGCACTCTCCAGGGCAATGGCCGGATCAGGAATCAACGTCATGCTCCACTGCCAGATGCTCGAAGGTCCGGGGCCCCGACCAGGGTTCTGCCAGCAGCGATTGCGAAAGACTGTCGAGCCGGTGCTCGAGGAGGTCTTCGACCATGCCCTCGGCCATCTCGATACGCACGCTGCCAGCCGCCAGCGTGCTGTCACGAACGACACTGATATGCGCGTCGAGCACCTTTGGCATGGCGAGCAAGCGGTCATGATCGGCAGGATTCAGGCGCAGTAGCAAAGACTGCCCGCGCGCATCGATTTCAGCCAGGCATCCCTCGACCAGACGGCTGATGGCCTGGCCCGACAGGGAGAGTTCGCCACGCACGATCTGACGTGCCAGGTGCAGAGCGAGGCGCTCGAGCGGGACAAAGAAACGTTCATTCTCGGTGAGGGCTGTCTGGATGCCACGCAAGAGTTCGCGAACGCCCTCGCACTCACGATCAATCGCGCCTCGCATCTCGATGAGGGCGGCCGAGCGACCCTCGGCGTAGCCGGCCTCCCGTTCGCGCTGGAGCAGCGCCGGATCCATGACTGGAGCAGACATCTGGGGCTGGGACAAGACCCGCGGAACTGCCCCTTCGAAAGGCGACGTTGAGACTGGCTCGGTCTCATTCAGCGCTGATCCGTCAGGCATGGACAAGCGGTCTGTGCCTGCACATCGAGGATCGCCTTCGGTCGCGGTGCCCTCGCCCGGTTGGTCCAGTCGTTCTGTGCCGTGAGCCTGCTCAGACCAGATACGATCGAAACGCTGTTCGGCAAAAGTGCTCTGCCCTGCGACTGACTGCCACAAGGGCCGGAACGGTTGCCGGGCGACATCGGTCTCGAGGATAGGCTCGGCGCGCCACTGAGGCGGCCGATTCGAGCGCGTTGATGAGTCAGACAAAGGCGTCTCCACCGCCGGCCAGCACCATCTCGCCCGTATCGGCCAGACGTCGCGCCAGACGCATGATCTGCTTTTGCGCCTCTTCGACATCCGACAAGCGCAGTGGCCCCTTGGCTTCCATATCGTCGACAAACATCGATCGAGCGCGCGACGACATGTTGTCGAAGAACTTGGCTTTCACGCCTTCATCAGCTCCCTTCAGCCCGACCATCAACATGTCGGGCTCCGCGGCGCGCATGAGAGCCTGGATGCTGCGGTTGTCGCACGAGACGAGATTGTCGAACGTGAACATGTTGTCCTGGATCTTCTGAGCGAGATCGCCATCCATCGCGCTGACGCCCGACATGATGCCTGCCAGCGGCGTGGTCTTGGTGAAGTTGAGAATCTGCGCGGCTGCCTTGACCCCACCGAAACTCGAGGAGACGCTGGTAGAACTGGTGGAGAACTGCTTGCGCATGATCTGCTCGAGTTCCTGCATCGCCGAAGGCGGAACCGTATCGAGGCTCGCTATTCGGCTCACCACTTCGGGGCGCACCTCGGCTGGCAGAAAATTGAGCACATCGGCCGAGACATTCGACTCGAGTACGGACAGGATGATTGCCACGACCTGCGGATGTTCGGCGCGGATCATGTCGGCAATCGACCGCGCGTCCATCCAGCGCAGTACTTCGAGCCCCTTGCTCGACTGTCCGGGCATGATGCGTGAGAGCACCGAGGCGGCCTTGTCCGGCCCGAGGGCTCGCTTGAGGACAGACTCGACATACTCGTTCACGCCAAGACCGAGCGTTGTCTGGCGTTTGATCGTTCCGATGAAGTCATCAAGCACGGCACTGATCGCTTCCTGCGACAGATCGGCCACCGAGACCATGGCGGCACCGAGCGGCTGCACTTCCTTGGGGTTGAGGTAGCTGATGATGTTCGCGGCTTCCTGCTCGCCCAGGAGCAACATGAGAACCGCGGCGCGCTGGGTGCTCGTGAGCCGATCGAGTTCTTCGCGCACTTCATCGCTCAAGGCGGGAAGCTTGTCCTGCCCTGCCCCACCGGCTGTCTTCTCGGCCATCAGACTCTCTCCATCATGTCAGACCGCTCGTCGATACCCCGACGCTCGGCGCACTCAGACTGCCAGGTCACGCTTGATCATGTTCTTGAGCACCGTCGCCACACGCCCCGAGTCCTCGCGAACCAACATGCGAATCAGGGCCACCTTGTCATCATAGGTGTTGGCGGTGTCAAGCATGTCAGCCGAGATACTGGACTTCTTCGGTGCGCTGGCGCGCTTCAGTCGCCCCTTGAAGTCCTCGAGCGACTCGCCCTCGCGCATCGTCAGATCATCATCATCCTCGCCTGCGCCCTTCCCCTCAGCACCAGGAACACCGCCCGGCAGCAGCGCACCGCCGGCACTGCCAGGCTCACCCGCGGCAGCCACTACAACCGGCACCGGCATGTAGGAGCGAATGACGGGACGAATCACCGTCAGCAGAATGGCGATCACCATGAGCGAGGCAAAGCCCGCCTTCAGAAGGTTGAGGGCCAGTTCGTTCTCGTACCAGGCCGCTGGCGCGGGCCCCGTCGCTACGGGCTCGAAACGGGCTGGCACAAGAGTCACCACATCGCCTCGGTCCGAGTTGAATCCGACCACGCCCTGCACGAGTTCGGTAAAGCGCTTCACCTCATCGGGTGTGAAACCGGCACTGCCAGGCTCGGTGTTGCTGTCGACTTCCTTGCTCGTAGCCACGCGATTGCGAAGCACAACGGCAGCCGACACGCGAGTGATGGCGCCTTGAGCCGAGCGTACGTGACGCACCTGCTTGTCCAGTTCGTAGTTGCGCGTGGTCTTGCTGTTCAGTTTGGCGAGTGATGAGACGCTGGGCTCCTGGGGCGTGTTGACATCCTTCGTGGGCGTCGAGTCAGGTGGTGGCGAGTTGGTAAGTGCGCCTGGGATGCCACTGGTGTCCGGACTGGATGCGCGCTCCTCGCTCAGCGCTTCCGAACGCGTCCTCGGCCCCGCCTTGCGCGCATCGTAATCTTCGCTTGCGGTCTCGATCTCGGTGAAGTCCATGACCAGGTCAACCTGGGCGCGCACATTCCCTTCGCCAACGACGGGTTCGAGCAACTGGACGATGCGATTGCGGTAGTTCTCTTCAGCCTGATGCTTGTGCTGGGCCTGAAGGCTGGTGAGCCCCAGAGCGTCATCGACTGCCGCCTTGCTGATGAGATTGCCCAGATTGTCCACGACCGTCACATCGGACGCCGCGAGATAGGGGATGCTCGACGCCACCAGATGGACGATGGCCTGGACCTGCCCTGGCGTGATCTGCATGCCGCCATAAGGGGTGACGATCACCGAGGCCTTGGAAGGCGTGCGCTCGCGTACGAAGGTGCTGGGCCGAGTCTGCGCGAGATGCACGCGCGCAGTCTGGATACTGCCGATCTGGGTGATGCTGCGAGCCAGTTCCTGCTCGGTGGCAGCCACGTAGCGTGCCTGCTCCATGAACTGTGAAGTCGTCATCGCCGACTGGTCCTTCAGCGACTCGAGAATGCCGCGGTTCTGCGTGCGCGGCAATCCCTGCGAGGACAGCAGCATGCGGGCTTCATGGTAACGACTGACCGGAACAGTGAGCTGCCCGCTGGATGGATCAATCCTGGGATTGAAGTTTGCAGCCTTGAGGGTTTCAAGTGCGCTCTGCTGATCGGCCTCGCCCATGCCCGGGTAAACAGATCGGTAAGGCACTTCCTGCATCCAGAAGTAGACGGCGCCAAACACCACGACCACAAGCAGGGCGATGATGGCCGGCATTGACTTCCGAACGGCCGGTTGGGACAGTACCGTACCAAGACCGCCCAAGGACGCCAGAGCACCGCCGGTCGTGGGCATGAGAGCCGTCGCGCCGCGGCCTGTCGCAACGGCCATCCCGGTCGTACCCGCGCCACCCATGGTCGTGAGGGAGCCGCCAGCGCCTGGCGCACCCGCGCCGGCAGCGGTCGCAGCCAGAGCCATCCCTCCCCCTGGCAACTGCGGGGCGAGCATTCCAGTCGGGTTTTCAGCAAGTGTGGCCATGAAAGTGTTCTCTTCTCAATCCAGTCCGGCAGCGGACTGCGTCAGATCGGCATGTTCCGGATGTCTTCGTAGGCCTTCATGACCTGGTTACGTACCTGCAACGTGGCCTCGAACGCGACCGAGGAGCGCTGCATGGCAAGTACGACATCGGTGAGTGGCACGTCACCGCCGCGCTCATAGGCGTCGGACAGTTTCTTGGCGTTGGTCTGCACCGTATTGACCGAATCGACGGCATTCTTCAGCAGGCTGCCGAACCCGGTAGACGGCGCCTCGGGAACGGGTGTCTGCAAGGCAGGCCTGATTCCGATGCTGCCGGGCCCGTCAAGCTTGACCTGCGCCTTTTGCTCGAACTGGCGGATCTGATCGAGGATCGAGCGCATCGCGATCGTGTGACTGGAATCGATCATCGGGCTGCTCCTGCCAGCGGCGCGAGGGGCAGACCACGCTCACGCAATTGTGCGATCTTGTGTCGCAAGGTGCGCGGACTGATGCCGAGCATTCGGGCCGCCTCGATGCGGCTCGCGCAACTGCCCAGTGCGCTCACGATGCTCTGGTGCTCACTCGACTGACGCGCTTCGCCCAGTGAACACTGCGCGGATGCGGCATCCGCGATGTTGTCAAAGGCGGACAGGACTGCATCGACGGGCAGACGGGCCTGCGGTGGGCTCGTTGCTTCGATCGCAACCTCGGATACGCCCACATCCTCGAACAGCATGTCGGCTTCACCCAGAATGGGCCCCGGGTTCAGCACCAGGGCTCGTTGAATCACGTTGGACAGTTCTCGGACATTGCCCGGCCAGCGATGTCTCACCAGGAGCGCCTGGGCCCCCGGTGAGATCGAGCGGCCATCGCCGCCATGTTGCTGAAGGAGGCGTATGGCCAGTGGCAGGATGTCACCCGGACGCTCGGCCAGCGCCGGAACCCGGAGTGGAAACGTGCTGATCCGGTAGTACAGGTCTTCGCGAAATTCGCCCCGCTGCATGGCGCGCCGCAGATCGCGGTTGGTTGCCGCTACCAGACGCACGTCGACTGCGAGCGCGTGTTGCGCACCGAGCCGTGTGACCTGTCGCTCCTGCAGAACTCGCAGCAGGCGCGCCTGGAGTCCGACCGGCATCTCGGCGATCTCGTCGAGAAACAAGGTGCCGCCGTGGGCTTGCTCGAATACGCCCGCGTGGTCGCGCACGGCACTGGTAAACGCGCCCTTTTCGTGACCGAACAACATGTCCTCGATCATGCTCTCCGGAATGGCCGCGCAGTTGAGTGCCACAAAGCGCCCCTCGCTACGCGTGGAACACTCGTGGAGGATGCGTGCCAGCACTTCTTTTCCGGCGCCTGTGGGTCCTGTCAACAAGGTCGTGACCTGCGTTTGCGCAACACGTCGCGCAAGTTCAAGCAGGTTGCGGCTGAGCGGATCGACGAAGACATACTGCGCGGGCGTACCAGTCATGCCTTTCACGGGAACACCTGAAACGGGTTGAGATACATCAACTCAAGCAAGGCTTGTGCCATATCTTTTTATCTATTTGAATCAGCTGGTTACCGTTTTCAAGGCAACGATCGAGGAGATCGACCGACAGCTGACGCAAATCTGACACCCGATCGACTCTGCGCTGATCTGGGCGCGAAGACAGGCAGATTGGCGCCCCGCCTGTCGGGTCACTGCGCCGCGAGGCCGGAGCAGGCGGCGCTCAAAAAGACAACGCCACCGACAGTGAGCGCGGTGGCGTTGGGTGGCGACCTCGTCGCACGGGTGACCCGACGTCACCCGGCGCGATCGGTGCGGCCTTACTTCAGCAAGCTCAGCACCTGCTGCGGTTGCTGGTTCGCCTGAGCCAACATCGCCGTGGCGGCCTGCTGAATGATCTGCGAACGACTCAGACGACTCGTCTCGGCCGAGTAGTCGGTATCGGCTACACGACTTTGCGCAGCCGACAGGTTCGTTGTGTTGGAGGCGAGATAATTGACGGTTGTCGCGAGCCGGTTCTGGGTGGCGCCGAGTTCTGCCTGCGCATCCGATACCTGCTGGATGGCCACATCGAGGGTGTCGAGGATGTTGGTACCGGTTGCAGTGGTGCCAGTCCACGCGCCCGTCGCCGCGTCCACCGCGGTGAGGTCCATGTCGGAAACGTTGCCGCTTGAGTGACCGTCGCTGACAGAACTGTCTCCAACACCCAACATGCCCGATGTCGTGTTGGCAAGGCTGATGGTGATCTGATCGTTTTCGCCCGCATCAGCGCCGACCTGAACCTTGATCTGGGTACCCGTGAATGGAACACCGTCCGCGTACGAGGCAGGGGTCGTGCCCTGGAGCAAGGAAATGTTGTTGAACTTCGCCGAATTGGCAACCCGGTCAATTTCCTGCAGCATCTGCTGCGCTTCGGCGTTCAGGGAAACCCGGTCGCTTGCGGCGTTGGTGCCGCTCGACGCCTGAACGGCGAGTTCGCGAATCTTCTGCAGGTAGCCGACGATATTTCCCATGTCATTGGCGGCGGTCTGCACCATCGAGATGGCATCATTGGTGTTCTGGGTCGCGGTGGCGTAGCCGTCCAGTTGCGACGTCATGCGTGCGCTGATCGCATTGCCCGCCGCGTTGTCGGACGCGGAGTTGAGCTTGCTGCCGGTGGACAGGCGCTGCATGGCCTGCGTGAGATTGGTGGCGTTGGACGTCAGGGCACTCTGAGCATTCAGTGCGCCAAGGTTGGTGTTGATGACAAGACTCATGACTGCACTCTCCGGTTGCCTGTTGACAAGGGGTTTACGGTGGATGTCTGCCGTCGAAAAACGTCAGACAGCAAGCGACGGTTCACCCTGAAGCAACGCGCGTGCCAGCCAAAAATAGTTATTTCTAATCAGTAGTTTGATAAAAATATCGGTCTGGAAGAATCCTTCGGAATACCGGCCATTCAGCTTTTTGACAGGGGGCGGCAAGACTTTGCCACCCATTTCCCAGGCCCCCGGCGCGCACGCTGAGTGCCAACAAGAAAAGAGCCACCGGACGCATGCACCCGGTGGCTCTTCGTGGGCCTCAGCGACCCCGAAGGGCCGGCAAGAAGCCAGACTACTTCAACAGAGCAAGAACGCTCTGGGGTTGCTGGTTGGCCTGCGCGAGCATCGCGGTGGCCGCCTGCTGGATGATCTGTGCGCGGCTCAGATTGGTCGTCTCCTGCGAGTAATCGGTGTCGGCGACTCGACTCTGCGCGGCTGACAGGTTCGTCTGATTCGACGACAGATAGTTGACGGTGCTCGAGAGCCGATTCTGCACCGCGCCCAGTTCAGCCTGAGCATCCGAAACCTGCTGGATCGCGACATCGATGACGTCGATGGCGCTGTCGCCGCCGCTCGTGCCACCTGCCTGGGTCAGGTCGATGGTCGAGAGCGCCCCCGTCGTGGGCGTGCCTGACACGCTGCTCGTGCCCACCCCAAGATTGGCCGCCTCGGTGTTCGCGATGTCTATGGTGATCTGATCATTCGCGGTTGCATTGGCGCCGACCTGCACCGTGATCTGCGTGCCGGTGTAGCTGGTACCGTCCGCATACGAAGCGGAATTCGCACCGTTCAGCAAGGAAAGGTTGTTGAACATGGCAGAACTGGCGACGCGATCCACTTCCTTCAGCATCTGCTGTGCCTCGGCATTGAGCGAGGCCTTGTCGCTGGCCGAATTCGTGCCGCTCGCGGACTGCACCGCCAGTTCGCGAATCTTCTGCAGGTAGCCGACGATATTGCCCATGTCGTTGGCAGCCGTCTGCACCAGCGAGATGGCGTCGTTGGTGTTCTGCGTTGCCTGGGTGTATCCGTTCAACTGGGCGGTCATTCGGGTGCTGATCGCGCTGCCAGCGGCATTGTCGGCAGCCGAATTGAGCTTGCTGCCGGTGGACAGGCGTTGCATGGCCTGGGTCAGCGTGCTCGAATTGGCGCTCAGGGAGGCGCCGGCATTGAGGGCGCCGATATTGGTGTTGATGACGATGCTCATGAGTACACTCTCCGTTTACTGGGGGTTTCGGTTGCCGCCTGGCCCTTCTGGCCTGGGCGAACTGCCCTGCGCAATTGACCTTCTGCTGATGAAATCGTCGGTTGCCCGAAGACCTTTAACAAAAACTTGACAACGCGCTCAAATGAGCCCGTTGAACAGAACGCCCTTCATGGCGTCAATGCTGTGTGCAACATTGATCACGGCCTGTGCAGGTATCTGGCGGATCAACTCACCGGTCTTCTCGTTCATGACTCTCACCACATCGCTGTGCGTGGAGGCGTCCACCGAAAAACCGAGCGTGCGTCCGGAATTGGCCATCTGCTGATTCAAGGTCTGCATGGCCGCCTGCAGCCTCGATCGCATTTCCTCCATGGAGGCCCGCGGTTCGATCGCAGGCTGTGGGGCCGGCGCAGCATGGGGCGCCACGGGGGGAGCCCCGTGGCTAAGCGCGCTGGAGCCCACCGCAGCTGCCGGTGCGACGCCGTTGGCGCGAGTTATTGCCTGGATATCGGACATGATCTTTTGGGTATCCTCTGTTTCACTGCCGAAGGGCTGCGAAAGATGTTTCTGGCTGCTGCAAGGCATGAGTCGGCTTGGCTGCGACAATCTTTAGCCGCCACCGCAACCACGAGCGGCGATCGTCAGCCGCAGCCTTGAACGGGCGTCCGCGGCGGCTCACAGGTGGGCAGCAGAGCGCTCGAGCCATCGAGTCGTGAATCAATGGAGCAATCGAACACTGGAGCAATCGAACAATGAGGCACTGAGTCAGCAAACGACCGGGCGCTGCTCAGTCGCCCCGCCTTGCCGTGAGCAGAGAAGACATCGACTAAAGGTTGGCATCGTTGCGACGAATATTGCCTTGAAGTCTCAGCCTTGCCCGACCGCCTCGTGTCTGTGGAGGTCGGCTTCCAGCCAACAGCCTTCGGGCTACGATCAGGCGACACTGCCAATGACACACACCATCAAGCTCACCTTGCTCGCCTGCGCCCTCGTTCTGGCCTCATGCGCTTCAGACAAGGGCGCCTCTGACAAGAACGCCTCGGAAGCAGCGAAGGGCGACGCCGCCACCGCATCGTCAGCCAATGGCGACCCGACAGAGGTGACCAAGGACAGTGGGTCTGCCGCCAGTCAGCCACCCAGTGCGGAGTCGGATGATCCGATCGCGCTGAAAGCCGCCATCGATCGCGGCACCGCCGCGCAACGCCCGGCTCTGACCGCGACCGGATACGCCGTGATCAGCGTTCAGAATGCGAAGACCCCGGCCCAGCAGCGCTTGCTCGCGATTCGCGCAGCCAAACTCGATGCCTATCGAGGACTCGCCGAACAGGTCTACGGCATCTACCTCGACTCGAACACGACCGTGGCCGACCTCGTGGTGAAGAGTGATGCCTTTCGCACGCGCGTCGAGGGCGTCGTACACGGCGCACAACTGGGTACGATCACGCCAGTGAACAACGAAACCTACGAGGTCACGGTCACGCTGGATCGGTCGACGGTCGGTGATCTGCGCCGTTTGTACCTGGATTACCTGGGCCGCAAGGCGCGATGATACGGCGCTCGGCCCTCCTCGTTGCCGCGGCGCTCGGGGCTGCCTTGGGCGCGGCAACCTGCCACGCCCAGAAACCCCCGCCTGAAGAACAGTTGCAGGCCATACGCACCGCGCTGATCGAACGCGCCCTGTCCTCGCCGACTCGGGTTCGCTCGATGGGGTGGCTCGACGAGCAAGGCGCGCTTCACGAAAACACGCGAGTGGAATCGAACCTGACCCTGCGCGGCGTACGGGTGCTCTCCTACCTGGAAGAAGCCGGCGTTCTGAAGGCCGAACTCGCCCCCGGCGAAGTCGATTCAACGGCTGCTGACGTCAGTTGCCAGACGCCGGCCAGTACCCTGCGGCGCCAAACGACGCTGGCCGCCCGTTACACCCCAAGCGACGGACGCCTGGGTTACACCTTTTTGCCAGCACTTGCCCAGTCAAGTCGGCAGACCATCGAGCAGCGACTGGGCAGCGGCGGCGGATGGCTCTTCAGTCAACCCTCCGCAGCACAAAGCAGCTACGAGCGTGTGCTCTACGAGTCGAATCTGCCGCCTGAACCGCCCTACTCACTTTTGCTCGAGTTGAACGCCCAGCGCGAAGAACCGATGGAGCGCAACTGGCTCTCGTCGCTGATACAGGCGTTCGAGGCGCCATCGAACCAGCTTGCACCGCGCGCGGTCAGACTGTCATTGCGGATGGAGGAGCGCCATGGACGGCGGGTCCTTTGGCAGCGCAAGGCGGTGATCGCCTACCCTGCCGAGGACAAGAGCCTGACGCAGCGTCCGCTGCCTGAGGCCTTCGCCCGCGAGGTCGAAGATCATCTGATCGCATGGTCAGACGCACTCCAGACACAACTGCGGTGTGAGCCTACGGTGCTCTCCGCGACGCCGGCAGCAGCGGGCCTCATCCGGGTCAACGCGGGCTCACGCAGCGGTTTGGCTGCGGGCGAACGGTTGTTGCTGGTCGACAGTACTCGCGTGCCGATTCGCACGCTGGAAGCCGAATCCCTGCAACAGACCGCCCTGCTCGAGATCGTCACCGTCGAGCGCGATGAAGCGCAAGCACGCATCGTTGCCGGCACCACCCCCAACGGGTCCCCCGCCCGATGGGCTGCCCTGCCGCTCTAGCGCCTGAGGCCGATCGCTCACATGACCTCACAGGAGCCCTTGATGACCCGCTTCTCTCGATTCACCCTGCCGGCCATCGCCTGCGTGCTCGGTTGCGTATTGCCCGTGATGGCCGATGAATCGCCCAGCTATCCTGCGGATGCGCTGGAGAGCAACGAGATCGGCCCCTTCTTCCCACGACCTGTCCTGGCGCCGCCAGGCTTGGCGATGCTTCCCCAGCATGAATGGCCAGCCCCGCCGCCAGCAGCGCCCGCAGCGCCAAGGCCCTTGCCAGTGCCGCCGCCGGTCATGGTGAAAGAGCCCGAGCCCCCTCGCATGCGTGCGATTCAGACCCGCGCTGGCGACACGCTCGACCAGATTCTCAAGACGCACCTGAAGCCCTCGCCGAGAGATGTACCCAGTCTTCGCAAGGAGGTCGTCGCGCTCAACCCCGAGGGATTTCTGCACCGCAATCCGGACCGCCTTCTCGCCGGGGTGACCTTGACTCTGCCGGTGATGCTCGAACCCCTTGCCGCACGCGTGCCGACAGAGCTGACTGGCGATCAGCCGGCGGGACCCGCAGCCAGTCGCGCCTCGACCGACGCGGTAACCGCGCTGGCCCCCCCCCGCAAGCAGCAGGCATCGAAGCGCCACCACACGCTCCGGCCCCGGCGCAGATGCTGCTCATCAGCCCGCCGCCCGCGCCAGAGGCCGCACCAGCACCCCTGAATGATGCCGACCTGGACGCCGAACGGGTGAAGGCAGAAGCCGAGCGAGGTGGCTGGGTTCATTATCGACGCTGATCGAACCCGGAGCAGACCATGAATCTGCGTGTGGGCACTGCCCCATCCAGTGCCGAGCCCGCTTCTGCGGTTCGCGCGGCACCACTTCTTGAAAGCACCCAGGCACTGACAGGCAAGCCTCAAGATGCCGCCCCTGGGGTCAGCGCACGCTCAGCATCGACAGGGGAGGCACCTGGCGGTCGGGTCTTGCCGCAGCGGCAGGAAGGTGCCGCGTCGGGTTCGATTGCAAAGGCCACGGGATCGGACAGCACCGAGACTGCTGAGCACTCAAGGTCAGGTGCCACCAGCAACCCGAACAGCAGGTCCGACTTGACGCCCCTGCTCAAGCTGCTGCTCGACAGCGACCTCATCGGGTCGATGGTGGAGCAGTTGCGCAACCTTCCGGCGGTTCCCGCAGACCACCTCGCAGCCGTGCAGGAGGCGCCGATTCCGGAATGGCTGCCCCCTGGTGCGCTGACCCAGTTGACGCAGCTGGACGCTGAGGCGCCAGGACCAGGCCTTGTGGCGGTCTCTGCGCCCGCCTTTGTCGAACTCGAACTCGAAGTCGACGTCGAACTTGAAGTCAAAGGGGAGGTCGATGCACTTGTTGCTGCCGATGCCCCTGGCCGTTCGGCTGCCGCGACTCCCGCCAGTGTCGGTGTTGCCATGCCAGTGGGCGTCACTCGCAGCGCCCCCGCTGGTGCCTCTGTCAGCCCTTCCGCCCCGGCCAATGATGCAAGCGCTGCCGCTACCGCCTTCCTTGCAGATCCCGATATCGCCACACCAGCCGATGGGGGTGGCAGCTTTACAGCCGGAATCAAACCAACCCCCCATCGATTGCCAGAAGCCTCTCGCTCGCCAGGTGCAGGGCTCCATCCGGAACCGCCCGCGCAGCGACTGCCGAGAGAAGCGCCGCTGCGCGGCGAACCTGCACAGGCAGCCCACTCAGTCGCCAGCGCGTCCCTTGTGCCCCAGCCGCCAACGTCCCGCTCCATCTTTCAGCGCTTGCCCGATGCCACAGCGCTCATGGCCGCGGATTCGCAACGGGGCAAGTCCTCGCCGCTGTCGCCCACCAACGAGCCGCCCAGGCCATCGCGACCTGAGGGCATCTCGCCGGGGCAACCTCATGCTCGACCATCGCCTCTGGCGCCATCGGATGAGGTAGCCTTCCGACTCATACGAGAAGCACCTGCGCCCCAAGGATCGCCCATGCAAGGCATTGACACGTCCCCCTCGGCTGCGCGCCCCGTCGTTTTCCATAGCGAACCTGCTGCGATTGCGATTGCGATACCCGCTGCACGCGACATGGGCCTGCGCGATGGCCAGGTCATCCAGGCACTGGTGGCAAGCGACACCAATGGTCTGAGCATTGCAGTCAATGGCAAGGCCATACGTCTCCCCGCCACACCCGCGCTGCGCGCGGGGCAGCAGATCGCCCTCGTGGTGACTACCGATGCCAGGGGGCAGATCCTGAAATTGCAGCCCGAACCCGCGGCATCCGCGGTGCCAGGTCGGACCGACAACCCTGAAGCGGCACCTGGAGCGGGGCCGCAGATGCCGCCACATTCAAGCCCAGCGGCCACAGCCAGCGGTGCACCGAGGTCAAACGCCACGCCCAGCGCCGCTGCCTCGATGGCAGGCACAGGGAGCCACGGAACGTCCTCCTCCGGATGGGCGCAGGCGGCCTCGGGAAGAAACGCGGTAGCGACGCAGGGCGGAGCCGTCGCACCCCAATCTGCGATTCGCGGGCCGGATGCAGAAAGCAGCAACCCCGCGCAGTCGCCACCGCTGCTCGCACCCCGGCCTGATGCCGTCGCAGCCCCGCCGAACCTTGAGTCCACACTTGCGTTGCTCCTTTCGCCTCACGGAACGCCCGCGCTGGGTCAGTTGCTCGCGCCCGGCTTCATCGAGCGCGTTCTGGGCAATCTGGTTTCAGGGACTCTCGCTCGCGGCCTGCAGGCCGCGCGTCCGCGACCCGACGCCCTTTCAGGACCCGAATTGCGGCGCATCATGCGCGCATCGGGGCTCTTCACCGAATCGCTCCTGTCGCGCGGCATCGGCCCTGCAGAGGGCGACCTGAAGGTTCTTCTAGGTCGACTGGTCGAGATCGCACCTGAACAGTCCGAGACTCATGCGTTGGCCCACCAGGCGCTCTCGGAAGTGGCCTCAGCGCAAGTGAAGGCTCTTCAGGCACAAGCCGAGCAGCAGGTACTCCTGAGCATCCTGGTGCCCTTTGCCGATGGGCACCCGGTACGACTGACCTTCAGCCGAAGCACACCTTCACGAGAACGGCCTACCCCCCCCTTCGTGGTCGATGTCGAGTCGATGACAGGCCCTCTGGGTGAGGTTTCCTTGCGAACGACCATCCAGATGCCCAATCGTCTCGACCTGACCATGTGGGCTGCCAGACCCGAGGTCGCGGCACTGGCGCGAACACACGCCGCCGGACTCGAGACAGAACTTGCGCGTGCCGGCCTCGAGCTCACATCGATGGCCGTCCACGACGGAAAGCGACCCGCGAAGCCTGCCGGCGCATCTCCGGCAGGAAGCCTGTTCAACCTTGAGGCCTGAGACATGAAACCCAATCGTCAGGCGGTGGCGCTCGAATACGGCAAGCACTCGGCACCGGTCGTGACTGCACGCGGCGATGCACAATTGGCCGAGCGCATCGTCGCCGAGGCACGCCGCCGCGGCGTCTTCATTGCGCAAGACCCCGCCCTGGTGGGCTTGCTGGGGCAACTGGACATTGGCGAGGCAATACCGCCACAGCTCTATGCCGCAGTCGCCGCCATCCTGTCCTGGGCTTACTGGCTGCGGGGCATGGTACCGGGGGATGAAAAGCGTTCGCTGGAGCCTTTGCTCGACGACTGAGCCGAAACGACGAGAGGCTCCGACTGGGCAGACACGACCACCCGGATGACGCTCAAGCCTCGCTGTAACCGCGTGCGCGCAAGCGGCCAGACATCTTGCCCAGACGATCGTACACTTCGACGCCGTCATGCTCTTCAGGGCGTGCAAGCACCCCTAGCGCGGCGTTGATCGTCAGCAGCCGACTGCGGATGAGAATGTCATTGCGCCGATGCGCTTCGCGGCATCGCCCCATCAGAGAACGAAACTCGCCCCAGCCTGCAGACGCAGGCTCATCGAGCATTGTCCCCTCGTCGGCGCGGCCGGAAAGCGCCTGGACAAGGGTCGTGAGATGAGCCAAGGTCTCTTCCTTGGCCGACTGAAGTGCCTCGAAAGCATCGAGATCCTGCGCGCTCAGCGCTGAGAACTCCTCTTCGAGCAATCGATCGAGCTGCCGTGCGTGTGCGCACCCCGACTCGATGGCCGCAGCAACATCCGGGCTGGCGTCTGGCTGCATGACTTGACTGCGGCTCAGGCTGGGCGACCGGACGTCGCCCGATCGAACATCTGCTCCAGACTGACGAAACTTTCAGCAATGCGTCGAGCGTCAAGCGGATAGTTGCCATTGGCAATAGCCTGCTTGATGCTGGCCACCTTCGCCGCGTCGAATCCGGGTTCCGCACTCAGTTTCTGGGCACCGGCGCTCAACTCGACCCGATCACTGTCGCCCGCACCAGCGCTTGCCGAAGTGCCAGCGGAGCTGCGCACATCCGCCCCCTTCGACTTGGTGGCCTGCGTGTACGTCGGGCCCACTGGCCCACTTCTTGATATGCCGTCTGTCATGTTTGCTTGCCCTTTTCAGGATCACCCCAAACCAAGATTCCCGGGGGTTCAATAGCGATTCGACGCCAGGCGCCGAGGCTTTAACGTATTTCGAAGATTTATTTGCATTCAGGGACTGCGCGCTGCGTTGCGACCGGTGACAACACCCGCGAGCGGTCGCCCTGACTCCAGATTCTTCAGCTGTATCCGCTCACCCAGCCGGGCATCCTGAAGCGCTTCAGCCTTCACTGACACCTCAATGCTGCCTGAGGACCTCAATGTGAGCAAGACCTCATCACCGCGCCGCACCAGCAGGGCCGGTCGAAGATCCGTGATGCGCAACGGTTCTCCAGGCTGGAAGTTTCGCACGACTTCCGATTGATCGGCCACGCGTGGGTCCGTAATGACGCCTGCGCCGAGACCCGCTGATGGGACGTGACGCAATTCGACCATGCCCGGCTCGAGCAGACGGCCTGCGATGAGAGGCTGGCGAGCAACGAGCACCTGCCGAGTGCTCGAGACCTCGGCGCCCAGGATCAGATGGCCGGCCGGCACATCGCGGGCCATCTGAAAGCCGCCCTCGAGTTCAAGACCCGAGGCGGCACCGGACGGAACGGCACTGCGCGCCAACCACTCTGAACGCAAGGCGGCAGCGGTAATCGGTGTACCGGCAGATAGAGGCTGTATCGAACGAAAGACCCTGACCCGCTCCTCGAGCATGCGGGCTTCGACCACGGTGCCTGCCAACAAGGCGCGACGTGCAATTCGTCCGACCGCCCGCATCGGATCGTCCAGAGCATCACTGGCCGGATCGATGACGGCCTGAACGGCGAGATCCGCTTCACCCAGGACAGCGCCTTCGCCGACCGCTCGAGCAAAAACCACCACTGGCCGAGGTCGGCGCACATCCACCTTGATGAACAACTGCCACGCAGGCGCATCGCAGCGAGCGCGTACGAGATCGCGTCCGGCGAAAGGAAAGTCGAGGATAACCTCGCCCGGGCAGGGCTGGACCCGAAGGCGAGCGTCAATCGGAGGAAAGGCGACCGCAGCAACCGGTATCGACGACTGTTCGGCCACCCAGATCCGAATGCGGCTGAGGAGTTCAGCCTTCAACAGGTCGTCGGATGCCCCCGCCTGCTGCGCTGAGGGGCTCGCCGCACTCGCCGGCGCACGAGGCGCAGCCTGTGCGCCAGCGAGTGCGACACAAAGCACAAGACTCAGCAACAGTTGGTCAACGTATCTCATCGGGTGTCAGAAAAGTATCAATCGGTTGGCGCGAGCGCTCATTCGTGGCGCATCCAGTCTTTCAGCAAAGGCCGTTCCACGTGAGGTCGAGCCACGCACTGGCCAGCAAGCTCCGTCAACACGATGCCAGACCGCGCTTCAAGCGCTCTGGCACGGCATTTGCCTCAGGTGCGTCATCGTCGATTTATTGACACGTTCAAACTACCACTCCCCCCTGATCGAATGAACGCGCTGACACCAGCCGCAGGCTCGCAGATCTCGACACCGTCACCGACGCCCCCCGCGAATGCCTCCACGGCGCCCGGCGAGCGATCGTTTGGCATCGTTCTCGCATCAATGAACCGAGCATCAAGCCGCGAGGCGAACGACACGGGCGGTGCTTCGCCAGACGCATCGTTTGTCACCATCAAGCGTGGTGACACGCTCGTCGGCATCGCTGCGCGCACGCTGGCCCAGACAGGCGGTGACACGCGACGTGCCGCCGCGGTTCAGGCCGCGCTGACACTCGCCCGAGACAACGGCATCGCCAACCCCAACCTCATCATGCCGGGTCAGACGATCAGCACCGCCAGCATCATGGCCGCTCGCGCTGCCGGCTTGCAGGCCGCCTCACTGCCCCGGCAGGACCCGGCGGCACAGCCGACCGCCGCTGCCGAAACGCCCCATGCGGAACTGGCATCGGACACCACCTCCGAGCCTGCAGCAAGCCTGCCGACAAGAAACGATTCAAAGCCGCTCCCCGCGCCGCCAGCGGCTCCGACAAGAACCCTCGCAAGCTTGCGTACGCCCCCGCGCACAGCACCCGCGAACTCAGCAGCCGCAACCTCAGGCCGAGTCAATCCGAATGCCCCGACCCGCAGTCCTGCCGTCGCACGGCCGGCAAATCCGGTTCTTGAACGCACGCTGGAGCGCGCGGTGAAACTGGGTTACGTGCAACCCGCCGAGAAGGATGCGGTCCGGGCCAAGGTGCTCCAACTGGCCGGTCAGTACCAGTTCAATCCCGATCACCTCGCCATGGTTACGCTGATGGAAAGCGATGGCATGAACCCGAGGGCGACCAATGGCCGCTGTCACGGACTCATCCAGTTCTGTGACGGCCCCAACCGCGGCGCAGCGGCCGTGGGCTATGGCAAGGATGCCCAGGACATCACGCAACTGAGCGCGCTGCAACAGCTGGATCTGGTCGGGCGCTACTTCTCGCAACTCAATCAGCAGCAACCCGCTGGCGCGCGGCCGGTGTCGCTGGACCAACTGTACCTGTCCATTCTGTACCCGGCAGCCCGCAACGAGCCTGACGCCGATGCGCCGCTCGGGATACCCGGGCGCCAGGCACTGACCCTCTATGCAGACGGTGATCCGGCCAACTCGATTACCCGCCGTTCGCTCCTCAATGGCCTGGTCGAGCATGCTCGCGCAAAACTCGCCGATATCGGCACGAACCCTGGCGTGAGCCCAGTCGCATCGAACCTCGCCACATCGTATGGCAAACGCTGAACAGCGCGCCCAATGGCCCGAGCACCTTGTGAGCCAGTACACAGACGGCAAGCCCTTGCCGCCTGCAGGCAAGGAACGTGCGCTCATGGCAAAGCCTTGCCGCAAAGGCGCTGAAACAGCGTGTCACCGAGTCAGGAAAGTGCTCCACAAGCACATGGCACAGCCTTTGCTCAAGAGTCGTCAGGTGCCAGAAAAACGACACCAGTTCTACGCTAATTGATATCGGATGTTGTCCGACAAACTTGAATGATGAGGGATGCGATGCAGATCATGTCCGGTCTTTTTGAAGTTCATGAACAAGCCCTGCGCGGCCGCGCGCAGCAGGTGGAACTCATTGCACAGAACATCGTGAATGCGGACACCCCGCGCTACAAGGCTCGCGACATCGATTTCAAGACCCTCCTGGCCGAAGCCCGGAACGGCCCGCTGCAGACCACCGACCAGCGGCACTTTCCGACCAGTGTCGATCAACTCACGGTGGACGCCCTGCGCTACCGCGTTCCGCTCAACTCGAGTTCGGACGGCAACACGGTCGAGATGAGTGTCGAACAGGCCGCTTATGGTCGTGCGGCCGCCGATTACAGCACGGTACTCAATCTCATCCAGACGGATGTCACCGAAGTCAAGCGCGCGCTCAAGGGAGAGTAAGGGTCATGTCGATCAACAATATCTTCGGCATTGCAGGCTCAGGGCTCAACGCACAGATCGTGCGCATGAATCTGACCGCCTCCAATCTGGCCAATGCCCAGGCAACCGCGCCCACGGAAGCCGAAGCCTTTCGCGCCAAGCGCCCGGTCTTCAAGACCCTCATGGATCAGACCATGACCGATGCGGGCAACCAGGCCGTCGGTGGCATCAAGGTCCAGCAGATCCAGAACGATGCAGCCTCGGTGAGCAGGCTCTACCAGCCGTCCAACCCGCAGGCAGACAAGGACGGCTACGTGTACGGCAGCAACGTCAACGAGATCACCGAGATGGTCGAAATGATGTCGGCGTCGCGCTCCTACCAGAACAACGTCGAGGTGATGAATACGGCCCGAGAGCTTGCCGCCAGAACCATCGACCTCATCAAATCCTGACCCAAATCAAGGCGACCCCATCCATGAGCATCTCCTCCACCAGCAGCCTCAGCCCCGACCCGAGCCTGGCTGCCGCGGCCAGCACGGGCACCAGCAGCGCAGTGCTCGCATCACTCAAGTCCGGCGGCAGCCCAAGCCCCGCGGCACCCGTCACGGGCAGCAGCACGAGCATGAACCAGAGCGACTTTCTGCTTCTGTTCACGACCCAACTGAAGAATCAGGATCCCACCAAGCCGACCGACAACACCGAATTTGTCGCCCAGCTCGCCCAGTTCTCGCAACTGGAAGCCACGACAAACATGTCCTCATCGCTCAGCGGACTCGTGTCGGCGATGCAGAGCAACGGGCTCATGACCGCCTCCTCCCTCATCGGACAGAGCATTTCGGCCCCTGGCATCCCGGCCGTCCTGAGCGGCAGCCAACCGGTTCCAGCAGCGATCAGTCTGCCCAATGGGGCCAGCAGCGTGCAGGTCAACATTTACGACGCACTGAACAATCTCGTGCACTCGGAAACACTGGGTTCGCAACCACCTGGCGACCTTTCCTACGCATGGGATGGCAGCACCGACAGCGGCGGACAAGCGCCTGATGGCAACTACCAGATGAAGGTGGCTGCTCTCGCCGGTGGCATCTCGACCTCGCCGGCGGTGACGCTGGCAGCGCAGGTGGCTGCCGTGAGCATCGACCCCAGCAGCAAGGCCTTGACGCTGACGCTCAAGGGTGGAACCACGGTCCCGATGAGCTCGGTGACCAGCGTCAACAACTAGACCCACGACAACGCAACTGACCACGAGAGACCGCCATGTCCTTCTATACCGCCCTGACCGGCCTGAACGCAGCGAGTTCGCAACTCGAGATCACCAGCAACAACATCGCAAACGTCAACACCACCGGATTCAAGAAATCGGTAGCGAACTTTGGCGACATCTTTGCCTCGTCTCCCCTGCAGAAGGCCTCGAGCGTCATCGGTCAGGGCGTCGCGTTGAAGCAGGTTCAGCAGCAGTTCAGCCAAGGCAACATCGTCACCTCGTCCAACACGCTCAACATGGCGATCTCGGGCGATGGCTTCTTCCAGATGAAGTCAGCCGACGGCCTGCAAAGCATCTACACCCGTGATGGCACGTTCTCGCTGAACGACCAGAACACGGTCGTGAATTCGGCTGGTGCCGGCCTCCAGGCAGCGTCGGTCGACAGTAGCGGAAACGCCGATCTGAGCAAGCTGAGCAACCTGGTGATCCCACCGAGGACCTCGGGCGACGCCAAGCAGACCACCACGATCAACCTGGGTCTGAACCTGCCCGCCGACTCGCCGATCATCACGGCCCCGTTCCAGCGCACAGACCCGACAACTTACAACAAGTCGACCGCCATCACGGTGTATGACCAGAGCGGCAACAGCTACCTCGCGACCGTCTACTACGTGAAGACGCAGAACGCGAGTCAGGCAAGTCCGGACAACCGCTGGCAGACCTATGTCTACGTGGGCGACTCGGCCGTGACGGCCGCCCTCACTCAGGCGACCAGCAGCACCGGTGAAAAGCTCTACGTGAACCAGTATGGCCAGCTCCAACCCGAGTCGCAGGTGGCCTCGCAACTGGTCAACGGAACGACGCAGATGTTCCTGATGGACGATCTGAACAACACCCAGGCCTCCGAGCCGGCAACCATCAGTGGTGGCACGATCAGCAAGGTCAACCTCGCCCCTCAGGCCGGTGTCGTGTTTGGCTACGGTACCTTCGACTATGCATCGACGACCCCCGTAGGAGGCGCCCCCCTTGCAAGCGGCGACCTCAGCCTCAATGGCGTCCCGATTCCCTCCACGAGCGGTACCGATGGTCAGGCCAGCACACTCGCGGCAGCCGTCAACGCAATGGCTGCGCAGACGGGCGTTCAGGCGAGCGGATCCAATTCGGTGCTGTTCTCGTACGGTGGCCTTGACGGACTGCACAGCGGCGACCTCACGATCAACGGGACACCGATCAACGCCGTGGCGCCGGCGCCTGACGCCGACACCTTCGGTGCCAATGTCGCAGCCGAAATCACCAAGGATGCGGGCGTCAAGGCAAGCTACGACCCGGGCACACACAAGATCAGCATCGACAACACCGCCGGGGTCAACTCGATTGGCATCTCTGCTGGGGGTACCGCTGCAAGTTTCTTCACCGGCACTGCACCCAACCCTGGCGCGGGATCGCCAAATGTTCAGACCTTCATCGCTGCGGGCTCTGTGGGCACCAGTACCGCCTTCTCGCTTGGCTTGTCAAGCGCAGTTGCGGGCCAGGTGACGATCAACGGCGTCGACATCTTCGCCGGACTGCCGCCGAACAGCCCCCTTCTGCAGCCCACCCCTAACGACACGCACGCGGGCGATGTGTATGGCGTGAACGTTGCGGCGCTCATCAATGGCCTCGCCACTTCAAACACGGCGCTGAGCGGGCTTACCGCAACCTACAGCACTGATACCCACCAGTTGCACGTCGCCAACAGTACCGGCGCAGATATCACCATCGGGGGCACGCAACCAGCCGTGATCGGTCTGAACCCTGGCACGACCCATGGCACGCTGACGCTCTCGTCCAACTCGAACTTCACCATTGGCAGCACCACCAGCAATGGCCTGCAGAATGCCGGCCTCGCGGGGGCTGTTGCAACGGCGACCGCGCAGGATCCGGTGATCTCGCTGGACCTCCTGGCCAATCCGTCAGCCCTGAGCAGGATGTTTGACATCTCGGTCGACGGCTCAAGCCCCGCCAAATCGGTTGACATGAGCTCGCTTCTGTCGGTGACGACTCCGCTCACCGGTACCGCAATCGCGAGTGCGCTGACCAACAAGCTCAATGCGATCTTTGGTGGAGGCCACTACTGGGATTTCAGTTCCACCGCCAACCAGCGTTTCGAACTCCAGCTTCCCGATGCACGTGGCAATCCGGTGAATCTGCCGATCGATCTGGGTGCAGGCACGGTCAACCCCCCGGTGAATTCGACGATGACCACCGAGCAGGTCGTCAAGGCGCTCAATCAGGCCATCGAGGCTTCAGTCGCCGGTTCGTCGTCGCAGTTTGCTTCAACTCCGAAGATCACTGCGTCCTATGACCCGGTCGCACAGGGGTTCAAGTTTGCCGACGCAACCGACCCTCTTTCGATTGCCGGCTGGAATGGTGGCGTGAACACCGCACTCGGTATCGGATCGCAACTCACGCCGATCAGCCAGACCGGCACCTATGCCACGCTCAATGGTGGCGGCGTGGTGCCCAACGGCCTGCTGATGACGCCGGTCGATCAGCAACGCTACGGCATCATGGTCACCTACGACACCGTCAACCAGAAGTTCAACTTTGCCTCGGGCACGACCGGAGACCAATCCTCGATCTCGATCAGCAACCTGAGCAACCTCGCCCAGGACATCTTGGGGCTCAGCGCGCCGGCCAGCGTAGCCATCTCAGGCTCCGCCCTGCGAGGCCTCGCCTCGACGCCGGCCACGATGAAAGGCTCGCCACTTGCGATCAATGCTGCCAACAACTTCTCGATCGACGCTTCGAACAACACGTTCGAGGTGAGCGTCAACAACGTCAAGGGCACGGTCGTTCTGCCGACCAACCAGAGCCAGACCCTCAACGGATTCCTGCAGCAGTTGAAGGATGGCATCAACAATCTGGTCGGCGCGGATGGCGAGACGGTTTCCGGCGTCGATGTGGCCTACGACCCAGTGACGAATGCGCTGCAGTTCACCACCGGCAATACGGGCGACAACGCCTTCATCCAGGTCACCTCCCAGTCGCCTGACTGGGGCCTTGCCTCGGTCACCTCCGGCCGCGGCCAGACCAGCTCATGGATCAAACCGACGCAGACCGTTCTCAACCTGAACGGTCAGCAGGTACCGCAGTACATCGACGCGAAGGGCGACGAGACGAGCAGCGCCTCGGGCTTCTCGACGCTGCCCACCTGGTCGCCGATCTACCTGAAGCAAGGCGAGCTCACGTTCAACACCGCGGGCCAACTGGTATCACCGATCCAGGGCACCCAACTGAACACCGTCTACCTCGCAGACGGCAAGGGCGCATTGACGATCAATATCGATTACGCCAAGTCGACCCAGTACACATCGGTCTTCGCAGTGGGCTCCGAAAGCCAGGATGGCGCGCCAGAGGGTGATCTCACCGGCGTCAACATCACCGACAACGGTCTGGTGAACGCAAGCTACTCCAACGGCACCCAGACCTCGCTGGGCAAGGTCGTGCTGGCCAACTTCTCGAACCCCACCGGGCTGCAGCAGATCGGGAACAGCAGCTTTTACGCCACGTCGAGTTCGGGCGTCGCCAAGTTCGGCCAGCCAGGATCAGCCGGCTTCGGCACGGTTCAGGCCGGCGCGCTGGAGAACGCCAACGTCGATCTGACCGCGGAACTGGTTGACCTCATTACCGAGCAGCGCAACTTCCAGGCGTCGGCAAAAGCGATCGACACCGATAACCAGCTCACCACCACGATCATCCAGATTCGCTGATCAGTCTCTCTGAACCTCGACCGAGAACCCTATGGACGCCCTCGCCAATACAGCAGCCGGTGGCATTGCCCAGACAGCGCAATTGCAGCAGATGCTGGCGAACGATATTGCCAACATTTCGACGCCCGGGTTCAAGAAGGCTCTGAGCAGCGCCACCCTCACCGCTGTCAAGATCGATGGCCCGGGGTTCGACACCCGATTCGTCAGTACCACTTCGAACGACTCCAGCCTGTCGCTCGCCCCGGGGCCGATCAGCTACACCGGTTCGCAGCTCGACATCGCGATGCAAGGGAGCACGGTACTGGGCGTCACGGCGCCCAACGGCGACCTCGCGTTTACGCGCCGTGGCGACCTGCAGGTGAACAGTGCCGGCCAACTGCAGACCGGCGCTGGCGATCTGGTGCAAGGCATGAGCGGTCTGATCACCGTGCCAGCGGGTGCCGAGGTCACGCTGACCGGGGACGGCTCCGTGTTTGCATCGAACCCGAATGGCGGACCGAACGTGCCGCCTGTGCTGGTAGGCCGACTTCTCCTGCGCGACGCCAGTACCACGCCGATCATGCTCCGCGGCGACGGCCTCTTCACGCCGGTGGGCGCGCAACCCGGTACGCCAGCCGACATCACCAACGGGCCGAACGCACCTTCGGTGAGCGTCGGGGCCATCGAAAACAGCAACGTGTCGATCTCCGAGTCGATCGTGAAGATGATTGCCCTCAGCCGCTCGTTCGAAGCCGGGGTGAAGCTCATCAAGGAAGCCAAGGATCTCGATGCCAGTGGCGCCTCGATGATGAAGCTTTCCTGATCCACCGTACCTGCAGATAAAAAAGGACTGACCTCATGTATTCATCGATGTGGGTAGCGAAAACCGGACTTGACGCCCAGCAGACGCGGATGTCGGTCATATCGAACAACCTTGCCAACGTGAACACGACCGGTTTCAAGCGCGACCGGGCCATGTTCCAGGATCTGCTGTATCAGAACTTTCGTGCGCCGGGTGGCCAGAACACGGTCGCCAACGCGTCGCCGACCGGCCTGATGCTCGGCACCGGCACCCAGGTTGTTGCCACCGGGAAAATCTATGCCCAGGGCAACATGATCAACACCACGAACGCACTCGATGTCGCCATCAACGGCGATGGCTTCTTTCAGGTGCTGCAGCCTGATGGCACCACGGCCTACACGCGTGACGGCACCTTTCAGCTGTCAGCAACCGGGCAGCTCGTGACCGCCCAGGGGTCCCCGGTGCAGCCGCCTGTCACCATCCCCCCCACGGCCAAGAACGTGACGATAGGCACCGATGGAGTGATCTCAGCGACGCTGGTCGGGCAGACCGCTTCGACGCCCATCGGCAACATTCAGCTTGCCCGCTTTCCCAATCCGGCAGGGCTTGAGTCGATGGGCCAGAACCTTGCGCGGGCGACCGCCGCCAGTGGCGCCGTTCAGACCCTGGCGCCGGGCGCCAACGGCGCTGGCACGCTGATGCAAGGTGCGCTCGAGGCCTCGAACGTCAATGTGGTCGAGGAAATGGTGAACATGATCGAGACCCAGCGTCACTACGAGATCAATTCGAAGGCCATCAACGCCTCCGACGAGATGCTCAAGTTCATCAACAACAACACCTGAGATGATCATGCGCTCGAGCCTCGTCATCATCGCTGCCCTGGGCAGCGGCATCGTCCTCGGTGGCTGCACCAGCGTCGCCGAACCCCCACCCATCGCCGCGTTCGAGCCGGTGCGACCGGTGCCGCGCGAATTTCGTGCGGCACCGACTGGGTCGCTGTTCGTCGACGGTCGGGGCGACAATTTCTTCGGCCAGCAACGCGACTATCGTGTCGGCGACCTGATCACGGTACTTCTGAACGAAGAGACCCAGGCTTCGCGCGTGCAGCACACCACGGTCGAGCGCAAGTCGGCCAACGATGCACTCCCTTCCATTCAGAACGCGCTCACGAACATCATACGGCCGCTCGTCGGGCAGAACCTGTCCAACGTCGCCGGGCAGGCACAGGTCGGCAGCACCGACATCAAGAGTGACGGCCAAGGCGATCACGGTCAGCGCGCAACGCTCGCCGGGTCGATCGCAGTCAGCGTCGTCGAAGTGATGACGAACGGCAACCTCATCGTTCGGGGCGAGAAGCAGCTCGCGCTGAGCGAGGGCTCTGAGGTGATTCGTGTCTCCGGCGTCGTCCGCGTGGATGACATCGCACCGAATGGCACGGTGACCTCCAAGCGACTGGCCAGCGCGCAGTTCTCCTACCGCGGCTCAGGCGACATGGCGAGCGCGACCCAGGTCGGCTGGGGCACGCGGCTTCTCACCCAGCTCTGGCCTTTCTGAGGAATGCTGATGAACGCCCGCCTGCTTAACGCCATGACGCTCGTCTGCGCGCTCGCCCTGCCCGGGCTCGCACAGGCCGACCGTATCAAGGATCTCGCCAGTGTGGCCAGCGTCAGGCCCAACCAGCTCATCGGGTACGGACTCGTCATCGGTCTGCAGGGAACGGGCGATGGCGCCGACGTTCCCTTCGCCGGGCAAAGTCTTCGCTCGATGCTCAACCGCCTGGGCGTCAGCGTCGACGGACAACTGTCCGACTTCGACAATGGCGTGGCGACCCTTACCAAACTCGACGTGAAGAACGTTTCGGCGGTGCTGGTGACGGCCGAACTGCCCGGCTTTGCCAAGCCAGGGCAGACACTCGATGTCAACGTGTCGGCCATTGGCAAGACCACCAGCCTGCGCGGCGGGCAACTGATCATGACCCGCCTTCGCGGCCCGGACGGCAACGTGTACGCAGTTGCCCAAGGCCCACTCAGTCTGGCGGCAGTCGAAGCCTCGAGTGCCGGCTCGAGCGTGAGCACTGGCGTGACCACTTCGGGGCGCATCCCGCGCGGCGCGCTCATCGAACGCGCGGTCGAAAATGCCTTCGACAAGTCGGACTCGGTGATCCTCAACGTGCGCGACTACGACTTCACGACCGCCAGCGCCGTGGTGTCGGCCATCAATGACCGCTTCGGCGGCGGCGTTGCCAAGGCCCTCGATGGCGTGTCGATTGCCGTGAGTGCACCCCTCGATGTGGCCTCACGCGTTGTCTTCATGAGCATGGTGGAGAACCTCGAAATCATCCCGGGCGAGCCCCCAGCCCGCGTCGTGGTCAATTCACGCACGGGTACGGTGGTCGTCAGTCGCAATGTCCGAGTGACCGCAGCGGCGGTCTCGCACGGCGGCATTACCGTGAAAGTCTCAGCCACCAATGCGGTGAGCCAGCCCGGCCCGCTCGCCCCGCAGGGCGCAGAAACACGCAACGTCACCAACGCAGACGTGTCGGTGAGCGAGGCAAAGAACCCGATGTTCCTGTTCCAGCCGGGTGTCGATCTGCGCGAGATTGTGGATGCGGTCAACCAGGTCGGCGCAACACCCTCGGCGATGATTGCGATTCTCGAAGCCCTGAAACGCGCTGGCAGCCTGCGCGCCGAGCTGGTGGTGATCTGACGTGGATGCCGGCATCACCGATACCACGAACTATCTGGACCCAGCCATGGCCAGTCGCCTGCGCCAGGGTGTCAAGAAGGGCGGCGAGAAAGGCACGCTGGCCGTCGCGCGGCAGTTCGAGTCGATGATGCTGCAGATGATGATGAAAAGCATGCGTGACGCCGTTCCGAAGACCGGATTCATGAGCTCGTCAGCGACCGACACCTACCAGGATCTGTACGACAAGGAAATCGCCCAGCAGATCTCCAAGCGTGGCATGGGCCTGGCCGAGATGATCGTGCGTCAGATGAACAAGGGCACACCACCGCCCCCTGCCGACACCGCTGATGCTGCCGCGTCAGGCAACCATGGCGGTGCGATCGATCCTGGTCTGCCGCTCAGCAAGCCAGCGGCATCGATGCCGCTCGCAGCACCGCAGCGTACCTTGCACATGCCGGGCAACGTGACCGATGGCTTGTCGCTCAGACTTCGCATTCAACCGGCAACGTCTGCATCGACCGACGGCATGACTGGGGCAAGCAACCATGAGTGACGTGCTCAGCATCGGCAGCTCGGCAGTTCAGGCCTACCAGGCAGCGCTTGCCACGGTTGCGAACAACATCGCCAACATGAACTCGGTGGGCTACTCGCGCGAGCAAGTCACGCTGGCGCCGGCGGGCACGGCCGGGCATGACAGCCGAAACGTCGGTGCCGGCGTTCTGGTCAAAGGCGTCCAGCGGGCCTGGGACCAGCTTGCCCAGGCAAACCTCCTCAGCAGCAACAGTTCGCTCAGCACCCAGACGCCGATGGTGAAGTTCGCCAACCAGGTCGTGAATGCCCTGGGCGACGTCCAGAGCGGCCTGTCGCCCGCGCTCGACAATTTTTTCAGCGCCGCGCAATCGCTCTCGGCGAGTCCGGCTGACAGCGCGCTGCGCGGCCAGTACCTGAGCAGCGCCCAGAGTCTGGCGACGAGCTTTCAAACGCTCGCCGGGCAGTTGGCAACGGTTGAACAGAATTCGGGTGCCGAACTGCGCTCGAACCTCGACCAATTCAACGCACTCGGGGAGCAGCTCGCGCTGGTGAACGGACAACTGAGCACCGGCTTCACCGCCGCGTCGCAACCGCCAGCATTGCTCGATGAGCGCGATCAGATCCTGTCGCAGATGTCCAACCTCGCGGGCATCCAGATCAGCTACGCCCCCAACGGCATGGTCAATGTCGGCATTGGACAGGCAGGCGGACAGGCTACCGTCGTGCGCGGGATGAGCGCCAAGCCGATCGGTGTCGTGATGAGCGCCACCTCCCCCGGCAAGGTCGACTTCCAGATCGATCCGCAAGGCAGCGCAACGCCACTCACGACGCTCACCAGTGGCAGCATCGCCGGCATCGCCGCGTTTCGCCAGCAGGTGCTCGATCCGGCACAATCCGGGCTTGATACGCTCGCAGCGAAAATGGCGAGTACGGTGAACGGACTCCAGGCAAGCGGCATCGACGCCTACGGCGATGTCGGCAGCCCCCTCTTCGGATTCAAGACGCCCGACGGTACCCCGGCGGCGCGATCCGCTGCTGCACTTCAAGTCCTCCTCACCGATCCGCAGAAGATCGCCACGGGCGCGCTGTTCAGATCCATTGGTGCGCCTGCGAACTCAAGCCCCGCGCAGGCGAGCATTTCATTCACGGCCCCTGCTCATGATGGTCCAGCCGCCCCGCCACTTCCCGGACCGGCAGTGCTGGGGACACTCCTTGGGAACAACCCGGCATCAAACCCCGCAGTCGACCTGCGGGTGTCCGCGAGTGGCGTCCTGCAACCCCTCACAACGATCCCGGCTGGCTATAGCAACACGAGCCTGCTCCTCCAGACAAACCCCTCGAGCGGTCTTGACCTGCGGATATTTACCCGTGACGGAACACAACTCCTCGGCCCACCACTGGCGAGCGCGGATCAGGCCGCGCTGGTCTCGAACCCGGCCAACGGATTTGCACCCGGCACCGCCGTGCCGCTCCAGAACCTCGCCAATGCGAGCGGCGCCTCCTACGAGGGGCTGCGTATCTCCTACGGTGCACAGGCAACCCCTCTGGGAACGCCGTCCACCGCAACACTGCCGTCGAGCACACTGCCTTTGGGTCAGGGCTGGACGCTGGACAGCGGCGCGATCAAGGTCAACGGCATCGCACTACCGGCCCTGGCCTCCACCACACTCACCCCCGCCACGAACGGCTTCAGCGCCGCGGCCGTGGCAGGCTGGTTGCAAAGCGGCCTGCAGGCCAGCAATCCGTCGGTCAGCGTGTCGGCAAGCAACACGCTCACCCTGTCGGCATCGAGCCTGCAATTGAGCAGTGCGGTACCCTTCTCGCTCAATGGCGTGACGATCACCCCACCGGCCGCGGGCTTCCAGTCAGCGAGTGACCTCTCGAACGCGATCAATGGCATCAGTACCTCGAGTGGCGTGGCCGCGAGCGTTGGGGCCGATGGCAGTCTGACGCTGCAAAGCTGCTATGACCCCAGAGCGGGTGCCTTCAGCGAGGGGCGCGATTTCACGATCGGAAATCCACTGCCCTCCTCACAGGTGTCCTGCCTTGGCATGGCGGTTCCAGCCAGCGGCACCGTCATGCGCGGCAGCATCAGCCTGTCGAGCAGCACAGCCATCGCCGTGACTGGTGCCGCCTCGGACCTCGCAAAACTGGGCCTGCGCGCCGAGGCGCGACTTGACGGAACAGTCCCCGAAGACTTGTTGGTGTTCGGCGCAGCCCCTGCGGGCAGCAACGGCATCGGCACGCTCGCGGCAGGCTACCAGTCAGGCACGCTCGACCCGCTGGCCGCGCAACGCAGCGAACCTCTGACCCTCAGGTTCACGAGCACAAACACCTATACGATCACCGACGCGACGACCGGAACGCTTCTGGCCACGCGCACTGGCTACAACGCTGCCTCGGGCATACACTACCGAAACCTTGCGATCACCCTCGATGGGCCGCCCGCTGCCGGCGACCAATTCATGATCGATGGCAACCAGGACGGCCAGGGCGACAACGCCAACATCCGCGCCGTTGCTGCGATGCAGACCCGGACCGATATCTTCCCGAACAATCAGACCATCAACGATGCCTACAACGGCATCGTGTCAAGCGCCGGGCAGGCATCGACGCAAGCCACCATCGCGCAGCAGGCGCTCACGGTGGTCAACCAGCAAGCGGTGAAGGCCGTCGACCAAGCCTCCGGTGTCAATATCAATACCGAAGCGGCCGACCTGATCCGATTCCAGCAGGCCTATCAGGCCTCGGCCAAGACGATCGAGGTCGCCAATCAGCTGTTCGACACGATCGCGCAGCTGCGCGCATGACGAGGAGAGTGCACTCATGACCCTGTCGACCAGCCTGACCTTCAGCCAGGCAGCGCAGCAGATGCGCACCATCCAGGACACGATCACCAAGACACAGACCCAGATATCGACGGGCCTGCAACTGACGGCTGCGAGCGACAACACCGCCAGCAGCGTCGCGATCGCCAATCTGAACTCTGCCCTGTCCAGACA
Source organism: uncultured Pseudomonadota bacterium (assembly GCA_903829815.1). Lineage (GTDB taxonomy): Bacteria > Pseudomonadota > Gammaproteobacteria > Burkholderiales > SG8-39 > CAIXPL01. Next base: position 99,997 of record CAIKRR010000007.1, on the reverse strand, counting down.
GCAGTCCTATCTCGACACGATAGGCACGGTCGGCGATCAGCTCAGCTTCCAGCAGCAGGCCATCACGACGAGCCAGAAGGACATGAACTCGTTGAGCCAGCTGGCACTGCAAGCAGCCAGCGGCACGGTGAACTCGGGCGATCTGAAGAACATCGCCTCACAGATGTCGTCTTTGCGCGCCGACCTCGCGGCACGCGCGAACTCACGAGACGTGAACGGCAGCTTCGTCTTTTCGGGCGGTCGCTCGGGGACGGCGCCCTTCGCGCCCGGCGCGAACGGCGCGACCGCCTATCAAGGCGATCAGACAGGCGTTGCCGTCGCCATCAATGATCAGCAAAGCGTGAACGTCGATCGACCCGGCACACAAGTCTTCATTGCGGTCTCGCGCACAGCCACTGACGGCACCGTGAGCCAGACCGGTTTCTTCCAATCGATCGATGACCTCATCGCAGCAACCCAATCAGGCGATCAGGCCGGTATCACGCGCGGCATCGGCGAACTGTCCACACTCGGTGAGGGCATCAATGCGGCACAGGCGAGCGTTGCCAATGATCAGAATGTCGTCACCCAGCAGCAGACGCTGATCCAGCAGACACAACTGCAGTTGAAGACCAGTCTTTCCCGCATACAGGACAGTGACTACACGACCACCATTACCGACCTTCAGAAGGAATCGCTGAGTCTGCAAGCGTCGCAGCAAAGCTTCGCGCAGATATCGCAGTTGTCGCTGTTCAACTTTCTGAAGTAAAGGCCGGTCGCTAAAGGTCCGCGCCCCCGCGTCGACTACCGAACTGCGACTCGGCCTGGCCGGGTCGCCATCATTACCGCCCTTGCGGGCAGATCGAGGAGCAGGCCATGTCCATGACCATTTCCGGCTCGACCCCGACGTCGACTGCAGCCTCGGGCACCAGTTCGAACACGTCTGGTGCTGCCAGCGCCAATGCAAGCTCGAGCAGCGCCTCCACGAATAGCACCTATGGCACCGCTGCGCAAGCGGCTGCCCAGTCGGCTATGACAGCACTGGGCGTCGGATCGGGCATCAATATCCAGCAACTCGCGCAAAGCCTGACCGACGCCGAGAAGGCGCCGCAGATGAGCCTGCTCGACGGACAACTCTCCAAGGCACAGGCTTCACTCGCAGCGTATTCGACGCTGACGCAAGGACTGTCCAATCTGCAATCGGCCATCGCGTCGCTCCAGGACAACTCGAATCTGGCGTCGACCTCGGTGCAGAACAGTCAGGCTTCGGCGGTCCAGATCACGGCAACGGGCGCGGCTGTGCCAGGCAATCACACCCTGCAAGTGCTGGCCACTGCCGCCCCTCAGCAGTTTCTGACGGGCGGCTTTGCAGATCCCGCGACCAATGTATCGGCCAGCAGTCCGGTCACGCTCACCCTGGATGTCAACGGTCAGGTCCACGCCTTCACGCCGCCCTCGGGCTCTGCCTCGTCGCTGAACGAATTCGCAGCCCAGATCAATGCCGCCGGCCTGGGCGTGACGGCTCAGGTGTTCAATTCAGGCCAGGGATCGACACCCTACAAGCTGCTGATCAGTTCAAGCAGCACCGGTGCCAGCAGCGCCTTCAGTGCAACCGCGACTGACTCGTCAGGCAATGCCGTCGCGGGCTTTTCCTTTGACAAGACAAGCTACGACAGCACGACTGGTGGGCAACTGACCGCCGCCGCAGATGCCCATGTCGTGGTCGATGGCGTTGATCTGTGGCGAGCGTCGAACTCGATCACCGATGCCCTCCCCGGGGTCACGCTGAATGTACTCACCGCGACCAGCAGTGCCGGTGGATTCCAGTTGAACCGTGACACATCGACGCTGACCGCCAACATACAGAACCTGGTCACCGCCTACAACGACATACAGACCGTCCTGCAGGTCGCCACCGACCCGAAGTCGACCGACCCCACCCTGGGTGCCAGTCTGGTGGCCGACTCGCTGGTCGGCGTGATCCAGACCCAGTTGTCTGCCATGGTGTCCAAGCAGGTGGACCTTGGTGGCAGCGTCGGCAACATGAGCCTGGGCGACCTGGGGATCACCCACAACATCGATGGCACGCTGAGCCTGGACAACACGAAACTTGCCAGCACCCTGCAAGCGAACTACACGAACGTCGCCCAGTTCCTGACCAACGGAAAGGACAATTCGCAGGGTGCGAGCACTGATACCGCCCGCGGATTTGCCGGCAACTGGGCAAGCTCCCTTACCACGATGATCTCAGGGGGCACCGATGCCCAGGGCAACCTGGTCACGAGCCCGATCCAGACAGCCACGACGAACCTGAACGCCACGATCACCACTGTCCAGAAGAACGAAACGACCCTCAACACCCGAATGACCGATCTGTACAACCGCTATTTGAGCCAGTTCACCACCATGGACACGCTCGTGTCCCAGATGAACAGCACCAGAACCTGGCTGAACCAGTTGTACAACCCACCCAGCAAGACGAACTGATGAGCATCCTGCTCCTGCTGCTTGTTCTCGGCGCCATGGTCGTCGTCGGTGTGCTGGTGGTTCATCTCACCGAGCGGGTGAGGGCACTCGAAGGCGACGGGGGAGGACGGCGCTCCGGCTCACAGGGCAGCGCGAGCGAAACACCGGACCCGGCGTTTGCGCAATGGAGTGGCGAGGCACTCTGGAGAGCACTTGCCGAGGGACAAGGTGCCGACCCTGCAGAGCTTGATACCTTGCGACGATCCTACGAAGCAGCGCTCGTCCGACATATCGAAGAGGTACTTCTCGAAGCCGGACTCGATGCGCGGCAAGGCATTCGCGTGCCGCCTGAGATGCCTCGAGTGGTTCGCACCGGCAATGGCACCATGCTGTCCTGGTTCCCACCCGATGAGGCGCTTCTCCTCTACGGGCTCGGACAGGAGCAGGCCGCGGCACCCGGTGATCAGTCGGCACACATCACCACGCAGATCGCTGAAGCCTCCAATCGTCTGCGCGAAGCGATAGGCCTGTCGCCCACACCCCTCCCTGCAACCGCATCCATTGCGACGCAGGTCGATCCGTCAGGCCAGATTGCCGCGCAGGACACTCTCGCACTCAACAAGAATTAATTCGCCGCACGCTGGAAAGCGCGAGACCAAACTTCCTGCGATGCAGCGCTAAAGGTACGATCGCGACTGACGAAGACAAGAGTGTCGTCTCCAAATGAAGATCATCACATCATGCTGACACTCAATCGCAGGGCAGTACAGAGTTACGGTGCCGTCATGACGGAAACCCGCGCCAGCGACGCCGATCCCGGTCAACTCATCCAGATGCTTTTCGATGGCCTGCTCGATAGCCTCAACGCTGCGGAAGGCCACATAAGCCAGCGATCCGTGAAGGCCAAGGTCTACCACATCAACCGCGCGCTGCGAATCCTGCTCGGGCTCAGAACCAGCCTCGATCATGTTCGAGGCGGCGATATCGCCCGTCACCTGGGCGAACTCTATGACTACGTGTCGCGCCGCCTGCTCATCGTCAATCTGAACGATGACATCGAGACGCTGCACGAAGTTCGTGACCTGATGAATGAAGTTCGCGAAGCCTGGCGCCTGGTACCGGCCGCCGCGCGACGCAGTCGAATGATGTAACGCCCCAAGAACCAAGGCACACCCCATGCTCAGCCTCGTCGGCCTCGTCCTCCTTTTTGGCATCGTCTTTGGCGGCTACATCCTCGAAGGTGGAGATCTTGCGCCGATCATCCATGCGGCCCCCGGTGAAACGTTCATCATTGCCGGGGCGGCCTTGAGCGCGATGGTCATTGCCAACAGCATGACCATCGTGAAGGGGGTGTTCAGCGGCTTCCTTCACATCCTGTCTGGCGCGAAGTTCAAGAAGCAGGACTACCTCGACGTCATCTTCCTTGTCTCGAAGCTGATGAAGGTTCTGAAATCCGAGGGCGCAGTCGCTCTGGAGTCTCACGTCGAGAACCCCGAGTCGAGCGCGATCTTCGGCGAATACCCCAGACTGCTGAAGGACCACGCACTCGTACACCTCATCACGGACAGCATCCGGCTCCTGGTGATCTCTTCGCCCGCGCCGCGACCGGACACCATGGAAGACGTGATGAACCTGTCGATCAAGACCCACCACCATGAGGCCTTGAAGCCCGCCGAAGCCTATGCCAGTCTGGCCGGCGCCCTGCCTGCCCTGGGGATTGTCGCCTGCGTTCTGGGCGTCGTGAAGACCATGGGCTCCATTGATCAACCACCCGCGGTTCTGGGTGGGCTGATCGGCAGCGCACTGGTCGGCACGTTTCTGGGGGTTTTGCTCGCTTACGGTGTCGCCGAGCCGCTGGGTGTAAGGCTCAAGCAGATCATCGACGAAGAGGGCCAGATCTATCACGTGGCCAAGCAGATCATCATCGGAACCCTGAACGGCTACCCGATTCCTGTGGTGATCGAGGCGGCCCGGGTCGGCATCACGCATGAGTGCCAGCCCTCGTTCTCCGAGGTCTTTGACGGTCTGCGCGGCAAGTAACCGTGGCCACTTCCCCCGAAGCGGCTGCCGCGACTGCGGCTGCCGACGATCAGGCAGCGGTGAACTCCGGCGCAACGGTGGACACCAGCGCAGCGCAGGACACCGGGCAAGCCTCTTCACCACCTGCCCAGCCCCCGAAAGCCGATGCCGAGGAAGGCAAGAAAGATCTCCCCCCCATCATCATCAAGCGGATCATCGCTGATGATCATGCGGGCGCGCACGGCGGTGCGTGGAAGATCGCCCTGGCAGACATGATGACCGCCATGATGGCGTTCTTTCTGCTCATGTGGCTCCTGGGTGCCACCAACACGGATCAGCGCAAGGGCATATCCGATTACTTCAAGCCGAGCAAGGCCACCCAGAGTGCCATTTCGGTCAACAACACCTCGGGGGCAACGGGCCTGATGGGGGGGCAGTCGATCATCGATCCGGAAGATCTCCCCCAGGTTGCAAGCCAGACCGGTCTGATGCAGATCCTGACCCCGCGCGAGGTCAACAGCATCGATGAGAGCGACAAGACCAAGATCCAGAACCCGGATGAGGAGCAGAAGAAAAAGTTCTCGCATGAAGTCGACAAGGCCAACTTCGAGAAGCTGGAAAAAGAGTTGAACGAGAAGCTCTCTGCTGACCCGTCACTGTCCAAGTTGAAGGAACAGGTGCAATTCGCACGCGAAAAGGAAGGTCTGCGCATCGAGATCATCGACAAGGCCGATTTTTCGATGTTTGGTCTGGGCACGAGCGACATGGCCGGAAAGGCGCAGGCGCTGATTCAGGAGATCGCTCGCTCGATCTCCAACATGCCCAACAAGATCAAGGTGCGAGGACACACCGACAGCATCCCCTACGATGGCGCCCAGCGGAACAACTGGTCATTGTCTGCGGAACGGGCCGACATCACGCGCCAGATGCTCTCGACCAAGGGCGTCGATTCCAAACGCATCGCCCGGATCGAGGGGGTGGCGGACACCGAACCCTTCAATGCGTCGGACGCGCGCGACCCGCGCAATCGACGCATCAGCATCACGCTCATGTACCAGGAGCCGTAGAGCACACCCATCGGCCAGACCCCGCTGACGCAGTCCCTCCGATGCGTCAGACCTTCAGCGACTTTCGCAGCAGCTTGGCTGAGGCTGAAAGTATCTGACTGACGCGCGACTCGCCCACACCGATGACGGCCCCGATCTCGCGCAGGGTCATCTCCTCGACATAGTAGAGCTGGATCACGAGCTGATCTCGTTCAGGCAGTTTCGTGATGGCATCCTGGACAGCGGCCATGAATTCGGCTGCCTCGACCTGCACATCGGGTCGCGACGCATCGTCAGCCGAGAGATTCTCGACCAGTTCAGGTTGGGCATCGATCGATGAGGTATCAAAGCGGATGGCGCGCGAGCGTTCCTGCTGGAGGCTTTCGGCGTCCTTTTGCATGAATTCAGCAAGCTCGACTTGTGTCGGATTGCGGCCCAGTTGAGCGCTGAGTTCATTGGCCGAATCGGCATGTGCCCGATTCAGTGCAACGGCCGAACGCGGCTGGTAGGACAGTCGCCTGATCTCGTCGAACATCGCACCCCGTACTCGAAGATAGGCAAAGGCCTCGAAATTGCTGCCCTTGGCCGCATCGAACGAACGGGCTGCATCGATGAGCCCGAGCATGCCCGCCTGGATCAGATCATCGACTTCCACAAAGCGTGGAACGCGGGCATGCAGATGCAGCGCCACGCGCTTGACCAGCCCGAGGTTGCCCACAACCAGGGCGTTGTCATCATCCCGGGTCTGCTCGTACAGTGCCCGTGCGCCTCTCACGCGGGCACCTGGCCACGCCGGTTGATGCGTTCGAAGAAGAACTGCAGGCCACCGGAAGCCAAGGCCAGTGGCGCCAATTCCTCCACGGCCACGGCAAGCGCACGAATGTCGCGCGCCCCGTTGCCCCCCGGCGCGAACTCGAGCAGCGTCTGCCGCGCCCGCGAAGCATCCACCATGTGGGCATCGGCAGTGACCGAATGTATGTGACCGACCGAGACTCCGAGAAAACGCGCACAGACATCGCGAACCCGCTGAAACAGGGTGAACCCTGCGGCCTGGGTCTCGACCATGTTGGGCAGCAGATAGATCTCGTCGGTGCTGCCCTCCAGGGCCATCACCTTGATGAGCGCATAGGCATCAGCAATCGACGACGGTTCGTCACACAGCACGACGAAGCGCCGTTGGGCTGCGCCGAGAAAGGTGAGTACCGATTCTGATATCCCGGCTGCCGAGTCGATGATGAAGAAGTCGACTTCCTCTTCGAGCGTGCTGAAAGCCTGCACGATGGCAGCCGATGAAATCGCATCGAGCGAGGCCATTTCTCGAATGCCCGAAGCCCCTGGCACCAGACGCACGCCCTGCCGCGTCGTGACGATGATTTCGGGCAAGGTCTTCAACCCGGCAATGACATCACTGAAGTTGAATTCGGCACGACAGCCCAAGGCCAGTTGCGCATTGGCAAGTCCGAGATCGGCGTCGAAGAGCATCACCCGATGGCCTCGCGCGGCCAAGGCAACCGCGAGGTTGGCGGTAACCGACGTCTTCCCGACCCCGCCCTTGCCGCTCGCGATCGCGATGACCTGTGGAGTCTTCTGTTGCAGCGCAGGACTGTTCATTGGGCGGATTCTAGACGGTGATCAATCAGACAAGACTCGAAGTCATTGAAAAGCGCTGGATACTTAACCATTCGAAATGCTTTCATCGGCATGGATGAGTGCCGCAGCGAGATTCTCCATCGCGCGACCCACCAGCAAGTCGGGATCGCTCGCCTCGATGAGATCGGCAAGTTCCGGACCGAATCCCCCAAAAGACACCGGCAACTCGCGCTCGCACAGGACCTGAAGCAAGGGCCAGGGATTCGCCGCTTCGTCCATGCGGGAAATCATGAGCCCGTCCCAACGCATGCCGGCCATGTGCACATGGCGCTGCACCGTGAACGGCGTAGCGTCCAGAGGCAGCACCAGATGAATCCGCGCATCGGGCACCATCGCGCGCAGTTCGGAAATCGGGCCCTCGATCGGGTTTCCCGGCGTGTCGATCAGAACCAGTCGGCGCTGCGAGAGTTCCTGCAGCAGGCTTTGCATCATCTCGCCATTGGTCGCACGAAAACATTCGACGCCCGCTTGCGCACTCAGGATCTGCATCTGACTCCAGGCACCGGGACGCTGATCGCGAAAGCTCACGACCGCCACCCCACGGTCCTGGAACGCGCGCGCAGACGCGTGTGCCGCAGCGAGTCGCGCCACCATCGATGACTTGCCGGCACCGGCGGGCCCAGCGAGGAGGTGAACCCCCTCGAGCGGCCGTGATGCACCCGGAGGCGCAATGGCTGCACGCAGGCAGCCGTCAATCGCCGCAAGCGCTGCGGTCCTGCTCTCGAGCGCGCGCACCTGATCGACGAGGAGCCCGCGAAGCCCGGCCGGTACTCCCATGCGCAACAAGGCGTCGGCCACTTCACGCACTTCGGGGGCCAGGCCCTGGGCGGTCTGCCAGGCATCCACCTGGCGAGAGAGTCGAAACTCGCGGCGCAGTTCAGTCAACTCGTCCCGAATGAGAGAGACAAGCTCGCGCGCGTGCACCCGCTCGCGCTCGATTGAGGCGCCATCGCCCTCGCCAGGACCCGGGACGGGCTGGACCACGGCAGTCGCAGCAAAGGGTGCGTGTTGGCTGCCATCGGGCACTGAGACCTTGCCTGCGTCGGACGCGAAGCGTCGGGCCTGACGCGCGCCCTCGTCGGTCGAAGGCGAAGTGCCCAACCGCCGACCGCCGGCGAGCCATGCCTCCTCGATCGGCTTGTCTTCGTCGACGGCTACGACGATTTCGATCCGGCCGTTGATACGCTCGTTGGAAACGATCAGGGCATCCTTGCCATATCGATCCGTCGCGAGCGCGATAGCCGAGCGTGTATCCGTCGAAACAATGCGCTTCAGTTCCACTGATTTACCCCTGCTCAGTCCTTGGACTCGATGCCGACATTGAAGATCACCTTCACCGCCTGATCGACAGGTACCTCGGCGTAGGAAAGAACGACCAGATCATTGACACGATGCCGGATGAGGCGCGAGAGCAAGGTGCGGATCTGCGGAGAAACCACCAGAACCGCTGCATGCCCCTGCTCCTGGACCGTGTTGACACTGTTGCGAAGCGCGCTGAACAGACTCTCGGCCAGATCGGGTTCGAGCACGAGTCCGTGCGCTGTCGAGGAGTGATTGACCGCATTGCCCAGAACCCGCTCGAGATCGGGATTGAGTGTCATCACCGGCAAGGTCCCCGACGGGTCGGCGACCGACTGCACGATCATGCGTCCAAGGCGCGGACGGACCAGACTTGTCAGAAGATCCGGGTCCTGCACGCGCCCTGCTTCTTCGGCCAGCGCTTCGACGATCGTGCGCATGTCGCGAATCGGTACCGCCTCGCTGAGCAGGTTCTGCAAGACACGGGTCAACGTGCCGATCGGCACCTTGCCCGGAATCACGTCTTCGACGAGCTTGGGTGCGCGCACGGCGAGCTTTTCCACAAGCTGCTGGGTCTCGTCATGACTGATGCATTCGGCTGCATTCTCGCGGAGCACCTTGTTGAGATGTGTCGCCATCGCAGTACTCGCGTCGACAACGGTATAGCCAAGCGTGCGCGCGTAATCGCTCTGCGGCGGGTCGATCCAGACCGCCTCGAGACCGAAAGCGGCCTCGCGAGTCGGAATACCCTGGAGCGTGCCGTAGACCTGCCCGGGGTTGATTGCCAGGTCGCGCCCTACTTTGACCTGCCCGGTTCCGCGCACCACACCCTTGAGGAGAATGTTGTACGTATCCGGCTCCAGATTGAGTGCATCCCGGATACGAACCGAGGGAAACAGAAACCCGAGTTCGGCGGAGAGCTTCTTGCGCACCCCCTTCACACGTGCGATCAACTGGCCACCCGCTTCGGTATTGACGAGCGGAATAAGACCATAGCCAATTTCCAGTCCCACCAGATCAATTGACTCGACATCGCTCCAGTCCAGATCACGTGGGGCGGCGGGCGCCTGCGCGGCAGCGTCTGGCTCGACCGCCGCATCGGGGCTCTGGTCGCGCAGCAGCATCAGACCGATCGCGCCGGTCATGGCGGCAAGCGTCAGGAACACGGCGTGGGGCATTCCCGGAACCAGGCCGAGCAAGCCGAGAATGGCGGCGGCGACAAACAGCGGTGCCGGGAGACCGAGCTGCGTCTTTGCCTGCTCGGTCATCGACTGAGCCGTCGTGACTCGAGTAACGATGATCGCTGTCGCGAGCGACAGGAACATGGCCGGTATCTGGGCAACAAGTCCGTCACCGATGGTCAGCAGCGTGTACAGGCGCCCTGCCTCGCCGAAGGACAATCCATGCATGCCGATGCCGATGGCCAGCCCGCCGACAATATTGATGATGAGAATGAGAAGTCCGGCGATGGCGTCGCCTCGAACGAACTTCGAGGCACCATCCATCGCACCGAAGAATTCGGCCTCCTGCGCAACCTCTTCCCGTCGACGCTTGGCGACTTCCTGACTGATGGCGCCGGAATTGAGCTCGGCATCAATCGCCATCTGCTTGCCCGGCATCGCATCAAGCGTGAATCGCGCGATGACTTCAGACACGCGTCCCGCACCCTTGGTGATCACGATGAAGTTGATGATCAGGAGGATCATGAAGATGATCACGCCGACCAGATAGTTGCCGTTGATCACGAACTCGCCAAAGGCCTGGATCACCTTGCCCGCGGCCTCCGCGCCCTTGTGCCCTTCCACCAGCACGACACGGGCCGATGCCACATTGAGGGCAAGGCGAAGCGTCGTTGTCAGCAGGAGCACTGAAGGGAAAGACGAGAACTCGAGCGGGCGCGTCGTGCGGATGGCGACAAGAATGACGACCATGCCGGCGAGCAGGTTGAATGTGAAGAGCACGTCGAGAACGGCTGCAGGCAAGGGCACGACGAGCATTGCCATGATCACCATGACGATGATCGGAATGCCCAGGTCGGAGACTCGGGCACCGGCAAAACCCTGACGAACAGCGCTCAGTGCAGTGGTTGACATTTTCTTGACAGTCGCTCGTACGGATAAGGCTCTGAATCGGCGGTTCCGGGGTTCGAAACCGACTCGCGTCATCCCTTCTGCAACGACCATGCCAGCCACTTTTGCGACACCACGCCGCGCCTGACACAGCGGCGATGGGGCCCTCGTCGAAAGGCTGCTCATCGATCGCGCACGGCTTGAACCAACCCCTGTCACGCAATTTGCTAGGAGTGGCTGGCCAAACCTTTCGAGAATCATCCATGCCCTCCGATTCGCTCATCAGCCTGCTCCCCACCAGCCCGGTCAGTTCGACGGATGGCACAGCGGAAAGCGCAAGCGCAGCCTCGCGTCAAAAAGCGGGCTCGTCGCAAACAGGACAGTTCGGGAATCTGTTGCAAGGCATGCGATCGCCCCCGAGCGGCAATGCCTCGCCAGTCCTCAGCGACACCGGCGGCAAGGATTTGCCGCTTCCTGATTTAACAAGATTTAACCAACTCGAGGTCAGCTCGCAGGTACAGATCATCACTTCGGCAATGCCACCTCCGGACAACCAGAGCCTGATGTCCTTCGCACGCGCACAGGGGATCGATGAATCGGTCCTGCAACGACTATTGAATCCGCAGGGCGCAGCGTTCGCTACCGGGATGGCAGCCCGTCATCCAGCGACCGGTGCAGCTATCGCCAGTGCCGGCGCCCCCGCGGGAAGTCCAGCAAGCGCGGGCAGTCCAGAAGCGGAAGCAACTGCGAAAAGTGCGGCGACGCTCGCCGATGCGTTGCCAGCCACTCGGCTCACCAGCGGCATGAGTTCCGCAGCCGATGCAATGAGCGGTCTCGGCACGAAGCCCGGTATCGAGGCGGCAAGCAACCCCGAAGCCAGTCCCGATCCCGATGCCGAAGCCAATGCCAGTGCCGACCAGAATGCTGCGGGTTCGTTGCTTCTTGCCCTCTCAGGACTGCTTGCACAGCCCGCCCAGCCCGCAGTATTCAAGAGCGCATCTACAACCGCGGCAAACAGCCCGGCTGGCACCACCGCAGGCGAACCTGCGATGAACGGCACCGCACGGGTCCCAGCTGCGCCCTCCCTCGCCGGCTTTGCAGCGCAAACCAGCGTATCCGCATTGCCCGTGGCGACCAAGGCGCTTTCTGTCGACACAGCCGCTCGAGCACTCATGCCCGCCGCGCCCGACCGACACGGCAATCTTCAGCGCGGCGCATCCCTTGCAGGCCGGGTTGCTCTGCCCCTCGAGGTCTCATCGGCGCCGCCCACGCCGCCGACGAGCAAGCTGCAAACCATCGATCCGGCCTCGAATGGCTCCCTGCAGAACCCGCCTGCCGGGCTGACAAGCCTCGCGGCGCTGAGCGCACTCACAGGGCTGAAGGCGATGACCGGCGAACCTGCTACGCCTGTCCCACTGCGCACGATGCGCCCGGCATGGGCATCGCCAGCGCAGCCCGCGGGCGTGCACTCAGCGCAAACCGCACTGAGCGCACTTCAATCCACGGCATCCCCCACCGGGTCGACGGGCATCACGCTTTCGCCCCCAGGGCTCAATACATCGCTCGCGGCTGGTGCCGCCGCGGCGCCTTCGACCGGGAACGACCACCCGGACGCGCCCGCTCAGATGAGCGCCATGCTCCCACAAGCCGCGCTGGACGCAGGTTTCTCATCGGCGCAAGTCGCCACCTACGACCTCCCCGAGCCCCTGCCGCTGCGGTCCGAAGCAGGTGCGGCGACCACCAGCGTGCCGGGTGAGCGATATCAGGCCGTGGTCACTCACATGGCCGAAGCCGTTGCTCGTCAAATCAATACGGCCATCGACAACGGGCACTGGCGGGTCGAGATGCACATCAACCCGCCCCGGATGGGTCAGATCGACATCACGCTGAGCAGCACCGCCAATGGAGCCCTCGACGCGCAATTCACCGCTTCGCAGAGCCACACACGTCAGTTGCTGACCGACGCACTGCCTCACCTGAAGGAGGCGCTCGCAGGGGCCGGGATCGCCTCCGGCCAGCTGGAGGTGAGCCCCGGTCAGGCCAGCACATCCGACGCTTCGTCCTACAGCGGGCAGCCTGCTTTCCAGCAATCGTTCAACCAGAACACACGCCAGGAAACCGCTTTACCGGAGAGTCCTTCGTCCACGACCAACGAAGCACCCCCTGAAGACAGCACGCCACGACTCGCGCCTGCCAGCGGCGCCTCGCCCGGACTGCTTGACGTCCTCGCATGACCGAAGGAACACATCAGGCACAGCAATTGCTCAACCTACCGACACCTCATCCAGATGCTGGTGAGGCGTCATGAAAATGACAGCCGCAGGCCAAAGTCGGTCGAACTCGGAAACTGCGCTGTGCTGACGATTGACCGCCCACACCAATGGAAAAGCCATGGCTGAAGAACAGACCACCGAAGTAGCTGAGAAGCCTGCGAAGCCCATCGTCAAGATCGCGATCATGGCGGTCATTGCCCTCGTGCTCATCGGCGGCGGCGTCGGCGCCACGCTGTTTCTGACGGGCGCCCTGTCATCGGCACCTTCGGCGGAGGCTGATGACGAGGTCGCCCAAGCACCTGCAGCAGCGCATGGAGAAAACCCCGCGGGCCACGGCGAGAAGCCAGCGGGGCACGGCGAGAAACCGGCGGGACACGGCGAAAAGAAGGACGCCCACGGCGAGAAAAAAGACGGCCACGGCGACAAGAAGGATGCCCACGGTGACAAGAAGGGGGGCGAGGCGAAATCGGAGGCTGGCGCTTCGCGGATGATCCCGGCCAATGCCGGTGCGCGCTTCGAGAAGCGATACATGGACCTGGACGACAAGAAGGCCCTGGTGGCCAACGTCGCCGGCTCGCGCAAGGTGATGCAGGTGTCGCTGTCCTTGATGACACAGTATGACGAGCGGGTATTCAAGAACGTCGAGACCCACCGAGCAGCGCTGCGCTCGGCCTGTCTTGATGTCCTGCGCACCGTCACCGAACCCGATCTGGCCAAACCCGAATTTCGCCTGCAACTGAGCGGTCGCCTGCGCGATCGCATCAACATCGAACTGGACCGGCTTGAGGGGTTCGGCGGCATCGAGGAAGTCTTCTTCACCGAATTCGTCTACCAATAGGCCAGACAGGCCCATCACCAGCCGACCGACGAGCGTCGGGCCCCACCCCTGCACGATCGACAGCAACGCAACCGTACCCGCCAATGGCAACTCGCAACCTCCTCAGCCCTGAAGAACTCGACGCCTTGAACAGTGGCATCGGCGACGGCTCGATCGCCGTGAACACCGGCTTCAATGCGGGGGCTCGCGTGCGCAAGCACGACATCACGAACGAGGACAGTTCGCTGGGCGTCAATGTCTCAGCGCTGGACATGATCAACGAGCGCTTCATACGTCTTTTTCGACTGGGGCTTCTCGAGGTTCTGCGGACGAGTCCTCGCATCAATCCGGCGCGCGTGCAGTTGCTCAAGTTCGGGGAGTACCTGGAGGGCAAGAGTGCACCGCTCTCGGTCAACGTGATCCGGATGAATCCGCTGCGCGGGTCGTCGCTCGTGTTGATCGATACCAACATGATCTTCACCGTGCTCGACAACTTCTTCGGTGGCTCAGGACGCGTCGGCGCCCCGCTCTCCCCGACCCGGCTCTTCACGCCGACGGAAAACCGCGTGATCGAGCTGATTCTGAAGGTGCTTTTCTCCTCGCTGCAGGAGGCCTGGCACCCCCTCGTGCCGGTGGAATTCGAGCAGGTGAGTTCGGAAATCAATCCGCAATTCGCGCAGATCGCCGACGAAAACGATCTGGTACTGGTCAACCACTTCGACGCCGACTGTGGGGACGCAAAGGGATTCATCGACCTCATCTACCCGTATGCGGGCCTGAAGCCGATTCGCGAGGTACTGAGAAACCGCGGCCCCTCGGTCGACGAGAATGCCGAGTCGGACAAGGTCTGGTTCGAACAGATGGCAGCTGCGATGGGCGACGCCCGGCTCGAGTTGCAGGTGATCCTAGGACAACTCAAGACCACGCTGAGTGCTCTCGAGGCCATGAAGGAGGGCGATGTCGTCTTCTTTCGCAAGCATGAATTCGCCCGTGCACTGATCAACAACATTCCCGTGTTCGATGTGCAGGTTGGTACCGCCGGCCCGAACATGGCCATCCAGATCCAGAAAACCCTCGAGATTCCGTCGGCAAGCTGATTGCCAACGCACAAGGACGCACCATGTCAACACCCAATCCTGTCGACCTCACTCAGGACGATACCGAGGCTCATTACGCGCAAGCCGCCAATGGGCATCCGATCAACTCGAGTCTGCTGCAAAACATACCAGTAACGATCTCGGTCGAAGTCGGGCGCGCGGTTCTCAAGATCAGCGACCTGCTCCGCCTGTCACAAGGCAGCGTCGTCGAACTCGGGCGCATCGCGGGCGAACCGCTCGATCTGCTGGTCAATGACACCGTGGTGGCTCAGGGCGAGGTGGTACTCGTCAACGACCGATACGGCATCCGCCTGACGCGGGTGATCACTCCCTCAGAACGACTCAAGAACGTCTGAGCATGGGACAGACTCCCCACCTTGGCCTGACCGACTGGCTCTCATTTGCGGGCAGCTTCCTGCTCGTGATCGCGATGCTGCTGGCGCTCCTTCACCTGCTGCGCCGACTGCGCGGCGCAACACCGGGGCGCGCACGGCACAAGGTCATTCGCGTGCTGGAATCGCAGTCGCTCGGACCACGTCAGCGCGTGGTCCTCATTCAGGCACACGATCGCCAGTTGTTGCTGGGGCTCTCGCCCTCCGAGGTGAGCCTCCTCGCCACCTTCGACGATGAGAACGAGGCAACTGAACCAGCGCCTCCATCCGAGCGCCGCCCCTCGACAGCGACGCCCGGCAAGATGCTGCAAGGACTGCTCGAACAGATCCGCCAGCAAAGAGGCGCAGCATGAGGTCGCGCGGCGTTCGCCTGCTGAGCCTGATGGCTGCAGTCATGCTCGTCGGCAGCGGCGTCGTTCAGGCCGAGGGCCTGCCGCTCGTGACAGCCATGAGTCAAGGCGCTCAGGGCATGCGTTACAGCATGTCGCTCGAACTCCTGGCGCTCATGACGATGCTGACGCTCTTGCCGTCACTGCTCCTCATGATGACCCCATTTGTGCGCATCGTTGTCGTGCTCTCACTCCTGCGACAGGCGCTCGGCACGGGACAGACGCCACCGAATCAGGTTCTGGTCGGTCTTTCACTCTTTCTGAGCCTGTTCATCATGTCGCCGGTACTGACTGATGTCTACAAGCAGGGCATCGAGCCCTACATGAACGAGAAGCTGACCCTCGAATCCGCGCTGCCGGCAGCCCAGGCACCACTTCGTGCATTCATGCTGCGCCAGGTCCGCAATGACGACATCGCGGTCTTTTCGAAGATTGCGCGCGAGCCAGCGCCCGCAGATCCTGCCGCAGTGCCCTTCACCACGCTCGTTCCAGCGTTCATCACCTCGGAACTCAAGAGCGCCTTCACGATCGGCTTCATGCTCTACATTCCATTCGTGGTGATTGACCTGGTTGTGGCCAGCGCCCTGATGTCCCTCGGCATGATGATGCTCTCACCGATGATGATCTCGCTGCCCTTCAAGCTGATGCTCTTCGTTCTGGTCGATGGTTGGGGGCTCACGATGAGTTCCCTCGCAGCCAGCTTCGTGATGCCCTGAGGAAACATCCATGGAAACCTCTGCCATCATCGATCTGGCGCGCGAAGCAATCTGGATCACGCTGCTTGTCAGCTTCCCGCTGCTGGGCGTAGCACTCATCGTCGGTGTCGCGGTCGGCATCGTCCAGGCCGCGACCTCCATCAACGAGATGACCTTGAGTTTCATCCCCAAGCTCATTGCCGTCGGCGGCGCCATCGTCCTTTTTGGCAACTGGCAACTGGGCGTGCTGATGGACTATCTGCGCGAGATCTACCAGCGCATTCCCGGCCTGTTCAACTGAGCCGGGACGCCTTCGCCAGCCATTCATGAACGCGTCCCTCCTCGACCTCGCACTCGGTCTGCAGTCGCTCATATGGCCGCTCGTGCGCATTTCGGCGGCGCTGATGATGCTGCCCTTCTTCTCGACGCAGGCGGGCAACGCGCGAGTACGCGTGCTGCTGGCGCTCTCGATCGCCTGGCTCGTCTGGCCCACTCGGGAGTGGCCTTCGGCAGAGCCCCTGTCGGGCGACTGGTTTCTCTGCCTGCTCGACGAGATGGCCATCGGATTGCTGATGGGACTGGTGCTGCAGGTCGTGACGGCTACGATTACAGTCGCTGGCCAGGCCATATCGTCCTCGCTGGGTCTGTCGATGGCGAACATGGTTGACCCGAACCTGGGCAACGTGCCCGAACTGTCGCAGTTCATGATCGTCATGGGTACGCTGGTGTTCTTCGGCACCGGTGGACACCTGGTCGTGATCGGCCTGCTGGCAGAGAGCTTCACGCTCCTGCCTCCGGGGAGCAGTTTTGCCGGACTGACAGCGTTCAAGGGCATCATCGCCTGGAGTTCGATGATCTTTCTGGGTGGTGTCCTGATTTCACTACCCGTGATGGGAAGCCTTCTTCTGGTCAACGTCGGCCTTGGCATCGTGACGCGCGCCGCCCCCAGCCTCAACGTGTTTTCCGTCGGATTTCCAGCCACCATCGTGAGTGGTCTGGTGCTCTTTCTCTTCACCCTCACGACCTCGGGCAACCGCATCCAGTGGCTCTGGGCCGAGAGCTTCACGCAACTGCGTGACATGCTTGGAGCGCCGTGATGGCAGAGGACATCTCCGCAGAAGACCGCACAGAAGAACCTACCAGCAGGCGCCTCACGAAGGCGCGCGAAGAGGGCGAGTCGGCCCACTCCAAGGAGGTGCCTGCTGCTGCCGTGCTCATCGCAGGCGCCGCGCTGATGGTGATGCAGGGTGACGCGATGACCGACCGATTGCGAGCGCTGTTCATATCGGCGTTCTCCTTTGACAGCAGCATGTTGCACGGCGGGCAGAGCCTGCCGGGTCGGTTCGGGGAGGAGATGCTCGCCGGCTTCATCGCCATTGCGCCGCTCCTCGTTGCGAGCCTGCTGGCCGCGCTGCTCTCCTCGGGCATCACCGGCGGTTTCATGTTTTCTCTGAAAGCGGCGGCCCCGCAGTTCGGCAAGATCAACCCCTTGTCTGGCATCGCACGCATGTTCAGCATGAATGCGCTGGTGGAACTGCTCAAATCCGTCGTCAAGCTTGCACTGGTCGGCTCGGTGATCTACTGGTGTGTGAACGACAGTCTGGGTGCACTCGCCGCACTGGGCGGCATGGCCCTCGAGCCTGCGTTGCTCGAGACCGGCCGCATCGTTACCCACGGTGCGCTGCTCGTGACACTGTCGCTGGTCGCCATTGCAGTGCTCGATGCGTTCTACCAGCGGTACACCTTCGCCCAGCGCATGCGCATGAGCAAGCAGGAAGTGCGCGACGAGATGAAGGATTCCGAAGGGCGTCCGGAAATCAAGGCACAGATACGTCGGCGCCAGCGGGAAATCGCCACGGTGCGGATGCTTGAACGCATCAAGGACGCCGATGTGGTGATTACCAACCCGGAGCACTTCGCGGTCGCCCTCTCCTACGACCCGTCGCGCGATGGGGCTCCCACACTCATCGCCAAGGGCACCGACGAAGTCGCCTTCCGGCTCATTGCCGAAGCGCGCCGCCTCGGTGTGCAGACCTTCGAAGCCCCACCGCTCGCCCGGGCGATCTACTTCACGACTCGAACCGGACACGCGATCCGTGAAGAACTGTATTACGCCGTGGCCCAGGTGATCGCCTACGTGATGAACCTGCACAGCTTCACGCCCGATCAGGGCAATCTGCGCCGCCCCATCGTCACGGTGCCTTCCTCGATGCGCTTCGCCACCGACGGAACGCCCGAACCCACTGACGAGGTCGCATGAACCTGCGCATGGAATCACTGGCCAGACCCGATGACATCGAATCGGCCAGCGCCGAACTCAAGAGTGTCATCGATGCGGCCTCACGCGCGCTGATCGACGCCAATCAGCACGTGATCCTGCGCGGGGCGACCGCCGACCTGCTGGCCCATCTCGCCCGGCAGGTGACGCTCGAACTGAGCGACCGCCAGGGCGAGATGGCGACCATCCACTGGCTAGCCCGAATTCAGGATACGCTCGAGGTGGTCAACAACCTCGTGGCCACGCTGCCCGTTTCCGTGGCCGTTGCGCCTGCGCGTGCGCAAACCCCGGTTCGAGTGCTGGTCGTACGGATCACCCGAACGCTGGAGGCCGATCCGTGGCGATTGCTGGGCCGGCTTGTCAGCAACTTTCCGGGGCTGCGCCTGCGCCTGCTCCTCATTCCCGAGGGAGCGCCGGAGGAGGCCCTGCGCGAACTGGGGCCCGCCGTCACGCGGCAACTGCTGGCAATACCGATCCGCAGTTCAAGCGCCAACGACACCCCGCCAGGTGCTTCGACAGGGCACGTTGAGGAGCGCATCCAGGAAAGCTCACACGCCGTTGCACGACCGCAGGCCACATCGGAGAACGGCTCACGTACAACCGCAATGCCCCTGGCCGAGGCATCAGCTGCCATCGTTCGATCGCCGCGGCAACACGGTTCGGCAGCGTCGCGCTCCGAGGCGGCCGTTGCGAGCGGGGCCCACGCCCGCCATTCGCCCGGGCGGCGTCCGGTTGAGACCGCGCCGATCGGCGAACCCGGTGGCCGTTCGACACCGGACGCCGATCGCCACGCGAGTCGTGGGTGGGGTCTGGGGCTGAGGCGGCTGGTCCTTTATCTGCTGCTGGCCGCACTGGCCATCGCCGTTGCCTCGGTCGCCTACCCACAACAGGCAGGGGTTCTCGCCGAGCTGCTTCGTCAAGTACCCGTCCTCGAGCAATGGCTGCCGCAACCTGAGCCCGAGCCGATGATGCCAGCCCCCCCTTTGCCTAACCGCCCCGCGGTGCGCGTGGAACCTGCCGCGCCGGCCAGCGAAGCCCCCGTCAGTCATGCGACATCCAACCCCGATCCTGGCGATTCACAAGCGGTCATCGACCGATCGAGTCTCGATTTCCCGAAAAGCGATGGCGCTGGAACCGGTGCGACGAAGGGAGAACTGACAGGCGGTGATCCGCGCCGGACATCGGCGACGGACGCTGCAGCGCCAGCAACCGTGCCACCAACCCCATCCGACCCGATCCGCAACGACGACCGAGCATCGCGCAAGGAGCGCCGCGCTCGATGAACTTCGACCATCCTCGGGGTTCAAACCCTGCCTGCCGGAAACGATCATGAGCACCGACCGCCCTGACCTGTCCGTCGATGTGGTTCGCACACAACGCGAGCACACGGTGTCCTTCAACGAACGAACAGGCAAGGCCAGTGCGCCTAGCCATGTCGAAGAGCCCCTGCAGACCAGCGAGCATCGCAAACGCGTTGAAAAGCCACTCACGGCAGACTCGGCAAGCCAACCTTCGCAACCGAAGGTCGTTGCGACGGGCGATCCGGCGAACCGGGTCAAGGTCATGGAAGCCTCACCCGCAACAGGCAGTGAAGTGGCGCTTCCCGGGCCGACTTTCATACCCGTGGATACCGTGCCCGCTTTCATCGTGGCGGCGGCGGCGATGTCCGACGACTTCATCAGCGCCCAGGCCCTGACGGCAGCAGGCGAAGCGCTTGCCCAGGTTCATGTGCATGCGGATGCCGGCGCCGCCCTCCCGCCCGATGCGTCCCTCACGGCGGCAAGTAGCGCCGCGACTCCCGGGGCACCAGTCGCCTCGCCGGGTGCGACGCATATGAACCGTCAGGCGGTCAACGCCTCTCACGCCGAGGTCGTGTACCCGCCCACGGGTACCCCGGCTGCTTTCCTCATGAGAAGCGCACCGCCGCCCGCGCTTGCCACAGGCTCTCACACCGCCCAGCCGTCGGGTGCGGAGATTGCGCATCCCCAGAGTGCCACGCTCAGGGGCAAGACCGAAGCCACGCCTGCCGAAGAAACCGAACACACCGTCGAAGTCATGACGGTTGCACAGACCGAACACCCCGAGACACACGTCCGCGAACCGGATCCGACAGCAGGTTTTCTGAAGGTGTCCTTAAGTTCTGCCGCGATCACCCGACTTGAAGGTGAGGAGGCGCGCGCAAAGGCCCTGCGTGGGCAGATCGAGCAACTCAGCACCCGCATCGAACATCGACGCAAGTAGGCCGATAGAGGGGCCACGCACCCCTTGCCTCTCAACCCGACCGGACAACCCTGACCATGGAAGCCTCGGTGCCAGCAGACATTCCTGCACGATCCGACGAGTCGATCACGCACGCCGCAGGTGCTTGGGCCGGTGATGACCTGTCAGACCCGATCGAGGCCCGAATCGGCACGGACGGCATCGATCCGCAGGACGATTCGCCCGACGGTGGCAGCGTGCAACTTGACCGACTGGTCAACGCGGTACTGGAGTCGGCTGCCGTCGCCAACCAGTCGGCGGAGATCGCCGCGCGTTCCACCGAGAGCCTGCTGGACGCCGTTGACAATCTGGACGCAAGTCACAGCCTTGCACATCGCAAGGCACTTCTGGTGCTCGGTGTTACCGGCACTTTGCTCCTCCTTGCCAGCGCAGGCTTCGTCTGGATGGCCTTGCACTTCAGCAACCGCATGACAACGCTTGACCAGACGCTGATGACACTCACCCACCAGGGTGAGGAGACGGCAATACGTATCGAGCGCATTGAAAAACTCGACCCCCTCCTTTCACGCATCGAGCGCATGCAGACCAGCCAGCCCGCCCTCAGCGGCATCGAGTCAAAACTCGATGCCGGCATTGCCGGATTGGCCAAAGGGATTGCCGAACTGAACACGCTACCGCGCACGCCGGCACCAAGCCCGGTCGCAGCCGTCAGCAGTGGCGACCTGCGGGCCCTCGAAGGGGCCATCAAGGCACTCGAATCTCAGTCACAGGCACAGGCACGAACGCTCGCGCGGCTGGGCGAGCTGATGGCGTCCAACCGAACCGATCCTGGCAAGGTTGCCGAATGGGCACGAGCCATCGAGGGCCTCGCCCAGGAGCAGAGACGACTCGTTGCGCAATTGGCCCACCCTGTCGCCCCAGCCCCCACACCAGCAGCCGCACCGGCTCCTGTGTCTGTTCCCCAGCCCCCGCCCCCGCCCCCGCAGCCTGCGGCCGAAAAGCCCCGTCCTCCTGATGGCAAACGCGACTTCATCCAGTATCCGCGGCGAACCGAGTCCGACTCGCCAGCGGCGAAAGCCAAACCATCCGATTCAACCACCGGGCGGCCTGATACCGCTCAGCGCTCCAACTGACAGGACCTCATCATGATCAAGTTCATTGGCGGTGCGGTCGCAGCCATGCTGATTGCAGTCATCGGAACCCTCTCGGTGGTCACGTTTTCGCGGACGCGAAGTCTCGAGACCCGGGTGACAGCGCTGCAAAAGCAGGTGCGAGAGACCTCAGGAAGCGTCAGTTCGCTGACCGAGAGCGTGGCGATGAAAGAAGATCGCAAGGGTGATCCTCATGCCACACCGCACTGGGGCTACGAGGGCGACGTCGGACCGGCCAAGTGGGGCGAATCGTTCTCCACCTGTGGCACCGGACGCGAACAATCGCCGGTCAATATCGTGGGACCCTTCGAGAAGGCCGAAGGGTCGATCAAGCTGGCGTACCACCCGATGCTGTTGAAAGTGCTGAATAACGGACACACGATCCAGGTGAACGCCGAGGCGGGTAACACCATGACCGTCGGCGCCTCCACCTACGAACTGGTGCAGTTCCACTTCCATCGTCCGAGCGAAGAACTGGTCGCGGGGAAACCCGCCGCCATGGTCGCCCACTTCGTGCACAAGAGCGCCGAGGGCAAGCTTGCTGTTCTCGGGGTATTGCTGAACGAGGGCTATGACAATCCTGTCATCAAGGCGATCTGGAGCAATGCGCCGGAGAGCCAAACCCCCGAGACCACGGTTCCGGGAGTCGCCATCAATCTCAGCCAGATCATCCCGACGAATCTCGACTTCTACAGCTACGCCGGGTCCCTGACCACACCGCCGTGCACCGAAGGGGTCACCTTTTACATCCTGAAGACACCCGGTGCGATGTCACGCGCACAAGTCGAGCAGTTCCCGTTCAAGATGAACGCGCGGCCCGTACAAGCGCTGAACGACAGGCGCATCTCGGCGAACTGACATCAGCAGGGGTGCTGCGCACCCGGGTCTATGATTTCGGGGCAGCATCCTTGGGCGTGTCCTTGGAGCCAGCCCCGGCAACCGGGCTTGCCGGCGCCTGAGATGTCTTGCCCGCCCCGGCACCGGTCCCCGCGGGAGGCAGCCTGCTGCACTCTTCGAGCATCCGCACGGCAGCGCCGCCCAGTGCGGCACCCGCCTGTGCCGCGCACAACGATTGCAGGCGTGCCGGCCAGTCGACCAGGTCAAGCGCTTTCTGGAAGGCGGCAACCGTGTCCGGATTATCGCGGCCTTTCACGAGCACCCGGATCGCGGCCAAGCCGAGGAACTGCTCCGCAGTCGGCGCCTTGGCGCCGGCGACGAGCGCTTCGTACTCCTGGAGCACGCTGCCCGGGGCCAGCGCCCGGCGAACCGCGTCAAGTTCAGACTCCTTGGAGACCAGCTCGGGCATCCGCGTCTGCAGCGCACGGCGCTCCTGCTCGGCGGAGGTCGCTTGCGCCTGCACTTTGGCCAGTTGCGTCTGCAATTCACCAAGGCGCTGCCACGCCCACCCCGCATAGCCTCCGGCCGCCAATGCCGCGACCAGGAGAACAATTTCGACAAGCAGACGACGCATGACACCCCTCCGTTTCGTGCCGATGGTAGGTGAAGCGTCGAAACTCGCCATCAAGGTGGCTTTTTTTTAACAAATATTAGTCGATCAAGGAGTACTCCTTGACTACCCTCAACACCGGGGTTTTTGTATCCGGCACTCGGCTGTCAGCAATGAACGCCTTTCTGCTCCCGAGGTCATTGCTGAATGGCTGCCAAATCATCGATTGTCGGGAAGAGCCCGGTCATCGAGTCGGTTCTCCGGTTGATCCGGATCTACGCGGCTTCTCCGGCTACAGTCATGGTCACCGGAGAGAGCGGCACCGGCAAGGAGCTGGTCGCGCAATCCCTGCACCAGCAATCTCAGAGGGCCACGCGGCCCTTCATTCCGGTCAATTGCGCCGCCATTCCGCGAGACCTCCTCGAAAGTGAATTGTTTGGCCACCGCAAGGGCGCGTTCTCCGGCGCCATTGCCGATCGCACTGGGCGTTTTGAACTGGCCAACGGCGGAACGCTGTTTCTGGACGAAATTGGTGACATGTCGTTCGACATGCAATCGAAGCTGTTGCGGGTGCTGCAGGAACGAGTCGTGGATCCGGTGGGGGGCACCCGCCAGATCAGCATTGACGTTCGCGTCGTTGCCGCGACGCACCGCGATCTCGAAGCGGAAGTTACCGCGGGGCGTTTTCGCGAAGATCTGTACTACCGTCTCAACGTGCTGCCGATCACCCTGCCCTCGCTGCGTGAACGAACCGAAGATCTGCCTCTGCTCGCGCAGCATTTTGCCAAGCTTCATGCGCTGCCCGGCTGCCCGCCGATCGTTTGCAACGCCGACCTGCTCGACCTTTTCGCCCGCTATGCCTGGCCCGGCAACATCCGAGAACTCTCCAACCTGATGCAGCGCCTGGCCATTCTCTTTCCCAGCGCCACGCTAGGACGGCTCGACATTCCTGAACAGGTCTTGCCAACACGCATGCGAGCACTGCTCAAGGAGGCACCCACTGTCGTGAGCGCCGCCGCCAGGCCCACGAGCACCGCCGTCGCACACGCTCCCCGGCATCCTGAGACGGCGCAAGAGGCCATGGATCTGACGGTTGCCGCACCCACCGCGCACACGAATCCGTCGACCGAAACCACAGCCGATGCAGGTTCATCGGACAAGAAGGGCGACAGCGCGTCTGCGGCACCCGAATCGGTGCTGCCCGCCCCCCCTTCACGACCGTCGACGAGCAGCACCGAACGCATTGCGCAGGCACAGGCGTGGAATGCCGGACAGCCCAATCCCGTCGACGACATCATTCTGATTGCCAACGGCCGACTGGACTTTCCGGAAGAAGGGGTTGCGCTGAAGGCACAGTTGGCCGAGTTCGAGCGCAAGTTGATTCATCACGCACTCTCACGAACGCAGGGCAACATCTCGCGCACAGCGCAACTGCTCAATCTGCAGCGCACCACCCTCATCCAGAAACTCAACAAGATCAACCGGGAAGGGGTCGATGGGATCGAGCCTGAGTCATCCGACCTGCTCTGACCGAAGGGATGTAGACGATTCGGGCACGGCGGCGAACGGCTCACGCCTGGAGCCGTGACGCGCATCATGGGGTCGACGGTGGCCGATTGGTCCGAAGGGCTCGGAGGACCCACGGGCGGAATCCTCTGGCACGCGAGGGCACTTCGCTCGCGGGGACGCTGGGAGCACTTCAACACAGCACTGCGCGCATGGCTCAACTCGTGGAATGTCGCCAGCGACTCTCTCATTCTGGTCGGCCCCAGTGCCGGGTGGACCCTGCCGGGCGATTTTCTTGCGCGATTCGGGCGCATCCACTGCATCGACATCGACCCACTGGCACGCCCTTTATTTCAACTGCGACACGGTGCCGTACTGCGTGAGGCACGTGTCTGCGTGACCTGGGGACGAAGCGATTTCATGCGCGAAGCAGGCGTGGTTCTCAAGTCTCGTCCGGGTGCCGCCATTTTGCTGGCCAACATGCTGGGACAGCACGGGTTTCGCAGCCCTTCATCGGCCATTGCGGAAAAGGATATCGAACGACTGCGAGAGCACTTGCAGCTTCGCTCGTGGGCGAGTTTTCATGACAGGCTTTCAGGCGCGATCACCCAGAGCGCCCCTTTGCCAAGCAGCTTCGACCATCAGGGCCCGATCAGCACCGAGGCCCTTGCAAGCCGAGTCGGACGGACAGGTCTCTGGCACGATCACCTCACTGCACACGCCCTGCCCCCGCTGACAACGAGGCGCCTGATGCCCTGGCGCATCGACCCCAGGCGCGTGCACTGGGTGGAGGCGGGTCATGTCAACTGAACCGGCTCGACGGGTGGCAGCGCTCTGCGCACCCGCGCGCATTCGCCGCAGCATCATCCTCCTCATCGGCAGCGCCCTGCTCGGCGGCTGTCTCTTCGATGACCCGGCGACCGAGGCCGCA
This sequence comes from uncultured Pseudomonadota bacterium, assembly GCA_903829815.1. GTDB lineage: Bacteria > Pseudomonadota > Gammaproteobacteria > Burkholderiales > SG8-39 > CAIXPL01. Next base: position 74,273 of record CAIKRR010000007.1, on the reverse strand, counting down.
CGCGCATTCGACGAGGGCGACTACGCCAAGGCGCGTCGACTGTGGAAGGAACTCTCAGCACGCGGTGACTCGACTGCGCCTTACAACCTCGGTCGCATGTACTCATTGGGCCGTGGCGCACGAACCAACGAGGCCGTGGCGGCCCAATGGCTCGAAGTCGCCGCCCTGCGGGGCAATGCATTGGCACAAAGTGATCTCGCGGTCCTTTATGCCTACGGGCGCGGGGTGTCTCCCGATCTCGTGCGGGCCTACGCTTGGGCAACGCTTGCAGGCAACGGATTTTCAGAGTGGTCAAAGGACCTGCGAGACATCGCACGACGCAATCGCGATGCCGTGGCCCGGCGCATGACAGCAACCGAACTGAATGCTGCGCAGGCCCTCATCGAATCCCTGCGCGAGACCATGCGCCGCTGAGTACCCACCTCGAGCCCGCGGCGGCGCCCCGTCAGAGGCGCCCTCCGGCTCAGAAAGGTGCCTTTGACAGCACCCCGCAGTAGCCACGCAGGAGCTCGAATCGACGACCATCCTGGAGCAGCAAGCTTTGCTGGAATTCACCTGTGCGGCGATCCAGCGTGAAACTCTCGCGTGCAATCATCGCGCCATGCCTTTCGTACAAGGCTGGCCGGGACACCTGAAGCAATGGCCCTTCTTCAACGAGCGAACCCTTGCGGGTCTCGGAAAGGGAGTAATCGCCCTGATACCAGCCGGTATGCGCCTTCAGATCGACACCTGCCAGCACATTGATACGCGAATCCTTGAGCGGTGAGTCAAAACCGTTGACAGGCACCGACTGGCGTAACTCGCACAACAGCGTTGCAGGTCGCCGTGCGAGCAGATTCTCGTCCGAGGGTTCGACAGCAGCCTCGACGCTCTTCTTCTGAAACGTGACCCACCCGGCCGCGCGTGCGCCCCAGAGCAGGCCCAGCCCGACAAGGAGTGTCGCCGCAACCGCACCCGCAACAGCGCCCGCGACCGCACCTGCGCGTGCGCCTGTCTCGATCTTCTTCATCATCGGGCAGCCATTTCAGTGACGCGCACCTGATCGCCCTCGGCGATACCCTCGGGTGGATTATCGATGACACGATCGTCGGGCCCCAGGCCCGAAGCGAGTTCGACCGAGCGACCCAGATCCCGCGCGATAGTCACCGACCGCATCATGACCTTGTCACCGGCACCGACGACGGCAACCCGAAGGCCATTTCCATCGAAGATCAGCGCGCTCGGTGACACGGCGAGCGCCGACTGCGTTGGCGGCAAATCGAGACTCACGCTGGCAAAACCACCCGGCAACAACTCGCCCCGAGGATTGTCGACCACGAGTTGCACCAGCATCCCTCCGGAGGCCGCAGTAACCGCCTGCGCCGTGGTTGCGACATTGGCTGCATAGGTCACACCTGGTCGCTCGGGCACCCGCACGATTGCTCTCGTACCACGGCGCACAACGGCTGCATAGCTCTGCGGCACCGTGACATACAGACGCAACCGTCGCAGGTCGGACACCACGAAGAGCTCTTGACCGCCGGCAGCACCTGCATTGACCAGCGCGCCGATGTCGGTCGCGCGCGCCGTAACCACGCCGTCAAAGGGCGCGACGATGCGCGCAAACGCCTTGGTGGCCACCAGCCGGTCGAGATTCGCCTGGGCCGAACTGGCCACCGCCTGGCGCGTGATGGCGTCTGCGCTTTTTTCATCGGACTCCTGACGCGATACGGCATCGCGAGCGACCAGCGTCTGCCAGCGTCGTGCACTGGCAGCGGCAAGATTGGCCACCGACGTGGCACTGGCGAGATCGGCGCGTGCCTGTAGCAGTTGTTGATCGAGATCGGGCGTGTCGATCTCGGCCATCAGTTGGCCGGCTTTCACCGACGCGCCGATATCCACGGTCCAGCCACGCAGGTAGCCACTGACACGGGCATAGAGCGGCGCCCTCGACCAGGCATCCAGGCGCCCGGGCAAGTCCAGCGTGGACACCGCCCCGCCCTTGCCCGGTGTGGAAACCCTCACCGTCGGAATCGACCGCTCGCGCGCGCGAGACTCGAGCTGCGCAGCAGCAGAATGACGCGATGCAATGCCGGAAAAGGCAATGGCAGCCAGAGCGAGCATGCCGATCAGAGCGCCCAGAGCCAGCAGCCGCTTCGACACCGGACGGGTGGCCGGTTCAGAAACAGGGTCATGCGACATGGGAATCTCCGAGTTTGCCCTCCAGGACGGGGGAGGTGCCCGCGCGAGGATGAGCCAGACTGAACACCACCGGCACGAAGAGCAGCGTGGCCAGCGTTGCAAAGAGCAAGCCACCAATGACGGCACGGCCAAGGGGCGCATTCTGCTCGCCACCCTCTCCGAGACCCAGCGCCATTGGCAGCATGCCGATGATCATCGCAAGTGCTGTCATGAGCACCGGCCGGAAGCGCACGAACCCCGCATCGAGTGCAGCCATCACGGCATCGCCGCACTCGGTGAGCCGTTCGCGCGCAAAACTGATGACCAGCACGCTGTTGGCCGTGGCAACACCCATGCACATGATCGCGCCGGTGAGTGCCGGCACCGACAGCGTGGTGTCAGTTGCAAAGAGCATCCAGACGATGCCCGCAAGCGCTGCAGGCAAGGCACTGATGATGACCAGTGGATCGATCCAGGACTGAAAGTTCACGACGATCAGGAAGTAGATGAGAGCAATGGCCCCCAGCAGACCGAAGAAGAGCCCGGTGAATGCCTGATCCATGGTGAGGACCTGCCCGAGGAGCACGACTCTCGAGCCTTTGGGTACCTCGCTCGCCGTCTGCTCGATGAGGGTCCTGATATCACGAGCAACCGATCCGAGATCACGCCCTTCGGTCGTTGCATTGATCTGCACCATCGACTGGATATCGTACTGACTGACGACTGCATTGGCGGTCGTTCTGGAGAACGATGCGACTCCTCCCAGAACCTGGCCCGCACTTCCTGCACCGCCGGTGAGAGGCACATTGGCCAGTGTCGCCAGAGAGTCGACCTGGTACTGTGGAGTCTGCAGGACGATCGGATAGGAAATGCCATTCTGCGGATTGAGCCAGTAGGTCGGTGCGACCTGACTGCTGCCCGCGAGCGTCACGACCAGGCTGTTGGTGACATCACGCGCTGTCAAACCGATATCCTGCGCCCGCGTGCGGTCGAGCTTGACGTCGAACACCGGACTGCGGCGCGACTGCTGGATCCGGGCATCGGCCACGCCCGGAATGGCCCGCACCGCCTTGAGCAGTCGCGTGGCATAGGCAAAGTTGCCTTCGAGGTCGTTGCCGCGTATCTGGAGATCGATAGGAGCTGGCGCACCGAAGTTGAGAATCTGGCTGACGATATCGGCCGGTGGAAACGAAAAAACGGTGTCCGGAAACTCGCGCGGCAGGCGATCGCGCAACTCGCGGACGTACTCAGCCGTCGGTCGGTGATCCTTTTGCAGCGCGATCTGGATGTCGCCATCCTGCGTCCCGATGACACCGGTATTGTTGTAGGTGAGGTTGATGCTGCTGGGCGGCAGGCCGATGTTGTCGACGAGCGTCACCAGTTCTTCCCGCGGAATGACATCGGCAATGGCCCGCTCGATCTCGGCGAAGCGGGCGGCAGACTCCTCGACGCGGGTTCCGACCGGCACCCGCGCGTGCATCAGTATCTGCCCCGCATCGACGGCCGGGAAGAAGTTGCTGCCCAGGAACGGAACCAGAGCAAACGACGCAGCGACCAATGTCATGAAAGCCGTTACGAAGCGCCAGCGCCAGCGCAGCGTCTGCTCGAGTACGCCACGATACCCAGCACGAAAGGCCTCGAAGCGTACCTCGAAGCCGCGCTGGAAGCGCACCAGCGGATTGCGCGAAGGAGGTAATGCGGCGGCCTTGCCATGCAGGTCGGTATGCGGCGCATGCGCTCGCAGGAGATAGTTCGCGAGTGTCGGCACCAGTGTGCGCGACAGGATAAAGGAAAAAGCCATGGCGAACATCACCGCTTCAGCCATCGGCACGAAGAGAAAGCGCGCCACGCCGCGCAAGAAGAACATCGGCACGAAAACGATGCAGATACACAGGAGTGATACGAATGCCGGGGTGACGATCTGCCGCGCACCGTCCATGATGGCCGTCGCCACGGACTTGCCCTGCTCGAGGTGCCAGTTGATGTTCTCGATGGTGACAGTCGCATCGTCGACCAGAATGCCCACCGCCAGGGCAAGTCCGCCGAGGGTCATCAGGTTGAGTGTCTCGCCGATGGCGGCCAGGCCCAGAACCGAGCCCATGATGGAGAGTGGAATCGAGATGGCGATGATCACCGTCGAGCGCCAGCTACCCAGAAAGAGCAGGATCATCACGCTGGTGAGGGCGGCGGCGATCAGCCCCTCGGTCGCGACACCCTTGATGGCCGCGCGCACGAAGATCGACTGATCATTGATCGGGGTGACGACCAGGGTTTCAGGCAAGGATGCGCGAATCGAATCGAGCTTGGAACGGATGCCATCGACGATCGCCAGCGTCGAGGTGGTGCCGTTCTTGAGTACCGACATCAGCACCGACCGGTTGCCATCCACATGAACGATATTGGTCTGCGGCGAATTGCCGTCGTGCACGTTGGCCACATCACGCAGGTAGATGGTTGCCCCATTGACGACCTTGACCGGCAGCGCTGCGAGATCCGCCAACGCCGACGGTGCGTTGTTCAGGCGCAGCGTGTACTCGAGGCTGCCGATCTTCTGAGTACCGATCGGAATGAGAAGGTTCTGCGCGGCCAGGGTATTGGCGATGTCCTGCGCCGACAACCCGCGTGCCTGCAGCGCCTGCTGATCAAGGTCGATCTGCACCAGACGCTGCCGGCCGCCGTAGGGATAGGGGATGGCCGCTCCGGCCACCGTGACCAGTGGTGGTCGAACTCCGTTCACACTCAGGTCGAACAGGTTCTGCTCGGTCAAGCCCTTGCCCGACATCGCCAGTTGCAGGATTGGAACGGTCGATGCGCTGTAGTTGAGGATGAGCGGTGGCGTTGTCGAGGGCGGCAGCTGCTTCAGCACCACCTGGGAGATGGCCGTGACCTGGGCGTTGGCCACCGCCACGTTGACCCCAGGCTGGAAGAAGACCTTCACGATGCCGATACCCGCGTAGGAGTTGGCCTCGATATGCTCGATGTCGTTGACGGTGGTGGTGAGAATGCGCTGGTAGATCGTCGTGATCCGCCCTGCCATCTCGTCCGGGGAGAGGCCGGTGTACTGCCAGGCCACCGCGATGACCGGTATCCGGATCTCGGGAAAGATGTCGGTCGGGGTCCGAAGTGCGGTGAGGATGCCACCGATGAAGATCAGGAGCGCCATGACCACGAAGGTATAAGGGCGCAGAAGCGCAATGCGAACCAGCGCGAGCAGCATCAACGATTACCGTGAATACGCGTGCGTTGCCCAGGGTCGAGGCGGGCACCTACGCAACTGTGGAAAGATTGCGACGTTTGTCATCGGCCCGGAAACCACCGGAGAGCGGGCGAAAGCGCACTAGTGTACGACAGGTGCCACCGCTCCCGGTGGCCCTCGATTTGTCGGCGATGCCACCGACGGGTGACAATGGAGTCGATCGTCAAACAACCGGGAACGCGCATGAAAGTCTTTCTGATGGACCTGCTGCCTTATGGCAAGCATTTCGACGAATTCAAGGCCGACCGGTTCATGCCCTACCCACTCGGGGGCAACCGCTTCGACCCGAAGATCGCTGCGCGCACCTACGAGGAGCACTTCGAGATCTGGCAGGAGATGGAATCGCTGGGCTTTGACGGCGTTGGCCTCAACGAACATCACACCACGCCGCACGGACTGATGGTGTCGCCCAACATGATGGCCGTCGCTGCTGCCCGGCAAATGCGAAAGCTCGAATTCCTGCTGCTCGGCAACCTTCTGCCTCTGCACAATCCGCTGCGTATTGCTGAAGAACTGGCAATGGCCGACTGTATTTCCGAGGGGCGCATCCTCTCGGGTTTCGCCCGCGGCGTTCCGCGCGAATACCGGGTCTATGACGTGCCGATGAGCGAGTCGCGCGCGCGTTTTGACGAGGCGCTCGAGATCATTCGCAAGGCCTGGACCGAAGACACCTTCTCGCATGAAGGACGCTTCTGGCAGTTCAAGGACATCAGCATCTGGCCACGCCCCTACCGCCAGCCCCACCCACCCATCTGGATACCGTTCACCGGCAGCAAGGAAACGATCGAACTGGCTGGACGCAACAACTTCAACGCAGTGATGCCATCGGGACATCCTGGCGTCACCGAGGACATCGTCGGCTACTACGCCAAGCGCCTGGCCGAAAGCGGGCACCAGATCACACCGAACCACCTGTGCCTGTTCACCGATGCATTCGTGGCCGCCAGCAGCGAGGCAGCACTGGCTGAGTATTCACCCTACTACCTCTACTTCGTGCAGACGCTTTGGCACCACGGTAGCGATCAACCCAAGGAAGCGCTGGGCAAGGCCGGCTACGTCGCCTCTTCGTCCTTCGACTACCTCCGCCCGGAGAACCGGCCCCACGCGGAGATGGATCGCTCGAAGATACGTCTCACCAACCTCCCCGATGTCGAGGCTCGGGTCAAAAGCGGGTCGCTGGCCTTCGGTTCGCCCAAGGAAGTCGCCGACCGGCTGATTGCCAAGGCCGAACACATGGGGGCCAACCAGCTCCTGCTCAACATCAACCTGGGCGCGCCACCGCACTCGGTCTTCCTCGAGCAGGTGCGCCGTTTCGGACGCGAGGTATTGCCGCGCCTCCAGGATCATCAGGTCACCCGAGTGCCCGCCGCCGAGCGAGCGCCAGCCGCCGCATGAGCGACAAAGGCTCGACGCGCTCGGCGGGCAGGCGCGAATGGCGATTCGCCCCTGCCCGCATGGGCAGATGCTGCCAACTTGGGGCGATGGCAGTCCTGCTCAGCCTCGCCGCCGCATCGGCCAGTGCCGCCCCATGGCCTGAACGTCCGATCCGCTTTCTGGTCGGTTTCGCACCGGGCGGTAGCGGCGACATCATCGCGCGCCTGCTCGCACAGCGCCTGATGCTATCCATGGGCCAACCGATCGTGGTCGAGAACCGTCTCGGCGCCGGAGGTGCCATCGCGGCCGAGGCTGCGGTACGTGCCCCCGCGGACGGGTACACCTGGGTCATCCTGCCCAGCGGCCACGCCACCCAGGGTGCCATGCTCAAGTCCCTGCCCTTCGATCCCGTGCGTGATTTCGCCTGGATATCGACCGTGACGACCTATCCGCTCACGTTCGCAGTCTCACCCGAATCTCGTTTCTCCAGCCTGACGGAATTGATCCGCGAGGCCAGACGATCACCAGGCAGGCTCACCTACTCGTCAGTGGGCATGGGCACCGCCCATCATCTGGTGGGCGAGTGGGTCAATGCAGAAGCAGGCATCGAGCTCGTTCATGTCCCGTTCAAGGGAGGGACAGCGGCACTCACCGAGACGATGGCGGGTCGAATCGATCTCATGATCGAGACCATCACGCTCACGCTGCCCTATCTGCGGGCCGGGAAACTGCGCGGGATCGGCGTCACCTAGCAACGCCCGGTGGACACGCTGCCCTTGCTGCCTGCTGTTGCAGACACCTTGCCGGGGCTTGTGTTCGAATCGTGGCAAGGCATAGCGGCAACACCGGGGACGAAGCCGGAGATCATCAGCCGCATCAACGCTGAACTGCGCGCGGCGCTGGCCTTGCCCGAGGTGCAGCGCCAGCTGGCAGATCTCGGCGGGGGTACGGTACCCAGCACGCCTGATGAATTTCGGGCGCGCGTGGAACGCGACATCACCCGGTTCCGTCAGATCGTCGACTCTCGAGGCATCGAACGCCAGTAGCGCTCAGAAAGGCTCGAAGTCGCGCAGGGCCGGGATCACCTGCTCACCGAACAGACGGATCGAACGCAGCAGATCCTCTTCCGGCAGATCGGCAAAGTTGAATTCGCCCAGGAAGGTATTGAACAGTCCTTCGCTCGCCGCCCGCTGGATTTTCTCGGCCACCGTCTGCGGTGAACCGATGAACACCAGGTCGTTCTTGAGGATGTAGTCCGGGTCGAAGATGTTGAGAAAGACCTGCGCTGCACCGGGCTCGCCGCGCTGGATGAACATGTCGGCAAAGGCTTTGAGCCTCTCCTCGAAGGTCTCGTCCGGTTCGGGTTCCTTCAGGAACCCTGAATAGGCGCGACTGGCCCGAAACAGTGCCTTCTCGATCGCGATCTCGTCGGTTTCATCGACATAGACCGGCAGTGAATAGCCGATGCGCGGCTTGCGCTGCCAGCCTGCACGCTCCCAGTCGGCAAGATACTGGCGGTAACGCGGCGCCGCCTCCTTGCGTGGATAGACGATGAAATAGCCGGTGTTGATGCCATTGGCTGCGCAGAACGCCAGCGTCGCGGGGTCGCGACTTTGCATCCAGATGTCCGGATGCGGCTTCTGAACCGGCAGCACGGCAAGCTTTGCGCTCTTGGTGTGATGGCTCTCGCCAGCAAAGGAAAACGGCTGCTCGCCAAAGGCGGCGCGCAGATACGGTATGAACTCGAGGGTCGGGGACTTGCGCGCCGCGTGATCCACCTCGAAGGGAATGAAATAAGGCGCCGTAATGCCCGGAACCAGACCCAGTTCCATCCGGCCGCCCAGCATCTGATCGACGATGGCGATCTCCTCGGCAAGACGCAAAGGATGATAGAGCGGGACGATGTAGCCCATTGGCCCGATACGCAGGCGCTTCGTACGGGCACCGGCCCCGACGCAGAAGAGCGACGGCGATGACATGAGGCTCTCGTCAGGGCGAAAATGGTGCTCGACGCAGAAGGCGTAGTCGAAACCGGTCTGATCGCAGACCTCGAGTTCCCGCCACAGCTGCTCGTAACGCTGATGGGGAGTCATGCCGGGCTTGGCCCAGACGTGCGAAAAATGCGCGAACTTCATGCATTGTCTCTCTTTGCCGACACGAGCTTCATGCAAGCCCGCCTGAGCCCCGATGGTACCGCGCTTCGAACGAGGACCGTCGAGCGACCCGACGAGCACGCGGGCGCCTGGTCGACAAGCCATCTGCTAGAGTCATTGGCTCGTCGTCAGAACGGCCGCCCCACTCAGGAGGAGCACATGAACAAATGGTTTGCCTACCTGGCGCTTGCACTGCTGGCCGCGCTACCGACACTTGCCAGCGCGCAGTCATTTCCGTCACGAGGCGTTCGCCTGGTCCTCCCGGTACCAGCGGGCAGCGGTCTTGACACGATGGCACGCGTGCTCGCGCAGCGACTCGCACCGATATGGAACCAGCCGGTCGTCGTCGAGAATCTGGTAGGCGGCAACTTCATCATCGGTGTGGAAAATGTTGCCCGCGCGGCACCTGACGGTCACAGTCTGCTCGTGGTACCGGACTCCGCGCTGACGGTCAATCCGCACCTCTATCCAAAACTGCCCTACGACCCGCTGCGCGACTTCGTGCCCATCATGCAACTGGTCACCTACACCCAGGTGATGGTCGTGAATGGTTCACTGCCCGTCAATTCAGTCGCCGAACTGGCCGCCTGGTCACACGCCAATCCAGGCAAGCTTTCCTACGCATCGTTCGGCATCGGCAGCCAGCCGCACTTGCTCTCCGAACTGGTGAAGGTCCGCAGCGGCACCGACATGACTCATGTGCCCTACAAGGGCATCCCCCAGGCACTCACCTCGGTCCTGGCCAACGAGACTCAGGTAAGCTGGTCCATCCCTTTCCTCATCACCGGCAACGTGAAGGCAGGCCGGCTGAAGGCGATCGCGCTGGCGGCCGCACAACGCACGGCCTTCATGCCCGAAGTTCCCACCTTTGCTGAGCTGGGCATGCCAGAAATCGACTACGTGCAATGGTTCGGCATTCTGGCGCCGGCCGGTACCCCCCGCCCCACCGTAGACCGGATCTACGCCGAACTGACCCGCGTCATGGCTGACCCCGAACTGCGCGAGAAGGAGTTCAGCGCCAAAGGCTACGATCTGAGCGGCCTCGGACCGGACCCCTTCGCGGCGCTCATTCGACGCGAGTTGCCGCTGCGCGCCGAGATGGTCAAACGTGCCGGCGCACGGGCTGAATGATCGGTGGCTGCCTATACGCGCCGGGGCCGGGACGCATGAATGGGCAGACCGGCTTGCGCTTGGCGGGCCTGCGGCGACACCCGATACTGGTGTGCGGTGCGCTCGAGGCTTCCGCACTCGAGCACTTGGGGCGATTCTTCGAGCCAGAGATCCTGACCAGCACCCTTGAGGCGGGGCAATTGCGCGAAAGGCTCATCGGCAAGGCAGCCCTCGTCATCGAGCAGGTAGTCCCGATCGATGACGCCTTCCTGGAGGGCCTGCGCTGGCTACGGTCGATCTGCCGTCTGGCACCCGGCAGCACGGGCATCGACCTCGATGCCTGCACCCGCCGGGGTATTCTTGTGACCGATGTCCCCTCCCTCAGCGACCATGCCGCTGCCCGAACTCGCATGCAGACGATTGCAGCCGAGAACCTGGCCGCTACCTTCGGCTTTGGCCGTATCGGTGGACACCCGCCCAATCTGGTGAATCTCGAGATGCGCTGCCTGATCGGCTGTTGCGCCTGATCAGGCAGCTTCACTACACCTCAGGGCAACCGGGCATTGGTGGCGCCTCAGGCAGTCGCCAGACCCCCCCCGGCACGCTGCTTGCGCATGCGGCCGGAGAACCCGACAAAACCCATGAAGCCCGAGCCAGCCAGAACCAGCGCAAGGGCCTCAGGCTCGGGCACCACAACCATCCTGCCAAGATCGAAGTTCATTGCGCCCGTTGAGTTACCACGGGAACTCATGCCGCCCGCCTCGGAGGCCCAACTGCCCGCGCCTCCGGGAGCCGCCGCCAGAAGAGCGCTCGAGAATGCGCTGCTCAGCTTGAGCGCCAGCGCATCAGGAAAACCGTCGCGATCGCCCCCGTTGCTCGAAGGACTCCAGCCACTGGTGTGAACACTGTCGGCAAGCGCGGCAGTCGAAAACAGACTGCCAGCCAGCAACACCGAACACGCGACAACGCCAGCACGGGCGCCAAGGATGTTTTTCATGAAACTCTCCGTTGTGAGGGGGAAAAAAGTCACTCTGGAGGTGAGGCTGGGTGAGCGTCTTGAGCAGGCTCAACCCAGCGAAAGACAGGGAAGGGAAACCATCAGGTCGGTCAAGCGGGCGAATTCGACGCCCGCATGCGCCCGTGTCACGAGACTTACTGCGTACCGGCCGCGCCAATGTTGCGCACCAGGGTGCCCCACTTGCTCGCCTCGGATCGCACATAGGCCTGGGTTTCCTCGATCGACCCTGGTTCCACCGGAATGAGCCCCAGATTGACCATCCGTTCCTGAACATCGGCGGACTTCACCGCGCGCTTCATCTCGTCGTGCATGCGGTTGAGAATCGGGCGGGGAGTATCGGCACGAGCAGCCATCACATGCCAGGACACCGCCTCGAAATCGGGCACGCCCGCCGCTTCGGCAAACGGTGGAATCGAGTTGAAGGAACTGAGCCGAGTCAGGGAGGAGACCCCAAGCGGTCTGAGTTTGCCAGCCTTGATCAATTCGAACGAAGCCCCCGCCTCGGCAAAGGCGAGGTCGACCGTTCCAGCCACGATGTCGGTAATCGACTGCGGCGAGCTCTTGTAGGGCACATGAACGATGTCCAGGGAATACAGGTTCTTCATCATCTCAACCGCCAACTGCGGCGCGGTTGCCGCACCGGGCGAGCTGTAGCTCAACTGCCCGTTGTGAGCCTTGGCATAGGCAACGAGTTCGGTGGCCGACTGCACCGGCAGACTGGGACGAACAACCAGAATGAAGGGAGACTTGAGATAGAGCGACACGGGTACGAAGTCGGCGATCGGGTCGTAGTTCAACTTCTTGAAAACGGTCTGGTTGATCGCGAACACACCGCTGGTAGCCACCAGAAAGGTGTGACCGTCGGCAGGCGCACCCAGCACGGCATTCACCGCAACGATCCCCGAGCCCCCCGGTTTGTTGTCCACCACCACCGGCCGACCCAGGGCCAGCGACAGCTTTTCGGCATAGGCGCGCACAATCACATCCATCCCGGTGCCCGGTGCAAGGATCAGGACCAGAGTGATCGGCTTCGAAGGCCAGGACTGTGCAAGGCTCACACCGGACGCAGGCAGCAGGAGGCAAAAAACGAACAGACCGAGCAGGATTCGGGTTGCCCGATGACGCAGGGTCTCACCCCGGTTGGAGAGAACAGTCGATGTCATTGCGTGTCTCCTCGCGTTCGCGATGGCCGCGCCGATGCCGACCAACGTCCTGGCCTGAAGCACATGCAAGGTCAGGCCGACAGAGCGCGAAGATTAGCAGCAATCTCAGAGGCCAGGCTCGCTCGGTGCTGCCGACTCGTGGGCAGCCGCTTCGCCCCCGCCGCTCTCGCAGGTGCGCAAACCGGCAATCGCAGGCGAGCAGACTTCGTTGATCGGAGCAAGATTGCGCTGCAGCAGCGACAGAGCCGCCTCGGGATCGTCGACGAAATGAACGAGCTTCATGTCCTCGGCACTGATCATGCCGTGCGCGACCAGCGCATCGAAGTTGATCACCTCCTTCCAGAAGCTCGACCCATAGAGCAGGATGGGGAAGGCTCGTTCGATCTTGCGAGTCTGCTGCAGCGTGAGGAGTTCGCTCATTTCGTCGAGCGTGCCAAAACCACCTGGAAACACCACCACCGCGCGCGCCAGGTGCGCGAACCAGAGCTTGCGCATGAAGAAGTAATGGAACTCGAACGACAGACCGTGCGAAATGAAGCTGTTGGGCCGCTGCTCGAAAGGCAGGCCGATGTTCAGACCGATGGTCCGGCCTCCAGCCTCTGAAGCCCCTCGATTGGCCGCCTCCATGATGCCCGGCCCCCCGCCCGAGCAGACGATGAAGCGGTGCAGATGCGAGGAGATGCCTTTGGACCATTCGGTGACACGACGCGCCAGTTCACGGGCCTCATCGTAGTAACGACTCATCGGGCCATCAGCGCGGATTCGCGCCGAACCGAAGAAGACAATCGTGTCGTGGATATGCTCGCGCCGGAACACTTCCAGAGGGGCAATGTACTCGGCGAGAATGCGCAGGGGGCGCGCTTCGTCGCTGTCGACGAAGTGCTGGTCACGATAGGCCAGCGGACTTGCTCGAGTCTCCTTCATCGATGGCCCCTCGTCAGCCTGAAGTCGATGTAACCCCGCTCCACATCAGTGAACACCAGTCGGACCCGCAGCCGCTGTCCGACACGCAGGCCCGGTGCGTGATCATCCAGGCGCCCCTCGACGAAGGGGCTGATGAGTCGTACCCAAACCCCGGCGGTGGTCACACCCGTCACGATCGCGTCGAAACGCTCGTCGATACGTGACTCGAGCAACAGCGCAGCTTCGGACTTGCGAAGACGACGTTCGACCTTCTGCGCAGCATCTTCCTGCCGAGTGCAGTGGTCGGCCAGTGCCGCGAGTTCATGAGCCGAATACGGGGCTGGGGCCCCCTTGAGCACGGCCTTGATCTGACGCAGCGTGATGAGATCGGGAAAGCGCCGATTGGGTGCGGTCGAATGCGTGTAGTCGGAAACCGCCAGCCCGAAGTGACCGATCGGCACAGTCCCCGGCATTTCAACCACATACTCGCCACGTCCCATCAGCTTGATAACCACCAGCGACAAGTCGGAGAAACCGACCGGATCGCGATCGCGCTCGCGCGCAAGAAAGGCCCCGAGCGCACCTGAGTCGGGCTCAGGTGGCAGCACCGCACCGCGCTCCTGGGCAAGAGCGACGATGCGCATCCATCGCTCGGGCGATCTCACGACGCGCCGCAAGGACGCTCCGCCATGCTCGGCCAGAAAACGCGCATTGCACCGATTCGCAGCGATCATGAATTCTTCGATCAACTGCCGTGCCCGGTTATGGGGCTGCTCTGCCAGCCCAACCACCCGATCGTCCTGGAAGACCGCGCGCGGCTGATGCGTCTCGAATTCAAGAGCCCCTTGCGCATGGCGCTTCGAGCGAAGCGTCTGCGCCATGCGGTCCTGGAGCGTCAGTTGCTGCGCAATGGGCGGGACTCGCGCTGCTGCCTCGGGCAAGGGGGCTGCGCCCTCCAGCCACGCCGACACCGCGTCATAGGCGAGCTTGCACTGGTTTCTCACCTGAGCACGCATCACGCTGCACCGTTCAACCGTGCCATCGCTGGCAAGATGGAGTTCGCTCACCAGTGCCAGGCGGTCCTGATCGGGATTGAGCGAAGTGAGGTCGGTACTCAATCGCTCAGGCAGCATCGGAAACACCCTGGCCGACGTGTAGACCGACGTTGTGTTGCGCCTGGCGTGATCGTCGATCGCCGAACCTTTCCGGACCAGCGCATCCACATCGGCAATCGCTACAAGTACGCGCAGACGCCCTTCCCCCTGCTCCTCGCAGACGGTCAGCTGATCGAGGTCGCGCGAATCATCGTTATCGATCGAGCACCAGGGCAGCGAGCGCAAATCTGCGATGGCGGTATCGACTTCGGCCACACAGCCGCTGATCGCTGCCAGTTCGGTCTCCACTGCAGGCGGAAACACCGGTTCAAGCCCACGCTCGGTCATGGCGAGCGCAGCGATCCTCGAGAGGTCGAAGCGATTGTGATGCCCGCCCAGACCTCTTCCCTGCTGGCCGTCACTGCCGTCGCGCGAAGATCTACCCGAGAATGCCATTGAGGAAACTCCACGTTCGTTCGCGCGCAAGCGCTGCAGGTCCTGCATCAGCCGGCACCCGTAGCGCATCAAAGCCGTGACCAGTCGCATAGACATGCACGGGCAATCGAGGCCAGGCCGCTCTCACCCGATCGACATCGGCGAGCGGAATCAAGGGATCCTGCTCACCGAAATGCAACATCACGGGACAGGCCGGCGCAGGCTCCAGATGTTCGACGATGTCACGCCCATAGTAGGCCACGGCGGCATCCACCGGCAGCGACTGCGCAGCCATCCAGGCCACCGAGCCACCAACGCAGAAACCGACGATTCCGACGCCGCCGCCGCAGCGCACCCCATCGATGGCAGCGCTGATGTCGGCAAGCACGAGAGACCAGACCAGGCCTGCGCGGAGGGCGCGTCCTTGCGCGAGCACCTCCGGCGAATGACCGTCCAGTGCAACGCCGCGCATCTGACGGTCGTAGAGCGCAGGGGCTAGCGCCACATAACCCTGCTCGGCATAGTGATCAACGACCGACCGTATGTAGGCGCTCAACCCGAATGCCTCCTGCACGATCACCATACCCGCCCGCGGCACGCCGACTGGCGAAGCGTGCCAGGCCGACAAGGTATGCCCGTCGGCTGCTACCAGTTCCACCCTGTTTCCCACATGTCTCTCCCTGGATACCGTCATACACCGATAGCGTCGATGACAACCGGGCCCTGCGCGGGCAACCCGTCAATCGGCCTTGATGCCCGCCTCGCGCACCAGGGCACCATAAGTCCGCAATTCCTGTTGCACCAGTTCGCCGAAACGCTGACTGCTGCCTCCCAGTGGTTCGAAATACTGCGCAGCCAGCCGCTCGCGAATCTCGGTGCGGCCCAGTGCCCGATTGACCTCGGAATTCAGACGCATCACGACATCTCGCGGCAGACCGGCAGGCCCCATCAAGCCAAACCAGGTATCCACCGCATAGCCGGGATATCCGAGTTCGGCAACGGTCGGAAATTCGGGCGCGGATTGCGCTCTCGTCGTGCCGGTGGTCGCATAGCCCCTGATCTTGCCGCTTTTCACGTGTGGCGCCAGATTGGACACGGTACTGAAGACCACCGGCACCGATCCGTTGAGGACGTCGGGAATGGCCTGGGAGCAGCCCTTGTAGGGAACATGGGTCATGCGAATCCGCGCCATCGATTGCAGCAGTTCAGCGGCAAAGTGATGCGCAGTCCCGGTGCCACACGAGGCATAACTCACTTCGCCAGGATGGGCACGCGCCCAGGCTACCAGTTCAGGCAGGCTGCGCAGGGCAAACCCCGCAGAGGCGCCGATCATCGGCGGCGTGGAACCCACCAGCACGATCGCGGTCAGATCGCGCACCGCATCAAAGGGCTGACCGCCCAAAGACTGATTGATGGTGACCGTATTGTTGGCGAGCGCCAGGGTATAGCCGTCGGGCACCGAGTGCGCCACATGGTCCATGCCGATATTGCCACCAGCACCGACCCGGTTCTCGACCACGAAGGGTCGGCCGAGGCTTTCCTGCAAGGACTGCGCAACCACACGGGCGAGAAGGTCGCTCCCGCCCCCGGCCGGAAATGGCGAAACGATCCGCACCACACGCTCTGGCCAGGACTGGGCACGCGCATCCTCGAGCCCACCGGCCTGACAGCCGATCCAAATCAGCAACGCGAGGAGGATGCCCGACCGGGCAATGACGAATCGGCATGCGATGGACATCGACAGCGTGTCTCCCGAAGACAACTCAGAGGCCCGCAGGCGCCTGGTTCCAGATTGATGATACGCCCTCAGAGGCCGATGTCGGCCACCCGCAGGATGGTGCCGGCCCGCTCGAACCGGGCCTGGGAAATCGTCAGCCGTTCGGCGATACCGCCCACCTCAGATCGGCACCGCCAGCGCGGCATTGGCACGCGCCAGCACGCCGACCGGATCGGCGCCTTTCAGGCCAGGGGTCTTCTCCCACTCCGAGACCGTGCGTGAAGCAACCACGACGCCCTTGCAGCGATCGAAGCGACGCACGGCGAAACGATCAAGCAGATCGGCGACCGGAGCGGTCTCGCGCAGCAGTTCGGCCAGAACGATGGCATCCTCAACCGCCATGCCGGCACCGCTTGCCATCTGCGGCGTCGGGCAATGAACCGCGTCGCCGATGAGGACCACTCGACCCCGATGCCAGGGTGCAGGAAGCAGCATGGAACTGATCGGCCGGCAGGCGATGCGCGCGGGATCGGTGATCGACGCCCGTGCCTGTGCGATGGCCCCGCCAAAATCAGCCAGGAGATCGCGCATCATGCGCGGGGCATCGGCATCGGTGATCCGCTCACCGGAGCCCATGCTCTCGACAAGAAAGATGTACATCTCATCGTTCGAGACCGGATTGCAACCCGCCTTGTTGCGCGGTCCGAAGAACATGCAGCGCGAGGTGACTGTCTCCGCGCGCGGCACCATCGCCCGCCAGACGCGTTGGCCCGTTTCCTCAGGCCCGGCGTCTGCACCGAAAATCAAGGAACGAACCTGCGACTGGATGCCGTCGGCCCCAACGACAAGATCATAACGACCGCAGGTCCCATCCGTGAAGTCAACCGTGACGCCGGTGTCATCCTGCACCATCGTCCTGAACGTGACACCGAGTCGTACCGGAACATGAGCTGCCTCGAGCGCATCCTGAAGGATGCGCTGCAGCACCGGTCGCATGATGCCGATGCACTCCGGATAGCCAGGCCCGAGCAGCGGTGGCAATTCGACCGTACCGGTCACTCGTCCCTCCACGTCACAGGCGACCACCCGAGAATAGGGGTAGCCGGCGGCCACAACGGCATCGAGCACGCCAATCGCCTGCAGGGCGCGCAACGTCGCCCCCTGGATCGATATGCCAATGCCGTAAACCGACCAGCCCGGTGAACGTTCAACGATCTCGGCGGCGATACCGGCACGGCACAAGGCAGTGGCAGCGGTCATGCCAGCGATGCCCCCACCGACGATCAGCACCCTCTCGACCGGCCTCATCGCGACATATCCGATGAAGCGATGCCTGGCATGCCCGAGCGCCGCCCAAGACCCAAACCCGCCTCGAGAGGCCAGTCTATCCACGCACGCAGCGCCCCACCCATCACCTGATCGAGGTCCCCACCCTGCAACCAGGGCAAGGCTTCGGTGAAAAGCCGCACGCAGTCAGTCCAACTGCAGGGCATTCGTGTGATGTCAGTGCCCCAGAACATGCGCGCAGGTCCGAACGCGTCGAAGACAGCATGCAGGTAATCGTGCATATCGGAAAAGGGGTAACCCAATGCCGAGTAACCGGGCGCAGCCGAGGCCTTCACGGCGATATTCGGATGTCGCGCCAGCGCGAGCAGTTCAGGCAGACGCGCATAGGCGGCCACGCCGACGCTGCGAAGCGGTGCTCCAAGGTGATCGATCAGCAGTCGCAAGCGGGGATGACGCTCGGCAATACCACCGACCATCGGCAGGAAGTCTGTACAGGCGAGCGCCACCGGCAGACCTGCGGCCTCGGCGGCTGGCCATAACCAATCCAGTGCGCCGTTGCTGAGCCAGGCTTTCTCGTGGGGCTGTGCAAAGGCGAAGCGCAGTCCGAGCATGCCAGGCTGCATGCGCCAGGTCGCGACTCGCGTGGGCTCAGCCATCGGGTCGAGGACAAACCAGCCCAGGGTCGAGAACCGCTTGGGAAACGCGCGCGCCGCTTCGATGGCCACCTCATTCGAGGTGGGATCCCAGGCAGGCGGCTGGATCAGCGCTGCGCTCACCCCGGCCGCGACCATTTCGCCCAGGAGGGTCTGTGCGGTCAATTGGGGAACCTGCCGATGGGCCGGGCTCGGATGACCCGTTGCCCAAAGGTGAACATGACAATCAACGATATCCACGCAGCCTCCCGTCAGCGCCTTCGCGACACGCGCGAAGCCTTTCTGTCCAAGGCCGCACCGACGTGCCTGCCCCGGGGTCAGCACTGTCCTCAGTCGGCCTTGATACCAGCCGACCGGACAACCCGTGCCCACCGCTCCACATCGTCTCGCACCAGCGCTCCGAACTGGGCCGGCGTACCCGGCAGCGGCTCATTGCTTTGCGTGGCAATTTGTGCCCGAACCTCTGCAAGGCCGAGTGCACGCTGCAACTCACGATTGAGTCGATCGATCACGGCAGGCGGTGTTCCGGCAGGCGCATGCAGCCCCGACCAGAGCGCGGAATCCAGCCCTGGGACACCCGCCTCGCCAAGCGTGGGGACATCGGGCAATTCAGGCGAGCGCTTGCGCCCGATCAGGCCAAGCGCCACGGCCTTGCCGGCCTTGACGTGGGGTATGGCGGTCGAAGCTGGCGTGAAAAGCAGTTGGATCTGGCCGCTCAGCAGATCGGCAATCGCCTGGGAACTGCCCTTGTAAGGTACGTGCGTGATGCGCGTACCCGTACTGAGCTTGAACAGTTCGGCGTTCAGATGAACGAATGTGCCTACCCCTGACGAACCGTAGGCCAGGGCATCCGGCTTTGCGCGAGCAGCGGCAATCACCTGGGCAATGTCGCGCAATCCGTTCCCCGGCCAGCCGATCACGAGCAAGGGCGCCTCGGCAATGCCCCCGATCGGTGTCAGATCGTGCAGAAGGTCAAACGAGAGTCGATACAGGCTCGGATTGATCGTGTTTGCACTGGAAGTGGCCAGCAGGGTGTAGCCATCAGGCGCCGAACGCGCCACCATTTCAGCAGCGATGCTGCTGCCGGCACCCGGCTTGTTTTCCACCGTCAGCGGC
The DNA here is from genome assembly GCA_903829815.1 of uncultured Pseudomonadota bacterium. Taxonomy (GTDB): domain Bacteria; phylum Pseudomonadota; class Gammaproteobacteria; order Burkholderiales; family SG8-39; genus CAIXPL01. The sequence continues at coordinate 54,834 of CAIKRR010000007.1, read as the reverse complement.
TGTCCTAGAAACTCGGCCATTCGCGTCGCCACCATACGGGTCAGCGTGTCGGTGCTGGTGCCAGGCGGGAAGCCGACAAGAATACGGATCGACTTGTCCGGCCAGGGGGCGGCCGACTGTGCCTGGGCACGAACATCGGCCACCAGTACGACCAAGCCGAGCGCAAGCGCGAGCAAGCACCTTCGAGAGCCAGCACCTGATCGACACGCGGCACCGGACCCTTCTTTGCGAACCCTCATCAACCCTCTCCCTCGAAATCCGCCGGACAGCAGCGTCATTGCCTCAATCCTCATTGCCCAACTGGACACGCCCGAAGCCGCGCCTGTAAAAGCGCCATCGCGGCACGGCACGGCACGGCACGGCACGGCACGGCGGGAGACTACACCGTGAGCGACAACCTGTGGCCAGCGACAAGGCAGGCGCAACCGCAGTTGCGTCCCGAAGCCCGCGGCATGCCGACCAAAGACGATGGCGCGCCGGTGCGACCTTGCTGCATACGGCGCGCGCCGTCAGTCGCCAGAGCCAAGTGCTATGGCACACTACGACTTCAAAAGGGCTGTGCCATCCAGCAAGCAGAGAAGTCAGCCTGCTCCTGGCACAGCACAGGGCACTCGGGAGACATTGCGGCCATGCTGGCCGAACAGATCATCAACGGCATCGTGCTGGGCAGCATGTACGCGCTGGTTGCCATCGGCTACACGCTCGTCTTTGGCGTCCTCGACAAACTGAATTTCGCCCATGGCGAAACCTTCATGCTCGGGGGCTTTGTCGCTGTCGCCGCAAGCGCGCTGGGAGCGCCACTGTGGGTGGCATTTCCTTGCGCACTGCTCATCTGCGGCGCACTGGGTCTAGTGGTCGAACTGCTGAGCTTTCGCAAGTTCCGCAGCGCCGATGCGCAAGTCACTGCCGCGCTGTCGTCCCTCGCGCTCGGCCTCATCTTCATCGATCTGGTGCAGAAGTACTACGGCTCGGAGCCGGTGCCGCTGGAGTTGCCTCTCGCCGTGCGCACCGCCACGCTTTCAGTCGCAGGTATCGAGATTGCCCAGATCAAGTTGGCCATCCTTGCCATTGCAGTGCTGCTGATGGCCGGTCTTCACGTCCTGGTCAATCACACCCGCGTCGGTCGCAACATCCGGGCGGTAGCCGAATCGCCCCTTGCAGCGTCCCTCCTCGGCATTCATGTGCGTCTTGTTACGCAGCAGACTTTCGTGATCGCCTCGGCACTGGCCGGCATCGCAGGCGTCATGCTCGCCATGCGTACCGGTTATGCAGCATCTGACATCGGCTTCACCTTCGGGATCAAGGCACTGGCCATCATGGCCATCGGTGGCATGGGCGACCTGCGCGGCGCGATGCTCGGTGGCATCCTGGTCGGCGTGGTGGAAGCGCTGGCGGTCCAATTCGGCTTCGGCAAGCTGGGCGAAATCGTTGTGTGGATATTGATGATACTGGTGCTGCTGGTCCGTCCCGGTGGACTCTTCTCGACCTCGAGCGAGCGACGCGCATGATCCAGGACCATCTCTTCTTCGCGGGCATCAACATTCTTCTCGCCTGGAGCGTCTACATCATCCTGCTCTCGGGTTCCCTGTCGTTTGCCAACGGCGCCTTCATGGCGATGGGAGCCTACGCGGCCGGGGTTCTGACGGTGAAGTTCGGCCTGCCACTCATTCCAGCGCTGGCGCTGGCAGCCATCGGCACCGGCCTGGCCGGGGCAGTCCTTGCTGCGCCCGCACTGCGCACTCGCGGGGTCTATCTGATCATGGTCACCACCGGCATCACCTTCTGTGTCCAGGTGCTCCTCGAGAATCTCGACTATGTCGGTGGCGTGGGTGGGCTTGGGGGAATGTCGGGGGCAACCCTGTGGCATGTCTACGGGCTGGTCGCACTGGTTGGCGCTGGCCTGTGGTTCCTGTCGCGATCCCATCTTCAGCGCATGCTCGACGCCATTCGTGAAGACGAACAGGTGGCCGCTGCGCTCGGCATCAATGCGCTCTACCTGAAGATCCTCTGCTTCGGCGCCGGTGCCGCGCTGGCCGCGCTGGCAGGCGGCCTGTTTGCCCATTACATGGCTTTCATTCGCCCCGAGCACTTCGGTGTGCTGGTATCGGTGTATGTCGTTCTGTATGCCGTATTTGGCGGCGTCAATAACCTCTGGGGACCCATGCTCGGCGCGGTTGCGCTGACCCTGTTGCCCGAACTCATCCGGGGGCTTGCCAGCTGGCGGCCCCTGGTCTTCGGGACAGTCATCGTGATCATGCTGCTGGTCAGACCCGACGGCCTGCTGCCCTGGCGAAGCCTCACGCTGCGTGGGCGGCAGCGATGACCACGGCCCCGCTGCTGGAGGTCCGCTCGCTGGTCAAGCGCTTTGGCGGCTTGCAGGCGCTCGACAACCTGTCCTTTGAAGTCGAACAAGGCGAGATTCTGGGGATCATCGGACCCAACGGGGCTGGCAAGACCGCTCTCATCAATTGCGTCACCGGCTTTTATGCGCCAAACGACGGACAGGTGCTGTTGCGCGGAGAAAACATCACCGGCCTGCCAGTGCACCGCATCGGCCGCATGGGCATTGCCCGAACATTTCAGAATATCCGGCTCTTTCGTCGCATGAGCGTGCTTGAGAATGTGGCGGCCGTAGCCCGTGACTGGGTCCGGCATCCGCTGCGATCGCTGCTTGCGCGATCGCCCGGCACCATCCGTGACCAATCAATGGCCATCCTCGAGCGCATGCGACTTGCGGCCAAGGCAGACGACCTCGCCGGGAGCCTCGCCTATGGCGAAGCGCGACGTCTGGAGATCGCTCGAGCACTGGCAACCTGCCCTCGCCTCCTTTTTCTCGACGAACCGGCCGCCGGCATGAACGAAGAGGAAACCGAGGCCTTGATCGGCGACATCAGGGGCATCGGCGAACTGGTCGAAGGCGTGGTCGTGGTCGAACATGACATCGACCTCATCCGGACACTCTCGACCCGCCTGGTAGCGATGAACTATGGGCGCCGCATCGCCCAGGGCAGTGCAGCCGATGTGTTTGCAGACCCCCAGGTGATTGAAGCCTACCTTGGACGCGACGATGCCTGAGCCCATACTCGAAATCGATGCGCTCGAGGTGAGCTACGGACCGATTCGTGCACTGCGCGGCTGTTCACTCGCGGTCGCTGCGGGCGAGACCGTCGTGGTGGTCGGTGCCAATGGCGCTGGCAAGACCACCTTGCTGCGCGCGATCTCCAATGTACTGCCGCACGCTGCCGGCGAAGTTCGATTTGCGGGTCAGCCAACTCGCGGCCAACGTGCCGACCAGCTTGCCCGCGCTGGTCTGCTGCAGGTGCCCGAAGGGCGTGGCATCATTGCCCGTCTGAGCGTTGCCGAGAACCTGCAACTGGCCTGGGCAATGCGCCCGGGCAATTCGACTTTTGCCCAGGCATGCCTGCCGGTCTTCGAGCGATTCCCGCGACTGCAGGAGCGCCTGAACCAGCGCGCGGGCAGCATGTCGGGGGGCGAACAGCAGATGCTGGCACTGGCCCGAGCGATCATCTGCCCGCCACGGGTGCTGCTGGTCGACGAGCCCTCGCTCGGCCTGTCACCGGTGATGGTGAGCGAAGTCTTCTCTGTGCTGCGGGCTTTTCGTGCTGCCGGCGTCACCATCCTGCTGGTCGAACAGAATGTTCGTCAGGCGCTGGGGATCGCCGACCGCGCCTACGTCCTGCGTCAAGGCTCGATCGTCGCTGAGGGCAGCGGCTCCTCGATGCTGGCTGATCCAGCCATGCTACGCTACTACCTGGGTTCGACCTGAAAGGAAGACCTCCTTCGCGGTGGCTTCCAGGGTCGAACGAAGACGGCACGGGAGACCGGGCCGACATAAAAACGCCGGGCAACCCGCACGGCACGCAGGAGACACCATGCAGAACAGACGCGACTTCCTGTCTGCCGGCGCAGCGCTTGCGCTGTCCGGCGCCGTTCCCGAAGCACTCGCCCAGACGAAACCACCGATCCGCATCGGCGCCATCCAGCCAATGACCGGTTTCGCTGCTGATTATGGCGCCCTCTACAACGCCGCCCTGACCATGGCGGTCAATGACATCAACGCGGCTGGCGGCATCAACGGCAGCCGGGTCGAACTCAAGGTCGAGGACGACCAGTTCAACGCGCAGCAATCGGTATTGCTGTTTCGCAAGCATGTGAATGACGGCGTGGTCTGCGTGCTGGGCCCCATCAGCGGTACGTCCTGGGAAAATACGGCGCCGATCGCCAATGCGATGCGTTGTCCCGCCATCAACTCCAACTCGCTCAAACCGGGCATCAGCAAACGTCCTTATGCCCTGCGACTGCATCCGCCCGATGACAGCATGATTCCCGAGGGCCTCGCCGAATTTCGCAAGGCTTTTCCGCAAGTCCGGCGCGTGGTGATCGCAGGCGACGTACAGGAAGCATCGGGCGCAGCGGGGATCGAGGAGTATGCCAAGGCAGCCGCCCGACTGGGCATGGAAGTCGTCGATCGCGTGTCGTATCAGACCCGCACCACCGACTACTCCCCCATGGCCATCAAGGTGCGCAGTGCCAACGCCGACGCACTGCTGGTGAGTTCACTTGGGCCCACAACGCTCGGATTCGTCAAGGAACTCGAGACCCAGCGCTTCGACAAGCCGATCCTGGTGAACGCACTGGTCTGGGCCGGCAATGCGTTCATCAACGCAGTGGGCACCGCGGGTGCGCGGCTCTACACCCTGGGTTATGCCACCAGCGAACGCAACCAGGGCAACCCTGCGCACGACCAGTTCGATGAGCGGTATCACGTCTTTGCCGGCGAGACGACACGCTTGTCCAAACCGATCAACATCTGCAACACGAGCCTTACCTACGACTCGCTGATGCTGGTGGCAGACATACTCAGACAAAAGAAGATCGACGGCAACACTGAGGTCAATGCAGCCCGCGAGGCCATCAAGGACGGTATCAGTCAGTTGAAAGACTGGCGTGGCGTCAACGCAATCCGCATGCGACCCAGCGGTGATGGCCATATCCAGACCCATCTGCTGCGTGCCGTTCCCGAGCGCAAGACGTGGGAATACGCACTCGCCCCGGCCGATAGGGTCAATACGCCTTATCTGCCGGGCTGAGTCGGCGCGGCCTCACTGAGGAACGATGCCCGCGGCACGCAAGACCTTCTGCCAGCGGGCAGATTCGGCACGCAGAAAATCGGCAGCCTGCGCAGCGCTCTCGCTTGCCGCCTGCATGCCTTGAGAGGCCAGGCGCAACTTGACCTCGCTCGTGGACAGTGCGGCAGTGGATTCATGCGAGAGCCGCTCGAGGATGTCGGGCGGCGTGCCAGCCGGCGCGAGCAGCGCGTACCACCCTTCCATGCGATAGCCCGGCACTGCCTCGGCGATTGCAGGCACATCGGGCCACGAGGACAAGCGTCGCGCCGAGGTCACCCCCAGGGCACGCAGACGGCCGGCTCTCACCTGCTGTTCGACCACCAGTGGGCTCAATATCGCCATCTCGATCGAGCCGTTCATGAGATCGGGCAGCACATCGTTGGTCCCCTTGTAGGGAATGTGCGCGATGTCGATGCGTGACTCGAAACGGAAGAGTTCCGCCGCCAGATGCGGCGATGAGCCGTTCCCACCGCTGCCATAGCGCAGCGTACCGGGCCGGCTGCGCGCGTGATCGATGAGCCCCGAGAGCGTCTTGTCGGTGCTGCCTGTGCCCACCACCAGGACGAGCGGCCCACGCGCCACCAGTGCAATGGGGACAAAGTCCTCCAGCCGATACGGAACCGTCGCGAAAAGCCAGGGATTGACGACATAGGCCATCGCCGGCAGAACCAGGGTGTAGCCGTCAGCGCGTGAGCGTGCGACCTGTTCCATCGCGATATTGCCTGAGGCACCGGCGCGATTTTCAACCACGACCGGCTGCCCCAGTGCGGGCGCCAGTCGTTCGGCGAGCACGCGCGCGAGGATGTCATTGGGACCACCCGGCGAATAAGGCACCACCAGATGGACGGGACGCTCAGGCCAGGCAGCGAAAGCAACCGTCGCGCCCAACGACAGACCCGCCAAGGTCGCGGCGAGGGCTCGCCGCCAAAGGCAGCGTGGCCTCACCGGCAGTGCTCGCAGCGGATTCGCATGCACCTGTCGAATACCCGCTGGATCGCCCGTAAACATCTGGATTGCCCCGACACCCGGCCGACGCAACCGGAAGTCAGCCGTTGAACAGTGCGCCGTCAGCACATGATAACAATCTGTAGCGATTGCCTTATGATCCGCCCACTGAGCCCGCTCTTTTATGGATGACCGACCGCCATGTCCCCCATTACCCACGATCGCCCGCCCGTTCGCCGCGCCCTCGCAGCCGCAGCAGCGCTGTCTCTGCTCGGATTCATCAACGCTGCCCCGGTCCTCGCACAGCAGCCGAAACTGAAGATCGGCATGATGCTGCCCTACACCGGTACTTTCGCGCCACTGGGCGTGGCGATCGAGAACGGATTCCGCCTTGGTCTGCAAGAGCAGGGCGGCAAACTGGGCGGACGCGAGGTTGAGATCGTCAAGGTCGACGATGAATCCGATCCAGCCAAAGCCACCGAGAACATCAACCGACTGGTGAGCCGAGACAAGGTCGATGTGGTTTTGGGGACGGTGCACTCGGGTGTGGCAGCGGCAATGGTTCGCGTGACGCGCGAATCAGGCACGCTGCAGATCATTCCGAACGCCGGATTTGCGCCGGTTGCAGGCCCCCTGTGCTCCCCGAACATCTTCCGCACTTCCTTCTCGAACTGGCAGTCCGGCTATGCCATGGGGGTCGAGATGGCACGACGCGGCAAAGTGAAGAGTGTGGCAACGATCGCGTGGCGTTATGCAGCCGGCGAAGAGGCGGTCAAGGGTTTCAAGGATGGATTCACCCGCGGCGGCGGACAGATCACCCGCGAGCTCTGGCTGCCCTTCCCCACCGTCGAATTTCAGGCCTTGCTCACCGAAATCGGCGCCGCGCGACCCGATGCCACGTACGCCTTCTTCGCGGGCGCGGGCGCTGCCAAGTTCCTCAAGGATTACGATCAGGCGGGCCTGCGCAGAACCATTCCACTGGTCGGACCGGGCTTCCTCACCGATGGCATCCTCGAGGCAACCAGTGGTGCAGCCGAAGGCGTCGAGACGACCCTTCACTATGGCGACGGAATCGATACGCCCAGGAACAATGCGTTTCGACTGGCCTATGCCAAGACCTTCAAGCTGCAGCCCGATGGCTACGCGGTGGCAGGCTACGACAGCGCCTCGCTGCTTGCCATCGGCATGAAGGCAGCCGGTGGTGATATCAATCGCCGCAAGGAGCTGTACGCTGCAATGGAAGGGGCAACAATCGACAGCCCGCGCGGCCAATGGAAGATGTCACCTGCGCACAACCCGATCCAGGATCACTACCTGCGCAAGGTCATCGGCAACGAGAATCGCGTGGTTTCCGTCGCGGTGAAGGCGCTCGATGACGACCCGACGATGATTGCCGCCTGCCGGATGGGCAAGTAGCAAGCCTCGCGCTGATCCGAACATGACATCGCGCCGCATCGACCATCGATGCGGCGACGCGGTATCGATCGATGGAACTTGCCACCTTTCTCATCCAGCTGCTGAACAGCGTCCAGTACGGTCTGCTGCTCTTTCTGATTTCGAGCGGGCTCACGCTCGTGTTCGGCATCATGGGCATCATCAATGTTGCCCACGGCAGTTTCTACATGCTCGGGGCCTATCTTGCCTGGTCGCTCACGCAGTCGTTCGGAAACTTCTGGCTTGCCCTGCTCCTTGCCGTACCGATCACCGTGCTGCTGGCGCTGACGCTCGAATGGCTGGTGATCCGCTATCTCTACACCCGCGACCTGCTCTATCAGGTATTGCTGACCTACGGACTCATCCTGATGTTCGAGGAGATTCGCAGCATCCTCTGGGGTGATGATGTGCGAGGGGTCAGCATACCGGCCGCCCTCGATGCCTCGATACGCCTCACCGACACCCTGTCCTATCCGGTCTATCGGCTGGCGATTTCGGGGCTGTGTCTGCTGGTCGCCGCCTCGATGTACGGGTTGATCCAGAAAACACGGATCGGCATGACCATACGCGCAGGCAGCGTGAACCGCGAGATGGTGCAGTCTCTGGGTATCGATGTGACGATGCTATACCGACTGGTATTTGCGCTCGGGGTCACGCTTGCCGCGCTGGCCGGCATGATCGCCGCGCCGGTCTCGTCGGTGTTTCCCGGCATGGGCAACCAGGTGCTGATTGTCTGCTTCGTCGTGGTCGTGATCGGCGGCATGGGCTCGGTGAAAGGAGCCCTGATTGCATCCCTCCTCATCGGACTGGTGGATACCTTCGGCAAGGTGCTGCACGTGGAAGTGGCCGGGGTGCATCTGCTGCCTGAACTCGCCTCGATGAGCGTCTACCTGCTGATGGCCGCCATCCTGCTGTGGCGTCCGGAAGGTCTATTCGGCAAACGCGGATGATCGGGACCATGCCCCCCTCGCATTCGGCACCGGGCCGCACCGCAGCGCGCGTGATGCTGCAAATTGCGCTGTTGCTTGCCCTGGCCTGCCTGCCATGGTTTGCGGAGAAGTACTACGTCCAATTCGTGGCGCGCATCCTGATCATGGGCATTCTCGCGATGAGCCTGGACCTGCTGCTGGGCTACACAGGTCTGGTTTCCTTTGGACACGCTGCCTTCTATGGCGTTGCGGCCTATTCTCTGGCGATGCTCACGCCTGCCTACCAGGCGGCCTGGTTCTGGACGAGTTTCCCACTCGCAGTCCTCGGGGCCGCCGCTGCGGGTCTGGCGATCGGATTCTTCGTGGTGCGTACCCACGGCATCTACTTCATCATGGTCACGCTCGCCTTTGCGCAGATGCTCTTCTTTCTCTTTCACGACACGCGCATTGCCGGTGGCAACGATGGAATCTACATCGATGTGCGTCCCGATACGACGATACTGGGCTGGAAACCCTTCGATCTCGAGCGCTACGACCAGGTCTACCTGCTGGTGCTCGTCCTGTTCGCACTCGTCTGGATGTTTCTGCGCATCCTGCTGCGCTCACGCTTCGGTCACGTGCTGGTGGGCATTCGGGTTAACGAGCATCGCATGCGCTCCCTGGGGTTCGAAACCTTCCGCTACAAGCTGGCGTGTTTCACCATCGCCGCCGCACTCGCAGGCATAGCCGGCTATCTGTCGGCGCTGCAGTTCGGGGTCGTGAATCCCGAATTCATGGGTTGGCACCAGTCGGCCGCAGTGATGATGATGGTCATCCTGGGTGGCATGGGAACGCTGATCGGTCCGGTGCTGGGCGCCAGCGCCTGGATGCTGCTCGAACTGGGCTTTCAGAGCCTGCCCGTTGCCGGCTCCATCGACTTGGGCAAGCACTGGCAACTCTGGATGGGGGCCTTCATCGTACTGACTGCCCTTCTGCTGCCTTCGGGCCTGCTGGGGGCCTGGTCAGCCCTGTGGCGACGATTGCATCACCAGACTCCCGCCCTGGATGCCGACGATCCGGTGGCGAAACCATGAAAGGCGCAACGATCCTTGGCAAGGACAGAGCACCGGTCCTCGCCACACAGGGCCTCACGCGGCACTTTGGCGGACTCACAGCGGTCAACGACGTCAGTATCGAATTGATGATGGGCACGATACACGCGGTGATCGGCCCCAACGGTGCCGGCAAATCCACCTTGATGAATCTCCTTTCGGGCGATCTCTTCCCCAGTGCCGGCCACATCCACCTCGAGGGCGATGCGATCACCCATTGCACCCCGCCCCAGCGTTCGCTGCGTGGCCTCGGGCGCAGTTATCAGAAGACCAATGTGTTCCTGCCCCTCACCGTGTTCGAGAATGCTCGACTGGCTGCACAGTCACGCGCAGGTTCATCGCTTCGATTCTTTCGCCCCGTGCTCCATGAGGCGACCATCAACGAGCGCGCGCAGTTGGCGATCGACGCAGCCGGGCTCGGGGCACGATCCGACAGAGTCGTGGCAACCCTGTCGCATGGCGAACAACGCCAGGTGGAAATTGCCATGGCACTGGCCACGGCGCCCCGGGTGCTGCTTCTCGACGAACCGCTCGCAGGGATGGGCGCCGAGGAATCCTCGGCCATCGTGCAACTGCTTGCCAGGTTGCGCGAATCGCATGCAATCCTGCTGGTCGAGCATGACATGGACGCGGTGTTCTCGCTCGCAGACACGCTCACAGTGATGGTCAACGGAACCGTGCTGGAGAGCGGGCCACCGGCATTCATCCGATCAAGCGCTGCCGTGCAGGCGGCCTACCTCGGCGGCGACGAGAACATGCATGCATGATCCGGCCGCATTGGCTTCGACGGCTGTGCCGCTCCTCGAAGCCCGTAACCTGCATGCGCACTACGGCGCAAGCCACGTACTGCACGGCATCAACTTCGCGATTCGGGCTGGCGAGACTGTGGCGCTGATGGGCCGCAACGGCATGGGCAAGAGTACGCTCATCCGCACGATGCTCGGCCTGGTGCGTGCAAGCACCGGGCAGGTGCTGGTGAAGGGGCAGGACATGACGCATACCGCACCCCACCTGATCGCGCGCTCGGGCATTGCCTACGTACCCGAGGGGCGCGGCATATTTCCGAATCTGACCGTGCGCGAGAATCTCGTCATGGCCGCCCGCGCAGGAACACGCGGGCAGCGCGACTGGACCCTCGACCGTGTGCTGACGAGCTTTCCTCGCCTGGCCGAGCGCCTTGCGCACGGCGGCGGGCAACTGTCAGGAGGCGAACAGCAGATGCTCACCATTGGCCGCGCACTCATGACCAACCCCGACCTGCTTATCCTTGATGAGGCTACCGAGGGCCTGGCGCCCCTGATATCGCGCGAGATCTGGCGCATCGTCGCCTCGATTCGGGCCAGTGGAATTGCCACCGTGCTCATCGACAAGAACTTCGCTGCGCTGTCGACGATAGCCGACCGCGTACACATTCTCGTCAAGGGGAGTACTGTCTTCGAGGCCGACACGGATCAACTTCGTGCACAGCCGCACATCCGCGAGACCTTTCTCGGCATCTGAGGACTGTATAATCGGCGTGCAACTGGTCGATTGGCTGCAAGGAAAACCGGGGATTTCCCCACGATGGACGCAATCCCGCTCGCCGCACTCGCACGCTGGCCCCTGCTTGAAGCCATGTTGCTTGCGGCACTCGGTTGGATCTGTCTCGGACTGATCGGAGGACTGCAACGCTCGCCAGGACATGCGGCACGCTGGGTCTACCCGATCGGGGCGCTGCTGGCTGCCGGGGTGGCCTTTCTCGCCCTTCTCGCCCTGGTTGCGCCTCCCCTGGCACCCCACACCTTCTCGTTCACTCATGGCATGGCGGGTTTCGTCATGCACTTTCGCCTTGATGCGCTTTCTGCCCTGTTTGTCGCACTGCTTGGCCTGAGCGCCACAGGGGTTTCGCTCTTTGCCACCGGCTATTTCAGCACGGGCGATGCGCCCAGCGGGCGGCGTATCTGCGCGCAATACCACCTGTTTCTTGCCAGCATGCTGGCGGTGCTTCTGGCCGATGACACGGTGACCTTCCTGCTTGCCTGGGAACTGATGTCGATTGCCTCGTTTCTCCTGGTCATGACCGACCACCAGAAACGGGCAACTCGTCGGGCCGGTTATCTGTACTTGCTGATCGCACACGCCGGTGCCCTCGCCATTCTCGCCTCACTGATCCTGCTGCAGGCCGGCACCCCCGATCCATCATTCGGGGCGATGCGGGCAAACGCCCCTCTCCCAGAGCGCTCATCCATCGTCTTTCTTCTCGGCCTGATCGGCTTCGGAGCCAAGGCAGGCCTGCTGCCACTCCATGCCTGGCTGCCAGAGGCACACCCTGCAGCGCCATCGCCCGCATCGGCACTGATGAGCGCAGTGATGTTGAAGACGGCTGCCTACGGCTTGCTGCGCCTCACCTACGACCTGCTCCAGGTCCAACTCTGGTGGTGGGGCGCCCTGATGCTCGCTCTTGGCCTGGTCAGCGCCCTGGCGGGGGTGCTCTTTGCGGCCATTCAGACGGACATGAAGAGATTGCTCGCCTGGTCTTCGATCGAGAACATGGGTCTCATTTTCAGTGGCTTGGGGCTGGCTGTCCTCTTCTCCTCACATGGCATGCAGCCCATGGCCGCCCTTGCCCTGACGGCGGCGTTCTGTCATGCGCTGGCCCATGCGCTGTTCAAGAGCCTGCTTTTTCTGAGCACAGGCGCCGTGCTCCATGCCACCGGCGAGCGCAATCTGGGTCGACTGGGCGGATTGATCAGGGCAATGCCCTGGGTCGCCTGGCTCACCCTGGTCGGTGCGCTCGCAAGTGCCGCCCTCCCGCCTTCGGCAGGCTTCGTCGCCGAGTGGCTGCTACTGCAGAGCCTGCTGTTCAACCCGGGCTTGCCAGACCCTTTTCTCAACCTGCTCCTTCCGGTGGCAGCAGCCATCGTCGTGCTTGCCAGCGCACTGGCTGGGTACACCATGGTGAAGTTCTTCGGCATCACTTTTCTCGGCCAGATGCGCGACAATCCGACACGACCCTGTCATGAGGCAGGGCACTGGGAACGCGCTGGCCTCATCTGGCTTGCATCTGGCTGCCTGATGGCAGGACTCGTACCCGGCACCCTGATCCAGCTAATGGATCCGGCAGTACATCAACTGGCCGGATCGAGCCTCGGATCGCAGATCGGTGCCAAAGGCTGGCTGCTGATTCCGGTGGATATCGAGCAATCGAGCTATGCACCGCTCGTCCTGCTCCTGGGCATCGCCGCGGCATGCGTGCTGACCTGGCTGATCCTGCGGCGCCTCATGCGGCGAGGCCTGCGGCGCTCTGCGCCCTGGAACTGCGGCTACGGGTTCACCAGCGCACGCATGCAGGATTCGGCAGAAGGCTTCGGGCAGCCGATCCGGCAGATATTCGAGTCGATGTTCGGCATCCGGCGCAGTCTGCCCTCGCCCTTTGACCGCTCGCCCCATTATCGGGTGAGCGTAGAGGATCGCATCTGGCGGGGCGGTTATCTGCCGATCGCACGCACTGTCGGGCGTTTGAGCCAGACGCTCGAACGCCTGCAACCGGTACGCACAAGCGCCTGCTTGCTGCTCAGTTTCATGGCCATGCTGACCATCGTCGCCTGGGCAGTCCTCTGATGGCGAGCGGACTCGCCGGTCAAATGCTCGCGATCCTTGCCGCGCTGGCACTGGCACCCATCCTCAGTGGCTGGGTGGCGCAATGCCGTGCCTGGTTGCAGAGCCGATCTGCCCCGCCTCTGTGGCAACCCTGGCTCGTGCTGCACAAACTGTTCCTGCGCGAAGTCGTGCTCGCGCAAGGCGCATCACCCCTTTTCAGTGCCGTGCCCTTTCTCGTCTTTGCCTGCATGGTGACCGCATGCGCCATCATCCCGACCCTGTCGACCGACCTCCCCCTGTCGGTCGTCGCCGACGCAGTCGCACTGGTCGGTGTACTCGCTCTCGCCCGAGTCCTGCTGTCACTGGCAGCCATGGATATCGGGACCGCTTTCGGGAGCCTGGGCGCGCGCCGCGACATGCTGGTGGGCTTTCTGGCGGAACCCGCGCTACTGATGGTGCTTTTCACTGCCGCGCTGGGCGCCCACTCGACCGCGCTGGCCTCGATGGTTGATGTGCTTGCACACCGCGAACTGGCCATTCTGCCCAGCCTTGCCTTCGCCGGCGTCGCCTTCACGATGGTGTCTGTGGCCGAAAACGGCCGCATTCCGGTCGACAATCCGACCACGCATCTTGAGCTCACCATGATCCACGAAGCGCTGATCCTCGAGTACTCGGGCCCGCACCTCGCGCTGATCGAGTGGGCAGCAAGTCTCAAGCTGTTTGCCTACTCGTGCATTGGCATCGCGCTCTTCTTCCCTTGGGGACTCGCTGCCAATGATTCCCCGCTGGCGCTGCTTTTTGCACTGCCGATATTGGTCGCCAAGCTCGCCCTGGGTGGAGCAGTGCTCGCAGTGGCTGAATCCGTGAGCGCAAAGATGCGGATATTTCGCGTGCCCGAATACCTTGCCATCGCCTTCGTGCTGGCAGTGATCGGCGTGCTTGTTCACATACTGCTGGGTTCATGAACGACCTGAGCACAGTGGGTCTGCAACTGATCGACCTGTTGGCAGCCGTCAGCCTGCTGCTGGCTTTCGGGCTACTGATCCAGCGCAGGCTCACCGCCCTCATCGACTTCTATGCGTTGCAGAGCCTCGTGCTGGTGATCGTGACGAGTCTGGTCGGGTGGCTGACCGGGCAGCGCCATCTGTATCTGTCCGCAGCGCTCACGATGGTGCTGAAGGTGCTGCTGATTCCGATCCTGCTCTACAGACTGGTGCGCCGCCTGCGGCTGGAGACCTCCCATGACACCTTGGTCAAACTGCCGGCAACCTTGCTCCTCGGTCTGCTCCTGGTGATCTTTGCTTTCGACGTTGCCCGACCTATCGCACAGTTATCCACCGCGATCGCCAGCGGAACACTGGGCATCGCATTGGCCGGGATTCTGGTTGGATTTCTGATGATGATCAGCCGGTCACGGGCCATTTCGCAGGTCATTGCCTTCCTCGCCATGGAAAACGGCGTATTCCTCGCCGCCACCGCAGTGACCCATGGCATGCCGATGGTGGTCGAACTGGGGATCGCAGTCGACGTCCTGATCGGCGTCCTGATTCTCGGGGTATTCCTGTTTCATCTGCAGGACGCGGCCGACAGCCTGGAGGCAGGCGGCCCGGCGTCGCCAACAGCGCGGCTGGAGCGATCCGGGCCAGAGACGCCCAAACCGCGCAAGGCCAGGACGCAGACACCATGAACGCGCTGGCCACCCTGCTGATTGCTCCGCTCGTGGGCGCGCTGGCGCTCGCGATCCTGGGCGAGCGGCCACACGCGCGAGTGCTCAATATCGCGGCAAGCGCGTGTGCCGCCGGCGCCGCGCTGGCCCTGGCACTCGAAGTCTTCGATTCGGAGCCGATCCTTGCAGCGGGCGAGACATTTCATGTCGATGCGCTGAGCGCGCTCATGCTGCTGGTGACCACGTTCGTGACACTGACGACCGCGGTTCATTCGGCCGACTACCTGCGTATCGAAGTCGCCCGAGGGCGTTTTTCAGTGGGACAGCAGCGCATCTACCACGCCCTGTTTCAGCTGATCGCCTTTGCACTGTGTCTGGCACTCAGCGCCAACAGTCTGGGCATCATGTGGGTGGCGATGGAGGCGGCGACCCTCGCGACCATACTCGTGGTGAGTCTTGATCGCAGCCAGGCCGCGCTGGCCGCCGCCTGGAAATACTTCATTCTCTGCGGTGTTGGCATCCTGCAGGCACTTTTCGGAACAGTGCTCCTCTACATGGCAGCCGAGCGGGTGATCGGGCCCGATGAGGGTGCGCTGCTGTGGACCCACCTGGCAGCGATACGGACCCGACTCGATCCACAGATCATCACACTGGCATTTGCCCTGCTCTTTGTGGGCTACGGCACCAAGATGGGACTTGTGCCCCTGCATGGCTGGCTGCCCGATGCACATGCCGAAGGGCCCACACCCGTCACGGCAGTGCTATCGGGCCTTCTGCTCAACGTCGCCCTCTACGCCCTCTTGCGCTGCAAAGTGCTCGCGGACGGCGCCTTGCAGACACCCGTTGCGGGCCATTTGATGATCGGATTCGGCCTGCTGGGAGTCGTCTTGGCCGCCTGCCTGCTGGGCCGACAGCGCGATCTGCGCAAGCTTCTCGCCTGGTCCTCGATCGAGCACATGGGGATGCTGAGCATTGCCTTCGGCCTTGGCGGTGCTGCAGCCACCTTTGCCGGACTGCTGCACTTGCTCGGGCATGCACTGGTGAAGTCCGGCCTCTACTTCAGCGCGGCCCAGGCAATACAGTGGGCAGGCACCGGGCAAATGGCTGGCATACGCGGGCTCATGTCTGCGCGACCGGTGCTTGCCTGGAGTCTGCTGCTGGGCACACTCGCCATTCTGGGCCTCCCGCCATTCAGTCTTTTTCCAAGTGAGTTCATGACGATCTCGATCATGATCCAGAAGCTTCCCTGGGCGGCGGCCCTGCTCATCATGGCCCTGATTCTGGCCTTTGCCAGCGTGCTGCTTCGAGTGCGCGACATGATCTTTGGCAATCGTGTGCAAGCCGCTGTGGCAGCGTCCGAACCCCTGCGAACCGCGGCAACTGCAATCCCCGCCCTGCTGCACCTTGCCCTTGCGCTGTGTCTCGGTCTGGTGATGCCGGTCACCCTCCAGCGATGGCTGCAGCAAGCCTCAGCGGTCATTGCTGGCTGAGCAAGGATAGCGAAGATGGAACCCTCCACCGGCGACTCGCGGCCCATGCAGGGCGGGGCCCCCACCCACGATCGAACGAGCGCCTCACCCCCTGCCCTCCTCATCCGGCAGGCTTTTCCATCAGCGCGCCCAATGGGGGGCGAACTGGCGACCTATCATCTGACGGCCACTCAGGCCCAATGGAGCATGGCCGCCGCCGCGATATCGTCCGATGCAGGCAACAGGCCTGAATCGCCATCACGCCTGATCGCACTGTGGGGCGCAAGCGATGCAGATGGGCGACCTCTCGCGAGCGCCGTCTACGGATTGGCCGACGGCTTGCTGTGGGTCGATCTGCCGCTGGACCCGCAGAGCCGCCAATACCCTGACTTGAGTCGAGCGTTCTTCTTTGCCGGACGCATGCAAAGAGCGATCTTCGACCTCGGTGGTCTGCGAGCAATCGGTGCCGACGACGTGCGCCCGTGGCTGGTTCATGCCCGCGATGCGGACGCCCGCAGCCCCGCAACCGACTACCCCTTCGTGCGGGTATCAGGCGCGGGCGTGCACGAGATTGCCGTAGGTCCAGTTCATGCAGGCATCATCGAGCCGGGCCACTTTCGATTTTCGGTATCAGGCGAAAAGGTCCTGCGTCTCGAAGCACGACTGGGCTACAAGCACAAAGGTATCGACGCACGCTACACCCAACTCGATCCCATCCTGGCCGGCCGACTCGCCGGACGAGTGTCGGGGGATTCAACCGTCGCTCATGCCTGGGCCTACTGCATGGCCCTGGAATCGGCCGCAGGCATCGAACTGCCACCGCGCGCCGCATGGTTGCGCGCCCTCATGCTGGAGCGGGAGCGGGTGGCCAACCATCTGGGCGATCTGGGCGCCCTTGCCAACGACGCCGGGCTTGCCTTTGGTCTGGCGCACTTCTCGCGCCTGCGCGAACTGTGGCTGCGCGAATCCGATGCACTGTACGCGCACCGTCTGATGATGGACCAGGTGATACCAGGCGGTGTCCTCGTCGACCTGGATGCATCGATGGTGCCGCGCATCGGCCAAGCATGCCGTTCGATGGCCGAAGAAGTACAGCGCCTTCGCGCGATCTACGATGAGCACCCAGGCCTGCAGGACCGTTTTCGCGGCACGGGGACCATATCGACGGCCCTGGCGCGACAACTCGGCATGACCGGTCTGGCGGGACGGGCCAGTGGTCTGGGACGCGACCTTCGTCATGATCATCCTGGCCAGCCCTGGTCTGCCTTGTCGGTCCACCTCTGTTTGTCGAGCCAGGGTGATGTCGCGGCGCGGGTCGCGATCCGCTTTGACGAATTGCTTGAATCCCTGCGCTTGATCGAGGCCATCGCAAGCCGATTGCCGCCCGGCACTCATCACCGGGCACTGCGTTTGCCACAGGGGCATCATTGCGGCGCCGGTGCGGTCGAGGGATGGCGAGGCGAGGTTCTGGTTGGGCTGGAGATCGAAGTCAAGGGTGATCGCAGCAGGATCGTGCGTTGTCACAGTCATGACCCCTCATGGCAGAACTGGCCAGCGCTCGAACATGCCATCATTGGCAATATCGTGCCGGACTTTCCGCTCATCAACAAATCGTTCAACCTCAGCTACGCAGGACATGATCTGTAATGTGGCAAATCCTGCGGCAGGCAGTACGTATCGGCATCTGCCCGAAGTCAAGCGCCCGAGAGGAGTCAGAACCCGTCTTGATGTCGCCTGCCGAGGTGAGTGACCGGCAACTGCAGGCGGATCTGCGAGCCGCCCTGGGGCGCGCACTGTCCATTCGGGTCGTGGACGCAGGTTCGTGCAACGGCTGCGAACTGGAGATCAACGCACTGAGCAACCCGTTCTACAACATGGAAGGCGAAGGAATTCACTTCGTGGCGAGCCCACGTCACGCCGATCTGCTGCTGGTCACCGGGCCTGTGACGCACAACATGGCCCAGGCACTGGTCGACACCTGGCAGGCCATGCCCGCCCCTGCGCTGGTGGTGGCAGTGGGTGACTGCGGCTGCACCGGCGGCATCTTTGGCGAGGAAGGTGCCAGTCGTGGTCGAGTATCAGCCGTGATACCGGTCGACGCCCATGTGAGCGGATGTCCGCCCCGCCCCTCCGCCATCCTTGCAGCCATTCGCAGCGCGGTTCAAGGTGTTGCAGGCGCATGACCCTCGAAGCAGCACCCGCCCCCAAGTCCGCGGGCGGCGAGAGCGCGAGCAGCAGGAATCTTTTGCTGCTTGCACTGGCCGGCTTTGGCTGCTCGGCCTCGGTTCGCGTGACCGATGCCGAATTGCCACGCATCGCCGAAGTATTCGATGTCAATCTCCTGCAGGCCTCGTCAGTCATCACCGCTTTTGCCGCAGGTTACGGATTGCTGCAACTGCTCTATGGCCCCCTTGGCGAGCGCTACGGCAAATACCGCATTGCAACGATTCTCGCCGGGGCCTGTGCAGTCACCTCGATGCTCTGTGCACTCGCCCCCAGCCTGAGTTTGCTGGTAGCCGCACGCGCGCTTGCGGGCGCCTCGGCCGCAGGCATCGTGCCGCTCTCGCTTGCCTGGATCGGGGACACCATTGCCTACGAGAAACGCCGTATCGTGATGGCCCGGTTCATCATGGGCCAGATATCAGGCCTCGCGGCCGGAAGCTTTCTGGGTGGCGTAGCCACCCAGTATCTGGACTGGCATGCGCCTTTCGTCGCCCTTTCGATCTGGTTTGCCGCCATTTGCCTGCTGCTCATCGGCTTTGGCGGCGATGCGCTGTCCGTCCCTCCGGCGCATCTGCCGCGGCAGACGCTCGCCGGGTCACTGCGCACCATGGCAAGCCTCTTCCAGCGCCCTTGGCCACGGACGGTTCTGCTCGCGTCCTTCGTTGAGGCCTGTTTCTTCTTCGGTGCGTTCTCATTCATTCCGGCTACGCTGCATGAGCGCAACGGTCTCTCTCTCGCCCAGGCAGGCCTGGTTGCGATGGCCCTGTCAGCAGGTGGCATCGTCTATGCGCTGCTCTCGGGTGTCATCATCGGCCGACTGCGCGAACCGCAGACCGCCCGCCTGGCAGGATTCGTGATGGCAGGGGCACTACCTCTTGTGATCCTGGCACCGAGCGTTTGGACCGCGGCACTGGCCAGCGCAGTCAGCGGCTTCGGCTACTACATGATGCACAACACCCTCCAGCTCAGCGCGACCCAGATGGCACCTGAGGCGCGTGGGGTGGCCGTGACCGTCTTTGCTGCGGTGTTCTTCTTCGGGCAGTCGATCGGCACCAGCGCTGTGGCTTTATTCGTCCACACGCTTGGTACGATCCCGGTCTTTCTTGTCTGCAGCCTGATGCTCGCAGGGCTTGGAGCCGGCTTCGGACTGCGTCACCACACCCATCATGTACAGCACCGATGAGAGCTGCTGAAGAAACGACACCACGCGTCCGGGTCTCCGACACCGGCCGTGCCTCCATCAAAGTGCAGCCTCCGGCCGCCGCCTTCCCATTGCCAGGACAAGACGCATGAAGATACGCATCATCGGTGCCGGCCCCGCCGGTCTGTACTTTGCCAGTCTGATGAAGGCTGCCGATCCCACACACGATATCGTCATCGTGGAACGCAACCGTCGTGACGCCACCTGGGGCTTTGGCGTCGTGTTCTCTGATCGTGCACTGGAATTTCTGCGTGCAGAAGACGAGGCGATGTACCAGTACCTGATTGCGCACATGGAAACATGGCCCGATCTGGCGATCGTTCATCGCGGCGAACGGATAGGCATAGCAGGCAATGGTTTTGCGTCCATTGGTCGCCTGGAACTGCTCACGCTGCTATACCGCAGGGTCGAGCAGCAAGGCATCGAAATACGCTTTGAAACCGAAGCGCCGTCGGTCGAATCACTGGGCCCGGCAGACCTCGTCGTGGCAAGCGACGGTGCCTTTTCCTTCGTGCGGCGAGACCATGCGGCACGCCTTGGTACCACCACCGACTGGCGCAGCAATCCGTTCATCTGGTACGGCACTACCAAGGTCTTCGACTCACTGACCCTGAGCTTTCGACAGACAGGCGACGGGACCTTCTGCGCACACCACTACCGCTACAGCCCCACGATGAGCACGTTTCTCGTCGAAGTGGACGCCGACACCTGGCAACGGGCCGGATTCGACACCTTGTCCGCGGAGCAGACCATGGCACACTGCGAAGCCGTTTTTGCCGAGGAACTCGATGGCCACCGACTCATCTCCAACCACTCGACCTGGCGCCGATTTCCGGCTATCTGGAACGACCACTGGAGCTTTGACAACGTGGTGCTGCTGGGTGATGCACTGCGCACCGTACACTTCTCGATCGGGTCGGGAACACGGATGGCGATGGAAGACGCCGTCGCGCTGGCCCACGCATTGCGCGAAACGCCTCGCGTGGCCGAGGCTCTCGTCCACTTCCAGCAGAACCGATTGCCGATCATGAAAAAGATATGGGATGCCGCCGACGTCAGCCTTCGCTGGTACGAGGGCATGGGCGAACTGATGCATCTGAACCCGACCGAACTGGCCTATGCCTACATGCGCCGCACCGGTCGAGTGAGCCACGAGGCGATACGTCGCATGGACCCGCGCCTGGCCGCCGCCTTCGAGCACATGCATCCCCAGACACCGGTCTGACTGCGCAGGCTGCGATTGCCTCAGTTCTTCACCGGTTCGCGCAGCCCCAGACGTTCAAGGCGCGGCAATACCTCGTCGCGAAAGAAGGGCAGTTCGGCACCGTAGTTCACCATCGAGAGCGCGATGCCGGAAAAGCCGGCCTCGGACAATTGCGCCAGTTCTGCGGCAATGTCATCCGGGTCGCCGATGAGCGTGAATCCCGAAAGACCGTTGGCAAAGTCACGTCGGATTCGCCGGTATTCCTCGGCGGTGTACTGCGATGGATCGATCTTCTGCATCGCCATGATGCGATCGACCGCCGACCAGTCGGCATGTTCAAGCGTGCAGTACTCATAGTATTCGCGCGCCTCACGTCTGGTCTTGCGGCAGGTAAGCACCCCGATCGTATAGACCCCGAGGTCGCGCCCCTGAAGTGCAGCGCGCGCCTTCACTGCGGCAACCTGATCGCGTGCATCGCCGAGTGTCGCCAGGCGGACCGCCCGGAACAAGGCGTCGCAGTTGTCGACCGCAAAGGCCTGCCCGACCGGAGAAGCGCCGGCATTCATGATCATCGGGCGAGAGCCACCATACGGCTTGGGATTGGCCCGGACGCCCTTGAGCGACAGGTAACGCCCGTCGACGTCAAAAGCGTCCTCGCGTGTCCACATCGCCTTGATCGCATCGAGCCACTCGCGTGCATAGTCGTAGCGCGCTTCGTGCTGGCGTTGCTCAACGCCAAACATTTCGAATTCGCCCTCGTTCCAGCCGCACACGACATTGAGCCCGAACCTGCCAGCGCCCACATGGTCGGCCGTTACGAACTCCTTGGCGGCAATGACCGGATGGATGAGCGGCGCATGCACGGTTCCAAATACGCAGATGCGACGCGTCGTTGCCAGAAGCGCGGTGGCCCAGGTCACGGTCTCGAAGGTTGCACCCTGATAATCTGTATCGCCGCCATAGCCTTTCCAGCGACCAATGGGCAAGAGAAATTCGAGCCCGGCTTCATCGGCCACTCGCGCAAGATCGAGCATCTCGGGCCACGAAGCCGACCAGCGCTCGGGCACCGTCGTGACCGTGCGCCCCGAGGAACAGTTGGCACCGAAAAGACCCAATTTCAGCTTGTTGTGCGTGCCGAAACCCAGCCGATCTGCCATCGAGACCATGTCTGCTTACCGCCTTTGCTTGTCGTTTGACGCTTATTGAATCTGCTGCACGAGTCCGGGGATTCAGGTCCCGGCAACGGCGGCGATCGTTCGATCGAGATAAGAACTGCCCTCTTCGACCAGACGCGCAGTGCCGGTCTCCAGGCCTTCCACGAGCGCGTCGCGAGGGACCTGTCGTGCGCGCGTCAGCCTTGCCGTGAAAAGAAAGATCATGCGCTGCGGGCTGACCCAGGACAGCCTCAGCGGTTGCCAGATGGCATTGCCTGCGACATCCGCCGAAATGAATTCAACAACGGCGCCCTCGGCCAGAGAATCGGCCAGTCGCTCACAGTAAGCCCTGCCATAGCGATCTGACGATGCTTCACCCGGTGCCAGCGCTGTGCCAGGGGCGGCGGCTCCGGACGAGGTGTCGTCAGCAGGCGTTTGCAGTGGGTCGGAGACAGCACCCGTCGCAACCGCTTGTCCGGGAGAGACATCGGCGGCAGAGGCTGCTGCTGCGACAGCCGCCGCTGCCGCCTCTGCTGCAGCGCGCCAGTTAGAGATGATGCGCCGATGCAGGTTCATCAAGGCATCAAGAAAGGCATCGCGATGAGTCTCGGGCATGCCGGCATCGCGCATGCCCAGAATCAAGGTACGAACCAGCAGCGGCAGGATCGCCCGCAGGCGGCTGATTTCCTCTGCATGGCCCGGGTTCGAGCTCCAGATCAGTTTTTCGACGGTTTCAAGCCTGTGATCCCAGGAGTCCTCGCCAGTCTTTTCTTCCACCTGGGCTTCCACCAGCGCACGCTTCCACCAGCGGCGCAGGAAGTCCTGGATGAACGGTGGTGCAGTCGAGGGAATGCGTTGTTCGAGTTCCGCGCTGGCACTGGCGTTCGATACGAGTTCGCGCTCTGAACGCTCCAGTTCCCGGGTGTCGATCACATCCTCCGGGTCAGCCGACCCGGCATGACGCTCGACCAGCGCATCAACCTCGGCCACCGTCTCATCGATGACGCGCAGATCATCGGTAAAGCGCTCGTTGAGCGAACTGACCAGATCATGAAGCTCGTCGACAAACTCGCTCCCATCGGCACTGTCGATGCCCGGATCGCGAGCCGCCTGGGTCAATCGATCGAGCAAGCGTCTCATCGGATGGTCCCGACGAGCAAAGAAAGTACGATCGATCACGGCGGCCTTCAAGGCAGCCGGCTGCAGGCGAGCGATCTCCAGACGGGCACCCGCGCTGATCCCGACCTCGAGAAGAACCAGATCGAAAACCGACTGCACAAACTCGGCAGTGAGTGCATCGAGCGGCTGTGCCTGAGACTTCACCGCCTCGTCATAGCCGAAACTGGCCGCAGGTGCATCCCCGGTTTCAATCGCCTGACGCTGGCGC
Organism: uncultured Pseudomonadota bacterium; assembly: GCA_903829815.1. Taxonomy (GTDB): domain Bacteria; phylum Pseudomonadota; class Gammaproteobacteria; order Burkholderiales; family SG8-39; genus CAIXPL01. The sequence continues at coordinate 31,402 of CAIKRR010000007.1, read as the reverse complement.
TCGTCCAGCGCCTTGACAAGCTCGGGTGTAGGAGGCAGTGCCATCGCCGAATCAAACAGATACTGCTTGGGCTCGGAGAGCATCTGTGCAACGAACTGGTGGTCTTCCTTGGGTCCACGTGCAGCGCGAGCCAGAAAATCCATCATCGCCGCTTTCAGAACCGTGTCAAACGCCTCACCCTGCTGCCCGACGAGGCCGGCCCCGGAACCCATGCTTCCCGCCAAGCCCACACTACCGGGCATGCCAGGACCAGCGCCGATGCGGCCCGCGCGAGGCCCTTTGGAAGCGTCGAATGCTGCGTCCTGCGCGATAGCCGCCGGATTGGTCGCGTTGCCCAGCATCGAAGCCCACTGGCGCGCCATCGGATTGCCTTCCTGTCGCAACAGAGTCTGGAGCAGGAGATGGACAGTACCAGCCGATTCGGCTTCGCGCTGCTCCAGACCGGAGAAGTGAGTCGAAAGCTGCCTGCCGTGAGATGCCATGTAGCCAACAGCATTGACGATGCCGGGCAGGACCCGCTCCTTGAGCAGAAATTCATTGATTTCGCGGTAGCACTCGAAGAGCGCGTTGCCCAGCGAATCTCGCATCGCACGAATAACCGGGTACCGCTCGGAAGACTGGGGAATGAAGCGCGCGATCGATTCAATCAGGGCATCAACCACATCCCGTATGCGAAACGGATTGGCATCCTCCGAAAAGTCGGTCGCGTGGCTGATATGGGCGACACGCAGTCGCATGCCCCAATAGACCTCTGCCCATCGATCATTGTCATGCTGGAGTGCGCTCTGGGTGATGCGAACCAGATCCTCCCTTTGCAAGAGTTTCTGCAGGCTCTCGTCATCAACCAGTTTGAGGCGATCAGTCTGCGTACCCGGCCCATCATCCCGAGTTTGTGCTTCAGCTTGCAGGTTGGACACCCTCTCAGGTACGGACAACAGCGCGCTCACCGCGTCGTAGCGTTCAGCGAAGGCGGCAAGCAGCGGCGATCGCATCCGTCGCAGGCGCTCGGCGACAAGCGCCCCGACGTCACGCGTCGCCGACGCAGTTGGCGCGACTTCTGCAGCCATCGACAACGCCAGCTCACCCGCAACCCGATCAACCAGATCGCCGATCAACGTCGGCATCCGGTCGCGCGCGATGGCACGACACTGCCTGAGCAGGGCGACCGAGCGAAGCGATGGCGCCGCAGCGCCGCGACCTTGAAGAGAAGTAGTCATGACCAGAATGACAGGATGATCACCAGAGCGTCAGAAAGATTCGGTCGCCCGTAACGCCAAGCCTGCCCGGCCCCGCTGAGCCGGATCGAGGCGTCAGGCACTGATGGCACACTGCACTGAAAAGGGCCGCCGAGCTTGCACAATGCCACGCGATACCCGTCAGGGTAGCAGAATACCCGGGTTCGCGGCCATGGCACGATCGTGCCAAATCCTCTACCCACTGGTGACCCCTCATGCCCTTCACGCCCGACCTGAACTACCTCCGCCGCCTGCCCAAAGCCGAGTTGCACCTGCATATCGAAGGAACCCTCGAGCCGGATCTGATCTTTGCATTGGCACGACGCAACCAGGTGGCGCTGCCTTACTCGAGTGAGGAAGCGCTGCGAGCCGCCTACGCGTTTGCCGACCTGCAGTCCTTTCTCGATCTGTACTATGCCGGCACCGCAGTCCTGCAGACCCAAGCCGACTTCCACGACATGACCCGAGCCTATCTGGAGCACGCACGGGCCGACAACATCCGCCATGTGGAGATCTTCTTCGATCCGCAGAGCCACACTGCGCGTGGCGTGTCGATTGAAACGGTATTTGCCGGTATCGCCTCTGCCCTCAGAGAGGTTCGCCCGACCATCAGTGCCCGGATGATCCTCTGCTTCTTGCGGCACCTGCCCGAGGCCGATGCGATCAGCACGCTGGAATCAGCCCTGCCACTGCGCGCCGCCTACGCTGATCTGTGGGTCGGTGTGGGTCTCGATTCCTCGGAGCAGGGCCACCCGCCAGAGAACTTCGAGCGCGTGTTCCAACGGGCTCGAGCGCAGGGTCTGGCTTGCGTCGCACACGCGGGCGAAGAGGGACCCGCAAGCTACATCACCAATGCACTCGACCGACTGAAGGTCTGCCGAATCGATCACGGTGTGCGCTGCGAGGAAGATCCACAACTGGTCGAGCGTCTGGTCCGCGAGCAGATTCCACTCACGGTGTGTCCGCTCTCCAATGTCCGACTGGGGGTGTTTCCCGAACTGGCCTCACACAATCTGGGCCGACTCCTGCGCGCAGGCGCCAAAATCACGATCAACTCGGATGACCCAGCCTACTTTGGCGGCTACCTGCTGGAGAACTACGCACAAACCGCCACGGCACTGGGCTTGGACAGTGGCGAAATGTCCGACATCGCGCGGAACGGTTTTACCAGCAGTTTCCTCTCACCTGAGGAAAAAGCGCACTGGTTGGCCGAAATCGATCGCGTGGAAGGAAGTGCCACGGCGGCGGTTTGAGGGTATCTGCGAGACGGGTCAGCCGGACGAATCAGCCCGCGAGGCCTGAAGGGATGCACTAGGCATTGGGGAGATGAGCCGCTGCGCTCAGAGCGACTGCTTGCGCATGAAAGCGGCCCGCCGACAGATCGCCACGCGTTCCCCGCGCTGATTGATTGCCTCATGCTCGAATTCGACGATGCCGGCATCGGTTCGTCCGCGACTGTCGCGCTTGCCAATGACGGTGGTGCGTACATGCAAGGTGTCACCGGCAAATACCGGCTTGGGAAAGCGCACATCGCTCATGCCCAGGTTGGCGATGGTGGTGCCCAGCGTCGTGTCATTGACTGTCATGCCAATCAGCAATCCGAGCGTGAAGAGGCTGTTGATGAGAGGGCGCCCGAATTCGGTCTTCGCCGCAAACTCGTGATCGAGATGCAAGGGCTGCACATTCATCGTCAGGCTGCTGAACAGTACGTTGTCGGTTTCGGTGACAGTACGCGTCCAATCGTGCTCAAACACATGGCCAACGACGAACTCGTCATAGAGAAGACCCGCCATTACTGCCCCCTTCTGTCAGGCACCACAGGGGCAGCACCCGCGGTGGACGGATCGGCAGGCTTTGCCTCGACCACCGGTCGGCCCGACCATCCGTCCGGTGGAAAAGGCTGCGGCTCACGCGCCCGAAATCGGGCAGCGGCTGCCTGGTGATAGTCGGTACTGAAAGCAATGCCCTGAGCAGAGGCCTCCATGCCCAGCACGCTGTGCAGATCGGCTGTCCAGGCGCTGCGCAGAATCTCCTTGGAGAGTGCCATCGCCATGGATGAGGCCGAGCAAAACCCGCGCGCGAAGGCAATCGCCGCTTCGACCAGCGTTGCAGCGCTGACGACCTGCAGGGCAATGCCGAGTTCGCGCGCCTCGAGCGCCCCAATCTCGCGGGTCGTGAAGAGCATCTCTCGGGCTCGCTGCAAGCCCACGACACGAGGCAGCAGCCAGTGGACCCCACAATCGGGTACCAGGCCAAGACGCGAAAACGAGGCGCAGAATCGCGCATCGTCTGCTGCGATGACGAAATCGGCGGCCAGTGCAAGACTGAAGCCGGCACCGTAGGCCGCGCCGTTGACCGCAGCTATGACCGGGCGATCGAGTTGAACGAGTGCCTCGAGCCACTGCGTATGGTCGGCAAGTCGGCGCCGCCCGGCCTCGGCAGCACCGGCGCCGGAGGGCATCGAACGTACATCGCCACCGGCGCAGAAGGCACGCCCGGCGCCGGTCAGGACCAGCGCCCGTATCGACGCATCGTCACGCACCCGCGCGAGCACTGCATCCAGGTCGTGTCGAACTTCAAGGTCGAGCGCATTCAACTGCTCGGGGCGATTGAGCGTCACCAGACCGACCCCCTCCAGGCTCTTGAACGTTACGGTCGTCATGATGAAGCTCGATCCCCAGCAAGAGCCCTCAGGCTCAGTGACCAGCACTCGGTGCCGACGGGAACAGGAAGGCAGGCGACGGCGGGGCCAGAGCGTGCGCTGCAGGTTCGGGCGCCGGTGCCGTCGCGGGTGGGGTAATGGTGTTCTCCCACCCTCCGCCCAACGCCTTCACCAGGAACACAGATGCCAGTACCTGCTGGCCCAGCACCTGGACACGAATGCGGTCACTGGACAGTTGCGCCTGCTGGGCAGAAATCACATCCAGATAAGTGGCGAGCCCGCCGGCATAACGATCATTGGCCAGTTGCAAGAGCCGCGTCGTGCTGCGCACCGCCGCCTGCGCCTGTTCCTGTGCCCGGCCCAGCGTCACCAGCGTACTGAGGCCGTCTTCGACCTCCTGCATCGCACCGAGCACCACCTGCTTGTAGGAGGCCAGCGTCGCCTGGTAGCCTGCCTCGGCATAGCGCTGCCCTGCCTTGGCTCGGCCACCATCGAAGATCAATTGCGACGCCTGAACCCCGAATGCCCACAATAGGCTGGGCATGTCGAGCAGGGTCGTGAACGAGCGGCTATCGAATCCATAAGAGGGACCGAAGTTGAAACTGGGATAGAAAGCCGCAGCGGCGACACCGATCTGCGCATTGGCCGCGGCCATTGCCCGTTCAGCCGAGGCAATGTCGGGCCGGCGCTCGAGAAGGTCAGACGGCACCCCGATCGGCGGCTTCCAGGGCTCGAGCGTCAGGGGGCGAGCCTCGAGTGAAAACACCGGCGCAGGCGTACCCACCAGCGTAGCGATGGCATGCTCGACCCGATTCCGCTGGTTCGCCAGCAGTTCAAGCTGCGTGGCTGTGGCATCGATTTGCGCCTGCTGCTGGGCAAGGTCGAGCCCCGAACCCGTCCCGGCTTCGTACCGGACCTGCACGAACGCAAGGGCCTTGCGCTGGAGCGCGATACTGCGCTGGACGACGTCGATCTCGTTGTCGAGCGCACCCAAGGTCACGTAGTTGTTGGCAAGATCGGCACTGACCAGGAGACGAATGTTCTCCAGGTCAGCTGCCGACTGCTGCGCGCTTGCGTCGGTCGCTTCGATCGTACGCCTGACCCGACCAAAGAAGTCTGCCTCGTAGCGAGCCGACACATTGAGCGTGTAGTCGGACTGCACCGTCGCGAAGGTCGGTGTCGTGTAGGCGGTGAGCGGCCGATTGGCCGAGGTGCGCAATCGATTCACGCCCGAATTGAGGCGAATCTCGGGAAAGAGACCCGCACCTGCCTGCGTCGACACGGCGCGGGCTTGCTCGAGCCGTGCTGCAGCGATGCTCAGCGTATTGTTGCTGCTCATCGCCTTGTCTTCCAGTTCATTCAGGCGCGTATCGCCGAACGCTGTCCACCACGCCCCGCGAGGAATGGCATCGTTGGGCGCACTGACACGCCAGGGCGCCTCGGGTGTCCAGTTGGCAGGTAGTTCAAGCGCAGCGCGGCGATAGTCAGGACCGAGCGGTGCACAGGCACACAGCAACGCCAGCGGCAGTGTCAGTCCAGTCCAGGTGCGAAACGAACTCATCGGGTCTTTGCATCCTGTTTCTGCGTCGAGTTTGCTTCCACAGCACGTTCCGCACCACTGGCGGGCGACTTGTCGCCACCTTTGCCGCCCTCTGACTTGCGTGGCACTTCTCGATCGATGAGCACATCACCGGCCTGCAGGGAATCGGGCGGATTCAGGATGAGACGATCAGCCTCCTCCAGGCCGCTGAGGATCTGCGTCATGCGCCCGTAACTCTCACCGATGACCACAGGTTTGAGCTGGGCCTTCCCATCGGCTCCTGCCACCGCGGCACGAGCCCCTTCGGCGCGAAACATGAGGGTGTTGGTCGGCACGAGCAGCGCTGCGGAGGTCAGCCCCGGAAACGCGATCTGCACATAGGAACCGGGCAAGAGCAGACGATCGGGATTGCGCAGGTTGACCTCCACCTGCAAGGTTCGGGTGCTTGCGTCGATCGCGCCAGCGGTCCGCACGACCTTGCCTGCGAAATCCTTGCTAGGCATCTCCTGGAGCGAGACGCGCACCTCGTCGCCCGAGCGAATACGCTGTGAATAGCTCTGCGGCACATAGACATATACCCGCAAGGTGTCGACCTGAGCGAGATTGAAGAGCGCTTTTGCAGGGCCACCGTTGCCCACATCGACCAGGTCGCCAACATTCACGTTTCGACGCGTCACGATGCCGGCGAAGGGCGCAATCACGCGCTTGAACCCTTGTTGTTCGCGCAAGCGACGGGCGTTGGCCTCAGCGTTGGCAAGATTGGCCTCGGCCTGCATGAGACCGCTGCGGCGCTCATCCACCTCCTGCTGCGAAACGGCATCCTTTTGACGAAGGACTTCCCAGCGACGTGCCGAGGTCTTTGCCAGTTCAAGCAAGGCCTGCGCCTGATCGCGCGCGGCAATGGCAGCCTCATATTGCTGGTCGATTTCGGGCGTATCGATCTCAGCCAGCACATCGCCCTTGCGTACCGGGTCACCGATGTCTTTTGTCCAGCGGAGGACATAACCGGCAGCCCGGACGTAGACCGGTGATTCGATGATGCCCTGCAAGGTACCGGGCAAAGTCAGCGATTGCCCTCGGGTGCTGTGCGACGGAACGGTCGTGAACACGTGGATGCGGCCCTGCTCCCGGGTCACGACCGCATTGTCCTTGGCCTGCTCGATCCGGCTCAAGACCGTGCGGGCCGAGCCCACGCCGAGCAGCACCAGCACAAGGAGGACGACCCAGCGCGACTTGCGCAAGATGGTGTGGCGTTCAGCACCACGACCATCGGAATCACGAAAATGGAAGTCGTGGAGGGCCAGCGGCGAATGACGTTCTTGAGACATGTCAGGCAATCTCGGGCTGAGGCGGGTTTGCAGGAGAGTCGGGGGGCAAGGTGTCGCGATTGCGTCTGGCATGCAACCGCCGATGGACACCGCCGAAGACGAGTGGGACAAACACCAGCGTCGAAACCGTGGCAAACAGCAAGCCGCCGATGACAGCACGCCCGAGCGGTGCGTTCTGCTCGCCGCCCTCACCCAGACCCAGTGCCATCGGCACCATGCCGATGATCATGGCGAGAGCAGTCATCATCACCGGCCGCAAGCGTGTTGCCCCCGCCTCGAGAACGGCGGAAAGGGGCGGCAGGCCATCGTCCAGACGCTGTCTCGCGAAAGACACCACCAGAATGCTGTTGGCAGTCGCCACCCCCATCGTCATGATGGCCCCAGTCAGTGCAGGTACGCTCAGCGTCGTTCCGGTGAGGAAAAGCATCCAGGCAATGCCCGCCAGGGCAGCCGGCAGCGCACTGATGATGATGGCCGGATCTACCCATGACTGGAAGTTGATGACGATGAGGAGATAGACCAGCACGATCGCCATGATCAAGCCAACACCCAGGCCGACAAACGAGCTCTGCATGGTGCGGACCTGACCGAGCATCTCGACGCTGGCGCCTCGCGCAAGACCGCCACGGGCCTCATCCACCATCAGTTCGACCTCGCTGGCCACGCTGCCAAGATCGCGACCGCGTACCGAGAGGTAAATGTCCACCACCGGAAGAACACCGAAGTGAGAAACCACCGACTGCTGCTCGCGCGGACGAATGGTCACCAGATTGCCAAGCAGCTGCGTGGCCAGGGCGCCCGGTGCTGCGCCTGCAGCCGAGGCGCTGATGGCAGCCGTTGCACCGCCCTGATTCGACGCCACCGGGGTATTCATCAAGGCATCGATCGAGTTCACCCGATATTGCGGCGTCTGCACGCCGACCTGGTAGACGACCCCATTGCGTGGGTCAAGCCAGAACGCCGGCGCGGTCTGGAAACTGCCCGACAGTGAGACGAGCAGATTCTGCGCCACGTTGACTGCATTGAGACCGAGTTGCTGGATCCGGGTCCGGTCGATGTCCAGCAGAAGGCTGGGCTGATCAAAGCGCTGCTGGATGTGGGCATCCACCACACCCGGAATCGTGCGCACGCGCGCGAGCAGTTTCTGGGCCGCTTTGAAGTTGTCAGCCTGATCGTTGCCGCGGAACTGCACGTCGATCGCTGCCGGGACACCGAAGTTGAGAATCTGACTGACGATATTGGCCGGCTGGAAGAAAAACTCGATACCTGGGAACTGCTCGGGCAACTCGCGCCTGAGGCGATCGACAAAGCGCCGCGTCGGGTCATGCTCGGGCTTGAGCGCGATGAGCACCTCGGCATCCAGCGTGCCTATGGTTCCGGCATTGCTGTAGGAGAGATTGATGCCGCTATAGGGAACACCCAGATTGTCGACGATGGTATCCAGTTGATCTGCAGGAATCACCGACCGGATATACCGTTCGACCTCGTCGGTGAGCCGCGCCGTTTCCTCGATGCGCAAGCCGGTGGGCGCTCGCAGGTGGAGCCTGATCTGTCCGGAATCGACCGCCGGAAAGAAGTCCTGTCCAAGGAGCGGATAAAGACCGCACGAGAGGACGCAAAAACTCATGAAAAGGAAGGAGAAGATGCGGCGTCGGGCGAGCAATGCACTGAGCATGATGATGTAGCCGCGCCGAAACCGCTCGAATCCCCGATCAAAGGCCAGATAGATCCGGCGAAAGAATCCGGCGGCCTCGACAGAATGCCCTTGGCCTTCCTTCATCATCAGCATCGCCATGGTCGGCACCAGCGTACGCGACAGGACGTACGACGCCAGCATGGCAAACACCACCGCCTCGGCAAGCGGCACGAAGAGAAATTTGGCCACCCCAGTCAGGAAGAACATCGGCACGAAGACGATGCAGATGCAGATCGTCGAAACCAGGGCGGGCACCGCAATCTCCCCGGCGCCGTCACGAATCGCCTTGTGCAGGTCGGAGCCCATGTGCAGATGCCGTTCGATGTTCTCGATCGTGACCGTCGCGTCATCGACCAGGATCCCCACCGCAAGCGCAAGCCCCCCGAGCGTCATGATGTTGATCGTCTGACCGATCGCGTACAGGCACAGGATCGAGGACAGGATCGACAGCGGAATCGACACGGCAATGATGCAGGTACTGCGCCAGTTGCCAAGGAAGACGAGGATCATGATCGCGGTCAGGCAGGCAGCAATGATCGCCTCATGCACCAGGCCCTCGATCGCGGCACGCACGAACACCGACTGATCAAACAGTGGCGTGATGTTGACTTCAGGGGGCAGACTCTTTGCCGCCTCGGGCATCAGCGCCTTGAGAGCAGCCACGACATCGAGTGTAGAGGCGCCACCGTTCTTCAGGATCGAGACGAGCACGCCCCGCTCGCCATCTTGACGCACGATATTGGTCTGCGAGGCGAAACCGTCGCGAACGTGCGCGACCTCGCTCAGGTAGGTGGTCGCCCCGTTGGCGCTGCGCACCGGGATGTTGTTGAGTCCGGCAATCGTATCGGGCGAGCCTGCCATCGAGACCGAATACTCCGACTCGCCGATCTTTGCAGTACCTGAGGGGAGGATCAGATTCTGCGCGCTGACCGCATTGACGATGTCGGTCGGCGTGAGCCCCTTGGCCAGCAATCGATCGTTGTCGATGTCCACCGCCACCAGACGTGGCTTGCCGCCATAGGGATAGGTGACCGATGCTCCCTTGATCGCGATGAGTCGGGGACGCAGGAAATTGAGGGCGCCGTCGAGCAACTCCTGCTCAGAGAGCGATTGGCTGGAAAGCCCCAACTGGATCACCGGGATGGCCGAGGCGGAATAGCGCAAGACCAGGGGCGGCGTGATGCCAGGGGGCATCACACGCACCTGTGACTGGACGTTGGCCACAACCTGGGCAATCGCCGACTGCACATCCGCACCTGGCTGGAAAAACACCTTGATGACCGAAATACCTGCCAGCGACTGTGACTCGACATGCTCGATGTCGTTCACCGTCGTGGTGATGCTTCGCTCGGTGACGAGGGCAATGCGCTGCGCCATCTCGGGCGCGGGCAAGCCGTTGTAGGTCCAGATGATGCTGATGACCGGAATATCGATTTCCGGCAACACATCGACTGCCATGCGCGTCAGGACAAGCGGCGTCGCGAGCAGTATGAGCAGTGCCGCCACGATGAACGTGTACGGGCGGCGCAGTGCAATGTCAACAATCCACATGTTTCGGGCGGTGCTCGATATGAGATATGGGCTTGAGGCGTAAACCTGGACACGATCAAGGCTCGCCCCTGATTCGCGTCAAGTGGCGGGGCCAGAAAAGTGGAAAAGCCAAGATTGTGCCACCTTCGAGGCACCGTTGCCGCCGGGCTGGCAGGGCAAGGCGGCCGATTGCAGCGAGGATATCGCCCGGCGCGACGCACAGGCAGGTGCCGAATCCGATGCCGCGCCGGGTGCGGGGGCGGGCCTCAGCAGGCCGTTGCGCCGCCATCGATCGGAATCACCGCGCCAGTGATGAAGCTCGAGGCCGGCGAGGCCAGCAGCAGGGCAAGGCCCTTGATTTCATCCGGGTCGGCGACCCGATCGATGGGCGCTATGCGGGCGAACTCGCGCGCTACCGCAGGGTCCTTCAATCGGCCATCGGCTATCCCGGTGAGGAACACCCCTGGTGCGATCGCGTTCACCATGACGCCAAATGGTGCAAGTTCGAGCGCTGCCTGCCGCACCAGATTGGCCACTGCAGCCTTCGTCGCTGCATAGGGATAGCCGACGATGGCCTCGCCACGCAGGCCTGCGATGGAGGAAGTCACGATGATCCGGCCGCGCCGCTGCAGGCGCATCACGGCGGCCGCGGCCTGCATCGTCACGAAGACGCCGGTGAGATTGGTGCTCAGCACCTTGTCCCAGCGCTCGAGCGACACGGCCTCCAGTGCGCCACCTGGCATGCCGATATGCGCGCCGGCACTGATGCCCGCATTGGCAAAAACGCTGTCCAGACGCCCATGTCGAGCGGCAACCGCTGCAATCGTCGCATGGATGGCGGCCGGATCGCAGACATCAAGGACCACAGGCTCGACACGTCCACCGCTGCCCTGCACGCCCGCTGCGGCCGCGCGCAGCCCAGGGGCATCGATGTCGGTCATCACGACGATGGCCCCATTGGCGGCCATCACCTCGGCCATGGCCAACCCCAGACCACTGGCGGCGCCGGTGACCACACAGACCTGATCCTGCACGTTGAACAGCATCGATGCTTTCATGCGTGCTCCTCCTGGCTTGAAATCGGCAAGGGCCCGACACAGGGCCTGATCACGCGCGAAACGACAGCTTCAAGATCCGCCCCGACGCGCTGCGTGGCAGCATCTGCCTCCGTTATAATGCGCAATCCGCTCCAAACTGGAAACCCCTCTGCCATGGCACTGCTCGAATGGTCTGACGATCTCATCCTTGGCGAAGCCAGAATGGACCACACGCACCGGGAGTTTGTCGACTGCCTGAACGCCCTGGGCGAGGCCGATGATGCGTCCCTCGTGGGCGCGCTCGACCGATTCATTGAACACAGCGACGCCCATTTTGCCGACGAGAACGAGCGCATGGAGGCTACCGGCTTCCCGCCTTCTCACTGCCATGCAAACGAACATGCCAACGTTCTCAACCTCTGTCGCGAAGTGCGCCAGATGGTGATCGACGGCAAGATCGAAGTGGGTCGAGTGCTCGCGCGTGAACTCGCCCCCTGGTTTACCCAGCATGCAGGGAGCATGGATAACATGCTTGCCTACTGGCTGAACCTCGATGACGCAGGCCGCGCAGAAGCCCTGCGCATCAGCCAGGAGAAGCAGGCCGAGATGCGAGCGGCCATGGCTGCCCGTGGCGAAGAGGCCGAACCCGCGATGAGTTGTGGCCCGGGATGCGAACACTGAGCCTGCGGGGCTTGCCGCCTCATTGGGCGAAAGGCGAGACGGCAGTCAACGGAAAGCGCTGACTGCCAGAGGCCGCACCTGACTCTTCGCGCGACCAGCCGCCACCCAGTGCGCGCATGAGATCGACCGAGTAGACCAGCACCGCCTGGCGATTGCGCACCTCGGCCAGTTCGGCATCATTGGTCGAGCGCTCACCGTCGAGGACCTCCAGAAACCCGGAATACCCCGACTGGTAGCGCAAGCGCGCCAATCGGAGCCGCTCGCGCGCGCGCGTCGCCCGCTCCGCGTAATCGGCCTCGGAAGCCCTTGCCTGCTGCAGATTGCTCAACGCATCGGCCACATCACGAAAGGCACCCTGCACCGCCTTCTCGTAGGTCGCTGCAGCCTGTTGCTGACGGGCGGTGGCTTGTTCGGTACGCGCCTGATAACGTCCCCAGTCGACCACGGGCAAGGTCACCGTGCCGCCCATTGACCAGATGCGCGCCGGTGCTGACAGCAGATTGGACATGGACAGACTGTCACCGCCCACCAGACCGGTGAGCGAGAAGGTCGGAAAACGCGAAGCCTCAGCGACACCGATCAAGGCATTGGCTGCCATCAGGCTCGCCTCGCTCGAGGCAACATCGGGGCGCCGCTCGAGAAGTGTGGACGGCAAGCCAACAGCGGGCAACGGCGGCAGCGGCAATCCGAGCCTGATCGAAGCAACCGGTTCAACGGCGAGCGCGAGCTCACCGGTGAGAAGCGACAGTTGCCCCACAGCCACACTGCGCACGCGCTCGATCTCCCGCAATTGGGTACGGGCATCTGCCAATGACTCGGCGGCCTGGTTCACATCGATATCCGCGGCCACACCCGCCTGCGCCCTGCGACGGATCAATCCAAACGTTTCCTCGCGGGTCGCGATGGTCTGGCGCAAGAGGCTCGTCTGGGCATCGGCAGAACGCACTGCGAACCAGGTCTGGGCCACGCTGGCGGCAAGGGTCAGCGACACGGTGTCCCGGGCATAACGCGAACCCAGCGCCTGGGCTTGGGCCGCCTCGCTGGTGCGGCGCAGGCGCCCCCAGAAGTCGAGTTCGAAAGCGGTCGATGTGGTCAATTGATAATCTCGACGCAGAATCGGCACCCCAGGCGGGATGGCGACAGCACCACTGGTGGTGACCCGCGACTGCGATCCGGTAGCACCTGCATTGACAGGCGGCAGCAGGCTTGCGTCGGCCTCCCGCAGCAAGGCCTCCGACTCGAGAATGCGCGCGCTCGCCACCTTGAGATCGGCATTATTTCGAAAAGCAGCCGCGATCAGTACATCGAGGCGCGGTTCCTGATAGAGCGACCACCAGGGCTGGCCGGGCTGCAGCGGCAGCGCAGCGGCACCGATCGTGACAGTACCAGCAGCGTCCCCACCGTACCCACCCGGCAGACTGATCACGGGTCGCTGATAGTCTGGCCCAAGCGTGCACGCTGAAATCGATATGGCCACAGCCAGCGCGACGACGCAAGGGCTCCAGGGGCAAGTGAGAGACGGGCCGCGCATCATGACCGCCGCCTTGCAAAGAGGGTAAAGAACATCGGGATGAAGATCGGGGCCACGAAAGTGGCGACGAGCATGCCGCCAAATACGCCCGTGCCCATGGATCGCCTCGCACCCGCGCCAGCGCCAGCGGCAATCACCAGAGGTGCAACGCCGAGCACGAACGCAAGCGAGGTCATCACGATGGGACGAAATCGCAGTCGGGCCGCCTCCAGAGCCGCCTCGGCCGCCGACTTGCCTTCGAGCAGACCTTGTTGCGCAAACTCGCAGATGAGGATGGCGTTCTTGGCCGCCAGACCGATCAGCACCACCAGTCCGATCTGGAAGTAGATGTCGTTGTCCATCTGCCGTAGCGCCACGAAACCCAGCGCGCCAGCAACCGCGAACGGAACTGCAAGCACCACAGCGACGGGAACACCCCAACGCTCGTAGAGCGCGGCAAGAATCAGGTAGACCATGACGATCGCCAGGCCAAATGCGAAGATCGACGAACTGGCCGCGCGTTTTTCCTGAAAAGCCTGCCCGGTCCAGGCCACGGTATAGCCGCTGGGCAGTACCTGCGCTGCCGTCTGCTCGACCGCCTCGATGGCCTGCCCGGAACTGAAACCGGGGCGCCCTGCCCCCAGCACCTTGGCCGCAATGAAGCCGTTGAAACGCTCCAGTTGCTCGGCGCCGGTGACAGCACGCACGTTCACCAGCACCTTCAGCGGAATCATCTCCCCGGCTGACGTTCTGACGTGCACATTGCCCAGATCGGTGGGGTCGGCGCGGTAGGGCGCATCGGCTTGCAACTGCACTCGGAAGGTGCGCCCCGAAAGATTGAAGTCATTGACGTAATACGCGCCCATCGTGCTTTGCAGCGCGATGAAGATGTCGCTGATGGGCACGCCAAGGGCGATAGCCTGCTCGCGATTGACTTCGACCAGCATCTGCGGCACGGTCGGTCGATAGAAAGTCTTTACCGCCGTCAGCGCGGGATGGGAAGACAGGGCAGCAGTGAACGACTGCACCACCTGTGCGAGTTTCTTGGGATCAGGATCGCCCCGGCTCTGCACATAGACTTCGAAGCCGCCCGCGGTACCCAGACCACGAATGGGAGGCGGACTGAAGGCAATTACCACCCCGTCGCGAAACGCGCCACCCTTTCGCGAAATCGAACTGGCCAGTTCCGCTGCTGTCTGTACCCGATCATCCCAAGGCTTGAGCGTGACGAAACTGGTGCCAGCATTGGTCTTGCTGCCACCACCGATCAGATCAAAGCCTCGAATGACGAAGATGTGCTCGATGGCCGGGTCATTGGCAAACAGGGCCTGAAACTGCGCACCCGTGCGTTCGGTACGCTGCAAGGTCGCGCCATCAGGCAACTGAATGGCCCCGAACACGTAGCCCAGGTCCTCCGGAGGAACAAAACTGGTCGGCGCTCGCACGAAAAGGAAGCCGGTCCCGGCCAGCAACGCGACGAAGAGTCCGATCGAGACGGCGCGCCGATAGGCCACCCAGCGCACGCAGACCATGAATCCGCGGGTGAGCGCCTCAAACCCCCGATTGAACGGCGCAAAGAAACGCGACTCGTGATGACCGGCCTTGAGCATGAGCGCGCAAAGAGCCGGCGTCAGCGTCAGCGCGACAAAGCCCGAGATGACAACCGAGATGGCTACAGTCACGGCAAACTGTTTGTAGAGTTGACCCGCAATGCCGCCGAGAAACGCAACCGGTACAAAGACAGCGCAGAGCACCAGCACGATGGCCATTACCGCACCCGACACCTCACGCATGGCCTCGATCGCCGCATCTCGTGCAGCCATGCGCTCGACCCGCATCAACCGCTCGACGTTCTCGAGCACGACGATGGCATCATCGACGACGATGCCGATCGACAGCACCATCGCGAAGAGGGTCAACGTATTGATCGAAAATCCTGCAAGGTACAGCCCGGCAAAGGTTCCTATCAACGAAACCGGTACAGCCACCAGGGGTATGAGTGTCGCGCGCGCACTTTGCAGAAACAGGAAGACCACCAGCACGACCAGAAGGGCCGCTTCGAGCATCGTCTTGCCTACTTCCTCGATCGACGCCGACACCACGCGCGTCGTGTCAAAGGGGATCAGATACTCCACGCCCGGTGTGAAACCCGCCTTCAGTTCGGCCATGCGGCGTTTGACGGCGTTGCCCACGGCAATCGCGTTGGCACCCACCTGCAGGTAGACCGCCAGCCCGACACTGGGCTTGCCATCGAGCGTGGTAAAGGTGTCATAGGTCTGTGCGCCCAGTTCGACCCATGCAATGTCGCGAATGCGCAGCACACCGCTGGTGCTGCCAGCGCGCACGACGACATCGCCGAAATCCTCGGGAGACACCAGTCGACCGCGCGCGGTCACCGTATAGGTCAGTTGTTGCCCGGGCGGGGCAGGTTCGGCACCGACCTTGCCGGCTGCATACTGCGCATTTTGCGCGGCGAGCGCGTTGGCCACATCGGTCGGGGTCACGCCCAGTTGGGCCATGCGATCTGGCTTGAGCCAGATACGCATCGAATAGCCGGCACCGAACAGCGTCACATCACCGACCCCAGGCACACGCTTGAGTTCGTCGATCACGTTGACCGTGGCGTAGTTGGCCAGATAGGTCGTGTCGAGCGCCTTGTCCGCCGAGCGAAGCGCCACAAGCACCAGGATGTCGTTGGATCGCTTCTGAACGATCAGGCCGCTGCGTCGTACATCGTCGGGCAGACGGGGCAAGGCGATGTTGACCCGATTGTTGACCTGGAAGGTGGCCTTGTCGACGTCGGTTCCCACCTCGAAGGTGAGCGAGATGGTCAGCGTTCCGGTGGAACTGGCCGTCGAGTTGAAGTAGATGAGGTTCTCGACCCCGGAGAGTTGCTCTTCGATCGGGGCAGCCACCGTGCGAGCCAGCGTCTCGGCGCTGGCACCCGGATACGTGGCCGTCACCGTGATGATGGGCGGTGCGATTTCGGGATACTGCGCGACCGGCAGCGCAAACATCGCAACGGCACCGGCCAGCGTGATGAGGATGGCGAGCACCGTCGCGAAGATCGGACGATCAATGAAGAAACGCGAGAAATTGCCCATGCCGCGCAGCTGACCCGTCAGCGGCTGACAGGCTGAACCGGCACGCCCGGACGCAGCTTGATCAGATTGTCGACAATGACTCGATCACCCGGCTCGAGACCTCCGGTAATGACCCAGTTGGCACCCGACCAGACGCCGGTCTGCACAACGCGCGACACCGCCTTGTCGTCAGGCCCCACAACCCAGACAGAGCGATTGAGTTCACCTTGAGAGACAGCCTGCTGGGGCACGAGAAACGCCTGCTGCTCACCGGCAAGGACACGCACCCGAACGAATTGTCCGGGCAACCACTCGCCAACGGGGTTGGGAAAGGTCGCACGCAATTGCACCGTCGAGAGGCGCGCATCGACGGTCGAGGCTGAAAAATTGATGGTGCCGACAGCCGGGCCCGGCAGACCGCCAGCGTTCAATAGTTTCACGCTTGCGCGACCGCCCGCACTTCGAATCCGCTGATACTCGGCCTGCGAGACCGAAAAGAGCACCCACACCGGGTCGACCTGCACCAGCGTCGTGAGCAAGGCGCTGTCGCCACCAGCACTCACCAGGGTGCCCTCGGAGCGCAGCGCCCGGCCGGTGATGCCACTGATGGGCGCGGTCACGCTGGTGTAAGAGAGGTTGAGTTCTGCATCCTTTACCTGCGCCTCAGCCTGCGCAACCGCGGCCTCGTACTGGTCAAGCAGAGACTGTGCGTCATCTGCCTCCTTGCGACTGATCGCACGTTCTTCAGCCAGCGGCTTGAGTCGCATCGCCTCGCGCCGCGCCTGGTCGCGTCGGGCCAGCGCCTGGAGTAGATTGGCCCGAGCCTGTGCCTGCACGATCTCGAACGGCTTTCGATCGATACTGAAGAGCGCTGCACCGGCCTCGACCGAGGCCCCCTCCCGGTAAGCGCGCTTTTCAAGAATGCCGCTCACCCGGGCCCGAACCTCGATCTCGCGCGACCCCAGGGCCTGTCCCACCGCATCGACGGTCAAGGGCACCGACTCGCGCCTGGCCTCGAGCACCGTCACCGGCATGGGTGCGGGCGCCGCACCTTGCGTTGCGCCATTGGCACCCTGGCCAGCCCCGCGCTCGCCGCAGCCAGCGAGCAGGCAGGCAGAAGCAATGACAAGACCCGCGCGCATCAACAACCGGGAGCTCGCCGCCCTCGCCTGCTCTCGACCATGCCCCTGGCGCCCATCGAAGCTGAAGAGCGATACACCAGAACCATCCGACAAGCGCGATCGCAACACGTTGAGTTCCGTGGACAGGACACAAGGGATCTCGATTATATACTTCGCGCATCGTTTATTGTGCAGCGCAAAATGACAGGCTCGAAGAGGAGCAGGTTCCATGAGTCGCATCGATGAAGCAGTCACGAACATTCGCCCGGCAAGCCGCGTCTTGCGTGGTCAGGCGGCGAGCGATGGGGCTGGTGTTCGCCTCACCCGGATCATCGGCGGCCCGGAACTGCCGCAGATGGACCCGTTCCTCCTCCTGGACGAATTTCGCTCAGATAGCCCGGGAGACTACATAGGCGGCTTTCCCGACCACCCTCACCGGGGTTTCGAGACGGTGACCTACATGCTTGCCGGACGGATGCGTCACGCCGACAACCAGGGCAATGCCGGATTGCTCGAACCCGGCAGCGTGCAATGGATGACGGCCGGGCGCGGGCTCATCCACTCGGAGATGCCAGAGCAGGAGAATGGCTTGCTCTGGGGATTTCAGTTGTGGGTCAACCTGCCGGCCAGCGACAAGATGACTGCGCCACGCTACCAGGACATCGGCCCGGCAGCCATTCCCCAGATACTGCTGCCTGGGGGTGCACAGGTGCGGATCATCGCCGGAAGCATCGCCGGGAAGACTGGCCCGGTCAGTGGTATCGCAACGCAGCCGATTTATCTCGACCTGCACCTGCCAGCGAACTCGACCACGGTGCTCCCGGTGGCGAGCGAATTGAACGCTTTCGCCTATCTCTACGAGGGCTCCGCCTGTATTGGCGAGCATGATGCGGCGCGTCTGGTCGAGCGCGGCGAGCTCGCGCTCCTGGGGACCGGCGGCACGTTCAGGGTGCAGACGCGCGAGAGCCCCGCCCGCCTCATTCTGGTGGCTGGCCGCGCGCTGCATGAGCCCATCGCCCGCTACGGCCCCTTCGTGATGAATACGCGCACCGAGATCCTGACCGCCGTCGAGGACTTCAATGCTGGCCGGTTCTGAGCGCAGGCAGCGGCGAGCAACGGGTGACCAATCCACCAAATTCCATTTGGTGCAGTCACTTACCTTTCGTACCGCCTGAGATATCCACAGAACTTGTGGATATCTCATGACACGGATCACAGGCAGGATTTCAAGGGGGCCGGCCGGATGCCGGCCCCTCGTTGCGGCAGAAACCACCGTTCGTCCCGCAATCCGTGAGCGATGAAGCCCGGTGCTATCATCGTCGACCTTCGAAGCTGCAGGGAACAGACCACGATGAGCGCCGTCATGCAAGCCCGCGACTACACTTGGCCACCCGAAGGGCCTAGCCGTGCACCGTACTGGGTGTTCGAAGATCCTTCGATCTACGCCCGTGAGCAACGAGATGTCTTCCGTGGCCGCAACTGGCACTTCGTCGGCCTGGAGGCCGAGATTCCGGAGCCCGGCTCCTTCAAGAGCACTCATATCGGCGACATGCCGGTCATCATCTGCCGTGATGAATCGGGCACCGTGCGGGCACTGGTCAACCGCTGCGCCCATCGCGGCAATCTGGTATGCAGCAAGTCGCACGGCAAGACTGAGGAGTTCTACTGCGTCTATCACGCCTGGATCTTCAGCCTCCAGGGCGACCTCAAGTCGGCCGCTTTCCGACGCGGCATACGCGGTGAAGGTGGGCTCCCAGCTGATTTCAGGCTCGAAGACCATGGCTTGCAGAAACTGGCTTGCACGACATTCTGCGGCCTGGTCTTCGCAAGCGTTGTTCACGACCTTCCGCCGATAGAGGACTGGCTGGGCGAAGTCGGCCAGGGGATCCAACGGGTTCTGAACCGTCCGCTGACGGTGCTGGGATACGACACGCAGCGCTTCTCGGCCAACTGGAAGAACTACCACGAGAACCCGCGTGACTCCCTGCACGCAAACATCCTGCACACCTTCTACGCCACTTTTGGCCTGTCTCGGCAGGGGCAGGAGTCCGCCCTGGTGATCGACAGCAGCGGACGCCATCAGTACTTCTACACCAAGGTGGGTACCGACAAGCCCGGCACCGACTACAAGGAAGCCGCCTCGACGCTGAGATCGCACAACGAGGGATTCAAACTCGAGGACCCCAGCATTCTGAAATGGACCGACGAGTACGGCGATGGCATCAACATCCAGATCCTGTCGCTCTATCCGACGTTCGTGCTGCACCAGATCAGCAACAGCATCGCCGTGCGTCAACTCGTGCCAACCGGGCCCGGCACCACCGACCTCAACTGGATCTACATCGGGTTTGCCGACGACACGCCGGAGATGACCGAGACGCGCCTGTTCCACACCAACCTGGCAGGTTCAGCCGGTCTGGTATCCATGGAGGATACGGCAGTGTGCCAGATGGTGCGCCGTGGAACCTCGGGCTCGGCCGACGCTGCCTCGTTCATCGAAATGGGCGGCAAGGATCTGGTTTCGGGCGGCAGCACCAAGCTATCGGAAAAGGGCTTGCGCAACTTCTGGCATACCTACCGGACGCAGATGGGTCTGTAAATGAGCATGCACCACCCGCAACACCAAGGAAGCGCATGATGGCAGCAGCAAGCGAGAGCGTCCGGCACCTGGTGGAGGATCTGCTCCACGAATGGGCGAGGCGCATCGACGAAGACCGTCTTGAAGCACTGGCCGAACTGTTGACAGCAGATGGCAGTTACCGTATCGCCTCGCGCTACAACCTTGATCGTGGCCTGCAACTCTCGGTGATCCACTGTCGCGGTCCGGCACAGTTGCGCGATCGCATCACGTCGTTGCGCATTGCCAACGTCTACGAGCCCCACTATTACCGGCACATTCTGTCCGGCGTGCAGGTGATCGGCGAGTCTGCGGGCGCTCTGGACGTGCGTACCAACTACATGGTGGTGCGCATCATGGAACACGACGGCGTGTCGTCGATTTTCTCGACCGGGCAATACCGCGACCGCGTGGTGGTGACTGACGGACAGGCCCGCTTTGCCGAGCGACTGGTCGTATTCGACTCCAAAGCCATCGATACCCTGCTTGCCATCCCGCTCTGAGGGATGACCTGTCGCCGGATGCACTGACCGGTCCGTTCATTGCGACAGGGTCTCGGCGTGATCGCGGCATGAGCGCGCGACCACGCAAACCGCCTGCAGCCCAGGATCAGGCATCCTGGGCCGCAGGCGCTCCGACGACCGCACTCAGGTGCGAAAGTGCGGCATGACCTCACTGGCAAAGAGCGCCATATTGCGCCGCGTGAGTTCGTCGTTGAGTGTTCCGAACTGCAACATCGAGACCAGGACTTCAAAGCCGGTACGGTCACGCATCTCCTGGATCTTGCGTCGCACGGTCGCAGGACTGCCGATCAGCGCGGTGCCACTGGAGATGAGTTCTTCGGCTGTACGCTTGGGCTGACTGCCCAGCGCCGCACGCATCTTCACGAAGTTCTGCATCGATGGCATCGACATGTAGCCTGGCGGAATCAGCATCTCCCAGGTCATGCGCAGGAAGTTGTTGAACAACTGCTCGGCAGCAAGGCCCGCCTCGGCCACCGCCTGCTCGTCCGTTTCCGCAACATAGATAGGTGCTGCCCAACCCAACTGATCACCGCCCGCCTCGTAACCAAACAGCTTGGCCTGATCTCGGTAGGCATTCAGATAACGCGAGACCGCATCCGCAGCGGCGAATGTCACGAGGAAGGGATACTTGCGTGACGGATCAGCCGCCCAGGCCACGGTTTCACTCGAGCCTTGCGAGGGAATCCAGATTGGCGGGTGGGGTCGCTGATACGTGCGCGGCCAGACGTTCACGTACTTGAAGTTGTAGTGATCGCCCTCGAATTCGAACGGCCCGGCCTCGCTCCAGGCCCGGATGATGAGGTCATGCGCTTCATGGAAGCGGTCGTGCGAGTAGAACGGATTGGTACCCGAGGAATGGTACTCGGCGCCGATGCCACGCACGAAGCCCTGAATGATGCGACCGCGGGACATGTTGTCGAGCATCGCGGTTTCTTCAGCGATGTAGAGCGGATTGTTCACCAGTGGCAACGCGCGGCCGATGATGGCGATCTTGACGCGCTTGGTACGCTGAATCAGTGCCGAGGCGATCAGGTTGGGCGCCGGCATGATGCCGTAAGCGGTCTGATGATGCTCGTTGACCGCGATCCCGTCAAAACCGAGTTCCTCGGCATACACGAGCGAGGAGATGTGGCTTTCATACTCGTCTGCGCCCTTCTCGGGGTCGTAGAGCGAGTTGGGAAGCACAACCCAGGCAGAGCGATGCTTGGCAGCCTCGACGAGATCGAGTGGGCGGTAAGGCATCAGATGAAAGGCGACGAACTTCATGCTGCTACCCCTTTCAGGAATTCGGTAACGATGCGAGCGGTCTGATCGGCCAGTTCGACATGTGGCAGGTGACCGCACCGCGGCATGAGTGCCAAACGGGCATCGGGCAGGCACTCCTTCCAGCGCGAAGCCCACGCAGCGGGCAGCAGTTTGTCATCCTCGCCCCAGATCACCTGCGCCGGCACTTTGATACGGTGCAACCATTTCTCGAGATCCGGGTTGAACCAGCGCGGCTGCCACCCGAAGCGCGTGGAGGCGAATCGGTTGCGCAGCGAAATCGTCACTTGCTCGGGGTCGAGCGTCTGGGCAAGCGCCCGGTCGGCAAACGCCTGATCGTGGAAGACGTTGCGAACCTGCTCTTCCGCCGACCAGATGAAGTTGTCGCCGCAGGGAATGCCGCGGATGCGTATCCCTGCCGGCGAGATCAGCGTGAGGGATCGGATGCGGGAGGCATTGCGAATAGCGATCTCCGCGGCCAGCCATCCGCCCAGGGAGTTGCCGACCAGATCGAAATCCCGCAGGTCCAGCTCCTCGATCAGATCGAGATAGAACAGCGCCAGATCACCGATGCTGCCAATCCAGCGACCCTCATCCGAAAGACCGAAGCCAGGGTGATCGGGCACAAAGACTTCCCGGTGCTCGGCCAGTGCATCGAAAAACGGCATCCAGGTCATGACCCCGCCCGCGCCATGCAGAAAAAGCAGTGGCCTGCCTGCCCCGGTGCGGCGGATGTTGACGCCCACGTCACGCACCTGCAGCCTGCTCTGTTGATGAGCCAAAGCGTCCTCCTCCAAGCCCTTGTAGCGGGCATCTCCGACAGCACGAAGCGCGCCGTCCACCATCGTGAATAGTTCAGCGTGACCAGCACAACGAGTCTGGCCGACCTGACGTCGTGATTATGCTTCAAGGCGCGGTCATTCTGCGAACCCTCGAGGCCTTTGAGTTCGAGCCGCCAGCGCTTGACTCCGCCCGCTTGCACAACCGGTGCGATAAGGCTTAATGTAGCGCTCACGTCGGCATCTCTGGCTTGCGCTGGCGTCGTAAACGCTCGAGTCGTTCTGGCTGGCGTCAAAAACAAAAACGAGGAGGGGATATGAAACTCAAAGTCGCGCGCGCGGCCCTGCTGGTCGCCGCTGCCCTGGCAGGCAACACAGCCTTTGCCCAGTCGGCTCAGGACCTGGTCAACGACCACAAGACCCCAGGTGATGTCCTCACCTATGGCATGGGCTACAACCAGCAACGTTTCAGCCCCTTGAAGCAGATCAATCCGGGCACCATCAAGCGTCTGACCCCGATCTGGAACTTCAGCACCAACAACCTCAATGGTGACGAGGCGCAGGCCACCGTCAAGGATGGCGTCATCTTCATGACGACCTCGCGCCAGACCTTTGCCATCGATGCCCTCACCGGCAAGCAGGTCTGGAAGCATGACCTCGAATTCGAAAACGACGTGCTGCGCGTCGTCTGCTGCGGTGTCGTGAACCGGGGCGCAGCCATTGCCGATGGCAAGGTCGTGCGTGCAACGCTCGACGGGCAGGTCCTGGCTCTCGATGCCAAGACCGGCAAGGAAGTCTGGAAGACCAAGTCGGTGGATTACACCGATGGCTTCTCCTACACCGGCGCACCCCAGATCGCCAATGGCGTGGTGATCGTGGCCACTTCAGGGGCCGAATACGGCATTCGGGGCATGATCGAGGGCTTCGATCTGACCACAGGCAAAGCCCTGTGGAAACACTACAACACCGCCCTTCCCGGTGAGCCAGGCGGCGACACCTGGCCGGGCGACTCGGCCTCGCACGGCGGCGGTTCTGGCTGGGTCACGGGCTCATACGACCCTGAACTCGACCTCGTCTACTGGGGCACCGGTAACCCGGCCCCCTGGGACGCCGCCGGTCGTCCTGGCGACAACCTCTTCACCAATAGCGTGATCGCACTGCGTCCGAAGACCGGTGAGCGGGTCTGGCACTATCAGTTCACGCCGAACGATCCCTACGACTACGACGGCATCAACGAAATGGTGTTGGCCGACCACCCGGTCGATGGGAAAGTCCGCAAGGTGCTGATGCACGCCGACCGCAATGGTTTCCTCTACACGATCGACCGCACGAACGGCCAACTGATCTCCGGGCAGCCGTTCGTGAAGGTGACGTGGGCCGACGGCATCGACATGAAGACCGGTCGCCCGATCGAGTCGGCTCAGACCAAGATGCTGCGCGAAGGCAAGCCCGGCTGGGAAGTGAGCCCGGCTGCCATTGGCGGCAAGAACTGGTTCCCGATGTCGTACAGCCCGATCACCAAGCTCCTCTACATCAACACGCTGAATTCGGCCTGGACCTACAGCCCGATCAAGGTGGAGTACAAGAAGGGGCAGCGCTTCACCGGTGTTGCGCCCAAGTGGAACTTCCCGGAGAACCGCGGCACCCTGAAAGCCATCGATCCGCTGACCGGCAAGGCCAAGTGGGCCCAGGACTTCAAGATCCCGAACTGGGCAGGCACCATGGTCACCGCGGGTAACGTGATGTTCACTGGCGCGCAGACGGGCGAATTCCTCGCCTATGACGCCACCAACGGCAAGAAGCTCTGGCAGTTCCAGACCGGCTCGGGCATCGTCGGCCAGCCGATCACCTGGGAAAAGGACGGCAAGCAGTATGTAACCGTTGCCAGTGGTCTGGGCGGCGTGTACGCGCTGCGTATCGGTGATGAGCGACTGGCCAATGTACCGGCTGGCGGCTCGGTCTGGACGTTCGCACTGCAGTGATGAAATACGCCCTGCGAGACACCACCGAATCCCGGCGCCTCGCAGGGCGCCTTCTTGCAGCCGCCACCTTCATGGTGGCTGGGTTGCACGCGGCAGAGGCGCGAGAGCCCCTGCGCGTGTGCATGCCCGAGGACACCCCACCCTACTCGTGGAAAGTGAAGGCCGACGAACGCGGCTTTGACGTCCAACTCGCTCGTGCCGTTGCAACTCGCATCGATCGCGACCTCATTCTCTTCTGGTACGACAACGACTACGACCGCGAATCCGACGGCGTGATCGGCGTCAACGCGCTGCTCTCGGCCAACCTGTGCGACATCGCGGCCGGATACACGCTCTACGCGCCCACACTGGGCAAACCGGCCGCGCCCTTCGCGCGCACGCCCGGCTATCGTGGTGCCAAACCGCCCCGTCAGCGTCCGTGGATTCCCCTGGGCACGCTGGTGGCGAGCAGTCCCTATCATTCGGCGGCCATGGCCGTCATCCTCGGCCCGGGGGCCGGCGAGCGCACGGTCGAGAGTCTTGCAGACCTCGAGGGCTTGCGTCTCGGCACGGTTGCGGGCTCGATGGGCGGCACCATCCTGCGAACCTGGCAGGAAGGCCGATACCTCAAGCAGACCGTATCACTGCAAAGCACCGTCGACCCACTCGACGGGCTGAATCGCGGCCAGTTCGATGCAACGCTCACCGATGTGCACAGCCTCGATACCTGGCGCCTGGCACACCCCGATGGCAAACTGCGCCTGGGGGCCTATCGCCATCCGGCCCGTTTCAATCTCGGCTATGTCGCACTCGCTAACCGACAGGCCCTCCTCGATCAGGTCAATCAGGCCCTCGTGGCACTCACCGATTCAGGCGAGGTGCAGCGCATCGCGGAAGCCACCCGCATGACATGGCTCGCGCCAGTCGAGCCCGCCATTCAGGCAGAACTGTCATTGCCTGCTGTCGTGAAGATGTCGACCCAGTAGATCCGCGACACCGTGAATGAAGCCGATCATTGCCTGGCCGCAGCGCCGCTGACCGCAGCGATCGAAGCACTGGTGGCTGCCGGTGGCAGCACCCCAGAGGAGGCCGGGCTGGTGGCACGCAATCTGGTCGGCGCAAATCTCGCCGGGCACGATTCCCATGGCATCGGCATGATTCCGCGTTATGTCGAGTCGCTCCTCGAGGGCGGGCTTCGCATCAATCGCGCGCCCATCGTGCGACTCGACTCAGGGTCGATGCTCGTCCTCGATGGCGACTGGGGCTACGGCCAGGCGATCGGTCAGCGTGCGATGCAGATGGCGATCGAACGGGCCAAGCAGCATGGCAACTGCATTCTGGGCTTGAGCAACACCCACCACATCGGACGCATCGGGCATTGGGCCGAACAGGCCATCGCCGCAGGGCTCGTGTCGATTCACTTCGTGAATGTGCTCACCCGCCCCATCGTCGCCCCCTGGGGTGGGCGTGATGCGCGCTTCGGGACCAATCCCTTCTGTGTGGGGATACCCTTCCCGCCCGAGGCACCCGTCATGCTCGACATGGCCACGAGCGGCATCGCTCAGGGCAAAGCGCGCGTGGCCTTCAACAAGGGCGAACCGCTCGAGGCGGGTCTCATGATCGACAGTTCGGGTGAGCCTACCACCGACCCGCGCTACGCCGTGGTGCCGCCCTACGGTGCCCTGCTGCCGGTCGGCGAGCACAAGGGCTCGGGCATCGCTCTCATCTGCGAACTGCTGGGTGGTGCGCTGGCCGGGGGCCATACCTGGCACCAACCGCACCAGGGGCAGAAGCAGGTTCTGAATGGCATGCTCGCCATTCTGGTCGACCCGAACGCGCTCGGAACCGCCGATAACCTGCGCGAGCAGACGATGGCCTTCATCGATTGGGTGCGCCAGTCGCCACCCGCTGGCGGCATCGACCACCTGCGCCTGGCCGGTGATGCCGAGAGAGAGCATCGCGCATGGCGCCTCGCCCACGGTGTGCCGGTCGACGCAAACACCTGGCGTGACATTCTCGCTGCAGCCGGTAAACTCGGCCTCGATCCGCAATCGATCGATCGCATCGCGCGCGCAGCCTGAGACGCGCGGATGTCCCCTGCGGACATCCCGAGTCATGAGTTCCTTCCAGCAGATGAATCCGGCGCAACGCGAAGCGGTGCGCCACACCGAGGGGCCTTGCCTCGTTTTGGCCGGTGCCGGCAGCGGCAAGACCCGTGTGATTACCGAGAAGATCGCCCATCTGGTCGCAAGCGGGCAGTGCCGCGCCGATCAGGTGATTGCCATCACCTTCACCAACAAGGCATCCGAGGAAATGCGCGAGCGGGTGAAGCGCATCGTGCCCCCCGAAGTGGCGTCGGCCCTCACGGTATCGACCTTCCATGCCTTCGGCCTGCGGATGCTGCGACTCGAAGCAGCCGCCTTCGGCCTGCCCTCGAAGTTCTCGATCTTCGGTCCCGACGATAGCCACAGTGTGCTGCAAGGGCTCGTGGCCACCGCCGACCCTGCCTTGCTCCGACGCATGCAGAGCACGATCTCGCTCTGGAAGAACGCCGGACTCGACCCGGACAGTGCCCTGGTGGCAGCCCAGAACGATGATGCGCATCGCATGGCACGTGTTTACCGCGACTACGACGCCACGCTGCGCGCCTACCGGGCGGTCGACTTCGATGACCTCATCGGACTGCCGGCACGACAACTCGCCATCGATGAGGCCCTGCGAGCGCGCTGGCAGGCCCGTTGCGGTCATCTCCTCATCGACGAGTACCAGGACACCAACGTGCGCCAGTACGAGCTGGTGCGCCTCCTGGTGGGCGATCGCACCGCTTTTACCGCCGTGGGCGATGACGACCAGGCCATCTACGCCTGGCGCGGCGCCACGGTGGACAACCTTCGACGGCTGCCCGAGGACTACCCCAACCTGCGTGTGGTGATGCTCGAACAGAACTACCGCTCGAGTCTGGCAATCCTGCGCGCGGCCAACACACTGATCGAGTCCAACCCGAAGCTATTCCCGAAAACGCTTTGGTCCAATCATGGCGAAGGCGACCCGGTGACGGTGATACCGGCGGCCGACGACGAGGCCGAAGCCGAGACTGTGGTGATGCGCATGTCGGGCCATCGCATCCAGCGTCAAGGCCGCTGGTCGGACTACGCCATCCTGTACCGCGGCAATCACCAGGCACGCATCTTCGAGCAGGCACTGCGTCGTGAGCGCATACCCTACGTGCTCTCGGGCGGCACCTCGTTCTTCGAGCGCGCCGAGATTCGCGACCTCATGGCCTGGCTGCGACTGCTTTGCAACCAGGACGATGACCCGGCACTGATCCGCGCTGTCACGACCCCGCGCCGCGGCGTCGGGCCGACCACGCTCGAAGCCTTGGGCAAACTCGCCTCCGAACGCCACGCCTCGATGTTCGAGTCGATCTTCTCCGAGCGGCTCGTTGCACTCGTCCAACCGCGGCAACTCGAAACCTTGCGCGAATTTGCCGACTTCGTGAACCGCATGAGCGATCGAGCCACGAAGGAAGCGGCCGGGCCGCTCCTCGATGAGATTCTCTCGGCCATAGACTACAAACCACACGTCTTCGGCAACGACGCCGAGCCCGTCGCCGAAGCCCGCTGGCGAAACGTGACCGACTTTCGCGACTGGCTTGCCAAGCGTAGCGAGGAAGACGACAAGACGCTCGCCGAAGTGGCCCAGCAGGCAGCGATCATCGCCATGATCGACAAGAACGACCCCGACACCGACGCGGTGCGTCTGTCGACCATTCACGCCTCAAAGGGCCTGGAGTTTCCGCATGTCTTCATCGTCGGGGCCGAAGAAGGCATCCTGCCGCATCTGGGGCGCGAGGGCGACGAGACCGAAGGGCCGGCGGCGGTTGCGCGTATCGAGGATGAACGGCGCCTCATGTACGTGGCAGTGACGAGGGCGCAACGATCGCTGCACATCAGCTGGTGCAAGCGACGAAAGCAGGCGCGCGCGATGAGCAGTCGCGAACCCTCACGCTTCCTGCGCGAGATGAAGCTCGCCGAGAACGAGGCGCCGGTCGAGGCGGCCGATGTACGCAACCGCCTCGCCGACCTGCGCGCGCTGCTCTCTCGTCCGCCGGGCAGCAAGCCCTCGCCTGCCGGCTGATAAACTCGCTGATCGTGCGGTACCTGCGGCATCAAGACCGCAGGCAACACCCTACAGGATGTGCCATGAGCAACGAGACACGCAGCTACCCCGACCTTCACGAGCATCTGGCAGCATTGGCCGAACGCGGCCTCCTGCAGACCATCGACAGGCCGATCGACAAGGATTCGGAACTGCACCCGCTGGTACGCTGGCAGTTCGTGGGTGGACTCGATGAGCCCGAGCGGAAGGCCTTTCTCTTCAACAACATCACCAACGCGCAGGGACGTCGGTACACCATACCGGTCGTGGTGGGGGCGCTCGCGGCAAACCGCGCGATCTACAGCACTGGCATGGGTGCGCCTGTGGACGAGATTCAGGCCAAGTGGGACCGCGCGATTGCCAACCCGATCGCTCCGCGCCTGGTCGATGCGGCCGTTTGTCAGGAGGTCGTGATCGAGGGTGCCGCCCTCCTCGGTGAAGGCAACGGTCTGGACATGCTTCCCATTCCGATTTCGACCCCGGGTTTTGACAGCGCACCGACACTCACCGCCACCAACGTGATCACGCGCGACCCGGAGAGCGGCGTCCAGAACATGGGCACCTACCGGGCCGCCCTGAAAGCCCCCGACCGGCTGGTGGTACGTATGGCCACCCGCGTCGGCGGCGCCGGGGGCTACCAGCACTATCAGAAGCACCAGGCGCGAGGGGAACGCTACATGCCGTGCGCGATCGTGCTGGGTTGCCCACCCCTGGTTGCCTTTCTCGGGCCGCAGAAGCTGCCAGTCGGCGTCGACGAACTCGAAGTGGCAGGCGGCCTTGCCGGTGGGCCGATCAATGTCGTGCGAGCGCGCACAGTCGACCTTCTGGTGCCGGCAGAGTCCGAAGTGGTCATCGAGGGGTTCATCGACACCGAACTGCTCGAGCCTGAAGCGCCGTTTGGCGAATCGCACGGCCATGTCGCGCTGGAAGAATTCAACATGCCGATGCGGGTAACCGCCATCACGCACCGCAAGAATCCGATCATTCCGTCGTACCTGAGCCAGGTGGCGCCGAGCGAATCAAGCGTCATCAAACGCGTGGCCTACGAGCCACTTTTTCTCGCCCACCTGAAGAGCACGCTGGGTATCCGCGGGGTAAAGCGCGTATCGCTGCACGAACCACTCACCGGCCTTTTGCGCGTCACTGTCATCACCTGCGAGAAAGGCATGCCGCGCACCGAAATATGGCGCGCATTGAACGGTGCCGCTTTCTTCAAGGGCGACTGCGGCAAGATCTGCATCGCGGTGAACGAGGATATCGACCCTGACAATGCCGATGCCATCTTCTGGGCAATGGCCTACCGGATGAACCCGGTCGAGGATGTGCGCACGCTCGAGCATCGCGGCCAGGGCCATGGCCCGAAGCGCGAACTGGATCAGGAAGAAGATTCGACGCTCCTGATGGACGCCACCATGAAGGGCGCCATGCCGCCCCTCGCACTACCGAAACGCGAGTACATGGAAAAGGCGAAGGGCATCTGGGAAGAACTGGGGCTGCCGCGCCTGCGCCCGCAACCGCCCTGGTTCGGTTACTCGCTGGGCGACTGGCTACCGCAATGGGACGCGGCCGCCCAGCGCGCCGTCGAGGGTCGATATCTCGAGAATGGTCGCATCAGCGAAGCCCAGCAGCGCGGCGGCATCCGTCCCGAGACGAAGTTCAGACCTGAGTAATCCACAGCATGGCCAGGCGCTGGGGACGACGAGGGCGCGCCTCAGGTCGACAAGGCCATGAAACTATTTCTTGTCTTTGCCAACCTGATTGCCGATGAGGCCGCCGACGGCCGCACCGCCCACCGTGCCGACCGGACTGCCGCCGGTCAGTACCGCACCGACCCCGGCGCCCACACCGGCGCCGATCGCCATGTCCTTGTCACGCCTGGACATCGTGTCGCAACTGGCTAGACCGAGCAAAGCCACCGCCACCAGTGCACCTGCTGCAGATATTCTTGAGATGTTCATGGAATCGCCCTCCGGGATATGACGCTTCTGACACATTGGCTCTCGCAAAAGCACCTTACATCTGACCGTAGCGTTGCTTGGCGTCCTTGACACACTTTTCTTTCTTGTCATCCGCAAAGCTGTCGCACTTTTCCTTCGCGACTGAATAGTCAGCGTCGCGCTTCTCCATTGCGCCGTCACGCCGAGTTTCGGCATTCTGTTCGACAAGAGAGAAACAATGCTTGTGGTCGGAAAATACATGTAGCCGAGATGTCCACCCGACTCATAGACTGTCCATCCGAGGGGCATCCGGACCGGTTCGAGATCGGGAAGCAAGCGCGCATAATCTGCTGCGGGCAGTGCGGCGAGCAGGTGGTTCTGTTGCGGCGAATTGATTGAATGCATGGCAGCCACATTCCCGACCAGGCGGCTGCGTCCTTCACGCCGTATGGGAAACCCCGCATCGATACCACCAGGATGGCGGCGGCAGACCCGTCGTATTGCACGGGCATGCAGGCGTAGCGATGGATCCCACGGAAAGAAGCGCGCCCCAGATTGTGCAACGGCGTTATTTCGATCCTCGTACGCTATCGCAAAACGTGTTTTTACCGCTTGATGTCAAGCAAGCTCAACGCGATCACGCCCACGAATGCGAAGATGCGCCGGGCAAGGAGCCAGCGCGTGCTTGACGGTTCACGGTTCACGGTTTCGCTCCTCGGGCAGAGCGGGGCAAATAGCCT
>CAIKRR010000006.1 GCA_903829815.1 uncultured Pseudomonadota bacterium | reverse complement strand
TTGGCGAGTTCGCTCCGGGTAAACGCACCGAAGTCCTCGGCCGAGAGCCACCAGGGCTCGTTGCCCGTGGCCAGAATGCGCTCGCGCACCTCGGGCAGCGCGAGCACCAGTCGTACTTCGGCATTGATGCGCGCAATGATGTCGGCGGGCGTACCGGCAAGCGCGTAGAAGCCAAACCAGCCCATGGCCTCGAACCCCGGGTAGCCCGACTCGGCCACGGTGGGCACCTCGGGCAGCACCGGTGAGCGCTCGTGACCGGCGACAGCAATGGCCCGTACCCGGCCACTCTTGATGCCGGTGAGGGCGAAGTTGGTGTCGACCCAGCCGGCGTCCAGTTGCGCACCCGCAATGGTGGTGATCACCATGCCGCTCGTCTTGAAGGGTACCGGCACGAGCCCGGCACCGGTTGCCGAATTGAACATCTCGCCCGTGAGATGCATGCTGGTGCCATTGCCGCCGTGGCCGTAGTTGATCGAACCGGGTCGTGCGCGCGCCGTCTCGATGAGGTCGCGCACGCCGCCTGCGCGACTGGCCTGCACCATCAGCACCATGGGCGCGCGTGCCAGGGAGACGATGGGTGCGAAGTCGCGAATCGGGTCGTAGTTGAGCTTGCGATAGAGGCTGGGGTTCACCGTCATGGTGCCGGTGGGGCCGACGAGCAGGGTGTAGCCATCAGCCGGCGCTTTGAGCACGATGTCAACGGCTATCTGGCCACCGGCGCCCGGGCGGTTGTCGAACACCCACGGTTGACCCCAGCGTTCGGCGAGGCGCTGCGCGATGATGCGCGGTACGACATCGACGCTGCCCCCGGGCGGGAAGGTGACGACCACGCGCACCGGTCGGGCAGGCCATGACGCCGTGGCTGCCGGTGCAGGCTGGGCAAGAACCGGCACGCTCACCGCCAGTACGCTCACCGCCAGGACGACCAGCAACCCCAGACGACGCACCGCGTCGGCGCCCTGCAAGCGCGCGGGTTGCGGGCGGCACGGATGCACGGGGTGGCGGTCTGGGCCGCCTGATTCTGCGGGCTGGTGCACGGTTGTCTCGATCGATGTCCCTGCCGCAGTCTACCCGCGCCCGTGGCTTCTGGCAGCAGCGCCGCCCGCCACCGCACCGCATTGCGCATCATTGCGTACCATTGCGATATGCTGCACGCGTTCGCACGCATCTGATCCTTCGCAGCCACACGCCTTCGATGCAACCTTATTCTCTCGGCCCGTTACGCATCTGCCTACCTTCGTGACCGAATCGAGCACCATCGCCAGAATCTACGTTGCCGGCCATCGCGGCATGGTTGGCAGCGCCATCGTGCGACGCCTCGTTGATCGGGGGCATCCGCCTGATCGCATCGTCTGCCGCACCCATCGGGAACTCGACCTCACCTTGCAGGCCGAGGTGCGTGCCTTCTTTGCCGCCGAGCGGCCCGACCAGGTGTACCTGGCAGCCGCGCATGTGGGGGGCATCCATGCCAACAACACCTACCCGGCCGAATTCGTCTACGACAACCTGATGATCGAGGCCAATGTCATCGACGCGGCGTTTCGCAGTGGGGTGAAGCGACTGCTCTTTCTGGGGTCGAGTTGCATCTACCCGAGCGCGGTCACCCAGCCGATGCGTGAAGAGGCGCTGCTCACCGGCACGCTCGAGCCCACCAACGAGCCCTATGCCATCGCCAAGATTGCCGGCATCAAACTGTGCGAGAGCTACAACCGGCAGTACGGTGCCTCGCACGGTGTCGACTACCGCAGCGTGATGCCCACCAACCTCTACGGGCCCGGTGACAACTACCACCCGGAGAATTCGCACGTGATTCCGGCACTGATACGCCGGTTTCACGAGGCCAGGGTGTCGGGTGCGCCCAGCGTGGCGATCTGGGGCAGCGGCACGCCCTTGCGCGAGTTCCTCTACGTGGATGACATGGCCGCTGCGTCGGTGCATGTGATGAACCTCGAGCGGTCGGTCTACGAGCACCATACCCAGCCGATGCTCAGCCACATCAACGTGGGCTATGGCAGTGACGTGACCATTGCCGACCTGGCCCGCACCATCGCGCGGGTCGTGGGCTATTCGGGCGCCATCACCTTTGATGGGACGAGGCCCGATGGCACAGCGCGCAAACTGATGGACAGCAGCCGGCTGCTCGCGCTGGGGTGGCGGGCGAGCGTGCCGCTCGAAGACGGGCTGGCGCGTGCGTATGCCGATTTCGTGGCGAGGGCCTGAGCAAGCGTTGACTCGCCAGTGCCGCCAGCCCGTGAATCGACGCGGTTGCCCGCCTTAACAAATCGAATTGATCGGGTTTGCAGGGGCGTGCAAAAGTACGGGCCGACATCCTGTTGATCGGTTCCAACATGAAATACTGCCGTGGCGGCGTGATGGTTGCGGTACTGATCGGGATGGCCTGCGAGGTATCGGGCGTGGGGCCTCCGGCTGCCGTGGACATGAGCGGCACGAACTTCTCGGCGCTTGCGCCCGCCTGCACCGTCTCGGGCAGTGTCGTCACTGCGCCCGCGTATACGACCAACTGCAATGTGGCCCCGGATCTGCAGACCATCACGCTCTACAGGATGGCGCTGTGCACGACCAAGCCATCTGCACCGGGCGCCGGGTCTGCTGCCGGTCTGGGAGCCTGCAGTGCAATCTACGACAACGCGCAGGGCCAGGTGGTGTCGATTGTCCGAGGTTCGCGATCGCCAGTGACGCTTGCTGGGGCAACCAAGCCTGCCACGGGCACGTATGGTTACCTGTATGTCGAACTCAGTCCGACCCAGTCCATCAAGACCAAGGTGAGTTTCAGCACCGTGGTGGGTGATGCCAATTCGATCTCGCATGGCTCGGTGTGCTGGACGATTGCAAGTCCGGGTGGAACCCTCTACAACTGGAGCAATCACACGCAAGGTGCCCTGCCTCAGGTGACGCGCTGTGGCAGTGCGCCCGATGACGCCTACGCGGCGGGGAGCTTTACCTACAACAGTTTCAATGGCGGTGCCTTTGTCAACGCGCTGACCAACCTGCCGGTGTCAGGTGGCATGCCGGCCCTCAATGCCGGTGCCGGGTATCTTGCCGCGCTCGATGCCTACCTGATTGCTGCGGACGGCACCCTTGCCACGCCCGATGTGCCCGGGGTGAATCAGGCCAATGGCGTGGCTCGGCTGTCGGGCATCATGACCCTGCCGCAGGCGGTCGTCATCACCGATGCGACGACCCAGGTGATGCTCTACTACAACAACAGTCTGGGTGCGCAGATTGCCACCCAGACGGTCTACAACGGCTATGTTCCGGTGTCGCGGTTCGGGCCCGGACCGTTTGACATGACCGTGGCATCGAGCCCCTGATCGGATGAGCGCGCCTTGAACAAGAAACCGTCTGATCGATTGCGAAAGTGGATGCCCGCACTGATTGCGGCGGTGGTGTGCGCGTCGCTGTTGGCGTCCTGCGGTGGGGGCGGTGGCGGTGGCTCGAGCGTGCCGGCCAGCGGTGGCGCGCCATTTACCGCAGGCGTGGGAAGTTTCTGACCCGACCCGTCGCTTGACCACCGCCTGAGCGCATGACCGTTCGGGGCCCGATGCCGCGCTGGCGCAGCGCGCGCGAGGCACCCGAAGCCATCACTGTGCCGTGAAGAAATTCACCTTCATGAAATTATTAAGAAATGGCAATGAACCTTAATTTGTCGTAATCTCGACACGTCGCAACATCAGCGCAATGAATGGCCTGGTGTGCTCCCGCAACGTGAGAGAAAGACGCTCGGTCATGCTCGTTTCTGCAAGCCCCAAGGTTGCCCTCATTACCGGCGTGACCGGCCAGGACGGCTCCTACCTCGCCGAACTGCTGCTCGACAAGGGCTACATCGTGCACGGCATCAAGCGCCGCACGAGCCTCATCAACACCGACCGCATCGACCACCTGTACCAGGACCGGCATGAAGGCGATGCGCGCTTCGTGCTGCATCACGGCGACATGACGGACAGCTCGAGCCTCATCCGCATCATCCAGCAGGTGCAGCCCGACGAGATCTACAACCTGGCGGCGCAAAGCCATGTGGCGGTGAGCTTCGAGGAGCCCGAGTACACGGCCAACTCGGATGCGCTGGGCCCGCTGCGTCTGCTCGAAGCCATCCGCATCCTCGGGCTGGAGAAGAAGACCCGCTTCTATCAGGCGAGCACGTCGGAGCTCTACGGCCTGGTGCAGGAAGTGCCGCAGACCGAAACCACGCCCTTCTATCCGCGCAGCCCCTACGCGGTCGCCAAGCTCTACGCCTACTGGATCACGGTGAACTACCGCGAAGCTTATGGCCTCTACGCCTGCAACGGCATTCTCTTCAATCACGAGAGCCCGGTGCGGGGCGAAACCTTCGTGACGCGAAAGATTACCCGGGCCTTGGCACGCATCAAGCTCGGACAACAGGCGTGCCTCTATCTTGGCAACCTGGATGCACGGCGCGACTGGGGCCATGCCCGCGACTATGTCGAGATGCAATGGCTGATGCTGCAACAGGAAACGCCCGAGGACTACGTGATTGCGACCGGGGTGCAGTACAGCGTGCGTGACTTCGTGAACGCCGCGGCGAAGGAACTGGGCATGTCGATACGCTGGACCGGCGAGGGCGTGGCCGAAAAGGGCTACCTCGAGGGTGGGGGTGCTGACGCAAAGCCAATCGTGGAAGTTGACCCGCGGTACTTCTGGCCGACGGAAGTGGAGACGCTGCTGGGTGATGCCACGAAGGCGCGGGAGAAGCTGGGGTGGGTGCCGAGGACGAGTTTTGAGGAACTGGTGGCGGAGATGGCGCGCGAGGATTTGAGGGGGGCGGAACGGGAGGGCTTCACCCATGCGCCTCAACGCCCGAGTGTGATGTCGACGACCCGGCTGACTGCCGCCTGACGCGGATGATGCAGCCCGTATCATCGAGCAGACCCTCGCCGGCGCCCATTGGGCGCGGAGACCGGTTGCGGCGTGTCGTGTCCATGCCCTGCCTGGCCTGTCTGACAGGTGCCTGCTGCTTCCTCATGCCCCATGCAGCGCTCGCTTACATCGATCCGGGTAGTGGCGCCTACTACCTGCAAATGCTCATGGCACTGGTCGGCGCAGGCGCCTTCTACATCACGCATCCTCGCAAGCTCATGACCCTTCTTGCTGCACGATGGCGGACCCGACGCGCCAGGCGACACCCGCCTGCTCAATGACCTTGGGGGCGCCTAGCTGGCGCTGCCCGGCTGGCGCCACTGGCCTGTCGATGGCGGGTGCGATTGGCCTTGCCCTTTTGTTCTCCTCGGGCTACTTCGTCCGTCAGGCGCGACCCGAAGTTGCCTACTTCATGGGAAGCGTCTGGCAGGGCCTTGGCTGGCCGGTCAGCTGTGCTCTGATGATTCTTGCTCCCACCATCTGGCTTGTCGGGCGTGGGTTGTATGGTTCGAGCCTCGACAGGCGTTCAGCGCTCATGCGTCATGCGCAACGCCAGTTCTTTGGCCTGCTGCTGGGTGTCGGCCTGGGGGGACTCATGGCGGCCGCAGGGCTCAATATCGACTCTATCGTCGCCATGATGACGCCCTACAACGCACCCGCCGAGACACGTCTACCGATCAAGGCCGCGTTGTTCGTCGGTGCAGCGATCGCGGGGTGTGCTCTGGTGTGGTGGAGTGCCGCCCGCGGCTGGCTGCGAAGTCTCTTGCGTTTTGCATCGGCGCTGGGACTGTCCTTGGGGGTACTCACTCTCATCGAGTGTTTCGCATGGGAGCGGGACGCGACCCACTCACCCACTGGTGCTCGGACTGCCGCAGAGAAGTTGCCAGCCCGTCGGGCTGTCTGGGTGATATTCGACGAGTTCGACCAGCAACTGACCCGAACCGGCAGTGGTGGTCGGGTGTCCGACACAATGCCGAATCTGGCGAGCCTCGTTTTGAGAGGCGTAGCTGCGGTAGAAGCCTACAGTCCAGCTGACACCACAGTGATTTCTCTGCCTGCCTTGTTAATGGGGCTTGCGCCGCAACGGGTTGCCTACCGCGGGCCAGGCAAGCTGGCCTTGCGGATGCGCGACCAAACCCTGGTGCCATTCGGCGAGCAAGGCAGCGTGTTTGACTTCTCGCCCCTGCGAGGTGCGCCGCATTCGATTCTGGGCTTCTATCACCCCTATTGCGAAGTCTTCCTGGGCGCGCACCGATGTGAGTCGCCAGGCACCACTCGGGACACCTGGTACGCAGCGCTCGTTCACTGGATACCCGGGCGGCTTGCGAACAGATAGTTACCTGATCGAATGACGGATATCGCTCAACTGCAACGCGACCAGCTGGACAACTACACGAAGAGCCACGGCGACGT
>CAIKRR010000005.1 GCA_903829815.1 uncultured Pseudomonadota bacterium | reverse complement strand
TCCATGAGCATGCTGCTCGAATTGTCGAGCAGCACCATCAGATTGGGTACCGCAGGGGTAGCGGCCGAGCCGAGCATCGGCACCTGCGGAATGACGAGGCCTGCCAGCGCTGCGGGTGAGGGGAGCGCGAGCAGCACCACCAGAACGAGACTGAGCAGTCGCCGCCACAACGGTGCCGGCGCGTCCTGCCCGTCATCAGCGTCGTGGAGGTTGGCGCAGTCCATGAAATGCCCGCGCCCCGAAAACAGGTCGCGATCGGTTGTCATCATCATGTGTCTTTCCTTCATCATCGCGGGTACCCTTTTTGCCTTCGAGCGACCTTTCTCGCCTTCTCATCGACCGGGTTCAACGCACCATCGCCTGAACAAAGCTGGTGGAGTTGCGCGGGCCCTGCACCGCAACACTCACCCGAAAGAAGGCGTTGTTGGTGGTGAGCGCAAGCTGCGGTCGGCCATAGGCCGTGCCGCCCATGCTCGAACCCGAACCGCCCGTGCTGCTCACGCCGATACAACTGGTGGCATTGGCATTCACACCCGACCCCAGGGCCGGATCGCACATGCGATGAATCACGTAGCTGAACGAGAGCCAGCCTGCGTTGGCCACCGGCGCGTTGGGCGCCCAGCCGGCGAACGCCCCATTGAGTGGCAAGCTGCCATCGAGTTGCCCCGGATTGCTGCCGGTACCCACCGCACCACCCACCCCGTTGCCCCAGGTGGCCCAGTACCCGGCCGCCGCATTGTCGTTGTTGAGCGTCGTGGCATTGAGCAGCAGCCACTGTCGAGCCGCCTCGACCGCATGACCTGCTGCCATCAAGGTGGCGCGCTTGTAGCCCAGGTTGCCTGCCACCAGAACGCCGGTAGACACCGCGCGCATCAGCGCAAGGCCGGCGAGCGACAGCGAGACGAGCGCAATCAGCGCGATCACCAGGACGATGCCGCGCTCGCGCGCAGGCCGTTTGCGTTCAGTTCCAGACATTGTTGAGGGGCACCAGGCCGGTTGCGTAGACACGGTAGCGATAATTGCGCCAGTCATCGGGGTTGCCCGGACTGGCCGGCGTGACTTCGGCTGCCGAAACGCTGGCGGCACGGCCGATGTGAAATTTCAAACCGTTCCAGGGCATGGTCGGGCGATTGGCCTCGGGGATGGTGGCGCCATCGTTGACCGCCGTGGCGGTGTTCCCCGCCCCGGGCGCGAAATACACCCCACCCTTCTCGTACTGCCCGCTGCGCGCGAGCATGGCCACCCGCACACCCATCACGCGGCTATAGAGGGCCGGGCTGCCCTGGGCCGGCAGAAAACCGGCATCGCCAGGGTTGAACCACTCGGTCGCCTCGTCGATACGGCCATTGGCATTGGCATCAAAGCCGAACTGCACCTGCAGGTTCACGATGCCATCGGCCACCGCCACCGGCGCTGGGGCAGCGACTGCACCCGGGGTCAGCTGCTGCGATACCAGTTGCCCGGTGTCGGCAATCGACCAGCGCACGATGCGCGGTGCATCGCCCAGATTGGCCAGCGCCCCGGTCCCAGCAATACCACTTGCACTCACATCGGCCACCGTGATCCCCGGCGGCGAAGTGCCACCGGTGGGCGTCGTGGCAAGCAGCTTGCTCACGGCACACCTGCCCGGCCCCAGTCCGTCAGCCAGCAATGCGAAATCGGTCTTGCCATTGACGTTGAGCCGAAACCCCACCGGCCCGGTGGCAATCGCCATCGTGCCAGCAGCCAGGGCGCTGTAGGCCAGCACATTGCTCATGAGCGGCGAATTGCCGGCAATCACGGTGAGCGTGTCGGGGAGCGGCAGGCCATCGGCATCGAGCCCGCCATCAATCGCCCACACATTGAAGAGCGGCACCACCTGCCCAGCCACCGTGAGCGGGCAGCCCATGGCCGCGGTGGGCAGCCCGGTGAGCCCCCACCCCGAGGAGGCAATGTCACGCTCGAGAGAGAGCAGACCCAGATTGCCCTGCACCTGTGCGTCGCCCCCGCCGGTGGTCGAGCGTCTGCGTTGCTCGGAGATGGCCAGTACCTGGTAGACGACGACGCAACCCACCGCTGCAAGCACCATGCCGACCAGCAACTCCACCAGCGTGAAGCCACGCTGCCCACGCCGATGACAGCCCCCTGGCAGGACGCTAGTTGACATTGGCGGCCACCTGATGACGGTGAGGTGCGGTGTCACCCGGTGCCTGCCAGCACAGGCTCACCAGCACCTGATTGAAGTTGCCCGGGTTCACCACGATCTGCTGGTAGCCCTCGGCACCAGCGCCGGGCAGCCCTGCGACGGCCTGCACGCGCGCGCGCCAGTCGGCCACCGCCGTCTTGGTGGCATCGGCCTGGCCGCCATTGAAGTTGCCGCATCCGTCCCCTTGGGCATTGAGCGCAAAGGCGGCGAGATCGACCGGATTGACCGCGCCATTGAAGCGCGACACTTCAGCAACGATGGTCTGCAGAATTTCGCTGGCGTAGTTGGACGCCTCGACACGAAACTCGGCATCGCGGGCCGAGCGTACCGAGGCCGAGTACATGCCCACCAGCGCGAGCACGCCCACCGAGAAGATGAGCAGCGCCACCAGCACCTCGATCAGCGTGAAGCCCGCAGGGTGTCGCATCTCAGCACGCCCTCGTATCGCCGGCCGCGGCCGCCGGATCACATTGGCGGATCTGGCCGTTGGGGCTCACACTGATCTGCTGACAGCGATAACCGCCACTGGGTGCCGCACAGTTGATCGCGGCCGTGGCGTTAGCCACCGGTGCGAAGGTGAGAACAACCGTTGCGGCCAGGGTGGCAAAGGTACCGTCACCGACCGAACCCCAGGCCTGGCCAAAACTGTCGAACTGGATCTCCCCCCGATAGGCGGTCGCGGTGGCAGAGGACACCGCGACCGTCGCAGCGGCACTGCCTTCGGTGGCACTGCTGGCCTTGATGAGCGTACCGGTCTGCGCATCACTCACCGCCCAGTCGACCCCGCTGCCGTCGACGCTGAGCGGCAGGGCAAACCCGTTGGCGGTGACGGAAAGGCCCGTGCCTTGCCGGAAAGTGACCGCAAGCCCGCGTTGGATGGCTTCGCTGCGCGCCTGCTGCAAGCCGGCAAGAAACGAACCGGCCAGGGTACGGATACGGCTGTTGGCACTGGTCACGCCCAGTTGGGGCATGCCGATCAGGAAGGTCGCAACGATGATCGCGAGCGCGACCAGGAGTTCGATCAAGGTCATGCCCAGCGTGCGACTGGATCGCGCGCAGCGACCATGAACAGGCAGGATCAGCACGACCCGTTCGCACGCATGACCCAGCAGGTACTGCCCGCCGGCAGGGTCCAGTGTTGGGGGACGGCAGTCGTCGACTGCAACCCGGTGTTGGTGAGGGTATAGGTCATGCCGCCAGCGAGTTGCGCATCACCGGTGGCCGTGAGCGTGTAGGTCGTGGCTGTGCAGACGGCGCTCAGGATGAAGGCCACGTTCGAGCCCTGCATCAGATTGGTGTTTGCGGCACAGATCGGCGCAGTGGCATAGGTTCGATTGTCCTGAAACCAGGTTTCGAGTTGCGTCTGCATGCTGGCCAGCCCCTGGGTGGCAACAGGCAGGCGCCCGCGCAGCAGGTAGCCTGTATAGGAGGGCAGTGCCACCGCAGCCAGGATGCCGATGATGGCCACCGTCATCATCAACTCGATCAGCGTGAAGCCGCGATCTGCTCGGCGCATCGACCCGACCTCTCTATGGACGAAAAGTGATCGCTGGAGCGTAGCGCGGCAGGGTATCGGACAGGGCAACGGCCCGACGATCGGCAGCCGATGCCCGACGAACGGTCAGGGCAAGGGCCAGAGCGGGGATTCGACAGGGGTCAGGGCAAGGATCCGACGAAGCGCCAGACCCGTCTCAACCAGGGTTCACCGCACGCCGCGCCGACTTTGGGCGAAATGCCTTCACCACCGACTCGTGCGTGTCGATGTAAGGGCCGCCGATGAGATCGATGCAGTAGGGGATGGCGGCAAAGATGCCGGGTACGATCGACTCGCCATCGGGTCCCTTGAGTCCTTCGAGCGTCTCGCGTATCGATTTGGGCTGACCAGGCAGGTTCACGATCAGTGCCTCGCCGCGAATCACCGCCACCTGCCGTGACAGGATGGCCGTGGGCACGAAGCGCAAGCTGATCTGGCGCATCTGCTCGCCAAAGCCGGGCATCGTCTTGTCGGCTACCGCCAGCGTGGCCTCGGGGGTCACATCGCGCCGCGCCGGACCAGTGCCACCGGTGGTGAGCACCAGATCGCAGCGTACGGTATCGACCAGTTCGATGAGGGTGCGCTCGATCAGCGCTTGCTCATCGGCAATCAGGCGGGTCTCGATATCGAAGGGGGTGACCAGCGCCGCGCCCAGCCAGTCGGACAGGGCCGGAATGCCTTCGTCGCGATAGACACCGGCCGATGCCCGGTCGCTCACCGACACCAGGCCCACCCGCAAGGGCCGATCGAGCATGTTCATGGGTTTGCGTCTCCCGGGTGACTGTCACCCGCATCGGTCTCGCCCCCGGTCTCGGACATGTCGTCGCCCGCTGCATCAGCCGCGACTGATGCAGCGGCGATGGCCTCGCGCACTCGGCGAAAGAGTTCGCGGTAATGACGCGGCGAGCGTTCCTTGCCAGCGGCGATGTCGGCGCGCTCGCGCCGCGCTTCGCGCAGCGTGTTGCGAAACCCCTGCAGGTCGCGCAAGCGGTAGCGATCGGCAAACTCGGTGAGCGAGGGCTCCTCGGTGAGCAGACGCTCGCGCCAACGTTCGATCTCGTGCAATGCCCGTGCCTGCTCCACTGACTGGCGCTGCCAGGTGGCAATACGGGCCCGAATGGGCTCGGGGTCGACATCGCGCATCAGTCGGCCCACATACTGCAACTGGCGCCGCCGCGCCTCATCGAGGCGTGTCATCCCACGGGCCGCCTTGATCGCATCGAGCAGTTCATCGTCCAGTGCAATCTGCGACAACTGGTGATCGCTCAGCCCCACCAGCACATCGCCCAGGGCCTGCAGTTCATGCATGTCTGACTTGCGGCGGGTCTTGCTCGGTCGCCTCATCCAGGCCGGGCCTTCAAGGGCAGCATCGGCATCGGGGGCTTCATCATGGGCGCCGTGGGCAGCACCGCGGGAGGGACCACGGACAGCACCAGGGGCTGGAGGACTGACCTCAGCATCGGCCTCATCGGCTGCGTCAGCGGGCTCGGCACCCGCTACCAGCGTGCG
This sequence comes from uncultured Pseudomonadota bacterium, assembly GCA_903829815.1. Taxonomy (GTDB): domain Bacteria; phylum Pseudomonadota; class Gammaproteobacteria; order Burkholderiales; family SG8-39; genus CAIXPL01. The sequence continues at coordinate 61,420 of CAIKRR010000005.1, read as the reverse complement.
ATTCGCCTGGGCGGCAGCAACCCCGACAAGCCCCGGCCCCGGACTCTTGCCCCGCCCGCGTGGCCCCGCCACCGCTGCCCGACCCTTGTGCAAACCCCGCATCGCAATCCCGGCTCCATCCATCGTCACTGCTATGATACCGAAACCCGGTGTTCGTCCCGGCCTTACTCGTGCCTGCCGTATCCCCCGGCGCGTTCGCGCGCTTTCCCTGCGCCCCACCCTCACCGTCCAGCCATGTCCGATTCGCGCTTCGCCACCTCGATGCCCCAGCTCCACTCGATCGCCAGCCAGGCCCTCGAGATCGCCGCCCGCAGCGGGGCCAGTGCCTGCGACCTGCATGTGTCGGAAGGATTCGGCCAGACCGTGACCGTGCGCAAGGGCGAAGTGGAAACCATCGAGCACAACCGCGACAAGGAACTGGGCGTCACGGTCTATCTGGGCAAGCAGTCGGGCTTTGCGAGCACCTCCGATCTGGGGGCGAAAGCAGTGGCTGACACCGTGGCAGCGGCGCTTGCCATTGCACGCCACACCGCGAGCGACGAGGCCAACGGCCTGGCCGAGCCGGAACTCCTGGTGCGCGAAGTGCGCGACCTCGATCTCTATCACCCCTGGGATCTGCCCGCCGACGAAGCCATCGAGATGGCCCGCGCCTGCGAAGCGGCGGCGTTTCGGCTCGACCCGCGCATCGACAACTCAGACGGGGCGAGTGTCTCGACCCAGCAGTACCAGTTCGTCGCCGCCAACTCCAATGGCTTTCTGCAGGGCTATCAGACCTCGCGGCATTCAATTGCCTGTGCGGTCATTGCCTCGGAGCGCGGCCAGATGCAGCGTGACGACTGGTATGGGAGCGCACGCGCGGCCGTCGACCTGCCCGACCCGGCGGCCATCGGTGAGTATGCTGGCAGGCGTACCCTGGCGCGCCTGCGCAGTCGCAGCCTGAGCACGCGTCGAGTACCCATCCTGTTCGAGGCACCGGTGGCGGCAGGCCTCATCGGCCATTTCATCGGCGCGGTAAGCGGCGGCAGCCTGTACCGCAAGTCGTCGTTCCTGCTCGACTCGCTCGATACCCAGGTCTTCTCGCCAATCGTCAACCTGCGCGAAGACCCGCACATTCCGCGTGGCCTCGCCTCAGGCTGTTTCGATGATGATGGCGTCACGACGCGGGCGCGCGATGTGGTGCAGGCGGGCGTCGTGCGCGGCTATTTTCTGGGCACTTATTCGGCCCGCAAGCTGGGCATGCAAACCACCGGCAATGCCGGGGGCTCGCATAACCTGATCCTCGCCCCGGGCGAGCACGACCTCGAGGGGCTGCTGCGCGAGATGGGCACCGGGCTCCTCGTCACCGACCTGATGGGCCAGGGCGTCAACTCGGTCACCGGCGACTACTCGCGCGGCGCGGCCGGCTTCTGGGTGCAGGGCGGACGCATCCGCCACCCGGTCGAAGAGGTCACGATCGCCGGCAATCTGCGCGACATGTTCCGGGGCATCGCCGCGATTGGGCGCGACACGCTGGTGCGCGGCTCGCGCAGCAACGGGTCGATTCTGGTCGAAGGCATGACGATCGCCGGTCGCTGAGCACCGCGAGCAGGCAGCGGCGCTCGTGAGACCGGGGTCGGTTAAGGCCAGGACGGCTGCGCTCGAGCGACGCTGCGCGGACAGGCTCAATCCATCTGGCGGGCAAAGTCGCGGGGCCTGAAACCCAACAGACCGAGAACCCCCAGATAGGCACCGCCCCCGGCTGCAACCACCAGCCCCAACGCCATGGCCCGCCACACGCTGGAAGCGGCCAGCCACCAGGGCAGCGCAGGTACCGCAAGGACCAGCACGAGCGCCATCACCGCCATTGCAACGCCAATGCGCCAGGCAAAGCCGAGCCAGCCTGGCTCCGGTGCAAAGATCCCACGCCGGCGCAAGAGGACAAAGAGCACGGTGGCATTGAGGCAGGCCCCCAGCCCGATGGACAGGGCAAGCCCGGCATGCTGCAGCCAGCCCACCAGCAGCAGATTCATCAACTGGGTGAGTACGAGGGTGAGGATGGCAATGCGTACCGGGGTGCGGATGTCCTGCCGAGCATAGAAGGCCGGTGCCAGCACCTTGACCAGAATGAGGCCCACCAGCCCGATGCTGTAGGCAATCAGTGCGGCACGGGTCATCAGCAGATCGTGCACCTCGAACTGACCGTGGAGGAAGAGGGTGGCCACCAGGGGTCCTGCGAGCAGTGCCAGCCCCAGTGCCGATGGCAAGGCAAGCAGGAGCGTCATGCGCAGCCCCCAGTCGAGCAGGCGCGAGTAGCCTGCGGCGTCAGCGCTCGCATGACGACGCGACAGACTAGGCAGCAAAATGGTGCCCAGCGCCGCCCCAAGCAGACCGGCAGGAAACTCCATCAGTCGATCGGCGTAGTTCAACCAGCTCACGCTCCCCGGCGCCAGCCACGAGGCAAAGACCGTATTGAGCAGCAGGCTCACCTGCGCCACCGACACGCCCAGCAGCGCCGGCGTCATCTGACGCATCACCCGGCGAACGCCCGGCACTCGCCACGGCGCCCGGACCAGACGTGGCAAGAGCCCCAGTCGGGCCAGGGCCGCCCCCTGCAGCCCGAGTTGGAGCACTCCACCGACACAGGCCGACCAGGCCAACACCTTGACCGGCGGGTCGAACCAGGGCGCTGCCACGCAGGCCCCCATGATGAATGCGATGTTGAGCAGCGAAGGCGTGAACGCCGGCACCGCAAACCGGCTCCAGGTGTTGAGGATGGCGCCCGCGAAGGCGGTGAGCGAAATGAAGAGGATGTAGGGGAATGTGATGCGCAACATCTGGACCGTGAGATCGAAACGCGCCGGGGTGTCCAGAAAACCCGGCGCGGTGAGGCGGATGACCCAGGGTGCAGCCAACATGCCCGCCAGACTGGTGGCAAGCAGCGCCAGCGCCAGCGTGCCGGCCACTCCATCAATGAGACGGCGCACGGCAACCTCGCCCTCGCCCTCGCGCGTCTGGGCGAGGATGGGCACGAAGGCTTGCGAGAAAGCGCCCTCGGCAAACAGTCGGCGCAACAGGTTGGGGATGCGAAACGCCACGAAGAAGGCGTCGGTGGCTGCGCCGGCACCGAACAGGTGGGCAATGATCGCGTCCCGCAAAAACCCGAGCACGCGCGACACGAGCGTCATGCCACTGACGGTTGCAAGGGTTCTGAGCAGATTCATGGCCGCGATTGTCGCTCTTTTCCAACCAATGTCCCGAACCCGTTTGCCTCAGGGCTCGCCGGTGGATATACTGCCGGGTTCTGCGCTCCGTGCGTGTCAACCACTACTGACCTCTCCATGGCCAATACTGCCCAAGCTCGCAAACGTGCGCGTCAGTCCGAACGCCGCCGTCAACACAATTCTTCGCTGCGCTCGACCTTGCGCACGACGATCAAGAAGGTCCGCGCTGCCATCGCCGCTGGCGACAAGGTGGCAGCCGAGGCGATTTTCCGCGCCTCGACCAGCGTGATCGACAAGATCGCCGACAAGGACATCGTGCACAAGAACACCGCTGCCCGGCACAAGAGCCGGCTGTCGCGCCAGATCAAGGCACTCGCTGCCTGAGTCCGAGCCGGGCCCGCACCCTGCGGGTCCTGTTGTGCGTCATGCCGCAGAGCCGGTGCCTTGCACCTGTGACGCGTCGTCACGTGTGAGACCGGGCAGGAAATGTCACGCCGGTGGGGCTGCCGTTCGTGGGCGGGCGCTCACCGAGACAACACGGATGTCCTCGAGGGTCGGCGGCTGAACGTGCGGCGAATACACCCTGTACCCGTCGCCTCCAGACGGTGACATCATCCCGAACAGACACTCGGCCCAGTCATCGGGGCGACGCGATGCGCCAGCCCGCGTGCGACCGATGATGATGAAGTCCTCACGCTCGGCAGTGACAGAGGCAGCGGCCGCAGCCTGACGGGCCGGAGCGTCCTTGCCAGACTGAACCACGGCGAGAGCGAGGCACTCGCCGGGGACGTGCCAGCGGCATGTTAAAATGCAGGGTTTGCGGCGATGATCCACCGCCGCCCCTGACTCCTCCGAGGTCGCGATGACATCGCATGTGATGAATACCTATGCCCGTCAACCGGTGACCCTCAGTCACGGCAAGGGCGTCTGGCTCTGGGACGAGGACGGCAATCGCTACCTCGACGCGCTGGCTGGCATCGCGGTCAACGGCGTCGGCCATGGCCATCCGCGACTGGTGGCCGCCATCGCCGATCAGGCAGCGCGCCTCATCCACACCTCGAACATCTATGGTATCCGGCACCAGGAAACCCTGGCCGACCGACTGTGCGCGCTCTCGGGCATGAACGAAGTCTTCTTCTGCTCCTCGGGTGCCGAAGCCAACGAGGCCGCGATCAAGCTCGCGCGCATGCACGGCCACCAGAAGGGCATCGCCTGCCCCACCATCATCGTGATGGAACATGCCTGGCACGGACGCACCATCGCCACGCTGGCGGCCACCGGCAGCGCCAAGGCGCAGGCCGGATTCGGCCCGATGCCCGAAGGCTTCCTGCGCGTACCCTACAACGACCTCGCGGCGCTGGAGGCGGCCACCAATGCCAACCCCGATATCGTCGCCGTACTGATGGAAGTGCTGCAAGGCGAAGGTGGCATTCATGTGGCCGGCAAGGCCTATGTCGAAGGCGCTGCGGCGCTCTGTCGCGATCGCGGCTGGCTCTTCATGCTCGATGAAGTGCAGTCAGGCATCGGACGCACCGGCACCTGGTTCGGCTACCAGCACTTCAATGTACAACCCGATGTCGTCACCCTGGCCAAGGGCCTGGGGTCAGGCGTACCCATCGGGGCTGCCATGACGGCAGGGCTCGCTGCAGGCCTGTTCAAACCGGGCAACCATGGCTCCACCTTTGGCGGCGGGCCATTGGCCTGCCGGGCTGCCATCGAGACCCTCTCGATCATGGAAGACGAAGGGCTGCTGGCCAATGCGGCCGAGCGTGGCGAGCAGATCCGCACCGCGCTGGGCGCGATGCTGGCCGATGTGAACGCGGTACAGGCCATCCGTGGCATGGGCCTCATGATCGGGATCGAACTCGATCGCCCGTGCGGCGCGCTGGTGGGCATCGCGCTGAAGGCGGGCCTGCTCATCAACGTGACACGCGACAACGTGGTTCGCCTCTTGCCGCCCCTCATCCTGTCGGCGACCGAAGCCCACGAACTGGTGGCACGCCTCGCACAGATCATTCGTGCCTTTGCCAGCACACCCGCCTGATCCGGAGTGCGTCCCTTGAGCCCGAGCCGGCACTATCTCCAGTTTCTCGACTTCGATCTGCAGGAATACCTGCACCTGTTCGAGCGCACCCGCTGGATCAAGGACCGCTTCAAGCGTTATGAACGGTACTGGCCATTGCAGGACCGCACCCTGGTGATGATCTTCGAGAAGAACTCGACCCGTACCCGCCTCTCGTTCGAAGCCGGCATGCAGCAACTGGGCGGGGCGGCCATCTTCCTGTCGACGCGCGACTCGCAACTGGGACGGGGCGAACCGGTCGAAGACGCGGCGCAGGTGATCTCGCGCATGTCCGACATCGTGATGATCCGCACCTTCGAGCAGGAGATCCTCGAGCGCTTCGCACGCAACTCGCGGGTGCCGGTGATCAATGGTCTGACCAACGAGTATCACCCCTGCCAGATTCTTGCCGACATCTTCACCTACATCGAGCACCGCGGGTCGATCGAGGGCAAGACCGTGGCCTGGATCGGCGACTCGAACAATGTGTGCAACACCTGGCTGCAGGCAGCCACGGTGTTCGGTTTCAACGTGCATGTCTCTACGCCGCCCGGCTATGAGGTGGAAGCCGAGCGCGCTGGGGTCTACGATGACCGGTTCTACGAATCGTTTGCCGACCCGATGGACGCGGTGCGTGGTGCCGATCTGGTAACCACCGACGTGTGGACCAGCATGGGGTTCGAAGCCGAGAACGACGAGCGATTGCGCGACTTCCAGGACTGGCAGGTCGATGCCGACATGATGCGCGCCGCATCGCCCGAAGCGCTCTTCATGCACTGCCTGCCCGCCCACCGTGGCGAGGAAGTGGCCGCCGAGGTGATCGACGGCCCGCACAGCGTCGTCTGGGAGGAGGCCGAGAACCGGCTGCACACCCAGAAGGCACTCCTTGAATTTCTGGTCATTGGAAAGCAGAACTCATGAGCGATATCAAGAAGGTCGTGCTTGCCTACTCGGGCGGCCTGGACACCTCGGTGATCCTGAAGTGGCTGCAGGACACCTACGGCTGCGAGGTCATCACCTTCACCGCCGACATCGGCCAGGGCGAGGAAGTGGCCCCGGCGCGCAAGAAGGCGCAGATGATGGGCGTGAAGCAGATCTTCATCGAGGATCTGCGCGAGGAGTTCGTGCGCGACTTCGTGTTTCCGATGTTCCGCGCCAACGCAGTCTACGAAGGCGAATACCTGCTCGGCACCTCGATCGCGCGCCCGCTGATCGCCAAGCGCCTCGTGGAGATCGCGCGTCAGGTTGATGCAGACGCCATCTCGCACGGTGCGACCGGCAAGGGCAATGATCAGGTGCGCTTCGAACTGGGCGCCTATGCGCTGATGCCCAACGTGAAGGTCATCGCCCCCTGGCGCGAATGGGACCTGCTCTCGCGAGAAAAGCTCCTTGCCTATGCCGACAAGAACGGCATCCCGGTCGACTTCAAGAAGCGAAAGGGGGGCGCGCCCTATTCGATGGACGCCAACCTGCTGCACATCTCGTATGAAGGCGGCGTGCTCGAAGACCCCGACTTCGAACCCGAAGACTCGATGTGGCGGATCACCGTGTCGCCCGAGAAGGCGCCGGCCAAGCCCGAGATGCTCGAACTGCGCTACCAGCACGGCGACATCGTGGCGGTCAACGGCCGCAAGATGAGCGCAGCCAAGGTGCTCACCGAACTGAACCGCATCGGTGGTGCGCACGGCATCGGGCGTCTCGACATGGTCGAGAACCGCTATGTCGGCATGAAATCGCGCGGCTGCTATGAAACCCCGGGCGGCACCATCATGCTGCGCGCTCACCGCGCGATGGAGTCGATCACGCTCGATCGCGAGGTGCTGGCGCTGAAAGACGACCTGATGTCGCGTTACGCGCGCCTTGTCTACAACGGCTACTGGTTCAGCCCCGAACGGGTGCTGCTGCAGTCGCTCATCGATCAGTCGCAAGTGCCGGTCAACGGCCGTGTCCGGCTCAAGCTCTACAAGGGCACGGTCCTCGTCACCGGCCGTGAGTCGAAGACCGATTCGCTCTTTGACCCGGCCATCTCCACCTTCGATGATGATGGTGGCGCCTACAACCAGGCCGATGCGGCGGGCTTCATCAAGCTGAATGCGCTGCGCCTGCGCATCGCCGCCAATCTGGGCGCCAAGCGCCGCCCGAAGAAGTGACACCCGACTCGGTCGCCGCGCAGGCAGCGGCGGTCGACCTGCTCGAGGCCGCCTGGCGTTCGCACACGTTGCTCGAGGGCTTGCCCCAGGGCTTGCAGCCCACCTCGAGCGCGGCCGCCTATGCCTTGCAGTCCGCGCTCGTCGACCGACTGGGCGGGCATGCGGGCTGGAAGGTCGGCGCCCCCGACGCACAGTCGGAACCTGGCTGCTCGATGCTGCCGCGCGCGTGTGTGCTCGCCGATGGCGCGCGCATCGAGGCTGCGCAGTTCGGGTTTCGAGGCCTGGAGGTCGAGATCGGGTTCGAGTTCGGCGAAGACCTGCCGGCTGACCCGGCAGCCTGTACCTTCGAGCGGATCATCGCAGCCGTTGCCGCGGTGCGACCGACGATGGAAATCGTCGCATCGCGCTACAGCCAGTGGCGTACCCGCAGAGCGCTTGAACAACTGGCCGACCTGGGCTCGCACGGCGTCCTGGTGGTGGGCGCGCCGGTGCCCGGCATCAACCCGGCCGACATCGATTCGACCACACTCGAAGCGGTACTCAACTGCAACGGCACCGAGGTCACACGCCGTCGCGGCGCCAACACGGCCGGTGACGTGCGACGGCTCCTGGCGTGGCTCGGGCCACATGCAGCCGCGCGCGGTCGGCCGATCAGGGCGGGTGACATCGTCACCACCGGTTCCTGCAGCGGGCTGATCGAGGGCGCCGCGGGCGAACGCTATGTCGGTGCACCCGGCACGCTCGGGCGGGTGAGCCTCAGTCTGGTCTGAACCGACGAAGAAGACCCGACGAGGGTCAACGCGTCGAGCCTCACCGGGCAAGCCCCGACTCCAGGGCAGGACCGACCGCACAGGGGAAGCCCTGACCCCACGGTTTTGACGCCGCGGGTTCAGCCCGCGGCAGGGTGCCGCGCCTTCCAGTGGCGTGCGATGTCGATGCGACGACACACCCAGACACGGTCGTGGCGCTCGATGTGATCCAGAAAGCGCTGCAGCGCAGCGAATCGGCCAGGCCGGCCGATCAGCCGACAATGCAGACCGATCGAGAGCATCTTCGGCGCCTGGGCACCCTCGGCATAGAGCACGTCGAAAGCGTCGCGCAGATAGGCCAGAAACTGCTCGCCGCTATTGAACCCGCCGGGGGTGGCGAAGCGCATGTCATTGGTGTCGAGCGTGTAGGGTACGACCAGATGCTGCACGCGCTCACCGGCAGCGGTCTGCACCGGGGTCCAGAACGGCAGATCATCGCCGTAGTAGTCGCTGTCGTACTCGAAGCCACCCGCCTCGACCAGCAAGCGCCGGGTGTTGGGGCTGTCGCGCCCGGTGTACCAGCCCAAGGGCCACTGGCCGCCGGTGAGCGTGCGAATGGCCTCGGTACCCAGGCGCATGTGCTCGCGCTCCAGGGCCGGATCGGCATCCTGGTAATGAATCCAGCGCCAGCCGTGGCAGGCAATCTCGTGCCCGTGCTCGACCATCGCAGCGGCCAGATCGGGGTGACGTTCGAGCGCCATGCCGACCCCGAACACGGTGAGTGGCAAGCCGCGCCGCTTGAATTCACGCAGGATGCGCCAGACCCCGGCACGCGAGCCGTACTCGTAGATCGACTCCATGCTCATGTGACGCGCCGGATAGGACGCCGCGCCGATGATCTCGGACAGAAACTGCTCGGAACCGGCGTCGCCATGCAGCACGCAGTTCTCGCCGCCCTCCTCGTAATTGAGTACAAATTGCACGGCGATGCGCGCATGGCCCGGCCAGTCGGCGTGGGGCACCTGTTCGCCATAGCCGATCAGATCACGCGGGTAATGGGTCATTGGAACTCCGGCTGCGGATGAGCGATCGAATGCCGCGACTATAATCAGTTCTCGCCTGTTTCAACCACACGATCAGCCCGCAATGACCGCCCCTGCACTGACGCTCGACCAGATCAACCGGATGGAGAGCCGCGAATTCTCGCGGGTCTTCGGGCGTGTGTTCGAGCACTCGCCCTGGATTGCCGAGCGCTCATTGACAGCACGCCCGTTTGCCTCGATCGAAGCACTCCATCAGGCCATGTGCGCAGTGGTTCGCCAGGCCTCTGCGCCCGAGCAGCGGGCACTGCTCGTCGCGCACCCGGCGCTGGCCGGGCGCGAAGCCCTCGCCGGTGAACTGACCCCGGAATCGACACGCGAACAGGCTGCCGCTGGTCTCGATGCACTGAGCCGTGCCGAGATGGATCACATCAGCCGCATGAACCAGGTCCATGCCGAGCGCTTCGGCTTTCCCTTCATCATCGCGGTGCGACTCAACACCAAGGCGCGCATCTTCAGCGAGTTCGAGCGCAGGCTCGCGCTTGATCAGGCAGCCGAAGAGCGTGCCTGCCTCGAACAGGTCTACCTGATCACCGGCTTGCGCCTGCGCGAGTTGGTGAGCGCACAGGACTGAGTGCGCCCTCTGCTCCAGGGCCGACGTCGTGTGCTGCGCCTGGCCGTCGCCGGCTCGCTGGCCGCAGGACCACTGGCCGCCTGCTCCAGTCGTATAGACCGGATCGAGCGGGGGCCGCTTGCCGTGCTGCTCGATACCCCCGGCGAGGCAGGCGCCGACCCGAGTGCCACCAACGAGCATGCACAACTGCTGCGAGCACTTGCGGCCGTCCAGACCGCACGACATATCCCGCTCCAGGTGCGGGTTCTGCAGCCCGCCGAAGACCCGCAGGCGGTGCTGCGCTCGCTGGCCGCTGCCGATGTGCGCATGGTGGTCAGTGTCGGCGAGCGGTTCGACACTGCCCTGGCCCAGGTTGCAAAGGACTGGCCGCAGCAGCGATTCACCACCCTGGGCGGACGCCTCGCCAGCCCCGCGCTGGCCTGCTATCGGCTGCGTGAAGAAGAGGTGGCCTGGCTCGCGGGTTTGCTGGCTGCCCGCATCGCCCCGGGCGGCAGCATTGCCGTGCATTTTCCCACCCCCGGCTCGCGCTTCGCAACCGAATCGCCGGCTTCCGTCAGCGGACAAACCGCCACCACCCCACCCTGGGTCGAAGCCTTCAGGCGCGGCGCACGCAGGGCGGACGCAGCAGTCCGGGTGCAGTGGATAGGCGCCCGGAGAACACCCGCCACCCTGGTCGAGCAACTGGAACGCGAGGGGGTCACCTGCGTGTGCGCCGCGCTCGATCCGAGCGCGCCCGAGGTGGCGGCAGCCTTCAGCGGCAGTCGCGTACGGCTGATCGCCCGCGAAGGCGACGGCACGGCGCCAGCGGTCAGCGCCCCCTGGCTTGCCGCGCGCACGATCTGCGATCGGGGTGCCCTGGTCGATCGACTGTCTGGCGACATCGTCGACGGGGTCTGGCGTTCGAACCTCGAGCGCAGCTTCGGACTGCGCCAGGCCTCGATGCTGCGGCTCGAACGCTCGGCCGGGCTCGAGCCAGCGCTCGATACATCGATTGCCGCAGAACTGGATATCGCAGCCTACGACATCATGGCGGGCCGAATCCCGGTCACGATCAAACCCTGAACCGCGCTGAGAGCACTGCCCTCATGCTTCTGCCCGACTACTGGCGTGCCGCATTGCTGCTCAATCTGGTGATGCTCGTCGCCTCGCTCTCCATCTTCACCGTGCCGGTGATGGCGCCGGCCATTGCACAGTCGCTGTCGGTGAGCCCGTCGCTCCTGGGTGTCTGGTCGGCACTGCTGTGGGGCTCGTCGCTCGCAACTGTCTACACTGCCGGGCACTTCATTGCTCGCCATGGCGCGCTGCGCGTATCGCAGGCCTGTCTTGCCTTGTGCATGGCAGGACTCGCCTGTGCCGCCAGCGGGTGGCTGCCCGGACTGGGTCTCGCGGCCGTTCTGATCGGACTCGGCCAGGGTCTGGAGACCCCGGCCAGTTCGGCCCTGCTGGCGCGGCTTGCGCCCTTGAAGCGCCAGGCCCTCATCTTTTCGGTGAAGCAGACCGGGGTGCAGGTGGCAGGCATGCTCGCCGGCATCCTGTTTCCGCTGCTCCTCCTCGCCACCTCATGGCAAGGCACGATGCTGATGACCCTTGCCGTCACAGCCGCCCTGATCATCACGACCGAACAGGTACGTAGCCAACTCGACCCCCCACAGGTCGCACGAGCAGGCGGCCTGAGCATGCGCCAGGCAATGCGCCATGTGAGGGGCAACCAGCGCCTGCTGCGACTGACCTTTGCCTCGTTTGCCTATATCGCGATGCAGGTCTGCGTGAATACCTTTCTGGTCACCTGGGCCGTGACCGAACTGCACGCCTCGCTGCTGGTGGCCGGTCAGGCCTTTGCCACCATGCAGATAGGTGGCTTCACCGGGCGATTGGTCTGGGGCCTGGCCTGTGGCCCGCGACTGCGTGCCCAGCACGTGCTCATCAGTCTGGGCGGCGGCATGTTCCTCTGTGCCATCGGCCTGTACCTGCTGACGCCGCAGAGCCCGCCCGCACTGCTGGCCGCGCTGAGCCTGGCCACCGGGCTCACGGTGTCGGGCTGGAACGGCCTCTTTCTGGCCGAGGTGGCTCGCCTCTCGCCTCCGGATGAGGTCGGACGAGTCACCAGTGCAAGTTTTCTCTTCGGCTCGGCAGGACTGGTGCTGGGGCCGGTGCTCTTCTCGGTCGTGGCGGCTGCCAGCAGTTACGCAGGTGCACTGCTGCTGATGGGATGCATCGCTGCTCTGGGCATGCTGGCCCTCGCGACTGAACGCAGTGGGCCGCAAGGCCGACCGCTATAATCGACGTTCTCCGATCACACCCGGCCCCGCCAAGATGCCCTCCTTCGATATCACCTCCGAAGTCGACAAGGTCGAGTTGCGCAACGTGCTCGAGCAGTCCAACAAGGAAATCTCCACCCGCTTCGACTTCAAGGGGTCGGACGCACGCATCGAGGAAAAGGACCTCGTCCTCACACTCCATGCCGATGACGACTTCAAGCTGCGCCAGGTCACCGACGTGCTCAATTCCAAGTGCGCCAAGCGCGGGCTCGATGTGCGCGCCTTTGACCCGCAACCCCCCCAGACCGTGTCGGGTGGGCGTCTGAAGCAGGAAATCAAGGTGCGCAACGGCATCGACAGCGACAATGCCAAGCGCATCGTGCGCCTCATCAAGGATGCCAAGCTCAAGGTCCAGGCCAGCATCCAGGGCGAGGCGGTTCGCGTCTCGGGAGCCAAGCGCGACGACCTGCAAGGTGCGATCGCACTCGTTCGCAAGTCGATCGACGACCTGCCGCTGCAGTATGGCAACTTCCGCGACTGACGCGATACCCACCGGAGCACCTGGATGATCGTTCGACAGATCTGGACCGCCAACGCCTATCGCAACTTCAATTACCTCATCGCCTGCGGCGAAACCGGCGAGGCAATCGCAATCGACCCGCTCGACCATGCGCGCTGCCTGGCCGTCGCTCGCGCCGAAGGCTGGACGATCACCCGCATCGTCAACACCCATGAGCATCGCGACCATACCGGCGGCAACGCGGCCCTTGTAGCGGCCACCGGTGCCACCATCCTCGCCCATGCCAATGCGCGCGGCAAGATCGACGACATGGCCCAGGGTCTGACCGCTGGCGACGTGATCAAGGTCGGGCGCAGTGTCGAACTCGAGGTGCTCGACACCCCTGGCCACACGATGTGCCATGTATGCCTGTGCGCACACGGTGATCGGCCAGCGCTCTTCTGTGGCGACACCCTGTTCAATGCTGGTGCCGGCAACTGCCACAACGGCGGCAGTGCCGATGCGCTCTACGACACCTTTGCCAACCAGCTCGACCGCCTGCCGCCCGAGACCCTCATCTATCCGGGTCACGACTACATCGAGAACAATCTGCGCTTCACCCTGGACCGCGAACCAGGCAATACGGCGGCCGGTACCTTGCTCGACACCGTGACCGGCCAGGACCCTGCCGATGCACTGGTGACCACGCTCGCCACCGAGCGCGAGATCAACGCCTTCTTCAGACTGGCAAGCCCCGGTGTGATCGAGCGCCTGCGCGCTGCCTTCCCCGAGCTGCCCGAGCATCCCGATCCGAAAACGGTGTTCGTCCGGCTGCGAGAGCTGCGCAATTCATGGTGAGTGCTTGCCGACACGGCAAGCCGACGAGGAGAGGCGCATGCGTATCGAAGTGATTTGTACCGGAGACGAAGTACTGAGTGGCGCCACGATCAATACCAACTTCAGCTTCATCAGCCGGCAGCTCTACGACGCCGGCCTGCCGGTGCACTGGGAAACCACGGTCGGTGACGACCGGGAGAGTCTGCTCGAAGCCTTCCGCCTGGCTGGCGCCCGTGCCGATGCGGTGATCGTCAACGGCGGGCTCGGGCCCACGGTCGATGACCTGTCACAGGAGACCGCCGCCCGAGCGGCCGGTGTCGACCTGGCTTTGGACGAAGCCTGGCTTGCCCGGATGGAAAATCACTTCAGGCTGCGCAGTCGCGTGATGCCGCCCAACAACCGCAAGCAGGCGATGCTGCCGGTGGGCGCCGAAGTGCTCGACAACCCGGTGGGCACCGCCTGCGGCTTTGCGATCGAGATCGGCCGGGCACGCTTCTTTTTCACCCCCGGCGTACCACGCGAAATGCGACGCATGATCGACGAGCAGGTGCTGCCGCGCATCCTGGCGCGCAGCGGTACCGCACAGGCCGTGCTGCTCAAGCGCTTTCACTCCTTTGGCATCGGCGAATCGCGTGCCGACGTGCTGCTTGCAGGCGTCGAGGCGCTGGCCCCCGAGGGCAGCGTGAAGCTGGGGTTTCGGGCGCATTACCCGCAACTGGAAACCAAGCTGGCCCTGCGCGGATCGAGTCAGGCCGAACTGCGCGAGCGGCTGGCACCGGTCGAGGCAGCGGTCCGCGAGCGCCTGGGCAACTTCATCCTCGCCGAAGACGATCAGACCCTGGAGGGCGTGGTTCTGGCGGCACTGCGCGATGCCGGGCTGACGATCATGATCGCCGAAGACTACACAGGCGGCCGCGTGGCCACGCGTCTGGCCGTGCTGACCGGCGCGAGCGACGTACTGCGTCGCTCGGTGGCAGCCCCCGAGGTCACTGCACTGGCCACCGCCGTGGGCCTGGACCTGGCAGCCAGCGGGGTCGCAGTCGACCAGCAGGCTGCGGCGATAGCGACCACCGCCCGCCTGGCTGCCCGCACCGATCTGGCACTGGTTGCCCTGATCGAACCCGACGCAGGCGAGGATCGCACCGACTTCGGCGGCCACATCCAGATTGCGATCGCCCACCGGGATGGCGTCATCATTCGACGCAGTCGCCTGGTCGGTGGCCGCGAATGGCTGCGACTGGGTGCAGCCGAAATGGCACTGGACAGCCTGCGCCGGCATCTGTGGGGCCTGCCCATCGATGAGCGCATCGATTTCGAGAAGCTGCCCGGATGAGCAAGGCACGGCAGGAGCGCCGCCGCGCCCTCCTGCTGGCAGGCAGCGCCTGTCTGCCTGGAGGCCGGCTGGTGGCGGGCCTCGGCGGCTTGCTGCTGGTGGTGCCACCGGTTGGGGCAGCAGGTGCTCCACGAGTCGCCCTGGTGGGTCAGATCGGCAACAAGGCCTTGCTCGCCATCGGCAGCAGCCAGCCGCGTGCGTTTGCCATCGGGCAGAGCCAGGGTCCTGTGCGCCTGGTCGCTTTTGATGGCAGCGAAGCACTCGTCGAGATTGATGGTGTGCGTTACACCCTGCACCTTGGCGAACCATGGACCGGCCCGAGTAGCGGCAGCGGACCGGCTGAGGTGGTGCTCAAGGTCGGTACCAACGGCCACTTCCATGCCGAGGCCCGCATCAATGGCACACCGCTGCCGGTCATCGTCGATACCGGCGCCAGTTTTGTGGCCGTGCCGGTAGCCGAGGCGCGGCGCATCGGCCTGCCCTATGCCGATGGCGCGCGGGTGGCCTTGTGGACCGCCAATGGCAACACCTGGGGCTACAAGATACGCATCGATACGGTCTCGGTCGGCAACATCAGCCTGCACGGCATCGACGCCGTGGTGCAGGAGACTCTGCCCTTCACGCTGCTGGGCATGAGTTTCCTGTCACGCATGACGATGCGCCGCGACGGCGACACCATGACCCTGACCCGACGCTTCTGAGCCTGCCGCCGAACTAGGCCTTCGACTCGATCATCGCCCAGGCCGAATGGTTGTGGATCGACTCGAAGTTCTCGGCTTCGACCCGGTAGCCCTCGATGCGCGGGTCACGGTCGAGCGCGGCAGCAAGGTCGCGCACCAGGTCTTCGACAAACTTGGGGTTGTCGTAAGCCCGCTCAGTCACGAATTTTTCGTCGCTGCGCTTGAGCATGCCGTAGAGCTCGCATGAGGCTTGCGCCTCGGCCAGTTCGATCAGATCCTCGAACGCCACCTCACCACGCGTACACACGCTCAAGGTCACATGCGAGCGCTGGTTATGGGCGCCGTAATCCGAAATTTCCTTTGAACACGGGCACAGGCTGGTAACCGGCACGACGACCTTGAGCGTGACCACGTCGCGGCCACCCTCGATGGCACCGAGCAGACTCACCTGGTAATCGAGCAGGCTCTCGAGGCCCGAGACCGGTGCCTGCTTGCGCATGAAGAACGGAAACTCGGCTTCGATATAGCCTGACTCGGCTTCGAGCCGGGTCACCATATGCCCGAGCAGTCGCCTGAACTCGGGCACCGACAGCGCCCCCAGATCGGCATTGAGGATATGGATGAAGCGCGACATGTGAGTGCCCTTCACATGGTGCGGCAAGGCGACCGACAGACTGAAACTGCCGACCGTATGCTGCACCTGGCCACCGCGCCCGAGCACGCTCACCGGGTGGCGAATCGAGCGAATACCGACCCGATCGATGGCGATCTGGCGTGTGTCCTGCTTGCTTTGCACGTCAGCGATCACCGGGGGTTCGCGCGTATTCATTGACTCTCCGCAGGCGCCAGCCGTCCAGGGCGCATGAACCACGCCCAGCCGACGTGGAAAGCGCGCGATTTTATCATGCGCGCCAGCCGGACCGCAGACAGGCCTGCCAAAGCGATCTGCAGAACCCTCAGGAGCGCTCGAGCGAGGCCACGCGCGCCGCCACTGCCTGCCTCACCGAATCCAGATCGAGCCCGGCCAAGGCCAGCAACTGCTGCTGCTCGCCATGGTCGATGAATTCGTCGGGCAAACCCAGATGCAACATGCTGGTCCTCACCCCCGCTTCGGCCAGAGCTTCGGCAACGGCACTGCCGGCCCCACCGGCAATCGCATTCTCCTCGAGAGTGACCACGAGGCCATGCGAGCGGGCCATGTCGATGACGAGTGCTCGATCGAGCGGTTTCACGAAGCGCATGTTCACGACCGTGGCATCGATCTCATCGCCGAGGGCCAACGCCACGCCGAGCATGCTGCCGAAAGCGAGCAAGGCAACGCCACGGCCACTGCGCCGCAGTTCGGCGCGTCCCGGTTCGAGTGTCACCATCTCGGTGCGCGGGGCAATGCCAGGTCCGCTACCGCGCGGGTAGCGGATGGCCGTCGGCATGTCCAGCGTGAATGCGGTGTAGAGCATCTGGCGGCATTCGTCCTCGTCAGAGGGGGTCATCACCATGATATTGGGCAGGCAGCGCAGGTACGACAGATCGTAGGCCCCGTGATGGGTAGCCCCGTCGGCTCCCACCAGGCCGCCCCGATCAAGCGCGAAGATCACCGGAAGATTCTGCAGGCACACGTCGTGGATGAGCTGATCGTACCCACGTTGCAGGAAGGTGGAGTAGATCGCCACCACCGGCTTCATCCCTTCGCAGGCAAGACCGGCGGCAAAGGTGACCGCATGCTGCTCGGCGATGCCGACGTCGAAATAACGGTCGGGGTATTCCCGCTCGAAACGCACCAGACCCGAGCCCTCGCGCATGGCCGGGGTGATGGCCACCAGACGCGAATCGCGTGCCGCCATGTCACACAGCCAGTCGCCGAACACCTGGGTATAGGTAGGTCGACCGCCACTCTTGCCGGGTGCCAGACCCGCTTCGGGCTGGAACTTCGACACCCCGTGGTAGAGCACTGGATCGTCTTCGGCCTTGCGATAGCCCTGCCCCTTGCGGGTTATGACATGGAGCAGGCGCGGCCCGGGCTGATCACGCAGACTGCGCAGCGTCGGAATCAGCGAATCGAGGTCGTGACCGTCGATGGGACCGTAATAGGTGAGCCCGAACTCCTCGAACATCGTCGAGGGCACCATCATGCCTTTGACATGCCCTTCGGCCCGGCGGGCGAGGTTGGCCATCGGCTCGGGCATCGCCTCGAGCAGACGCTTGCCCGCCCGTCGCGCCGCGACATAGGGACCGGACATGAGCCGTGCCAGATAGCGGTTGAGTGCTCCGACCGCAGGCGAAATCGACATCTCGTTGTCGTTGAGGATGACCAGCAGATCGGCGTCGGACACCCCGGCATTGTTCATCGCCTCGAAAGCCATGCCGGCCGACATCGCCCCGTCGCCAATCACGGCGATGGCGCTGCGCCGCTCGCCATTGATCTTGGCCGCCATCGCCATGCCCAGCGCCGCGCTGATCGAGGTACTCGAGTGCGCAGTACCAAATGCGTCGTAGTCACTCTCGATGCGACGCGGAAAACCGGAGATGCCGCCGGCCATGCGCAACCGGTCCATGCGCTCGCGGCGCCCGGTGAGTATCTTGTGCGCATAGGTCTGGTGACCGACATCCCAGACAATGCGGTCGTGCGGGGTATCGAACACATGGTGCAAGGCTACCGTCAGCTCGACGGTGCCCAGATTGGAAGAGAGGTGTCCGCCCGTTCGCGAGACCGATTCGACGATGAATTGGCGCAACTCGGCAGCCAGGGCGGGCAATTGGCGCCGATCGAGCTGGCGCAGGTCGGCAGGACTGTTGATGGTCTGGAGAAGTTCGAACATGATCGGCCGATTGGCGGGCTGCCTCAGAACTGCCGGTTGACGATGAAGTTGGCCAGTTCGACCAGCCTGTTGGCCGGCGGACCCAACGGGTGCATTGCAGAGAGCGCATCCGCGCGCAGCGATTCAGCGAGTTCACGGGCACGTGACAGGCCCAGCAGCGATACGTAAGTGGGTTTGTTGGCCTCGGCATCCTTGCCGGCCGTCTTGCCCAGGGTTGCGGTGGGGGCGACCGTGTCGAGCACGTCATCGACCACCTGGAAGGCCAGCCCGATCGCCCGTGCGTAGCGGTCGAGCCGCTCGAGGAGGTCGGGGCTGCTCGGGCCGCACAAGGCACCCATGCGCACGCTGGCACGAATAAGCGCGCCAGTCTTGTGAATGTGCATCATCTCGAGTTCGGGCAGGGTGAGCGTCTGCCCGACCGCCGCCAGATCGATGGCCTGACCACCCGCCATGCCTCGTGAGCCGGCGGCACTGGCCAGGGTGTGCACCAGCTCGAGCTGCACCCGGGCGTCAGGGAGAAGTCCGGGCGCACTCACCAGTTCGAAGGCAAGCGACTGCAGGGCATCACCGACCAGCAGGGCAGTGGCCTCGTCGAATTCGACGTGCACCGTGGGCTTGCCGCGACGCAGACTGTCATCGTCCATGCAGGGCATGTCGTCATGCACGAGCGAATAAGCATGGATGAGCTCGATCGCACAGGCGGCTTGTTCGCTCGCGCGGACATCGGCACCTGCCACACCGGCTGCCGCCAGGACCAGCAACGGACGCACGCGCTTGCCACCGTCGAGGCAGGCATAGCGCATGGCATCGTGGAGTCGTGCCGGTGCGCGACTGGCTGCCGGCAGCACCGCGGCCAGCGCCGACTCGATCTGCTGCTGTACCTGGGCAGTCCAGGTGGCGAAATCCACTGCGTGCGCAGGCGCCTTGCTCATCGCCGGAGAATCAGTCATCGTCTTCATCAACCGGCTGGACCGCACGCAGCACATCGGCTTCGAGGATACGTACCTGCTGTTCGGCGGCGCCAAGGCGCTCCTGACAGAAGCGCGTGAGCACCGCACCACGCTGGTAAGCCGCCAGCGATGCTTCGAGCGACAGGGCGCCCCCTTCCATGGAAGCCACCAGACGCTCGAGTTCCTCGATCGCGGCCTCGAAGTCTGCGGGCGGATGGGCCGGCGCGTCGGCACCTTCACGGTCCGGCACGTCGGCAGGCGCATGCTCTGCGCCCTTGCGGGTCTTCGTCTGCGACATGTCGGGTACCCGTAGCTCCGCCTCGATCAGCAGGTTCAGGATAGCGTGGCGCTTCGGGCATGGTCAACTGCAACGGGCATTGCACCCCTGGGCAGAGCGCTCGGGGTAGAATGCTTCTCCGTTTCCATCGCCCTCGCCAGGGAGGCGAGCCGTCGATGTCAGAACTGCCCCGCAGCACCGCCCAGCTGTCCCGCAGCAGCCCGCAACTCCCCGTGGCATCGTACTTCGATGAAGGCATTCTCGCGCGTGAGCGCAGGATCCTGTTCGAACCGGGTCCGGGCTATGTCGGCCACGAACTCATGGTGCCCGAGCCTGGTGACTTCCATACCCTTGACGGGGCAGGACATGGCCAGATGCTGGTCCACAATGCCAATGGCATCGAACTGATGTCCAACGTCTGTCGGCATCGCCAGGCGCTGATGCTCGAAGGGCGTGGCAACACCCGGTCGGTGGTCTGCCCGCTGCATCGCTGGTCCTATGACCTGCAAGGCAGTCTGCTTGGCGCACCGCATTTTGCGCAACAACCCTGCCTGTCATTGCCACGACGCTCGCTCCAACGCTGGAATGGGCTGCTCTTTGCCGGCCAGCGGGATGTCGGACGCGATCTGGCCGGCTTGGGCTGCATCGCCGATTTCGACTTCAGCGGCTACATGCTCGATCGGGTCGAGGTGAAGGAGCACCAGCACAACTGGAAGACCTTCATCGAGGTGTATCTGGAGGATTACCACGTCATCCCCTTCCACCCCGGCCTGGGCAGCTTCGTGAACTGCGATGAGTTGCGCTGGGAATTCGGCGAGGAATATTCGGTTCAGGTGGTCGGCGTCAATGCCGGCCTGCGCCATCCGGGGACACCGGTCTATGCCAAGTGGCATGAAGCGGTGAAGCGCTTTACCGGCAACCGGCAGCCGAAACATGGCGCCATCTGGATGGTCTACTACCCCAACGTCATGCTCGAGTGGTACCCCCATGTGCTCATCGTGAGTACCCTGGTGCCGCGCGGGCCGCAGCGCACGACCAATATCGTCGAGTTCTACTACCCCGAAGAAATCGTGCTGTTCGAGCGCGAATTCGTCGAGGCCGAACAGGCCGCCTATGCCGAAACCGCCCTCGAAGATGACGAGATCGCGCGACGCATGGATGGGGGCCGCGGCGCGCTGCTGGCGGCAGGCCAGGATGACCGCGGCCCCTACCAGTCACCGATGGAAGATGGAATGCTCCACTTCCACGAATATCTGCAGCGAAAGCTCGGCCCATTCAACGCGCAAGGTGGGCTGTCGACAACCGGCGCCGACTGACCGCGGAGACCTGCCCTGTACACCACTCTCATCAGTGCCGATGTGCTGGCCACCCGCCTGGGCACCCCGGGCTGGGCAATCGTTGACTGCCGACACGAACTGATGCGGCCCCAGGCAGGGCGCACGGCCTTCGCCGAGGGTCACATTCCCGGGGCGGTCTTCCTGCACATGGACGATGACCTGTCGGGTCCGCGCACCGGACACAACGGTCGTCACCCCCTGCCCCAACCCGAGGTTCTCGCGCACCGCCTGGGCGCGATCGGTATCGACAGCACGAGTCAGGTGATTGTCTATGACGCGCAAGGAGGCATGATGGCGGCCCGCTTGTGGTGGCTGCTGCGATGGCTCGGCCACGACGCGGTGGCGGTGCTCGATGGCGGCCTGCCGCATTGGCAGGCGCGCGGCTTTGCGCTCACGGGAGAGACGAACGCGCCTGACAGCGGCCTTCTCGAGTGGCGATTGCGCGACTGGGTGGTCGACACCGCAGCCATTGAAGCCCATCTGCCTGCCAGCGCCGGGACGGCGTCAGGGAGGGCGTTCGAGGCAAGCGCGATGAGGGGTGCGGGTGCCGACTTCATCCTGATCGATGCGCGTGCCAACGACCGCTACCGCGGCGAGAACGAAACCATCGATCCGCTGGCCGGTCATGTGCCCGGCGCACGCAATCACCCCTTCTCGACCAACCTCGCTGCCAACGGCTGCTTTCGGTCGGCCGAGGAACTGCGCAGTCTCTGGCAGGCAACGCTCTCTGGCCGCGGCGCCGGTGACACCGTCCAGATGTGCGGCTCGGGGGTAAGCGCCTGCCACAATCTGCTCGCCCTCGAAGTGGCCGGCCTGCCCGGCAGCCGGCTCTACGCCGGCTCGTGGAGCGAATGGTGTTCAGCCACACACCGACCGATCGCCCAGGGGGCCGAACCGGCATGAAACCCTACCTCGACCTGATGCAGCATGTGCTCGACCAGGGCAACCGCAAGACCGATCGCACCGGCACCGGCACACTCTCGGTATTTGGCTGGCAGATGCGGTTCGACCTCGCCCAGGGTTTTCCTCTGCTGACCACGAAGAAGCTGCATCTGAAGTCGATCATCTACGAACTGCTCTGGTTCCTGCGTGGCGACACCAATGTGCGCTGGCTGCAGGAGCACGGCGTGAGTATCTGGAACGAGTGGGCAGACGCCGAGGGCAATCTCGGACCCGTTTATGGCCACCAGTGGCGCAGTTGGCCCACACCGGGGGGCGGCAGCATCGACCAGATTGCCCAGGTGGTTGCCGCTATCCGGCACAACCCCGATTCGCGCCGCCTGATGGTTTCGGCGTGGAACCCGGCCGACATCCCGAACATGAAGCTGCCGCCCTGTCACGCGCTGTTCCAGTTCTACGTCGCCGATGGGCGACTGTCGTGCCAGCTCTATCAGCGCAGTGCCGATATCTTTCTGGGCGTGCCCTTCAACATCGCCTCCTACGCCTTGCTCACCTGCATGATCGCCCAGGTCTGCGGGCTCGCGCCTGGCGAATTCGTGCATACGCTGGGCGATGCCCACCTGTACCTCAACCACATCGACCAGGCCCGCGTGCAACTTGCCCGCGAGCCGCGTGCCTTGCCACAACTGCTGCTCGACCCCACGGTGCGCGCGCTCGAGGACTTCACCCATGAACACTTCCGGCTCGACGGATACGAGCCCCATCCACACATCAAGGCCCCGGTGGCGGTGTGAACACGACCGGCAGCATCACGGATGAAGCCCGTACCTTGGAGAAGCGGCCGCGCGTGGCCATCATCGCGGCACTCGCACGCAATCGGGTGATCGGACGCGACAACACGATGCCCTGGCATCTGCCCGAAGACCTGCGCCACTTCAAGGCCCTGACCACCGGGGCACCGGTCATCATGGGACGGCGCACCCAGGCATCGATCGGCCGCCCCCTGCCAGGTCGCGACAACATCGTGATCTCGCGACACCCGCCGGTTGCAGCCGGGTGCCGACATGCGGGCTCTCTGGTCGAAGCGCTGGCACTGGCCGGCGACGCGCCGGTCGCGTGGGTGATTGGCGGCGCACAGATCTACACGCTCGCGCTGCCACTGGCCGACCGGCTGCACCTCACCGAAATCGATACGGACCTGGAAGGCGATACCTGGTTTCCGGCCTTCGACCGAAGCCAGTGGCGTGAAGTATCGCGCAGCACCCATCGCAGCACCGGCGACCCGAGCCTCGGCTTTGCCTTCGTCGACTACGAGCGCGCCTCCAGCAGCACCACCTGATCATCACCGGGCGGTTCGCACCGATCGAGGGCCGCGCCGATGGCTGAAAGATCGAGCGGCTTGGCCAGCACATCGTTCATGCCTGCCTCGAGGCAGGCAGCGTGATCGGCTGCCGATGCATTGGCTGTGAGCGCGATGATAGGCAACTCCTGGAGCCCGCAACCGTCGAGGCTGCGGATGCGGCGCGTGGCTTCGAGCCCATCCATGCGCGGCATCTGCATGTCCATGAAGACGAGGTCGGGACGACGAGCACAGACCGCATCGAGCGCCGACTCGCCATCGCCCACCACCGTGACCTCACAACCCAGACGCTCGAGCATGCGCCGCGCAAGCAACTGATTGACTTCGTGGTCCTCGGCAATGAGCGCGTAGCGCCTCGCCCTCAGCCGGTGTGCCGCCGGCGCCGTATCGAGCATCGACACCACCGGGTCGGCTGCCGGCAGCACGAGTCGCTCGATCGCCGCGATGAAACGACGTGACTTGAGCGGCGTGAGCAGCACCTGATCCACACCTGCACGGATCGCCTCGATCCGCGTCTGGGACAGTGCCGAGAGCAGCAGCACTTTGACCGAGGCGGCCAAGTAGCGATCGCGCAGGCGCCTTACCCCGACAGACAACGCCTCGTCCGAGTCGGCCCCGCCAATCACCACGATCTCGGGCTCGTCACCCGGGGCAGCCGCATCGATCGTGTCCATCGAATCGGCGCGTTTCACCGCCATACCACTTGCACGCGCCCAGTCGGCAAGGATGTCGCCTACCACCGGGCGCGACTCGATGAGGAGCATGCGCCGGTCCTGAAGCGACGCTGCAGGCGTCCGGCCTTCTACGACCTCGCCGGTATCGGCGTCAGAACCCATCTCGGTGAGTGTGAAGCGAAAGGTGAAGCGTGAACCCACACCCGGCATCGACTCGGCGGTGACATCGCCCCCCATCATCCGGGCGAGCCTGCGGCAGATGGCAAGACCCAGACCAGTGCCACCGTAGCGACGCGTGGTCGAGGAGTCGGCCTGAGTAAAAGGCTCGAACAGCCAGTCGATGCGCTCAGGCGCAATACCGATGCCGGAGTCGATCACCACACACTCCAGGACGATGCGGCCGCCCGTGCGCTCCAGCGCCCTCACCCGGGCCTGCACCTGCCCGTGCTCGGTAAACTTGATGGCATTGCCCAACAGATTGAGCAGCACCTGCCTGACGCGCAGCAGGTCACCGACCGCCCTGGACGGCAGTTCGGGGTCGAGCCAGTAGAGCAGTTCGAGGCCTTTGTCGCGCGCGCGATCACCCAGCATGTCGATGACGTCCTCGAATGCACGCTCGAGGCGAAACGGGGTCGATTCAAGCTCCAGTCTGGCCGCATCCACCTTGGAGAAATCGAGTATGTCGCTGATGAGGGCGAGGAGGTTATCGCCCGATGAACGGATGATGCGGGCGTACTCCTGCTGTTCGCCCGACAAAGCGGTGTCCAGCAGAAGCGAGGTGGCCGCCATGACGCCGTTGAGCGGCGTTCGGATCTCGTGACTGATGGTGGCCAGAAATTCGGCCTTCGCGCGTGCCGCCTCGAGCGAACGTCGGCTGGTCTTGTGCAGCAGCTTTTCGCGCATGACCCGATCGCTCACATCGGTGGCACTGCCCAGCGCGCCACTGGCACGACCACGCGCATCACGGGTGACCGTTGCAGTCAGCGCAAGGATCACCCGCCTGCCATCGCCCGTGCGCCAGCGCGACTGCTGCTCCCATACCCCGCTGCTGTGAAGCATCTCCTCGAACATCACGGCCGAACGATTGGGATCACGCTCGGCCGAGAACTCGAGAAAATGGTGGCCGATCATCGCCTCGGGCGAGAGCCCGAGTACGGCAAGCGCACCGCGCCGGTTGACAAACGTGATGTGCCCGTTGACCCCGACCGTCCAGATCAGGTGATTGGAGGTCTCGACCAGTTCGCGATAGTGGCGCTCGCGCGATCCGATGGCTCTCTCCTCGGCCTTGCGGGCCGAGATGTCGACGATGGTTCCGAAGAAGCGCACAGGCCGGCCACGGGAATCTCGCTCGGTGACAGCACGCCCATGAACCCAGACGTGGCTGCCATCGGCGCGTGCGAGCCGGTACTCGTGGTCGAAAGGCAGCCCCTCCTCCAGGTGGAGGTGCTGCGCCTCGCGCATGCGCGCCTGATCGGCCGGGTGCAGTCCTTCTTCAAACACCGAGTGGGGCGTGAGGCGCACCGGGTCGGTGGCCTGCACAATCTGACGAAACCGCGGCGAGAAGTAGACACGACCGCTGTCGAAATTGAAATCCCAGACACCCATGCCCAGCCGGTCCAAGGGCGGCACGACAGGGTCGGCCGTGCCCGCCGATAGCGGCACGTGCACCGACCGTGCGGGCTGGGCGGCCATCCTGCGCTGCCATCGCCAGCCGATCGCAAGACCGGTCAACAGACCCAGACCGACCAGCGCCAGGCTTGCTGGCAGCACCTTCAGCAGAATGTCCAATGCGCCCAGATCCACCAAGCCGCGATGCTCCCGCTCAAATAGCGTGCAGTCGGCTCGCGATACGCAGCACCGCAGCCGCCAGTTCTTCTCCCCCTGCCCCGGTCGCCACAAAGGCCTCGCAGTCGATCACTGCAGCACGCAGACGATCGATCGCCGAGGCCTGCACCCGGTAGAGAATCCGCGGCAGTACATCAGCGCCCGGATGTGCGGCAACTGCCCGACACAGGCCCTGCGCGCCCCTTGCCGGCAAGGCAAGATCCACGAGGATGAGGGCGTAACGTTTCTTAGTCAAACGGGCCATGGCCTGGGCTGTTGAGTCCACGACCTCGACGACCCGACCACAGGCGTGCAAGGCGCCCAGCGGAAGCTGCGCGAGTTGACACGCGATCGGGCTTACCAGCAGCAGCGGCCAGCCGACTGCCGGGTTGGGGAGAGCCGGAGCCGCAGGGTCGGGTGGCAGGCCCAGTGCAAACGTGGTGGTAATGGCCCGCTGCATCGAGTCCATCGCATCACCAGACCACGACCGCTCGCCGCGAGGCGGTGCCGCTCGGGCACCCGGCTGCGACCGGGCAGAGCCATGGGTCAGCAAGCCAAGCGACAGGTCCAAGGCACGAAACAGACGGGCCCAGTGCAAGGGGCGAGGCGTCTCGAACCAGCCGGGCGGCAATTCGGCGGCACCCACCACGACCACCGGCAGCGCTTGCTCGCGCTGCCGCTCATGAGCCTGAGCGATGGCCTGAGTCTGTGCGCCATCGACCAGACGCAGATGCGCCGTCTCGCCAGACTCGGCTCGCCGGTAACTCGGGCTGCGTTTCAGTGACAGACCAAAGACGCTGCCGAGCAGGATCCGCTCGGTGGCGTTGAATCCGATCACTTCAACCGTGTAGATGCGCTCCATGGCGGGGTCCGGGTCACCGTGAACGACGGTGAGTGCCGATCAGCCTGCGCCGACCGACAGCAGCGGAAGCGTGGTGGCCGTTCGTGAGGCGGCCAGCCAGATGCGCAGGTCGGCGAGCACTTCGGCCGCCGAGCCGTAGCGCGCTGCCGGGTCCTTGGCAAGCAGACGGTCATGCATGGACTGGAGCCACCCCGCCCGTGCCGGCAATGACGGTGGCCGGGCGTGCACCTGCTGATAGGCCACCGCCTCGGCGCGGCTGGCATCGAAGGGGCGATTGCCGGTCACCAGTTCATGGAAGATGACACCCAGGCTGTAAAGGTCGCTACGCGCATCGACCGCACGACCGGTCGCCTGCTCGGGGCTCATGTAGTAGGGGGTGCCATAGACCAGGCCCTGCTGTGTGGCGGTGAGATGCGTCGAACTCTGGCGTGCAATGCCGAAGTCGGCCAGCACGAGCAGGCCGTCGGCACGAAACATCAGGTTCTCCGGCTTCAGATCGCGATGGATGATGCCGCGATCATGGATCGTGGTAAGGCCCAGGGTGATCTGGATCATCAGACCCAGAACCTCCTCCACGCTCAAGCCGCGACCGATCCGGTCATGGAGACTGCCACCGGCCAGGTGCTCCATGGCGATGTAGGCGCAGTCCTCGGCAAAGCCCTGCTCGTAGATGAGTGCCACGTTGGGGTGACGCACCTGGGCGATCAGCGCGTACTCCTGGAGAAATCGCTGCAGGAGGTCATCGTCGCCGGCCAGTGGAACGGTCTTGAGCACGCGCAACTCACCGCTTGCCTGATGGCGCCCGACAAAGACCCGCGACATGCCCCCCTTGCCCAGCGGCGTGAGTGGTCCGTAACCCTCGATGTCCGGTATCGGCAGATCACCTGGGGTACCGTGCAGGGCCCCCGGCAGCACAGCCTCGGCACGGGCCTGCCGAGCCTGCTTGCGAACGCGAGCGCGTTGCGCGCCCGAGCCCAGTGCCGCCTGAACGCGGCTGGCCTGATCGACTTCGGCCGCCGTAGATGCCGGCGATACCTCGAAGCCGGTCACCTCGATGAGCGTGCGCACCCCGGCATCGTGTGCCCGGGAAAACGACATCGCCCGACCCGTGACAAACCGCTCGCCGGTCACGCGCAGGCTGTCCGGGTCGATGGCAATCAACCAATTCGCCTCGTCGATCTGTCGTTCCACCTGGGCCAGGTCATAGGCCACCGCAGCCAGCGCCGCGCTGGTGGGTTCACCATCGGGCGCGTCACCCTGACAGGACTGAACCGCCGCCGCACACAGCATCGGTCCACCGGCACGATGATCGAAACGCAGCGCAAGCACTGCAGCCAGTTCGTCGGGCAGACACATCGCCAGGAGTGCGGTGCGGATCGCACGAACCGCGTGGTTGCCCTGCTCCAGGTCGTTGCCGGAAAAACGTGCCAGACAGTAACGCTCGGCGTGACGCAGCACGGTGCCGCGGCCAGCCACGATCAGTGCCGTCAGACGCGATTGCCATTGATCGAGCGCCTCGGTGCGCTCGCGCGCCGAGAGCAGCCCCCCCAGGTCCTGGGTGTCGCGCAGGGCGATTCGAACCAGCGTGCTTCGACAGCGCCCCAGGGGACGCACCGTCGATCGCATCGCGGGGGGGCGAGCCTCGGTGCCACTCGGGTTGTCGGCCGGACGAACGCCCACCGCCCGTTCGGGCAGCGATGGATGATCGTCGGCTTGGTTATCAAGGATCAGGTCAGACGCCACAGGCGAAGCTCGCTCATCAGGCAGGCTGGCACTGTGACAGAACCCCGGGCAAGCGCGCTGGCGAAAGCATCGCGAATGGGCAATAGCGCAAAAGAGCCATCAAGTCATCGACGACCCACTGTGACAGAGTGCCTGTGAACGGTGCCGGGCACGCCCGGTTCGGCACTCGATCCCTCAGGTGCGCGGCAAGGTAACCCCGCGCTGGCCCTGGTACTTGCCGCCACGATCGGCGTAGGACGTTTCGCAGACTTCATCAGCGCCCAGAAAGACGAACTGCGCGACACCCTCGTTGGCGTAGATGCGCGCCGGCAACGGCGTCGTGTTGGAGAACTCGAGCGTCACATGCCCCTCCCACTCGGGTTCAAGCGGCGTCACGTTGACGATGATGCCGCAGCGGGCGTAGGTCGACTTGCCCAGACAGATCGTGAGCACATCGCGCGGGATGCGGAAGTACTCGACCGTGCGTGCGAGCGCGAACGAGTTGGGCGGAATGATGCAGACCTCGCCCTGGACGTCGACGAAGGAACGGGCATCGAAGTGTTTCGGATCGACGATGCTGGAATTGATGTTGGTGAAGATCTTGAATTCGCTCGAGCAGCGCACATCGTAGCCATAGCTCGAGGTGCCGTACGAGATGATGCGTTCGCCGGCGACCTCACGCACCTGCCCCGGTTCGAACGGCTCGATCATGCCGCGCTCCAGAGCCATCTGGCGGATCCAGCGGTCGGACTTGACGCTCATGTGTTCTGCACCACGATGTTGGGAAAGCGCGACGTCATGTCGCGATCGAGATCGGCAATCTTGACGGCAACCCGGCGTGCAATCGCGAGATACGCAGCGGCAATCGCACCATCGGGCTCGGCCACCACGCTGGGCTTGCCTGCATCGGCCTGCTCGCGGATACGGATGTCGAGCGGCAACTGACCCAGCAGTTCGACCTCGTAGTCGGTCGCCATCTTCTGGCCGCCTCCCGACCCGAAAATCGGCTCGGCATGGCCGCAGTTCGAACAGATGTGCATGCTCATGTTCTCGACCAGACCGAGAATCGGAATGTTCACCTTCTGGAACATGCGCAGCCCCTTGCGGGCATCCAGGAGTGCGATGTCCTGTGGGGTGGTGACGATCACCGCTCCGGTCACCGGCACCCGCTGCGAGAGCGTGAGCTGGATGTCACCGGTGCCCGGCGGCAGGTCGACCACCAGGTAATCGAGGTCGCGCCAGCGGGTCTGGGTGAGCAGTTGTTCGAGGGCCTGGGTCACCATCGGGCCGCGCCACACCATCGGCGAATCGGACGAGGGGATGATGAATCCGATCGAGTTGGCCTGGATGTCGTGCCCGACCAGCGGCTCCATCGTGTTCTGCACCAGTGACTCGGGGCGACCGCTGATGCCAAGCATGGTCGGGATCGACGGGCCATAGATGTCGGCATCGAGAATCCCCACACGGGCACCCTCGGCGGCGAGCGCAAGGGCGAGGTTGACCGCGGTGGTCGACTTGCCCACACCGCCCTTGCCCGAAGCAACGGCGATGATATTGCGCACACCCGGAATCAGTTTCACCCCACGCTGCACCGCATGGCTGGCGATCCGCGAGGCCACGCTGACCTGCGCGCCCTGCACGCCGATTGCCTCGAGCGCTGCCACGACACGGGCGCGCATCGGCTCGAACTGGCTGCGCGCCGGATAGCCGAGTTCGACATCGACGGCAACCGCCGCACCCTCGACGCGCACGGCACGTATCGCCATGCCCGACACCAGATCGCAACGGGTATCAGGGTCTATCACCTGTGCCAGTGCCGCGCGCACCGCCTGTTCGCTGAACGCCATGCGCAAAATCCTCTGCCACGGGAAATGGGGTCTCGGACTATAGCATCCGCGAGCGGCCGGTCCGCTGGTCGCAACGGAACCCCGCAAGGGGCAGGCTACAATAGGCCCCATGAAACCGCACCGTCGAATCTTCGTTACCACGGCCCTGCCCTACGCCAACGGCTCCTTCCATATCGGCCACATCATGGAGTACATCCAGGCCGATATCTGGGTACGGTCCATGCGCATGGCCGGACACGAGGTGCATTTCATCGGCGCCGACGATGCCCACGGCGCACCGATCATGCTGAAGGCCGAGGCCGAGGGCATCACCCCCGAAGCCCTGGTCGCCCGCATCGCCGCCGAACGGCCGCGCTACCTGCGGGGCTTTCACATCGCGTTCGACAACTGGCACTCGACCCACTCGCCCGAGAACACCGAACTCTCTCAAGGGGTGTACCGTCGCCTGAAAGCAGCCGGCCTGATCGACTCCAAGCCGGTGGAACAGTTCTTCGACCCGGCCAAGGGCATGTTCCTGGCCGATCGCTACATCAAGGGCACCTGCCCCAGTTGCGGCGCGGCTGACCAGTACGGCGACGCCTGCGAACAGTGCAGCAGCGTGTATGCGCCCACCGACCTGAAAAACCCCTACTCGACGCTCACCGGTGCCACGCCGGTGCTGCGCACCTCCGATCACTTCTTCTTCCGCCTGTCCGATCCGCGCTGCCTCGCCTTTCTGCGCCAGTGGATCGACAGCGGTCGCCTGCAGCCCCAGGTAGCCAACAAGGCGCGCGAGTGGCTCGATGGCGAGCAGGGCCTGGGCGACTGGGACATCTCGCGCGATGCCCCGTACTTCGGCATCGAGATTCCCGATGCGCCGGGCAAATACTTCTACGTCTGGCTCGATGCACCGGTGGGCTACTTTGCCAGCCTGCTGCAGTACTGCCGGCGCACCGGTCTGGCCTTCGAGGACTTCACCGATCCGGCCCGCGCCAAGGCAGTGGGCACCGAGATGGTCCACTTCATCGGCAAGGACATCATCTACTTCCACACCCTGTTCTGGCCTGCCATGCTTGAATTCTCGGGCTACCGGGTGCCCGATGCCATCAACGTGCACGGCTTCATCACGGTGTCGGGCGAGAAGATGTCGAAGTCACGCGGCACCGGCATCTCGCCGCTGCGCTACCTCGATGTCGGCATGAATCCGGAGTGGCTGCGCTACTACATCGCCGCCAAGCTCAACGCCAACGTCGAGGATGTCGACTTCAACCCCGATGACTTTGTCGCCCGGGTCAATGCCGACCTGGTAGGCAAGTACGTCAACATCGCCAGTCGGGCTGCGCCCTTCCTGACCCGGTTGTTCGGCGGGCGGCTCGCCACGCCCGAGGCGATCGCGGCGGCGGGTCTGGGTCTGGCGGTCGACCCGGTGGCCCTGGCCGCCCAGGTCGAAGCCGACTTCGAGTCCCGCGAATTCGGCCGCGCGATCCGCACCGTGATGGCCCATGCCGATCGGGTCAACCAGTATGTCGATCAGCACAAGCCCTGGGAGATCGCCCGCTCGATCGAGCGCGATCCGGCGCTGGCGGCCGACCCGGTGGCGCGTCAGGCAGCGCTGGATCGCCTGCATGCGGTGTGCAGCGAATGCGTGGCTGCCTTCCACCTGATCACCCTGCTGCTCAAGCCCGTGTTACCCGCGCTCGCGTCGGCCGCCGAAGGCTTCCTGCAAGTGAGTGAACTGACCTGGGCCGACGCCGCACGTCGCCCCCAGGCCATCGGCGAATACAGCCACCTGATGACCCGGGTCGAGGCCAAGCACATCGATGCCCTCTTCGACCTGCCGGCGGCAGCCCCGGCCGAACCGGCGGCCCACACCCAGAAGAAGAAGCCCGCCATGAACGACAAGACCCCGACCGCGGCCGCAGCATCTGCCACGGCCCCTGCCATCGCAGCGGCAAGCGAGGCCGCCACGATCTCGATCGACGACTTCACCAAGGTCGAGCTGCGCGTCGCCCGCATCGTGCGGGCCGAGGCGGTCGAAGGCGCCGACAAGCTGCTGCGCCTGACCCTGGACATCGGCGCCGAGGCCCCGCGCAACGTGTTTGCCGGCATCAAGAGCGCCTACGACCCGGCACGACTCGAAGGGCGGCTGACCGTGATGGTGGCCAATCTCGCCCCGCGCAAAATGAAGTTCGGTCTGTCGGAGGGCATGGTGCTGGCCGCCTCGGCCGAGCCCGGCTCAGGCGGTCCGGCGGGCATCTTCCTGCTGGCCCCGGACAGCGGCGCGACGCCTGGCATGCGGATCAAGTAGCAAGGAACCCGAAACACACCCATCTGCACCCGTTTCCGGGACGGGCAGCGCCCGATCGATGACGCGACCCGTCGACAACACTCATTCGGGGTCGATCTTCGCCTCGCGAATGACCCGCGCCCACTTGGTCCGTTCGGCCCGCATGAAGCGATCGAGATCGGCCGGGGTTCCACCGTAATCGAACATGCCGAACTGGCGCATGCGCGCGGCGACATCGGGCTGGGTGAGGACCTTGTTCACCTCGCGGTTCATCGCAGCGATGATCTCGGTGGGAGTGCCCGCCGGCGCCACGATCGCAAACCACCCCACGGCTTCGAAACCGGGAATCGTCTCGTTGATCGTGGGCACGTTCTCGAAGCCTGCGACGCGTCGGGGTGCGGTGACCCCCACCACCCGCAGCCGTCCGCTCTGGATGTGAGCAGCCATCGCCGGGATGCTGTCGATGTAGACCTGAGTCACCCCCGAGATCGTGTCGGTGGCGGCCTGCTGACTGCCCTTGTAGGGCACGTGCACCATGTCGATGCCGGTGGCGCTCTTCAACATCTCGCCCGAAATATGCGAGAGATTGCGCGATGACGATGTCGCAAAGGAGAGCGCGCCGGGCTGTGCGCGAGCATGCGCCACCAGTTCGGCCACGCTGCTCAGCTTGAGCGAGGGCGTCACCCCGACCATGAAGGGGCTGAC
Organism: uncultured Pseudomonadota bacterium; assembly: GCA_903829815.1. Taxonomy (GTDB): domain Bacteria; phylum Pseudomonadota; class Gammaproteobacteria; order Burkholderiales; family SG8-39; genus CAIXPL01. Next base: position 28,438 of record CAIKRR010000005.1, on the reverse strand, counting down.
CCCGATGCTGATCACGCCAGTGAAATCGCGATCGGCGTCGAACCCGGTCGACTTGAATGTGTAGGGGTTGACGGCCAGCGTCGAAGCCTGACCAAAGAGATAGGTGTACCCGTCAGCGGCAGCGTGCGCCGTGAGCTGGGCGGCGATATTGCCTGCCGCCCCCGCACGATTGTCGATCACCACCTGCTGACCAAGCCCCGGTGACACCTTCTCCGAGAGGATGCGCGCGATGATGTCGGGAGCGGACCCTGCCGCCGCCGGCACGATCCATCGCACCGGCTTCGAAGGCCAGGGCTCGGCAGCCAGGCTGGCGACACTGCCGGCGGCCGCCACAATTCCGAGCGTGGCGGCGAGCGCCAGACGAAGAACTGCGCTACGAGCACGATGAATCATGTCGGACTGCTCCCGAGAATCAGCCAGGTTCAGACGGTGGGCGACGAGGCGAGGCAGTGCGCTCAGCCGGCCGCGGTTGCCTTGACGAAGGCAGGACGCGCGTTCATGCGCTCGAGCCAGGCGGCCACATGCGGGAAGGCCGGCAACCCGAACGGCATGGCGACGCACCGACGCACGACCGGGCCAAGTGTCATGTCAGCCAGCGTGAGCTCATGGCCGGCGATGAACGGGGTCCGCGCCAGTTGCCCATCGAGAATCTTCAACTCGGCGGCAAGATTCTTGCCCGTGTCGGCTCCACGCTCGGCCTCAGGCTTCTTGGCATCGCGAAACCCGGCCATGAATACCGGATTGAGCGAGGCGAGCATCCAGTCCATCCAGCGATCGACGTGCGACCGGGCAGCCAGATCCACCGGGTAGAGCGCGGCAGCCTTCTCGCGGCTGGCGACATAACGAAGGATGGCATGCGACTCCCAGATCGACACGTCGCCATCGACCAGGGTCGGCACCTTCGCGGTCGGATTCATCGCCAGGTATTCGGCGGTGGTGGTGTTCTCGTACTGGCGACCGTAATCGAGACGCTCATAGGGGACACCCAGCTCCTCGAGGAGGAAGAGGACCTTCTGGACATTGCCGGACGTCGCCCGACCGAGTAGCTTGTACATGCGTTTTCTCCGTATGAAAGGGGGTTCCTGCCGGTCAGCCGGCCAGGGGTTTGTAGGCCACCAGTTCGATCTCGATGCGAGTGCTGATGACCGCTCGCGCCTCGACCGTGGTGCGGGCGAGCCGGCCTTCGGGAAAGTACTCCTTGAAGACACCGTTGTAGCGACCGAAATCGCGCGCGTCCTGCAGATAGGTGGTCACCTTCACCACATCGTCGAGCGTGCAGTCAGCCAGGGCAAGGATGCGCTGGCAGGCCTTGATGGTGGCGTGAGTCTCGACCTCGATCGTGCCCTCGACCATGTTGCCTGCCTCATCCTTTGCGACCTGTCCGGACAGGAAGACGAAGTCCCCGGCGCGTACTGCCGGGTGGAAAGGCAGGTTGGGATTCTTCTTGCCGAAAGTGGTGACGCGTTCGTTGGCCATGAGTCGGTGTTCCCCTTTGTTGATGGGCTGAGCCCGTTCCGCTCAGGCGGGCTCGGGTGCAGCGTGCGGCGACAGGACCTCGATCAGGCCTGCAGGCGGATCTCCTCGGCCACGGCAGCCGCGGCGTTGTCCGTCATGTCACCCATCGAAAGCGCCCTCCGCGTCAGCGAATCCGGTGGACCGGGTTGCCCCTGCGATCGAGATTCGACCACGCGAGCAACCAGTCACAACCCTGTCTGGAGAGCGTAGCGCCGGCCGGCCGCTTGCGCAAGCACCATCCCCTCTTCAACCAGAATTGAAGTTTTAATCAACCAAGATACAATCTGGTTGAGTCAGTCAGCCAATGAGGAGAGGATCAGTGGGCACATCATCAGGCCCCGGCGGGCGACACCGGAGATCTCCGCCAGACAGCGCCTCGGGCTTGCTGTGCGATCAATTGCGCGAGCGCGCCAACAGCGGGCAACCGCTGCCGGCAGAACGGGCGATGGTCGCCGAGTTCGGTGTGACGCGTCACCGGTTGCGTCAGGCGCTGGCCGCACTGCGCGCCTCGGGCGAACTGGGCAAGCCCCCAATACCGCGCGGGCTTGCTCGCAGCAGTGCCGCTCTCGTCCACCGCACCAACCCGATCGAGGTGGCCGAACTGCGCGTCGCACTCGAACCGGTTCTGGCGCGCATGGCCGCCCTGCGCGCCACGCCAATCGATATCGCGCGCATCATGCGCACCGCCACCACGCTGGCGGAGAGTCAAAGCGCGGGGGCAGATCTGGAATTCCACCGGGCGATCGCCGCAGCCACACGCAACAATCTGGCCGCCGATCTTTATGGCCTGCTGCGTCAGATCGGACGCAACGCCCGCATCCACGTGAAGACGGTCCGCGAGCGTCCCGCCGGGCGCCTGCGGCAGCGCGACGCGGAACACATGCAGGTAGCCCGCGCCATCGCCGCGCGCGACCCCGACGAGGCCGAGCGTGCCATGCGTGCGCACATGCGCATGGTGCAGCAGCAGGTCATCGATCAACTGGCGCTTGCCGAGCGCACGGATTCAGCGCGTGAAGTGCTCGACGATCGACCCCACCGCAGCGGCCAACCCCTGCCTCAGGCGTAATCGACCTGCACGTTCTCCGGGCGCAGCCAGGCGCGCAGGTCGTCGATCAACTGCTCATCGGGCGTGACCTGCCACTCGGCACCGAGCCGCGCGCGGCAGGCGGCCCCATTGCGGTGGTAGTCGATGGTGACCGGCATCGCACCATTTCGAAACGGCGCCAGCAGGTCGTGCAGACGCCGTGCATTGGCCTCGCCATTCATCGACAGGCGCAGGCCCTTGCCGTAGCGGGCGCGAAAGGCGCCCAGATCGAATATGCGCTCGGCAGTCACCCGCGTACCGCCCGAGAAGTCATCGCGCTGCACCTTGCCCTGGATCACCAGGGGCCGATCATCGCGAATCTGTTCGCGGTGCGCTTCGAAGAGTTCGCTGAACGCCATCACCTCGATCTGCGTCGTGGCATCGTCGAGCACGATCACCGCCATGCGCCCGCGACGCGTCTGCTGGATGCGTGAACTGGCGACGACGCCGGCCAGCATCACCGCCTCGGGCCGCGCCACCAGCGAGGCCAACGGCGTGCGGGCCACCCGACGCAACTCGGCCGAGTAGATGTCGAACGGATGGCCGCTCAGGTAGAAACCGAGTGCAGCCTTCTCCTCCTGCAACCGCACACGCTCATCCCAGCGAGGCGCCTCCACCAGATCGAGCGCTGCACTGCCGCCGTGGTCGGCATCACCAAAGAGGCTTGACTGCTGCGCATCACGCTCGGCCTGTTCGGCGGCTGCCAGCCCGCGCTCGATGGACGCCATCAGGGCGGCGCGATGGGGGCTGATCGCATCGAACGCCCCACCCCGAATCATGGCCTCGATCGCACGCCGGTTGACCACCCGCTTGTCGATGCGCCGGCAGAAATCGAAGAAGTCGACAAAGGGGCCGGCCTCGCGCGCAGCGACAATGGCCTCGACAGCGCTCTCGCCGGTACCCTTCACCCCACCCAGACCGAAGCGGATAGTGCGCGGATCGACCGGCACGAAGCGGTATTCGGACGCATTGACATCGGGCGGCAGCAAGGTGAGGCCAAGTACCTTTGCGTCGGCACAGAACTGGTTCACCTTGTCGGTGTCATCCATCACCGCCGACATGTTGGCGGCCATGAAGGCCGCCGGGTGGTGCGCCTTGAACCAGGCCGTCTGGTAGGCCACCAGGGCATAGGCGGCGGCGTGCGACTTGTTGAAGCCGTAGCCGGCAAACTTCTCCATCATGTCGAAGAGTTCGCTCGCGCGTGCGCCCTCGACCCCGTTGTTGGCCGCGCCCGCCACGAAGATGTCGCGCTGGGTGGCCATCTCCTCGGCCTTCTTCTTGCCCATGGCACGACGCAGCAGATCGGCACCACCCAGCGAGTAGCCGCCAATCACCTGGGCGATCTGCATCACCTGTTCCTGGTAGACCATGACGCCGTAGGTCGAACCCAGAATCGGCTCGAGCCGGGGGTCGAGATGCACCACCTGCTCGCGCCCGTGCTTGCGATCGATGAAGTCGGGAATGAGATCCATCGGCCCCGGCCGATAGAGTGCCACCAGCGCGATGATGTCCTCGAAACGGTCGGGGCGCGCCCGCTTGAGCAGGTCGCGCATGCCGCGCGATTCGAACTGGAATACGGCCGTGGTATTGCCATCGGCAAAGATCCGGTACGCCGCCGCGTCATCGAGTGGCAGACGCTCCAGGTCGATGGCACTCTGCGGGTCGAGCCGGCGAATGAATCGCAGCGTCCAGTCGAGAATGGTGAGCGTCGTGAGACCCAGAAAGTCGAACTTCACCAGCCCCACCGCCTCGACATCATCCTTGTCGAACTGCGACACGACGCTGTCGGCGCCCTGCGCCGCATAGAGCGGACAGAAGTCGGTGAGGCGCCCTGGGGCGATCAGCACGCCGCCCGCGTGCATGCCAACGTTGCGGGTGAGCCCTTCGAGCTGTCCGGCCAGTGCCAGCAAGTCGCGCGTGTCTTCGTCCTCGGCCTCGCGCTGCGCGAGGCGCGGTTCCATCTCGCGCGCGAGTTCCAGCGTGATGAGCTTGCCCGGCTGAAACGGAATGAGCTTGGCCAGTTCATCAGTGCGACCGTAGTTCCAGTCCATCACCCGACCGACATCACGCACCACCGCTTTCGCTGCCATCGTGCCGAAGGTGGCGATCTGCGAGACCGACGCCGCACCATACTTCTTCTTCACATAATCGATGACCCGATCACGCCCGTCCTGGCAGAAGTCGATGTCGAAGTCGGGCATCGATACCCGCTCGGGGTTCAGAAAGCGCTCGAAGAGGAGGTCATAGCGCAACGGGTCAAGATCGGTGATGCCCAGTGCATAGGCCACGAGCGAGCCGGCGCCCGACCCTCGCCCGGGGCCCACCGGCACACCGTTGTTCTTGGCCCAGTTGATGAAGTCGGCAACGATGAGGAAGTAGCCTGGGAACCCCATCTGGACGATGGTCTTCGTCTCGAAGGCCAGTCGCGCCACGTAGCGCGCGCGTTCGCGCTCGCGCTCAGCCTCATCGGGGTAGATCGAACGCAGCCGCCGCTCGAGCCCGGCATCAGACTCGCTCGCCAGAAAGTCATCGATCGACACCCCTTCAGGCGTCGGAAAAGGCGGCAGGCGTGGCCGCCCGAGTTCGAGTATCAGATTGCAGCGGCGCGCAATCTCGACCGCGTTGGCCAGTGCCTCGGGCATGTCGGCAAAGAGCGCCTGCATGTCGGCCTGCGAGCGAAACCAGCTCTCGGGCGTGTGCACCCGCGGGCGGCGGCGATCAGAGAGCGTATAGCCTTCGGCAATGCAGACCCGTGCCTCGTGCGCCTTGAATTCATCAGCGCGCAGAAACTGCACCGGATGCGTGGCCACGACAGGAATGGCCAGTTCGGCAGCGATGGCGACCGCCCCAGCCACATAAGTCTCAGTGCCAGGTGCGCCGGCACGCTGAACCTCGATGTAGAACGCATCAGGAAAGGCTTCGGCCCAGGCGCGGGCAAACCGACGCGCCGCAGCCTCGTTGCCCGCTGCGAGCGCCGCGCCGACATCACCCGCCTGTCCGCCCGAGAGCGCAATGAGCCCGTGGCTGGACTCGACCAGCCACTCGCGCCGGATCTCGGCACGACCGCGATGCTGGTTGGTGAGCCAGGCACGACTCAGAATCTCGCACAGGCGCAGGTACCCCTCGCGCGAGCGCACGAGGAGCAGCAAGCGGGAGGGCTTGTCACGGTCCTCGTCGTTGGTGATCCAGCAGTCGACCCCGACAATGGGCTTCACCCCGGCCGCGCGGGCAGCCCGGTAGAACTTGACCATGCCAAAGAGATTGCTCAGATCGGTGATGGCGAGCGCCGCCATGCCATCAGCCGCCGCACGGGCTACCGCCTCGTCGATCCGGACCGTGCCATCGCTGACCGAGAACTCCGAGTGCAGCCTGAGGTGAACGAAGGCGGGTGCCGGCATGGTCGCTCAGCGCACCTCGGTCTGCGCTTCGTCACCACGGCGCGCCTCGATGCGCCCGATTTCAAAGGCAGTCTCGCCGCTCGAGCGCAGCGCCGCCAACGCGGCCGACGCATCGGCCGCCGCGACGACCAGCACCATGCCGATGCCGCAGTTGAAGACGCGGTGCATCTCGGTGGCATCGACGGCCCCCGCCTGCTGCAACCAGTCGAACACGGTGGGCCGCGGCCAGCTTGACGCATCGAGCACCGCCTTCACACCGGCGGGCAGCACGCGTGGCACGTTCTCGAGCAGACCACCACCGGTGATGTGGGCAAGGCCCTTCAGCGTGATCTGGGTGCGCAGGGCCAGCACCGGCTTCACATAGATGCGCGTCGGCTCGATGAGGGCATCGGCGAGGGTTCGTCCACCCACCATCACCGACAGATCATCACCGGCGCGCGCGACGATGCGCCGAATGAGCGAATAGCCGTTCGAGTGCGGGCCACTGGAGGCGAGCCCGAGCACGACGTCACCGACGCCAATCTGCTCGCCGGTGATGATGGCATCGCGCTCGACAACGCCCACGGCAAAACCGGCCAGGTCGTATTCGCCCTCGGGATAGCTGTCGGGCATCTCGGCGGTCTCGCCACCGATGAGGGCGCAGCCGGCCAGTTCGCATCCGCGGGCCACACCCCCGATGACCTGAGCCGCCATGTCGACATCGAGCCGTCCGCAGGCAAAGTAATCAAGAAAGAAGAGCGGCTCCGCACCCTGAACGAGAACATCATTGACGCTCATTGCCACCAGATCGATGCCCACCGTGTCGTGCCGCCCCAGCCGGAAGGCCAATCGCAGCTTGGTGCCGACGCCATCGGTACCCGATACGAGTACCGGCTGGCGGTAGCGGCTGGACACTTCAACCAGTGCACCGAAACCGCCAATGCCGGTGAGCACTTCCGGACGCATCGTGCGACGCGCAAGCGGCTTGATGCGTTCGACCAGTGCATCACCCGCGTCGATGTCGACGCCTGCGTCTCGGTAGCTCAAGGGGACCGCTGAATCGGGGGGCATCGTCATGTTCGAGGGCGGGGCTGCGCAGCGGTTATAGTTCAGGCCCATTCTAATCGATCGGCACACCGGCCCGAGCGTCCATGGAGCAACTGCCCCTCAATCTGGCCCCTGCACCTGAGCCCAGCCTCGACAACTATGTCGCCGGCGGCAACCAGGCGGCCGTGGCCACGCTGCGTGACCTCATCGACGGCAGCGGACCCGAACGCTGGGTCTACTTGTGGGGCCCTGCAGGGAGCGGTCGCACCCATCTGCTGCGCGCCACAGGCGCTTTGGCATCACACCATGACAGGGTCGTGCACTGGTTTGGCCGTGATGCCAGCCGACCCGATGACGAGCGCTTTCTCCTGCTCATTGATGACGCCGACCAGCTCGACCCGGTGGCACAGATCGCCGCCTTCGACCTGATCAACGAGACACGGCAGGCGGGCGGCTGCCTGCTGGCGAGCGGTCGCCCGCTTGCCCGCGACCTGGCCCTGCGCGATGACTTGAGAAGCCGGCTTGCGCAGTGCCTCAACCTGGCGCTGGAAGCACTGAGCGAGGCGCAAGCGCGCGCCGCACTCGAGACCCAGGCCAGATCGCTGGGCTTTGCACTGGACGCCGATCTTCTCGAGTACCTGATGAGCCGGGCGCCTCGCGACATGAGTACGCTGATGGCCATTCTGGGCGCCATCGACCGGCGCTCGCTCAGCCTGCATCGTCCGCTCACCGTGCCGCTGCTGCGCGACGTGATGCGCGAACTCATTGCCCGATCCGACTCAAAGGCCGCACGATGAAGCTTGCCCTGTTCGACCTCGACAACACGCTCCTTGCCTGCGACAGCGACTACGAATGGGCGCAGTACCTGATCGGCATCGGCATCCTGGACCGCACCGAGCACGAATCGCGCAATCTGGCCTTTTACGAAGATTACAAGGCCGGCACACTCGACATCTACGCCTTTCTCGACTTCCAGTTGGCGGCCCTCGCCCGCTACCCGCGCAGTCAGCTCGATGCCTGGCATCAGGATTTCATGCGCAAGCGCATCCTCCCCGCCATCACCGAACGCGCTCGCGCACTGGTGGCCGGACATCAAGACGCGGGCCACGAGTGCGTCATCATCACGGCCACCAACACCTTTGTCACGGCGCCGATTGCGCGGCAATTCGGCGTCGATCACCTCATTGCTACCGAGGTCGAGGAACAGGCCGGTCGATTCACCGGTCGTCCAAGCGGCTTGCCCTCCTTCCGCGAGGGCAAGGTCACCCGGCTCGAGCAGTGGCTCGCCCCGCGCGGCGGGTGGAACCAGGTGGCCGAGAGCTGGTTCTACAGCGATTCGGCCAACGACCTGCCGCTGCTCGAGCGCGTGGTGCACCCGGTAGCGGTCGATCCGGACGACAGGCTACACGCCGCAGCCCAGGCACGCGGCTGGCCGATCATGCACCTGCACCGCACTGCATGAGGCGTGCGCTGTCCCGCGAGGCGGTCGCGCTGACGATCGCCCTGGCCCCCATCAGCCTTGCGCTTGCGCTCGCCTTTGGCAGCGTCGCCATCGACCCGACGCACTGGATGGCGCTGCTCGCGGGCGGGGGTAACGAACTGGAACACACCATCGTCTGGGACCTGCGCGGACCGCGCGCGATTGCCGCCTTCATGACCGGAGGCCTGCTCGCGCTGGCTGGGGTGCTGATGCAGGCACTGCTACGCAACCCGCTGGCCGACCCCTATCTGCTGGGCATATCGGGCGGCGCCTCGGTGGGTGCGCTCTCGGCCATGCTGTGGCACGGCGCACTGCCACCCCCACTGGCGGCTCTGGCAGGGGCCGCCACCTGCGCCAGTGCCGTCCTGCTGCTTGGCAGTCATCGCCTGGCCTTCGATCCGCATCGGCTCACCCTGGCCGGCCTCGCCATCGCAGCCGGCGCAGGGGCCCTGGTGAGCCTGATGCTTGCGCTCGCTCCACCGGGTGATCTGCCCGGCATGCTGTTCTGGCTGATGGGCGATCTGTCCAACGCCATGCCCAGTGCAAGCGCTGCCGCCATCCTTGCAATGACTCTCGCCGCGGCGATCGGATGCGCCGACGGTCTGGACCTGCTGGCGCTGGGCGAGGCCAAGGCGATGAGCCTCGGGGTAGCGGTACGCCCCCTGCAGTGGGCGATGCTGGGCTGTGCCGCGCTGGCAAGTGCCGCCGCGGTGATGCTGGCCGGAAACCTCGGTTTTGTCGGGCTGGCGGTTCCGCACCTGCTGCGCCTGAGCGGCGTGCATGCGCACCGCATCCTCGCGCCCATTGCCGTGCTCGCGGGGGGGACGCTGGTTACCCTGGCCGATACGCTGGCACGTACGCTGATCGCGCCGGGCGAATTGCCCGCCGGTGCCCTGCTGGCGCTGATGGGTGTGCCGGTTCTGCTGAGTCTGGTCGTGAGGCGCAGCCGATGATCGCGACCCGACAACTGCGCATCGAGGTGGGTACCGGCAGGCAGGCTCGCGTACTGGTCGATGGCCTGGACTGGGATGTGCAAGCCGGCGAATGCTGGGGTGTTCTGGGCCCGAACGGCGTGGGCAAGAGTCGCCTGCTCCACACCGTGGCAGGGTTGCTGCCCGCGGCGTCCGGTGAGGTGACACTCGCCGGACGCCTGGTCACCGAGGGGTCACGCCGGGGGCTCGCCCGGCAGCGCGCGCTGCTCTTTCAGGAGGAAACCGCCAGCTATTGGGGCACGGTAGCCGATTACGTGGCACTGGGGGCACTGCCGCACGGGCGGGCCAGGCGCACGGATGCCGCGATCAGGGCGGCTCTGTCCTTGACCGCGCTCGAGGCACTGGCCGAGCGCCCTCTGGCGGTGCTTTCAGGGGGCGAGCGTCAGCGCGCCCGAATTGCCCAGTCGCTCGCTCAACGCACCGCCTGCCTGCTTTGGGACGAACCGCTGAACCATCTCGACCTGCGGTACCAGGCGGCCACTCTGAGCCTCGCGCGCCAGCTGGCCGACGATGGGCGGGCCGTCATACTCACCCTGCAGGACCCCGAACAGGTTCGCCAATCCTGTAGCCATGTACTTTTACTGTATGATTCGGCGCACATCAGGCAGGGTCGCGTGGTTGACACGCTCGACGATGCCGCAGTGCGCGAACTCTACGCGCTCGACCTGCCTGCATACCCGAACCCGCTGCCCCTGGCGCTGCGGGCATACACACCGGACTCCATGGCCCAGCCGCATTGATCAAACGCCTCATCGACAAGGTTTTCGGCAGAAAGGGCGGTGACCATCCGGTCGTGATTGCCGCGCCCGAGCACGGCATCCGCCGGGAGCACATCAGCCACGGCGCACGCCGGGTCTGCGAGCAGTTGCAGGAAAACGGCTATGCCGCCTACGTGGTGGGGGGTGCGGTACGCGACCTCCTGCTGGGGGTCGAGCCCAAGGACTTCGATGTGGCCACGTCCGCCACGCCCGAACAGGTGCACCGGGTGGTGCGTCGGTCACGCCTGATCGGGCGCCGCTTCAAGCTGGTGCATGCACTGTTCGGCAACGAAGTGGTCGAGGTATCGACCTTCCGAGCCGGCGCGCCCGACCCGGGTGATGCCGAATCGGCCGCACAGATGGTCGACGAACATGGCCGGGTGTTGCGCGACAACGTCTACGGCACCCGCCAGGAAGATGCGGCCCGACGCGACTTCACTGTCAACGCCCTCTACTACGACCCGGTGGCCGAGACCGTGCTCGACTATCACAAGGGTCTGGTCGACCTGCGCAAGAAAACCGTACGGATGATCGGCGATCCGGCACGACGCTATCGCGAAGACCCGGTGCGCATGCTGCGCGCGGTGCGCTTTGCGGCACGACCGGGCTTTCATATCGCACCGAAAACCGCTGCCCCGATCGCCGAACTCGCGCCACTGTTGAGCAATGTACCTGCTGCGCGTCTGTTCGAGGAGATGCTCAAGCTGCTCTTGTCGGGCAATGCCGCAGCGTGCGTGCTTCAGTTGCGCACCCAGGGCCTGCATCATGGCTTGCTGCCCATGCTCGACATGATTCTCGAGCAGCCGATGGGTGAGCGCTTCGTCACTCTGGCGCTCGAGCAGACCGACCGCCGCATCCTGGAAGACAAGCCGGTATCACCCGCGTTTCTCTTTGCCGCCCTGCTCTGGCATCAGGTACTCAGCGCCTGGAAACAGGCCACCGATCGGGGCGAACGACCGATCCCGGCACTGCATGAAGCCATGGATCGGGTGCTCGACCAGCAAACTGACCAGCTCGCGATTCCGCGCCGCTTCACCGTGACGATGAAGGAAATCTGGGGCATGCAGCCACGGCTCGATGCCAATACCGGGCGCCGTCCGCATCTGCTGCTCGAACACCCGCGATTCCGCGCTGCCTTTGATTTTCTCGCGCTGCGGGCCGAGAGTGGCGAAGCACCTGCCGAACTGGTCGACTGGTGGGCGCGATTCCAGGTGGTCGGTGCCACCGAGCGCGAACACATGCTGCTCCCGGCAACCGCCGGCACTGGCACGCGGCGGCGGCGGCGGCGGCGCCCTGCCGGTGAAGCAGGTGAGCGCGACACCAGCGGCGGAAACACCAACGGGGGTAGAACCGAGCCCCCCTCGGGCAGCCGTCATGACAATGACCCTGAAGCCGGCTGACTCCGAGCACGGCCTATCCGCCAGCCTGGCAGTGTCGAGCAAACAGATCACTCCCGGGATGAACGCATCGCACCCCGACCGATCCATGCTCGCACGCGCCTACATCGGCCTGGGCGCCAATCTGGGCGCTGCGCGTGCCACCCTCATGCAAGCCGCAGAGCGCCTGGCAGGCCTGCCGCAGAGCCGGCTTGTGGCGTGCTCGAGCCACTACGGCAGTGCACCCGTGGGTTATGCCGATCAACCCGACTTCATCAATGCGGTGATCGCGCTCGATACCGGTCTTGGACCACTCGAACTGCTGCACGCCCTGCAATCGATCGAGACCGCACAAGGCCGCGTTCGCTCCTTTCGCAATGCCCCTCGCACGCTCGACCTGGACCTTCTGCTGCACGGCGAGACGCGTGCAGACAGTGCGGAACTCACGCTGCCACACCCCCGACTGCACGAGCGTGCCTTCGTGCTGCTGCCCTTGCACGAGATTGCCCCCGAACTCAGCCTGCCCGGCGTTGGTCCGATCGCGCAGGCGCTCGAGCGCGTTGCCGGGCAACGCATTCGGCGTCTGGACACCTGAATGGTGTCCGTTGCCAGAGCCCGCGGGCTGATTGCCGTCGAAGGGGTCATCGGTGTCGGCAAGACCAGCCTGGCGCGCAGGCTTGCCCACCGCTTGGGCGCCGAGCTTTTGCTCGAGCGGCCGGAAGACAACCCCTTCCTCGCGCGCTTCTATGCCGATGGCGCCCGCCACGCCCTGGCCACGCAACTGTGCTTTCTGTTCCAGCGCATCGATCAGTTCAGGGCGCTGGCCCAACCCGATCTGTTCCGGGCCGGGACCGTATCGGACTTCCTGTTTGACAAGGATCCGCTGTTTGCGCAACTCACGCTCGCCGATGACGAGTTCGCGCTCTATGAGCGGATCTTCGCCACGCTCAAGCCCCAGGCACCACGACCCGATCTGGTGATCTTCCTGCGAGCACCGTTGGCCGTGCTGCAGGCGCGCATCGCGCGGCGCGGCCGATCATTCGAGAACACGCTGATCACCGACGATGACGGCGCACGGTACTTGCAGGCGCTGGCGGCCGCCTACGATCGCTTCTTCCAGCGCTACGATGAGGCACCGGTCTTCATCGTCGATGCAGCGCGAGCGAACCTCGTCGATGAGCAGGTGGATTTCGACCGTCTGGTCGAGCGCCTTGCGTCCATGCGCGATCGTCGTGAAGTCCTGGATGAAGACCATCCGTGAACAAGGATTGACTGCCATGCAGATCATCAAGACCGTGAGCGCCATGCAGGGGATGCGTCGAGGACGGGCACGCACCGCCTGCGTACCCACCATGGGCAACCTTCACCCGGGCCACCTCGACCTCGTGCGCATCGCCCAGCAACACGCGGGTGAGGTGGTTGTCACCCTGTTCGTCAATCGCCTGCAGTTCCTGCCCGGCGAAGACTTCGAGAGCTACCCACGCACCTTCGAGGCCGATTGTGCAGCCCTCGAAGCGGCCGGAGTGCAGACGCTGTTTGCGCCCACCGACGCCGAACTCTACCCGGAGCCACAGGTTTTCAGGACCCTGCCGCCGCCAGCGCTGGCCGATGACCTCGAGGGCCAGTTCAGACCGGGCTTCTTCACGGGCGTGGCAACCGTGGTGAACAAGCTGTTCAACATCGTTGCACCCGACGTCGCCGTTTTCGGGAAAAAGGATTACCAGCAGTTGATGGTCATCCGGCAGATGGTTCGTCAGCTGGCGCTACCGATTGACATCATCGCTGGCGAAACCGTGCGCGCAGCCGACGGACTGGCCCTGTCTTCACGCAACGGCTACCTGTCGGACACAGAACGGGCGCAGGCACCATTCCTGCGCCAGACACTGACCAAAACAGGCGCTGCCGCGGGCGCAGAACTGCGCGCCGGTCGGGCCGATCTTGCAGACATCGAGCAACATGCCTGCGAGGCCTTGCGCAACGCCGGTTGGGTGCCCGACTATGTTGCAGTGCGAAAGCAAAGCGATCTACAATCGCCATCCGCCCAAGATTCTGAAGTGGTCGTACTGGGGGCGGCGCGGCTTGGCGGTACCCGGTTGATCGACAACCTCGAACTGTCCCTCTGACGGTAGCCAAGCCGAGTCGATGCAAGGAGGATGCAGATGCAACGTTTGATGCTCAAGTCGAAGATCCACCGGGTCAGTGCGACCCATGCCGAACTCAATTACGAGGGCTCGTGCGCGATCGACGACAACCTGCTCGACGCGGCCGATATCCGTGAATACCAGCAGATCGACATCTACAACATCAGCAATGGCGAGCGATTCACCACCTATGCGATTCGCGCCGAGCGGGGCTCGGGCATCATTTCGCTCAATGGCGCGGCAGCACGCAAGGCACAGGTGGGTGACCTGCTGATCATCGCCTCGTATGCCGTGTTCGACGAGGCAGAACTGGCAACGTTCGTACCGTCACTGGTCTATGTCGATTCGGCCAACCGGATTGTCGGCGAACATCACAAAATCGCTGTCCAGCGCGCTTGACCGGCGCCACGATGCCCAGGCGGCGTGCCAGGATCAACTGCAACGATCAAGCCGACCGCCTCGCGACCGGTCGGCCGCTAGTACACACCCCACTCGGACGGCACCACGAGCGGATCGGTGCTGTCGTCCTCGGTCTTGTGGCGGGTGATGCCCGCCCCATCGACCTGGGTCGCTCGAATCTGTGGCGGCCGCAGTTCGCCGATAAGGGCAGGCACCAGAAAACTGGCAATTGCCGAGGCAGCCGGACCGACACGTGACCCGCGCGGCACAGTACCGGTCGGTTCGCGCAGCAGCGCAGGTGCTCGCCGCGGAATGGTCGAATCTTGCTTTTGCATGATGTCTTCTCGCCTTTGGTCAGACGGGCCTCATGCCCGGCCGGCGCATAACTTCTCGCAGTGCAATATTAGGCCACCTTGGCCTGCAGGGGAAGGGGGCCAGGTGGATTACACCCCTGCCGGGCCAGATCCGGCCTTCAGCCACCGTTGGGCGGGGGGGGGCCCGGTGGGCGCCGCGACGCGGGCGCCGACACCGGCGCCACCGAGGCGCTATCGAACCAGCGGTTGAATGCGATCGAGAAGAACAGGTCGACGGTCTGGCGAACGCCGGTTTCAGCCTGCACCAGCCAGCGCGGCGCCAGCTGATAGCGAGCGCGCACTACCGTGCCGACCCCGGTCAAGGAGCGCTCCACTGTCAAGGTAAGTTTGTCCGACAGGCGCTTTCCAACGGCCACGACGGTATCAGCGTTGCTGGCAGGCGCGCTCGATCCTGCACCCGGTACCAGGCTTGATCCGGCAGAACTGCGCACCCCGATCTCGTCCAGACCCGCAGCACGCGCGATGCGTGTGGACAGCGGCCCCTCCTCGGAGGTACCGGCAACGCTCGCTGCTGCCATCTCGGCCATGAACTGCCAGTCGGCTACCGCGAGACCCTCGGCGCTTCTACCCATCGCCACCCAGGCCAGCACCTGGCTCTCGGGTAACGGGGGGTCGGAGAAAAGGCGCAGGCGCGGTGCCATCGCAAACCCGGTCACCTGGACGCCGGCCTTGATCGGGATATTGGGACGCAGGGCCGTGATGTCGAGTGCCGGATTGTCAATCGGTCCATTGAAGGTCACCGTTCCCTGATCGATGCGCAGCAACTGACCATAGGCATTCACGGTTCCCTCGGTGATGCCCACTCGCCCCAGCAGACGCAGCGCGCCGGCTTCGGCCTGGGCCAGTTGCGCGGTGCCGGTAAGCCGCGCCTTCGCGCCGAAGCCGCGCACCTGGAAGTGATCGCCAAAGTCCAGATCCAGACTCAAGATCGGCAGACGGCTCTTTCCCCCAGCCGCTCCAGGACCGGGTGAGCCGCTCTTGCCACGCACGACGACATCGGAGGACACGCTGTTGCGAGCAGCACGCAGTGTCAGGTCACCCTCATCAGCATGCACGCGCGCCTTCACGCTCACCGTGCTGTCGCGCACCTCGAGATCCAGTCGAGCGGTGGCGACCAGACGCAATTCGGAGCCGTTGAGCAGACTGAGCCCGACTGCATCGGCACCAAGGCTTCCGACCAGACGTCCGTCGGCCCAGGTCATCCGGCCAGAGGCTTCGAGATGCCCACTGTCGCCCTCGAAACGGGCGCCGACCAGACGCGCCTCACGCTCGTCGAATTGAAGATCGAATCGCCCTCGACGCAGACTGACGCCTTCGGAGGGCACCTGGATGAGCAGGTCACGCCCGCGGACCTGGCCAGACAGGGCCGGGCTGGCGATCGAACCCTGCAGATCGACCTCGCCCTCGGCCTGGCCCTGCAGTCTCAGCCCCTCGGCAGGCACGAGTCTGGCGAGCGTCGTTCCGTCAAGCGCAAAGCGCACCTGCCCCTTCAGCGCGGCATCGGTGCGCAAGGCCATGCGCCCCCCCGTCGCCTCGATGGGCACGGCGGCCTGGGCATCGACACGTCCAAGGCGGGAACGCAAGTCGACCGTAGCGCTCAACTCACCGGCCTGGACCTCCAGACGCACACGCATGCGCTCCAACCCCAGCGCGACCTGTTGCAATTGCAGGTCACCCGATTCGCGGTGCAGTTCGACCACGCCAGCAGCGGCACGGGCGGCGTCGGTACCGACAGCAGCATCGGCACGCCACTGCCAGTGACCGGCCAGCCGTAAATCGCCCTCCGCCACGAATCGGCCCTCGGGTACGTGGTCGCTGCTGCGCTCAGCCGTCAATCCGGCCGCAGCAAGCAGACGACGCGCCTCCAGGCCGCTGAAACGACCGTTCGAGCGTACCGCACCCTGCTCGAAGTCCAGGCCATCGATCAGGACCTGCCCACCCGCAGCATCGAGCCGCGAGCGCCCCAGGTGCAGCAGGCCGGGGGCAAGCTCGAGTGCAGCAGGCTCGAGCAAGGCAAGCCCCGAGCGGGCTCGCTCGGTCAGTTCGAGCAAGGTCCCACGCCAGCGCAACGCTGCCGGTTCAGCGGCAGCGCGTAGCGCTGCCGTCCAGCCCGCAGCCGGTACGCCTTCGATAGCGCCACGCAGCGCGAGCGCAAGGTCGATGCCACGAGCACGACCCGCCAGTCGAACGCGATGATCACGCGTACTGCCATCGACCCGCGCGTGGGCCTCCTCGATCTGCACCCCTCGAGCCTCCAGCCCTTGCAGCGCGGCGTCCAGATCCAGATCATCGTGCAGAAGATGAACGCGTGCCCGCACGCTGGCAAGGCGTATCTCGCCCGGCAAGGAAAGACGTTGCCCGCTCAAGGTCAGATCGATGTCGGGTTCAGCCAGCGTGCCCCCCAGGGTGCCCGCCAGACTCACTGCCCCGGCCAGACCAAAGCCGATCGGCGCCAGGGAGGGACTCTCGACACGCACCTGGAGCCGATCACCGGCCGCACCCAGCGCGCCCTTGGCCTGCAGGCGCATGTCGCCCAGAGCAAGGTCTGTCGTGGTCGACAGGCGATGCCCCGCCTGCCAGTCGATCACCGACTCACCGGCCAGCGCCAGGCCGCGAAACTGACTGCCATGCAGGTGCAGCGACGCATGCGCATGCGCACGCGCGCCTTGGGCCTCACCCAGGGCCCCTTGCGCCACGATGTCGCCCGTCAGGCTGGCCCCAGGAAAGCGCCCCAGGCGCGAGGGATCGAGTCGCTCGACACGAGCCGCCACATCGAACCGACGCAGATTGCGCAGCTCGAGGCTGGCGCTACCCTGGGCCAGGGCGCCGCGCCCCTCGAAGCGAAACGAACGCAGGTCAAGCCGCTCGGCAGTACTGGCCAGATCGAAGCGCATGCCCAGGTCGCGATCGATCAACTCGCCGCGGGCATCAAGCCCGACACCATCGGTCGCCACCTGTACGCGCCCGGCCAGCCGGCTCGCGTAGAGGGTGCTCCAGAGCCGCGAAAGATCGATGGCCCGTGCCTGCACATCCGACTCGATCTTCCCGCCACGCCAGACCAGCCGCCCGGTGAGGCCACCGGCCGCGCCCAGATCGAGCGTCCTCACCTGGGCACGGGCATCGTCGCGCCCGGCCTCGATATCGGCGTCGAGACGCGCCACCGGCACGCGCTGCCGGTCGAGCGGGCCTGGCATCGCATTGCGGGCGCTGAGGTGACCGGCAAAGCGCTGGTCGGACCTCAGGTCGCCCTCCACCAGAAGATCGATGCGCGCCTGCGGCAATTGGGGCCACAGCGCATGCGGATCGATGCCGCTTGCACGCAATTGAACCTGTTCGACAAAGGGCATTGCAAACGGGTGCACCCGTGCGCGACCGTCCAGCCGGGCAGGCCCGAGGGCGAGTTGCGCTTGCACGCTCATGTGCTCGAGGCTCCCGGAGATCGTCAGCGTCGCCTCATCGGGGAGCCCAGGTGGGGCAGCGGCCGCGTTCGACGGTACAGCCGCAGCAACGCGGCCCGCACGGGCCTCGAAGTGCAAGGCAAACGGGCGCGCCGAGGCAACCTCGCCTTGCACCGCAACGTCGAAACCGCTGACATGCAACCGCTCGATGGCAGCGCGATGCCGGGCACCATCGAACGACCAAGCGCCGGCGAGCGACGTGACCCGCAGCGCGGCATCGCCCTCGCCCACCACGAGTTCATCGAGTGCGATGCGCTCGATGGCGACCTGCACCGGCAAGCCCAATGTGGCCGGTAGCGCCCGATCGGATGAATCAGTGCTCGAGGACACCACGGACAGACGGCGCGCTGCGATCGACTCGACGTCGATGCGGCGTTCGAACGCCATCTGCCAGGGCGAGCCCCAGCGCAGCTGCAGATCCTCGATGTCGACCCGCCATCCCTCAATGGCCGCATGAACATGCCCGATGGTGAGTGTTCGTGCAGCCACCGGTGCCAAGCGCTCGAGACGCACGACAGAGCCGGTCTTCGCGGCGACCTGATCAGCGATCCAGATGAGGGTGTCGGGACGCGCAAGCAGCCACGGCACGGCGGCCAGACCTGTGACAAGGAGCAGCACCATCGCGGCGGCCGCGATGCCCAGGCGTCGCAGAACGCTTGCCCGAGGCTCGCGCCGGGGGCTCGCGGGCCCAGGCAGGTTCGGCGGTCCACCCGGGCTTGGGGGTCCACCCGGGTTCCCTGGTCCGGCAGTAGCCGGGAGGTCGCCCTCAGGCTTGTCGGCCTGCGACTCGATGTCGGTCGGCGTCTGGGTGGCCATCAGAAGAGAAATCCAAGCGATAGGTGAAAGCGCAGGGCATTGACCGACTCGCCCCAGGCAAGGTCGGCGTTGATCGGCCCGATGCCCGAGCGCCATCGCACACCCATGCCCCAGGCTGCATTCCAGTGAAAATCGGCGGACCGTTCGACGGCATCGCCCCGCTCATGAAAGGCAGCCACACCAAGCGTTGGAGAAACCCAGTGGATCCATTCGGCGCCGACGATGGCCTCATAGCGGCCCCCGACCACTGCGTTGCCTTCGCGCGGGCCGATCGACAGGTAGCGATATCCGCGCAGTGACTGGTCGCCGCCGATGCGAAAGAGAAAGTCGGCGGGCACATGGTCCCGCGAGGGCGCACTGACCGCCCCGGCTTCGGCCCTCAGCACGAGCGAGTTGTCGCCCCCAACCGGCTGAATGCTCACCAGGCGGCCAAAACTGCGCACGAAGTTCGCATCGGAACCAGCCGCGCGCGTACCACCACTGAGACGCGCGTTGAGCTCGAAGCCGCGACGGGGATCGAGCGGATTGTCAAAATCCCGATAGCGCCAGGCGTAGCCGGGTGCAAGCGCGCGCTTGAGTGCGGCGTCGGCGCCATTGGGAGACTCGTTGCTGCGCACCGCCTGCAGGCTGAGAGCCCGCTCGATGCGGCCCTCGAACTTCGATCGTTCCAGCGTCACCGTCTGCGCATGCACGGCCAGACCGCTGTAGTCCTGGAAACCGACACCGGCCCGCAAGGCCAGCTGCCAACCCGTCTCGTCGACCGGGCCGCGCAATTCCGAAGACGCGGTCTGCTCACGCGCGTCGAGCCGGAACAGGTTACGCCACTGGACATCGCTGCCAAAGATCGCACGGTCCTCGTACTGCAGCGAGGCGCGCGGTCCGCTGTCGGTGCTGTAACCCAACCCGGTCTCGAGCAGGTAGTGCCGAGCAGCGGTGAGTTCGACATCGACCGGCAAGGCCTGCGGATCACCCTGAGCAGGATCGGCCGAGACATTGACGAAGGCAAAGTACTGCGACTGCTGCAGCCGAGTCTGCAGGTTTGCCAGCGCCGCCTGCGAATACACCTCGCCACTGCGAATGCGGTTCAGGCGCTCGACGACCACCGGATTGACCCGCTCCGACGCGGCAAGGCGCAAGGCGCCGAATCGATACTCGGGGCCGCTGTCAAAGCGCACCTGGAGCTGCACCTGGCCCGAATCCGGATCAACCTCGCCCCGACTGCTCACGATGCGGGCTGCCGGGAAACGCCGCGCCTGCAGACGACGCAGCACCGACTGCTTGGCCGCCTCCCAGTCGGCGGATCGAAACCTCGCGCCCTCGCCCAGGCTGAAGGCAGCGCGCGCCGCATCGCGTGCCGCAACGTCCTCTTCGGCATCGCCTGCAATAACGCCGTCAAACTGCAGATCGATGGCGCTCACCCGCGCTGGCGTACCCGCCACGATGACAACCTTGATCCGCCAGCGATCCTCACCGGCGTCCGGCTCGACCAGGGCATCGATCCGGCCGGCAAACCAGCCCTCGGCTGCCAGCACCTCGAGACCTGCCACATTCAGCTGGCGTGCCAGGCGCTCCAGGCGGGTGCGAGTGGCGCGTGGGCCGATTTCCTCGCGCCACGGCGCAATGAGCGATTGGATCGGCGCGCGGTCGAACGCCCCGGTCTCGAACACGATGTCCCAGGGTCGAGCAGCCTCGGCCTCGACGGTGTCGAGTGATGGCTCAGCCGCCCGTGCGCTGCCCCAGGCAAGAACGCAGCACAGCACCGTGGCGAACAACACCTGAACCGGCGTACGCATCGGTCAATCGGCCCGGATGCGCGCGTCACGAACCACCTTGCCCCAGCGCTCGATTTCAGCGCGAATGAACGCAGCAAAGCGAGCCGGCGAACTGTCGACCGGCTCGGCGCCTTCGGCCTCCAGACGCATGCGCACAGCGGGCAGGGCAAGACTGCGCACGACTTCAGCATGCAGACGATCGATGACAGCGGCAGGCGTCCCGGCCGGTGCCAGCAGGCCGTACCACTGCGTCGCGGCAAACCCGGGATAGCCCGACTCGGCCACCGTCGGCAGATTGGGCATCTGGGCCAGACGCTGATTGCCGGCCACGGCCAGGGCACGCACCCGCCCGGCACGGATCTGAGGCGCCAAGGGCGGCAAGCCGGTCATGGTGAGGGCCACCTGGCCACCCAGCAGATCGGTCATGGCCGGCCCGGTACCCTTGTAGGGCACATGCACGATGTCAGTGCCGGTTACCAGCTTGAAATACTCCACCGCCAGATGCGCCGCGCTGCCGGCGCCACCGGAGGCATAGCTGTAGGCACCCGGCCGGGCCCGCAGCAGCGCCACCAGTTCCTGCACCGTGCTGGCAGGCAGCGAGGGATGCACCACGAGGATGTTGGGCACCAGCGCAATCAAGTCGATCGGCGCCAGATCACGCAGGGGATCGTAGGGCAGGTGGGCATACAGGGCAGGGTTTACCGCCAGCGTGCCGATATGTCCCATCACCAGCGTGTACCCATCGGCCGGGGCGCGAACCGCAGCCTCGACGCCGATCGATCCGCCCGCCCCGGGACGATTGTCGATGATGACCGGCTGACCGAAGCCATCGGACATGGCCTGCGCGATGGCACGCGCCACGATGTCGGTACTGCCACCCGGTGGAAACGGCACGATGAGGTGCACAGCGCGCTGGGGAAACCGCGGCTGCGCCTGGGCTGCCGAGCCGCTCAGCGCGACACCCAGCACGACCAGCAGGGCAAGGCAGAGGCTGCGCACCTCAGTCACCTGCCACCGCCGCACCGGCTGCCAGCAGCGCGGCAATGGCCGACTCATCGAGCCCGGCTTCGCGCAACACCTCACGCGTATGCTGGCCCAGACGCGGCGCCCCCTGAAAGTCGGCGCGTGCGCCCCCGGACATCCGGTTGGCCAGACCGATATTGACGAAACCGCCCTCGCTCGGATGGTCGACGGTCTGGAACAGGCCGACATCGCGCAGGTGCGGATCATCGCGTAGTGTCTCCAGACGATGGTAAGGCGCAGCCGGCACATCGAGCCGATCGAAGATCTCGAGCCACTCGGCGGTGGTCTTGCGGGCCAGACCCTCGGCACGAATGACGAAGTAGTCCTTCACGTTCTGAAACCGCGCAGCCACCGTGGCAAAGCGCGGGTCGAGCGCCAGTTCGGGTCGCCCGATTGCCTCGAACAAGGCGTGCGCCTGGGGGTCGGTGTTGGCCGACAGGCACAGGAACCCGTCGCGCGTGGCCAGTGGCCGGTTCTCGGGGTCGAGCACGCGTGGATCGCCATAGCCGCCGATCGGCGGCTCGAAGCTGGCCTGATACATGTGTTCGGTCATCACTTGAGCCACCATGTTCTCGAACATGGGAATTTCGATCGACTCGCCCTCGCCGGTGCGGACACGGCGCAGCAGCGCCATCAGGATCATCTGCACCGCGATCAGGCCCACCGTTCGATCAGCCATCACATAGGGTACGTAGCGCGGCGTGCCGGTCACGCGCTCATGCAGCGCTGCAACGCCCGAGATGCCCTGGATGATGGAGTCGTAGGCGGGCCGGTCGCGGTAGCACCCCGCTTGGCCGAAGCCGAACATGCCGCAGTAGATGAGCCGCGGATTGATCGCGCGCACGCTCGAGTAATCGAGACCGAGACGCTGCATCGAAGCGGGCCGCACGTTCCAGAGCAGCACATCGGCATCGACGAGCAACCCGCGCATCACCTGCAGCGCGCTTGACTGGCGCAGATCGAGCACGATCGAGCGCTTGTTGCGGTTCAGGTGCATGAACTTGGCCGACATCCCCGGAGAACGTCCGCGCCCGGCAAGATGACGCCCGATATCCCCGGCCGGACTCTCGACCTTGATCACGTCGGCGCCATGATCGGCCAGCACCTGGGTGGCCAGTGGCCCGACCACCACCGAGGTGAGGTCGATGATGCGCGTACCTTCGAGCGGGCCACCAGCCATGATTGGATCCTCAGGCAGGCACGGTGGGGGCAAGCCGATCGGCATCACAGTGCGCCTCGGCCCAGAGGGCCACTGCGCCGGCCTCGTCGACAACCCGCAACCAGGCCCCGCCCGCAGGACGCTGAGCACCCTCGAGCATGAGCGGCTGGTCGACAAACATCGGGCGCAGATTGCGCGAACTGAACGACACCACAGGTCGTTCGATGTGCTCGCGCGCCAGTTCGTACAGCAGCAGGGTGGCAAGGCCACCATTGACGACCAGCGTCGGGTAGCCCTCGACTGCGGTCGTATAAGGCAGATCGTAGTGGATGCGATGACCATTGAAGGTCAGCGCCGAGTAGCGAAACAGGGTCGGTTCATCGGCACGGAAGGGCCGTCGCCAGGCAGGCTGGAGCGCGGCCACGCTGGTGCCGGAAACAACCGTCGGCGCGGTGCGCTTGTCTGCATCGCTTGCAGCCCTGGCCTGGCTTGCCTCGCGGTATACGATGTCCTGCTCCTCGATGATCGCAAGTCCGCGTGGCGAATGAATTTCAGCGCGCACCGTCACGAACACCATGACGCCACTGCGCCCTTCCTTGAGTGTCACATCCTTGATCGAGGCACGCTTTTCAGCGATGTCGCCCAGCAGCAGGGGCGCGTGAAACCAGGTGCGGCGCCCGGCAAACATGCGCCGTGGCAGTGCCACCGGCGGCAGAAAGTCACCCCGTTCGGGATGACCGTCGCTGCCCACCTGCGAGCGGCGAACCACCCGCGGAAACAGCACCGAATACCAACCGATCGGCAGCGTATCGCCCAGTTGCGGCAACGGGTCATCACGATCGAGCAGGGCTGCCAGTCGCTGCACCGTGGGCACGGTGACATGATCAACCTGAGTCTCGCTCCGACCAATCCAGGTGCGCAGCGATGCGATGTCGTGCAAGCTCATGAGGAGAGGCACCGGGGCCGAGATGTTGAGGGCTGAAATTGAGCGGGCTGAATGTCCGGAGTCGAGGGCTCTGAGGGCCAGGGGTTGTGGCCGGATTGTAGCCCTCTGGCGTATCATCGGCTGCGACGGCTCAAGCCCTGCCTGCAACTGTCATGAACGATCCCGCTCCCCAGACTGCTGCCGTCCCCACCCCATCGCCCCGCCCCGAAGCGCTGCCCGGGCCCCTGCGAGGCGTCCGGGTGCTGGATCTCTCTCGGCTGGTAGCAGGCAATATCCTGTCGCAGCAACTGGCTGACTTTGGCGCTGAGGTGATCAAGGTCGAGCCACCCACAGGCGACACCCTGCGACAGTGGCAGGTCGATGGCGTTGCAACTGCCTGGAAGGTCTATGCCCGCAACAAGAAAAGCCTCTCGATCGACTTCCGCGCACCGGCTGCCATCGAACTGCTGCTCGAACTGGCACCCACCGCCCACTGCCTGATCGAGAGCTTTCGTCCAGGCACTCTCGAAGCAATGGGACTGGCACCAGAGCGCCTCCTGGCAGCCGCCCCGCGTCTGGTGATCGTGCGGATCTCGGGGTGGGGACAGGATGGGCCCTACAGCCGCCAGCCCGGGTTTGGCACGCTGGTGGAAGGCCTGTCGGGTTTTGCCGCGATGAATGGCTTTGCCGACCGCGAACCGCTGCTGCCGCCGTTCTACCTGGCCGACTCGGTGGCGGGTCTGTACGGGGCCAGCGCGGTACTGATGGCTCTGCGCGAGGTCGAGGTCAATGGCGGCAGGGGTCAGATCATCGACCTGCCACTACTCGACCCGCTGGTGGCGGTACTGGGGCCGCAACTGGCCAATTATCGCCTCACCGGTCAGGTCAAACCACGCACGGGCAACCGCTCGACCAACTCGGCCCCGCGCAATGCCTACCGGACCCTGGACGGACACCATGTGTGCCTGTCGGCCTCGACCCAGCAGATGACCGAGCGGCTGTTTCGTGCCATCGGACAGCCCGAACTCATTGCCGACACGCGTTTTTGCACCAACCGCGAGCGCCTGCTCAACTGGGAGGCACTCGATGCCCTCATCGCCGAGTTCATCGCCGGGCGCAGTCAGGCCGAGGTGGTGCAATTCTTTCGTGCCGCCGAGGTCACCGTCGGACCGATGCTGGATGCCTCGCAGATCGGCGACGACCCCCATGTGCGCGCACGCGGTCTCTTTACCGAAATAGCCGATGCCCAGATGGGGTCGATTCCGATGCACCAGCCGGTGCCACGTTTCAGTGCAACCCCAGGGACAATCACCGCGCCTGCACCGCGTCTGGGTGAACACAACGCCCAGGTCCTTGCTCGCATCGGCATCGACGCGACCCGCCTGGCCGCCTTGCGCCGAGACGGCGTCATACACGGAGAACCCGATGAAGATCGCTGACCGCCCGGTGTGGCGCTCGCTGCTCTACGTGCCGGCCAATGTCGAGCGCTTTGTCGACCGCGCGCACACGCGCGGCGCCGATGCGATACAACTCGACCTCGAAGACAGCGTGCCATTGGCCGAAAAGGCTGGCGCGCGCGCGCAGGTCGCCTCGGCTGCCGAACGCGTTCGGCGCGGTGGCGCCGACGTCGTGGTGCGGATCAATCGCCCGCTGTCTCTGGCCGTGCGCGACATCGAAGCCGTGATCGGGCCGCATGTCGATGCCATCGCGATCACCAAGGTCGATGGCGCGTCGCATGTGCGCCTGCTCGACGAACTGGCAGGCGAACGCGAAGTGCTGGCTGGCCTGCCCAACGGCCACACGCGCTTTCTGGTCATGATCGAGACACCGGCAGCCTTCCTGGCGATGCACGAGATCGCAAGAGCCAGCCCGCGTGTCGTGGCGATGAACATCGGCGGCGAGGATTTCGCGCTCGAATGCGGCATGGACCCGAGCGACGAAGCACTCATGATGCCCAAGCAGCAGATGATCATCGCAGCGCGGGCGGCGGGTGTGATGCCATTGGGATACATCAGCACGGTCGCTGACTTTTCCGACTGGGGACGCTTTCGCGCGATGGTACGTCGTTCGCGTGCACTCGGATTCGATGGGGCCAGTTGCATACACCCCGGTCAGGTCACGATCGTCAACGAGGAGTACTCCCCATCGGCCGCCGATATCGCCTATGCCGAACGAGTCATCGCCCTTGACCAGGCAGCGCGTCTGGCAGGGCGCGCCTCGTTTCAGATCGATGGTCGGATGATCGACATCCCGGTCGTGCAGCGAGCACAACGACTGCTCGCGCGCAGAGCGGACATACTGGCGCGGCAAGCGCGGCAGACCGCCTGAAGGGTCTTGACCGCCGGGACCCGAAGCAGCCATCGAAGCCGTACCGGACGCAATGCCAGAGGCTGCCCCAGCGTGGGCACTGCAGGCAGGGTCGACTCAGCCCCTGGCCGTCGCGGCTGCCATCCTGCGCTGGGCCTTCTCGGTGACCCAGGCGGCCAATTCCTCATGCGCCGTTGCCGCCTTGGCCGCCATGTACTCGGACGACCCGTTCTGGTAGGTGAGTTCGAGCCGGAAACCGTTGGGATCGAAGAAGTAGATCGACTGCACAAAATGGTGATCGGTCACACCGAGCACCTGAATGCCGTGGGCTTCGAGACGACGCTTGGCCTCGACCACCTCGGCCATCGAGCCCACGTTGAGCGCCATGTGATTGACCCAGGCCGGCGTGTTGGGTGAGGGTTCGGCCGCAATGTCATCGCCGAGATCGAAAAACGCGATGTAGGAGCCATCGGTCATGCGGAAGAACAGATGGACGTAAGGACAGAATTCGCCAGTGCTCGGCACGTTCTCGGCACGTATCAGATGCGCCAGAGGCAAGCCCAGGATGTCCTCGTAGAAGTGCCGCGTCTCCTCGGCATCACGGCAACGCCAGGCCCAATGGTGCAGCCCGTGGATCGGAACAACACGACCCGCTGCCTCGACCGGCAACGATGCATCTCGCGCATTCATGATGCCCCTCCTTCGAAACTCGACCTCAGTTGAGGATGAGCCTACACCATCTGCCGCCTGCATTTCATCGCGCAATGCAACATCGGTCACGGCGGCGGCGGCCTGCTTTGCCTGGACTCGGGCTACCCGCGGTGAACATTGCAGCACTCGAAGAGGACCCCGCACAGATCGATCGGCAGGCTACCGGCTGGCGCCCGGGGCAAGGCAGGGAGATCACCATGCCCGGCCCCGTCAAGACGTGATCAGGCCGCTGCCAGGCCCGGCGCACGTCCCATATGGACGAGCACCTCATCGGTGGACTGCACGTCACCGAAGTAGGTGATGAAATTGCGCAGCGCCATGTCATGCTCGGCCTGGGTGAAGGAGGCGTTGCCATCGGAGACCATCACGGTGCGAAAACCGCGCATCATGCAGTCGCGCGCGGTCGACTCGCAGCACACGTTGGTGGCCACGCCGGTGACCAGCACGGTGTCGATCGCATGGCGCCGGAGCACCGACTCGACATCGGATGAGCCCTCGATGAAAGCGCTGTAACGGCGCTTGACCACCGTCTCGTCACCCGCCGCAGGCTGCATGGTGGGCCACAAGCGAAAACCTTCGCCCGCAGGGCCCAGCGACTTCATGCGTCGATTGAACGCCTCGGCATGAAACAGTTCATGGAAATTGGCCCAGGCGGCGCGCGACTCCTCGCTCGCTTCCATCACCACCCAGACGACCAGGCCGCCGGCTGCACGCAACTCGGCTGCCAGGCGATTGACATTCGGCACGATGTCGCGTGCGGCCGGCGCACACATGAGTTCACCGTCCTTCATGAAGAAGTTCTGCATGTCGACGATGAGCATCGCCGTCGATGCCGCATTGAATTGGTCGTAGGCATGCAGACGACCCCGACGAGCCATCAGACGATCGGCCAGATCGGCCGGCACTTCATAGCGCACCATCAGGTTCTCCTCGTTGAAAAAGCCAGCGGACGACCGGCGAGCGCGCGGTCGCGAATGAACAAGGTGAGCGCAAGCGCTACACCGACAAGATTGACCCAGCGCAGCGGTCCGGCAACCACCGAGGGCATGAATACGAGCACACCGGCCAGACCGTAGCCAACGCGTCCAGCCACCGAGAGCAGACGCACCGAGTAGCCCATGATGGAGGCGGATATGAACCAGATGCCAATCACGGCGGCCGCAAAGTCGATGGCGATCGACACCGGGTCGCCATTGGCCAGCAGCGTCGGCGAGAACACGAAGAGGAATGGAACGACGAAGATCGTCCAGCCAAAGGCCATTGCGGCCCAGCCCGCCTTGTTGTGATCGGCCCCGGCGAGATTGGCCGCGGCAAACGCCGCAATCGCGACCGGCGGCGAAATCATGGACAGACTGCCGTAATACATGATGAACATGTGTGCTGCCATCGGTTCGATGCCCATCTTGATGAGCGCCGGCGCAATCAGCGTAGCCAGCAGGATGTAGACCCCGACCGTGGGCAACCCGAGGCCGAGAATGATATTGACGATGGCCGAGAGCACCAGCAACGCAAGCAGACTGCCGCCTGCCAGTTGCAAGAGCACGATGGTGAGCGTGAAGCCCACGCCCGAATAGTTGAGCGCCCCGATCATGATGCCCGAAGCTGCCCCGATCATGAAGAGGTCGAGCACCGAGACACCGGTCTCGCGCAGCATGCCGATCAGGTCAGTCCAGGTGATGCGCTTGCCTTCGAACGGAAACGCCAGTGCCAGGGCGAGGGTGGTC
>CAIKRR010000004.1 GCA_903829815.1 uncultured Pseudomonadota bacterium | reverse complement strand
CGAAATTGAATTTGTCAGCGGATGCGTTTTTGGCTCCGATTGCAAAGCGGATTCAGCAACAGGCCGAGGCCCAAAAGCGGGCAGAAGAAAAGGTCAAGACCGAGGCGAAGGGCGGGCGACAGCGTCAGGTTTGCCGCTGAGAGCATTCAGGGCGCAGTTACCATCACCCCTATCGAACTGGCCCGTTGAGGGTTGAGTCAGTGCAGCAGTGCACGAAAACAGAGGAGCGGAGAGGGCATGGCCCTGTCGTGCCTCGACACCGCCATTCGCGATACCCTCCAGCTGCCGGGCAACTGATCGGGGTCATGCAATCCCAGTGGTTCGGTGTCAACATTTTGAAACGATTCCCGCAAGCAGGATCAATTCGCGATACTGTCGTTCAGGTATCGAGCAGCGTTACTGTGTTTTTTCGAATGCCGGGTCGGGCATTACTTTTTCGAGGTTACAACATGAGTTCGATGGCTCGCTTCGCTGTTGGCTTCGCGCTTGCCTTGTCTCTGGCCGGTTGTGCGCTCACCGGCTTCGAGCGCGGGCGCATCCTCCCCGGACAGTCGCTTGCTGAAGTGATTGCGATCGCCGGCAAGCCCGACGAGCAGCGGTCTCTGCCCGATGGCAATCAGGCCCTTTACTACGTGTTCGGGCCGGGGGGCGCGCAGACCTGGCGGGTGATTCTCGGTCGCGATCAGCGGGTGAGCGCTGTCAGGCAGGTGCTTGTCGCAGAGAATTTCCGCGACGTTCTCAAGCCGGGCGTGACGACCATGGAAGAGGCACGGATACAACTGGGGCGCGCCGGACTCGAAACCGATTATCCCAATATTGCGCTAGCGGTCTGGACTTACCGCTGGCGGGAGTTCATGACATCGATGCGGATCGATCTGGACTTCGATCGGGCCACCGGTATTCTGCGTCGCTACAACACCTACTGGGACCCCTGTCCAAGTGCCTCGCTCCTGTGCATGGGTACCTGAACGCGTCAGCCCTCAGATTCGGTCATAATGACGAAATAAATCGGGGGGTTGGCCGCTGTTCCGACAGGTGACGGCAGGCTGGCAACAGGGGAACGCCTGGCTCCAGAACCTGAAGGTCGGAGCCTGCACAGGGGGATGCTTGATGACCATCACGCGGCGGCATGCGCTTGCAGCTTCGCTGGCTGTTCCTGCTTCGCTGGCTTCGGCCTGGCGCAATCCTGCAGCGGCAGCGCAGACCCTCAAGATCTCGCATCAGTTTCCGGGCGGCACCATCGAGGTCGGCGACTTCCGCGATCGCCTGTGCCGCATGTTTGCCGCCGATGTCGCGCGACGCACGCAGGGTGCGCTTGCCGGCGAGGTCTATCCCAACTCGTCGCTCATGAAGACCGTGGCCCAGTTCTCGGCGCTGCGCAAGGGTGTGCTCGATCTGACGCTTTACCCGATTTCCTATGCCGGGGGCGAATTGCCCGAAACCAATATCGGGCTGATGCCCGGACTGGTGACGTCCTACAAACAGGGTGCCGCCTGGAAGGGGGCACCAGTGGGGCAACGGTTTGCCCGTTTCCTTTCGGACAAAGGCGTCGTGATCGTCGCCTGGATCTGGCAAGCAGGCGGCGTAGCCAGTCGTAACCGGGCCATCCTGAACCCGGAAGATGCCAAGGGGATGAAGGTGCGGGGCGGCAGTCGCGAGATGGACATGGTGTTGAAGGCAGCAGGCGCCGCAACGCTCTCGATTCCCTCCAATGAAGCGTATGCAGCCATGCAGACTGGCGCCTGCGACGCGGTCATTACCTCGTCGACCAGCCTCATCTCGTTTCGTCTCGAAGAGGTCTCCAAGGCGCTCACGACCGGGCGTGGAAAGTCGTACTGGTTCATGCTCGAGCCGCTGATCATGTCGCGCCAGATCTTCGAGGCGTTGCCTGCCGCGCATCAGGAGGCC
Source organism: uncultured Pseudomonadota bacterium (assembly GCA_903829815.1). Classification (GTDB taxonomy): domain Bacteria; phylum Pseudomonadota; class Gammaproteobacteria; order Burkholderiales; family SG8-39; genus CAIXPL01. The sequence goes on along the minus strand of CAIKRR010000004.1, from coordinate 80,792 downwards.
ATCATGGCCTCGGGAGCCGAACTCGAGAAGTTTGCCCTGCGAGAGGCCATGGCCGACGATCAGAAGGTGGCCGAGGTCTACGCAAATCGCGGGGCAACGGTCAAGGATCTCGACGACGCCACGGTCGACAAGTGGCGTGACATCGCCCGGGGTACTGCCTGGAAGGATTACGCCGAGCGCTCGCCGCTTGCAGCGGAACTTCTTGCCATGGCCGAGAAGATTCCGGCCGCATGAGTGCCGCAGGCGAGGTGCAGGAGGGCGCGCTCTGCGACGCAGACCGTCGTGCTGCCGCAGGCATTCTCGGCTCGCTCAACCGCTGGATCGAGCGGTTGGCGTCGTTTGCGCTGCTGGCGGCTTCGCTGGTGCTGACCTCCAGCGTGGTGATGCGCTATTTTCTCAATGCGCCCTCTGACTGGCAGGACGAGATGTCGGTATTTCTCATCGTGGGCGCAGTCTTTCTGTCATCGGCAAGCGTACAGGCCGTTCGTGGTCATGTAGGGATCGAAGCGATCGCATCGCTGCTGCCGCCGCGGGTCGATCGGATTCGACGCGCTCTTGTCGATCTGGCCAGTGCGCTGTTCTGCGGGTTTTTCAGCTGGAAGGCCTGGGCCCTCTTCGATGAAGCTCAACTCGAGGGCTACCGCACCTCCTCCAGTTGGGCACCACCGCTTTGGATACCGTATCTGCTGATGGCTCTGGGCATGAGTCTGCTCACCGTGCAGATTGTCGGGCAACTGGTGGCCTCGATGCGCAAGGTGGGCGTTCGATGAGCACGATGGAAATTGGTCTGGCTTATGGGGCTGTCACGCTCCTGGTGATGTTTTCGGGCATGCCGATTGCGTTTGCGCTGGGGGCCACCGCCAGTGTATTCATGCTGATATTCATGCCGGCGGCATCGGTTGATACGATCGCGCAGAATGTCTACGAGGAGATGGCCTCGATCACCCTGTTGTCGATACCGCTCTTCATTCTGAAGGGGGCGGCCATCGGGCGCTCGAGGGCGGGCAGGGACCTCTACGGCGCGCTGCACGCCTGGCTGCACCGGGTACCGGGTGGGCTGGGCATTGCGAACGTGTTTGCCTGCGCCCTCTTTGCGGCGATGGCCGGATCATCGCCCGCCACTTGTTCGGCCATCGGCGCTGCAGGCATACCCGAGATGCGTTCGCGGGGGTATTCGGGCGGGTTCGCGGCCGGGATCATCGCTGCCGGCGGTACCCTGGGCATCCTGCTGCCTCCGTCGATCACCATGATTCTGTATGCGGTTGCCGCCGAGCAGTCGCTTGGACGACTGTTTCTTGCCGCCATCGTGCCGGCATTGATGCTGGTGGTGCTGTTTGCGGCGTACGCCGTCTGGCGCTTCAGGCTGGAGTATCGACGGGCCGAGGCGGTGGTGCTTGCCGGTGGGCAGACGTCGGCGATGCTGGCCGTCGAGCACTTCACCGTGCGTGAGAAGTTGTCATTGCTGCCGCGCGTGCTGCCCTTCATCATCCTGCTTACCGGGGTGATGTTTGCGCTCTATGGCGGTTACGCCACCCCCTCGGAGACCGCGGGGCTCGGGGCTGTGCTCGCGCTTGCCCTCATTGCGCTGATCTATGCGGTCTGGCGGCCGCGAGATCTTCAGCCCATCTTCAGTGCCACCTTGCGCGAGTCGACCATGCTGATGATGATCATCGGCATGTCCCTGTTGTATGCCTACGTGATGAGCTACTTGCACATCAGTCAGTCGGCGGCACAATGGGTGGTCGACATGCATCTGTCGCGCTGGGTGCTGCTGGCTGCCATCTTGCTGATGGTGGTTGGGCTGGGGTTTTTCCTGCCACCCGTGTCGATCATTCTGATGACCGCCCCGATCATCCTGCCGCCCCTGCGCGCGGCCGGTTTCGATCTCATCTGGTTTGGCGTGGTGATGACGATCGTGATGGAGATGGGACTGATTCATCCGCCGGTGGGGCTCAATCTCTTCGTGATCAAGAACATCGCGCCCGATATTCCGCTGCGCGACGTGATACTCGGTGTATTGCCCTTTGTCGCGCTGATGTTTGTCGGCATTTTCCTGCTCTGCTTCTTCCCGGGGATTGCCACCGGACTGGCTGACATGATCATGGGTGCCCAGGGCTAGCATTGCGGGTGACACACCTGCCGATTCGCGCGATCATCGCAGCCCTACAGGCCAGGAGGCAGTGATGGGCAAGATCGACTTTCGCAGTTTCGTGCCGGCCCCGGGAGCATCGCGCATTTCTGCCCCTGATGCGCGCGGACATGCGCGAGTGCGCCTCGCCTCCAGTCGTGCGGCTGAGCTCTTCGCGGCCTGGGAGGCGCTCTTTGCGGTGCCCTACCAGGGGGTCAGCGTTGATGGCGCCCCGATCGCCGGCCTTTTCGAGCGTCGGTCCGAGGGGGCTCCGGCAGCGGCCATGCGTGAGGCTGCCGCGGCTGTATTCGAGGCGATGAGCGCCCAGGAGCGTGTGCGCGCGCTGCTGCCCGTGGACTCCACGCTCTGGCGTCGTTGGCAGAACACCGAGTTGCTGGTCGAGACGCATGGCGTGCGCCTGGATGAAGTGAGCGAAGTCTTGCGCGAAGCCATCCTGCAGGTACTGCGCGTCAGCCTCAGCGCCGCTGGCTACACGCGTACGCGACGCGTGATGCAGTTGAATGCGTTTCTCGGCCGGCTCGTCGGCGGGCCGGGTGTGATGGGCGAGTGGAGCTACACGTTCTGCCTCTTTGGTGTGCCGCGTGCCGATCAGCCCTGGGGTTGGCAGCTATTTGGCCATCACCTGGCCTTGAGTTGCATGGTGCTGGGTGATCAGATGGTGCTGAGTCCCACCTTCATGGGAGCCGAGCCCTCTTATGAGGACGAGGGGCCGTTTGCCGGGATGCATCTGTTTCAGGATGAGCAGCGCGCCGGGCTCGACCTGATGCGCACGCTGCCGGGCGAGCAGCGTGCGCGAGCCTTGCTGGCCGATTCACAGCTCAGCCCCACGCTGCCACCGGGACGGCGGCATTTCGCCGATGGACTGCAGATGGCGGCGGCCTATCAGGACAACCGCATCATTCCCCTGGAGGGGCTGCCCGGCGCAGCAATGGGTGCACAGCAGCGCAGATCACTGCTTGACCTCATTGAGGCCTATGTATCGCCACTGCCCGCCGGCCCGCTGGCCCATCGCATGTCCGATATCGAGCGCCATCTGGACGCCACGCACTTTTGCTGGGTGGGCGGTACGGCTGAAGACAGCACCTTTTACTACCGGGTGCAGAGCCCGGTGCTGCTGATCGAATTTGATCATCATGCGGGGGTGTATCTCACCAATGCAGAACCGCAGCCGTTTCATGTTCACACCATTGTGCGTACGCCCAATGGCAACGACTATGGCCATGACCTGCTGCGCCAGCACTACGAGCAGGCAGCGCAAGCCGCTCGGGCCGGCGAGGGTGGTCATCTGGCGCAGCATGGCGGGCATTCGCACGCTCATGGGCACACGCACGAGCATGGGCACGAGCATGGGCACGAGCATGGGCACGAGCATGGGCACGAGCATGGGCACGGAGACGGACATTCGCATGATCATGCCGATGGCCCCGCGCATTCTCACGACCATGACCATGGTCACGATCCTGGCGAAACGCCAACGGCTGGGTGAATCGCCAGACCCTGACGGCGCGGCGTCGGCGCGCCTGGATGGTCGGCTCCCTCCATGACGTCGAGGCGGCGGTATTCCTCGGTAAGCCGATGTGACGACATCGCGCCAGTCCAGCTTTGCGTCAATGCAAGCTGGGCCCGGGCTCAGGGTAAAGTAGTTACCCTTGTCGCTATTCCCTGAGGAGACCCCATGCCGTCCTTGCCGATCACCTTCGCCTGTGGCCTCTACGACCGCATGTTGCCGCTCTATACTGGCGATGTCCGGCCTGCCGGCATCGACCTCAACTTCATCGTGCTCGATGACCCGCGACAGATCTTCGATCGGATGGCCGGTGGCCTGGAGTTCGACTGCTCGGAGATGTCGAGTTCCGAATTCATCAGCCGCTACACCGCAGAGAAGAACGGTGGCGAACGCTGCCCCTTCGTGGCGCTGCCGGTCTTTGCCTCACGCGTGTTCCGCCACAGCTTCATCTTCGTCAATCGCAAGCGCATCACATCGCCGCGCGATCTGGAAGGCAAGCGTATCGGCGTGCCGCTCTACACGATGAGTGCGGCCATCTGGATCAGGGGCCATCTGCAGCGCGAGTATGGTGTAGACCTCTCCACCATCCAGTGGCTGCAGGGCGCCACCAACACGGGTGGCTCGCACGGCGCGCCGACGGTGCTGCCGATGGCGCGCCCGGCCCCGGTCGAGATCAATCGGTCGGGGCGTTCGCTCTCGGCCTTGATGGATGCCGGCGAGATCGACGCCATCATCGGCACCGATGTGCCCGATGCGATGAAGCACAATCCGGACATCGTGCGACTCTTTCCCGACTATCGCGAGGTCGAGAAGGATTTCTACCGTCGCACGAAGATCTTTCCGATCATGCACCTGGTGGCCATCAGGCGCGATGTGCACGAGCGCTACCCCTTCGTGGCCACGAGCCTCTACGATGCCTTCGATGCAGCGAAGAATCTGGCGCTGGAGAAGATGCGCTTCATCGGTGCCTTGCGCTACATGCAGCCCTGGCTGCCGGCCGATCTTGACGAGATCGACGACCTGTTTGGTGGCGATCCCTGGCCGTACGGCATCGAATCCAACAGACCCACCCTGGAGGCACTGGTGGACAACCTGTACGATCAGGGGGTGATACCGAGCCGACCGACGGTCGACGAGATCTTCATCAAGCCGCATGCGCATGCGGCACGTTGATCGGCGCTTCGGATTCGCGCACGAGTATCCATCAATCCGGGGCATAACGACCACGGACTCGCTTCACATCACAGCAAGGGAGACAACCATGCAATGGATGAATACATTCGCCCCGCGGGGTGCATTTTCGAGGCTCGATCGCGGCATCGTGGCGCTTCTGCTGGGGTCGGCCGTTGGGCTGTCTGCGGTCTCGGTGCAGGCGCAGACGGTTCGTGTCGGACTGGTCGCATCGAGTTCGGGTCCGTTTGCCTCGCTGGGCGATCAGATCGACAAGGCGGTGAAGCTCTACACCAAGCAGCATGCCGACAGCCTGCCGCCCGGCGTGAAGATCGAGATCATCAGTCGCGATGACGGTGGCCCCAATCCGGATACGGCCAAGCGACTGACCCAGGAGCTCATTGTTCGAGACAAGGTGAATTTCCTCACCGGCTTCATCTGGACGCCCAATGCGATGGCGGCCGCCCCGCTCATCACGGAATCGAAGACGCCGCTCGTGATCATGAATGCGGCGGCCTCGGTCATCACCACCCGCTCGCCGTACTTCGTGCGCATGTCCTTCACCCTTTGGCAGCCTGCCTATCACGTGGGCATCTGGGCGGCGAAGAAGTACAAGCGCGCCTACACCATGGTGAGTGATTTTGCGCCGGGGCATGATGCCGAGGCTGCCTTCGTGAAGGGCTTCACCGACAATGGCGGGCAACTGGTCGGGCAGGTTCGCATGCCGCTGGCCAACCCCGACTTCGTGGCCTACATGCAGCGCGCCAAGGACATGAAGCCCGAGGTGATCTTCAACATGGTCAGTGCCGGTGTCACCTCCACTCGCCTGATGAAGGCCTATGGCGATCTGGAGCTGCGCAAGGCCGGTATTCCCTTCGTCGGGACGGGCGACGCAGTCACCGAGGAAGAATTGGTGAACATGGGTGACGCACCGCTGGGTTACATCTCGGCGATGCACTACTCGATGGTGGGTGACCGGCCGGCCAACAAGGCCTTCGTGGCTGCCTGGGAGCGCGAGTACGGGCGTACCGTTCCGCCTGGCTTCATTGCGGTCGGTGCCTATGATGCGATGGACGCCATTTACACCGCAGTGCGCGAACAGAAGGGCAAGGTCGATCCGGATGTGTCGATGAAGATTCTGGCTGGCTATCGCAACGCAGACAGCCCGCGCGGGCCGATCGCGATCGACCCGGCAACCCGCGACATCGTCCAGAACATCTACATCCGCGAGACTCGTCGTGTCGGCGATCGACTGGCCAATGTCGAACTCGAGACGATTCCGGCCGTCAAGGATCCTTGGAAGGAGTTCAATCCGAAGTGAGTCTGCCTGGTCTGACGCCGTTTGCCCGCATCGGTGATGTGTCGATCACCCGCATCGAGGAGTCGGTGCGGGGCAGTCTGGTGCCCGAGAAGGTCTTTGCCGGGTTCGATCCCGATTCGCTCGAACGGCATCGTGACTGGCTCATGCCCAACCACTACGACCCCGCGACCGGGCGCTTTCTCACCTCGGTGCACAGCTTTCTCGTGCGAACACCCCATCACACGGTGCTCATTGATACCTGCGGCGGCAACGGCAAAGACCGGCCTTACATGCCGCGCTTTCACCAGGCGGCACATCCCTGGCTCGAGCGACTGGCAGCCGCCGGTGTGACGCCCGATCAGGTCGATCAGGTCATCTGCACGCACCTGCACTGCGACCATGTGGGCTGGAACACGCAACGGCGCGACGGGCGCTGGGTGCCGACGTTTCCCAATGCCCGCTATCTCTTTCATCGGCCGGAACTCGCCCGCTGGAATCCTGCCAACCCACCGCTCGGGGCAGGCGCCCCAAACGACTCGGTCTGGGAAGATTCGATTGCACCGGTCATCGATGCGGGGCTCGCGGTTGAAGTCGATTCGGGGCATGCGGTCGATGACACGCTGACCATCGAGGCCGCCCCCGGCCACACCATGGGTCATGTGCGTGTGATGCTGGCATCGGGTGGGGCCGAAGCGGTGTTTTGTGGCGATGTGCTGCACGTGCCGCTGCAGGTGTACTACCCCGACTGGACGACACGCTTCGACGACGCCCCCGAGCTTGGCATCGTATCGCGGCGTGCAGTTCTCGATTATTGTGCCGAGCGCGGTGCCCTGCTCATGCCGACGCATTTTGCCGCGCCCCACCGATGTTTCATCCGTCGGCAAGGCGAGGGCTACCGGATCGAATGGGGTGGGGTATCGTAGCCCCACGAGAGCGGTAGTCATGATGGACTGCCGGCGCAGCATGTCGCGAACCGTGCCGGCAGAAAGACCGGCTGGCGTAACAGCAATGGAGAAGACAACGATGTCGACACACACGATGTTCAAGGGCGCGACCGGCGTTCTGATGGCCTTGGCGAGCGTGCTGGTCATCTCCCCGGCCGGGGCACAGTCATGGCCAGTTCGCTCCATCCGGTTCGTCGTGCCGTTTCCGGCTGCAGGCGGTGCTGATCTGGCGGCCCGCGTTGCCGGTCAGCATCTCTCGGAGGCCTTGCGTCAGCCTATCGTGATCGAGAATCGCCCGGGCGCGAACGGCAATATTGGTGCCGAGGCGGTCGCCAGGGGCAGCGCTGATGGCTATACCTTTGTCGTCGGCAGTAGCGCCAACATCACGACCAATCCGCTCCTTTTCAAGCTCGACTGGGACCCGCTCACCGAGCTCGTGCCGGTGGCGATGCTCTCGGTGAACCCGATGTTTCTCTTTGTCAATCCGGCGGTCGTGCCGGTCAACACCTTGCAGGAACTGATTGCATACGCCAAGTCGAAGAAGGGTGATCTGGACTACGCGCACGGGGGTGATGGATCACCGGCTCACATGGCAACCGAACTGCTGATGATGTCTGCCGGCTTTACCATGGTGCCGATTCAGTACAAGGGTGGCACGCCTGGCGTGAACGATGTGGTGGGTGGCCGGGTGGGCGTGATGTTTGCAGCCGCGCCGACCGTCATGCCGCATGCCCGCGCCGGGCGTCTGCGCCTCATTGCCACGACGCAGGCGCGGCGATCGCTGGCTGCTCCCGACCTGCCGACCGTTGCCGAGTCCGGTTACCCCGATTTCGATGTGTTCATCTGGAACATGCTGCTCGCCCCAGCCCAGATGCCACCCGCCATCATTCAGCGCATGAACGCCGAAATCAACCGTTTGGTCGTGACCCCCGAAGTGCGTGAGACGCTGGGTCGCCAGGGTGCGGAGCCGATGCCACTCGATCCGGCGGCGCTCAAGGCGCTGGTGAAGGCCGACTACGAGCGCTGGGCGCGCGTCGTGAAGGTTGCGGGCATCAAGGTGCAGTAGGGACAGGGTGCAGCAGGGGCCGCGTGCAGTAGCGCCGCATCGGCCGCGCTTGATCGATAGCCTGGCGGGTTCCGACCGCGCACCGAGTTCGCGCGGCGGAGCCAGCCAGGCTTTTATCGCTCCTTTCAGCCGCGCGGGTCGGCCGCGACGGCTACTTCCATCTCGCCAATACCGGTGATGCTGCCCTTGAGCACGTCCCCGGCGGCCAGTTGCGACACACCGGCCGGGGTGCCGGTGGTGATGACGTCCCCGGTGCGCAGCGTGAGCACTTCAGACAGGAATCGAATGTGCTCGCGCAGCCCGCAGATCATGTCGGCCGTATGGGCCTTCATGACGGCAGTGCCATTTTGTTCGACCAGGATGTGCAGGTCTTGCGGTTCGGCGATCTCGTCACGGGTGACGATCCACGGGCCCAGGCCGGTGAAGGTGTCGAAGCCCTTCCGGATGTTGCGCGTGTTGTGGCGGCCGCGAGCCCAGGGGTCGCGCTGGCTGAAGTCCCAGCACAGCAGATAGCCGAACACATGGTCGAGCGCATTCTCTTCGGTCGCGTAGCGCGCGGGCTTGCCGATGATGGCGGCCAGTTCGCACTCGAAGTCGACGTGCTTTGACAGACGCGGCAGCACCACCGGGCCTCCCGGCCCGATGATCGACGAGGTGGGTTTGAGGAAGAACTCGGCCATCAGGTCATCGGCGGTCAGTGCCGAGCGGTCGTAGGAGCCGACCCTGTCCTTCATTTCTGCCTGGTGCGCGTGGTAGTTGGCCGCCGCAGCCCAGATCGAGGGCGGGTTGGTGATGGGAGCGAGGAGGCGCGTGCCTGACAGCGGCTTCGGCGTGCCCAGGGCCTGGGTGTTGCGTGCGATGTCCATCGCGCGCATGTCGTTGGCCAGCGCGTCGATCACCTCGAGCATGGTGTGACGCGGTTGCAGGATACCGTGGCGCACCAGGGCATCGCCCAGCGGCCACACCTGATCGTCGGCAACCACGCCAGCGCGTCCTTCATCGTAATGACAGATCTTCATCGATAATCTCCAGTCGGTTTCAGCGGTTCGGTTGTTCGGGTGTCGAAGCAGTTGGCGCGTGAGCCCTCAGCGCGGCGCGAGGCGCGATACGAGCCAGTCGGCCATGTAGGGCACGTTGTGGCCCCAGTAGTCATGGCTGCAGTGGATGCGTCCGCCTGCATCGTTGTCATCATAGATGCGCAGCGTCTTGTCGGCTGCCCCGATTTCGTTGAAGAGGCGGCGCGCGCCCTCGACCGACATCAACGTGTCTTTCGCGCCGTGCGAAATGAGCGTCGGGCAGGTGATGTTCTGCGCGATGCCTGCCATGCTGAAGTCGGCCAGACGACGCCGTGCTTCCTCGTGACTGACACCGCCCAGCAGGCGCTGGCAGGTCGGTTGCAGGTGGCCGCAGAAGTCGTAGAGGTCATCGAGGATGCTGTAGCAACCGCTCCAGCCCACCAGCGCGCGAATGCGCTTTTCGAAGGCGGCCACACGCGGGGCGTAATAGCCCGCCATGCTGATGCCCACGAGGCCAACCCGGTCGGGGTCGATTTCGGGCCGCGAGAAGAGGTAGTCGAAGCTTGCCTTGCCGGGCACTTCATAATCGGCACGGGTCGGGATGCCTTTCAGGTAGATCGAGGAGCCGCGTCCCGGCCCGTCGACGTGCAGCACCGCGATGCCACGGTCGATGAAGGGCTTGCTCGAGAAGTAGACTTCTTCAGCATAGGCATCCGCACCGGCGATGAAGAGAATGGCCGGCCACTTGCCCGGTGCCGGATTGTTCGGGTGACAGAAGTAGCCATCGTAGGTCTCGTCCCCGCACTTCACGCTGATGGTTTCGATACGTGGCGTTGCGAGGGCCGCACCTTCGCGGAAACACGTCTGGGCGAGGGCGAAGCGCTCGGCCTTGCGGGCGTTCTCGGCGTAGGTGAGAAACACGTCTGACATGCGGTAGTACTGATTGGCATGGAAGAAGTACTGCTGCGCGGTCAGGCGATTGCCTTCGGCAAGGGCCTTGCGGGCACGCGCTTCGGTTGCTTGGGCAATGGCGAGCCACTCGCGTTCCCAGCCCGGCTTGTCGCCTTGCTCGATGCGGGCGCAGGTGCGGGCGATATCGAAGGCATCGCCGCCACCTTGCTGCGACTGGGCGACAAGACGCAGCGTCTGGCCACCGAAGGGGTGGGTGGGAAAGAAGAAATCGAACATGCCTGTGTCTCCTGCTACGAGGTTTTCTCGGATTTTTCGAGCGGTCCTGGCTTACTCGGCACTGATGCCCTGGGTCTTGATGACTCGCGCCCACTTGTCATGTTCGGTCGTGATCCAGCGGCCGAACTCCTCGGGGTTGCTGCCGACGATGTCGAACTTCTGCGCGCCGAGCTTCTGCCGGACATCGGCATCGCGCAGTGCGACCGCGATGCCGGCATGCACTTTCTGCACGATCTCGGCGGGCGTGCCTGCCGGCGCTACCAGACCCATCCATGAGCCTGTAGCGAACCCCGGATAGAACTCGCCAATGGTGGGCAGTTGCGGGAAGTCCGGGTGACGTCGGACGCCTGCGAAGGCCAAGGGCCTGACGCGGCCGGCTACGATCTGATTGGCTGCGATCCCGCCCAGTCCGATCATCATCATGTCGACACGTGCCGCCATCAGTTCACCCATCGCCGGAGCACCCCCTTTCATGTGGATGGCCAGAGGCGTGATGCCCGCTGCCTGCTTGAGCAATTCGACGCCCAGATGACTGGACGATCCGATGCCCGCGGTAGCGTAGTTGGCACTGTTGCCCTTTGCGCGCAAGGTGGCGATCAGTGCGGGGAAGTCCTGAACCGGTGATAAAGCCGGCACGAGGACAACCTGGGTGCCGGTGATCAGGAGCGAGATGGGCGCGAAATCGCGCCGCGCGTCGTAGGGAATGTCGCCGCGCAGCAGTTGATTGAGCGGGAAGTTGTCGAAAACCGACAGCAGCGTGTAGCCATCGGGCGCGGCACGCGCTGCCAGCGCAGTGCCGATGACGTTGTCGCCACCGGGGCGGTTGTCGATGATGAGGGGCTGCCCCAGTTGTTCGGAGAGCGCTGGCGAGAAGATGCGTGTCACGACATCGGTGATGCCACCGGCCGAGGTGGGCACGATGATGCGGATGGGTTTCACCGGCCAGGCATCGGCCGCCGTACTCGTACCGCTCGTTGTCGTCATCGCCAGCAGCGCAGCAGCGAGGAGGCAGCGCAGGCTTCGCGTGGGGGTGTCTTGTGACATGGGGTGTTTTCTCCTTGCCGGCCCTGCGGCAGTCGCCACGGCTGCCCGTAGCGGGTTGCGCTGTGCGTCTCCCTCGCACACCGGCAACGATTCTATACTGGTCGTCAGAGTGCGCCTTGCGCCCTCGATGGAATCTTCAAGAGATCCTGGCGATCGCCGGGGTGTCGATCGACGATTTCGGCGTGCTGGCGCATGAAATTTCGCTGACCATAATGCTCTACACTTTCTGAAGATCCACGATGGGTCATCGCCACCGTGCCGGTTGGCAGGCTCATTGGACAGCGCGAGGAGACATCATGAAAGCTGCCATCGCAGCCGAGCCGGTCGATTCCCCTGTGACTGCGGCCGACATGGTCCAGCGCGCCCGTCGGCTGGTGCCCGAGATCGCAGCCCGTGCCGGCAAGACCATTGCCAGTCGCCGGGTGCTTGCCGAAAACGTCGCCCTGCTCAAGTCGACCGGCCTGACTCGGGTGCTGCAGCCGCAGCGTTGCGGCGGCTTCGAGCAAAGTCTGCATACCCATCTCGATGTGGTGGCCGAGATCGCAGGTGCCTGCGGTTCCACCGGCTGGTGTCTGGGCATCTACCACGCACACCAATGGCTGATGGGGCTCTACGGTCCCCAGGCACAAGCCGATGTGTACGGTTCGGATGCCAACACGCTGATATCAGCGGTGCTGGGTCCGCGCGGCAAGGCGGTGCGCACCGCCGATGGCTATCGGCTCTCGGGTGTCTGGCCATTTTGCTCGGGCGTCCACAATGCCCAGTGGGTGATGCTGGGCGCTCATGTGGAAGATGCCGCCGCAAGTCAGCCCGATTCGGGCATCTTTCTCGTGCCGACCAGCCAGATCCAGATCAAGGACGACTGGTATGTGGCTGGGCTTACCGGTACCGGTAGCAACAGTGTCGTCGTCTCCGACGAACGGGTGCCGGCGCATCGATTCCTGTCGATGCCCAACGCCATCGATGGCATCAATCCGGGGCAGGCCATGGCCAACGGTGACCTCTATCACTGTGCCCCGGTGCCGGTATTGGCGCTCTTCCTGTGCGGGCCAGCCATCGGCATTGCGCGCCGGGCGCTCGATGCCTTCTGCAAGCGACTGCCCGGGCGCGTCATTGCCTATACCTTCGATCAGCCCCAGATCGAGTCTGCCCTGACGCACACACAGGTTGCCGAGGCGGCGACACGCATCGATGCGGCGGCGCTGGTGCTGCATTCGATGATCGACGAGATCGAAGGACATGCCAAGGCACGCACGGCCATGCCCTACGAGCGTCGGGCCAAGGCACGGATGGATTGCGCCTTTGCGGTCAAGCTCTGTCTCGAAGCGGTCGAACTGCTGGTCTACGCATCGGGGGGCAGTGCGCTCGCCGAATCCAATGATGTGCAACTGGCCGCGCGCGACATTCGCGCGATCAATATGCACGGGCTGCTCAACTGGTCGACCAACCTGGAGACCTATGGGCGCACCGTGCTTGGGCTGACCCCCAACTCGCCGGTGGTCTGAGTCCCTTCATCGAGGATGCACGCATGAATTCAGCCCTCCATCCCGAGCGATTCAGCCTGGGTACGTTTCGCCTCGCTGATCGCAAGCCCTTCGTTGCCCTGGTCGTTGGCGAGACCGCGATCGAACTTGCTTCGCTGCATGAGCGTTACATGGGTTCGGCGCGCGCCGGTGCCGGGCGCCTGGAGACCTGCGCGAGCCTGCTCGAGATTCTCGAGGACTGGGATCGCCACTTCGCCGTGCTGCAGGCGATGCACGACTTTGCCCGTGAGGAAGGCACCCGGTCGCTCACGACGCATGCGCTCGTCGCCCTGCGTCCCTTGCCGCCGGTCATACGTCCCTCGAAGATTCTCAATTGTGCGGCCAACTACAGCGGGCATCTGGCCGAGATGCGCCAGTACACGCTCTCGGGCGGCAATGTCGATCCATCCGCGATCTACAAGGGCGACAAGTCGACCGCACAGCCTTATCTTTTCCTGAAGGCCCCCAGTTCACTCATCGGTGCGTTCGATGACATCGTGCTGCCAGGACCTGACGATCAGATCGACTGGGAGGCCGAGCTGGGCGTGGTGATCGGTGCGCCGGCACGTCGGGTGAGCGCCGATCGGGCGCTCGAGCACGTGGCTGGCTTCATGAACTTCAACGATGTGTCCTGCCGCAACGTGCTGTTTCGAACCGATCGGCCGAACTTTCGTACCGACTGGCTCTCGTCAAAGTCGTTCGACACCTTCGGCCCCTGCGGTCCGGTCTTCGTGCCGCGCGCCTTCGTGCCGCAGCACGGCGCGCTGCGCATCCAGCTACGGGTGAACGGGGAGGTGAAGCAGGACGGTCTGGCTGGTGACATGATCTATTCGCCCGAGGAGCAGATCGAGTACGCCTCGCGCATGATGACGCTCGTGCCCGGAGACCTGTTTGCAACGGGCACACTGGGCGGCGTGGGGCAGGGCACCGGCACCTTCCTCAAGGCCGGTGATCTGGTCGAGACCGAGGTCGAAGGCCTCGGCGTGCAACGCAATCGGGTGGTGGTGGGCTGATGCGGCCTGGGGCGGTCTCGGCTGCGCAGTGATGTAGCGATCGTGCGCGACGTCATCGGGTGACGCCGCGACGGGCCCCTGCATCGTCCATCAAGACGCGATCAGGGCGCTACGGTGAGCCCCCGCGCCTGGTTGCGTTCGATCGCCTCGGCCACGAAGCCACTGGCCTTCATCTCGGCAACGAATTCAAGCAGCACCTGGGCGGCTGCCGTGCGCGCCTTGGGCGTGCCCATGGCCTGCTGAATGGCGGTGAACTGGCCGGGGAGAATGCGCGCGCCGGGCAGGCGCTCGACATCACTCACCAGGCGCGGGCGCAGGCCCGCGAGTACATCGAGCTTCTTGTCGATGAACTGCTGATACGAGGCCTCGACACCGTCGATGCGGACGAGCTCAGCGTGCTTGAGACTGCGGGTGAGAAAGAGCTCGTAGGCACTCTTGTTCGAGATCGAGATGCGCACACCCGGCCGGTCGACGGCTTCGATCGAGTTGATCGCTGAACCGGGTGGCAGCAGGTAGGTGGCTTCGATCTCGACATAGGCCGGGGTGAAGGCAATCACGTTGGCCCGTTGTGGCTCTGCGCCGAGGAAGGCGATGTCCCATTCACCCGAACCGGTGGCCTCAGCCACCTTGCCGGGCGAGTCGTAGGGCACCAGTTGCACCGGTACGCCCAGACGGCGCCCGAGTTCATGGGCGAGGTCGGCGGCAACGCCCGAGATGGCGCCAGTGGCCGGATCCCTTTTCGTCAGCAGGAAGTTCGACATGTTGAGACCGGCACGCAGGGTGCCGCCAGGTGCGAGCTCGGCACGGGCGGCCGGAGAGAATGAAGTGCTCATCGAACATCCGGTGATGAAGAGGGAGAGGAAGAATACCAGCGCGGTGCGGGCCTTGGTCATTGAGCAGAGTGGCTCCTGACCGGGTTTTGTACGCTCACGGGAGCACTCCACGGTTGGCGATGCCGCCGTCGATCGTGACGATGGTGCCGGTGGTGTAGGCGCACAGGTCGGAGGCGAGAAATGCTGTGGTCGCGGCCACCTCGTCGGTGGTGGCAGCGCGGCCAAAGGGCATGGCCGCGTAGAGCTCGCGCCAGCGCGATTCATCACCCAGGCGTTCCTTCGCCTTGAGCTTTTGAAGATAGATGAGTCGGTCAGTCTCTACCGGACCAGGATTGATACCCACGACTCGCACACCCACATCGGCGCTGGTCGAGCCCAGTGCCTTGGTGAAGGCCATCAGCGCGGCGTTGCCGGTGCTGCCGGCGATGTAACCGGCATCGAGTCGCTCGCCGGCGGTGCCGATCACGTTGAGGATGACGCCGCTCCTGCGTGCCTTCATGCGAGTGAAGAAGGCGCGGCAGAGCGAAATGCAGCCAAAGACCTTGAGGTCCCAGGCTGCTCGCCAGCGCTCGTCGCTCACCTGTTCGATGGTGCCGCCCGGTACGCTACCGGCACTGTTCACCAGGATGTCGGCGTCACCGCAGGCAGTGACGATGCGCTCGCGCGATGCGGCCTCGGTCAGATCGCCTGCGATGGACTGTACGCGAACGGTCGGGTACTGCGCTCTGATCGACGCGGCTGCTGCGGCGAGTTCTGTTTCCGAACGTGCGACCAGCGTGACGTTGACCCCTTCACCGGCAAGTCGGCCCGCGACGGCGAAGCCGATGCCTTTCGAACTGCCGGTCACGAGCGCGCTGCGCCCTTTGAGTCCCATTTCCATCGTGTCTCCTCAGACCCTGTGTTCATGCCGCTTCGGAACGGATTCGATGTTGCGGCCAGCGCGTTGGCGTGGCCCGACGCTGAGGCACCGTGGGTGTCCGCGTACAGCGATGTCTCGCAGCGTGCGATGTTAGCATCCGGTCTGAACCGGGCCGCCATGAGCCCGCAACAATGACGGGGGGACAGACTCGATGAATCATGCGGTGAGGGGTGTGCTGGGTGCGGTTGTGGCAGTCGCCGTTCTTTCGATGCCACTGGCGGCCCGGGTTGAAGCGCAGGCTCAGACGCCGATCCGCGTGTTCTCGGGTTTTCCGCCCGGCGGTGCTGTCGATGCGCTTGCACGCGTGTTTGGGGAGCGCCTTGGTGAAGCCCTCGGGCGCCCGGTGGTGGTCGAGAACCGATCGGGGGCGGGTGGTCAGATTGCCATCGATGCCATGCGCGCGGCGGCACCCGATGGCAGTACGCTGCTGGTTGCGCCCGATGCCAATATCTCGGTGTATCCACATACCGTGCGCACCCCGGCCTACGATCCGCGCACCGAGATCGCGGCGGTGGCTCATCTGGGGCGCTACGACATCGCTCTTGCGGTCGGTGCGGCCGTGCCGGTCACCGACCTGAAGGGCTTCCTGGCCTGGGTGAAGGAAGATCGCTCGCGCGGCAGTTACGGGTCGGCGAGCGCCGGGTCGCCCTTGCACTTTCTGGGACTGATGCTGGGCTCCGCCTCCGGGGTGCCGCTCACCCATGTGCCCTACCGAGGTGTCGGGCCGGCCCTGGCCGACGCTGCCGGCGGACAAGTGCCTGCCGTCATGCTGCCCCTGGGCACGATGACCGCCCAGGCCCGCGCCGGCAAACTTCGCTTGCTGGCGCATGCGGGCGCGCGTCGCAACCCGGTAGCGCCCGAGGTGCCGACCTTCGCGGAGTCGGGCTTCCCGGCCTTGCAGGTCGATGGCTGGTTCGGACTCTTTGCGCCTGGTGGCACACGGCCCGAGGTGGTGAGTCGCTACAACGAGATCATCCAGCAGGCGAGCCGCCAGCCCGCCGTGCGTGAACGCTTGCGTGCACTCGATCTGGACTTTCGCGAGATGAGCGTGGCCGATTTTCGTGCCTTCATCAATGCCGACTATGAGCGTTGGGGCCCGGTGATTCGGGCCTCGGGGTTCAGTGCCGAGAGTAACTGAACGAGATCGACGTGTTCAGTCTGGTGCGAGGAAGTCGATCTTGGGCGCCGGCACGCCGATGGCCAGTTCGTCCCAGCGCGCCAGCGTCTGTTCGTAGACCGACTGGCGCAGCGCGGTGCGCTTGGGGAAGGCTTGCAAATGGCGGTACGGCTTGCAGGCATTGATGAGCGCCTTCGAGCCGTAGGGCCGCTCTTCGGGCAGCCCCTTGCTGGGATCGAGCCCGGTGGAGAGCGTGTTGCGCAGCAGGTCGATGTCGGCGGCTGGATCGCATCGGGTGCTCAGAACCCAGAGCAGTTGGTTGATGTCGGTGGGATCGACATCATCATCCACCGCGATGATCCACTTGGTGTAATAGGCGGCTGCCGGGCACTGTGCCGCCAGCGCCAGCACCTGTGCCACATGCCCCACGTATTGCTGGCGCATCGATACCACCAGCATGCCCCAGCCGGAGGCCGCTGCCGGGTGCGAGTACACCCCGGCGATGCCCGGCACGCCAAAGAGGTCGAGGTCGGACCAGATCTTGGCTGAGCGCATGATCGCGTAGTAGGCGCCGATTTCGCAGGCCGGGTAGGGGGCCATCAATGCCGCGGTGAGGATCGGGTTGCGTCGGTAGTGCAGCGCCGTGACCCGAATCACCGGTTGGGGCGAGCGCGGATTGCCGTAATAGCCGGTGAATTCACCCAGGGGCCCTTCGGGCATCATTTCCCCGGGCTCGAGAATGCCCTCGATCACGATCTCGGCCTGGGCCGGGATGGGCAGGCTCACCGTCTCGGCATCGCACAATTCCACCGGGCGACCGGTGAGGCCGCCTGCTGCATCGAGTTCCGAGTCGGCAAAGGCAAACGATTGCGCGCCGACCATGAAAAGGGCCGGGTCGATGCCATAGGCGGCCACGACCTCGCAGGGCTCACCGCGCGCCCACCAGGCTTCGCGGTCCAGGCGCCCGTGCTTGCCCGGCGAGCAGTAGAGGCCGATGCGGTCGGCCGAGTGCAGCATCTGTCGGTAGACCCCGACATTGATGCGGCCGCTCGAGGGGTCGCGCGTGAAGGTGATGTCGCCGGTGCCGATGTAGCGGCCGCCATCGTCGGGCCAGAACTTCGGTACCGGAAAGCGGGTCATGTCGATGTCCTTGCCGCGCAGCACCACTTCGTTGACCGGGGCGGTCTCGCGTGCCACATGGCGCGGCGCGAGTCGGCGTCCGAGCAGCGGGCGCGAGGCCCGGATCATGTCGGTGAGGGAGAGGCGCGGGTCAAGGCCCACGGTGAGTGCGTAGCGCGCCGCGCTCGACCCGAGCATGTTCGAGAGCACGCGCGCCTGGAGCGGGTTGCCTTGCAGGTTCTCGAACAGAAGCGCCGGTGCCTCGATGGTCTGTGCAGCCATCAGGGTGATGGCTGCGAGTTCTTCTTCGGGATTCACCGGCGCCTTGATGCGCGCCAGATGCTGGTGTGACTCGACCAAGGTGAGCCATTCGCGCAGGTCACGCCACGCCACCGGCGGGCTCGCAGCACTCGCGCCTGCGAGCCCGCTGTCCGTAGCGCTGCGGGTCGCGGCATTGATCGAGGTGTTCGCCGGCGGCGACTGCATTCCTGGAGCATCCATGGTCTTCGTTCCTGCGTCGGTTGCCGTCGATCGAATGCGATGCGGCATGGCACATTGTCACCGCAGGGCGCGGTTGCGTCGAGCCATGCCCTGCGGGATACGTCTGGTTTGTCCCGGTTCTTTTCGGGGGGGCGGCGAGGCATCCGGCTTGCCCTCCTGAGTCCGTTCTGCGCTACCCTTCAGGCTTGGGACACGAACAGCATTGGGAGACACCATGATCGATCTCTTCGATATCCGCTACCTGCGCATCGGCACACCGAACCTCGAGGACGCAATTCGCTTTGCCACTGACATCGTCGGGCTGCAACTGGTTTCCCGCGTTGGCAAGGCGGCCTACTTTCGCAGCGACAAGGTCGAAGTGCGCGGGGATACGCGCGATCACACGCTGGTCTATTTCGAGGGTGATCCCAAGGATCACACCACCGCGTTCGACATCCGCAATCATGACGACTTCGACCGCATCGGCGCCGAACTGGACAATGCCGGCTTTCCGGTGACGTTGGGCACGACCGAAGAGTGCGAACTGCGGCGCACCAAGCACATGATGAGTTTCAAGGACCCAAGCGGCAACCACATCGAGATCGTTTCGCGGCCTTATCACAGCGGCAAGCGTTATTTTCCCGGGCGCGATGCCGGCATCACCCACTTCAGCCACATCGGACTGCGCACCACCAATCCGCAGCGTGACGAGGCGTTCTGGTGCAAGGCGATGAATGCGCGGGTCTCCGACTGGATCGGTGATGCGCCGCTCTTGCGTGTCGATACGGCGCACCATTCGCTGGCGCTGTTTCCGTCGGCTTTCCCCGGCATCCAGCACATCAACCACCAGGTGGAAGATGTTGATGACATCATGCGCTCGTACTATTTCCTGAAGGAAAAGGGCGTCAAGATCGTGTTCGGCCCAGGGCGCCATCCGCTGTCATCGGCGGTGATGCTCTACTTCGAAGGTCCCGATCGCATGGTCTATGAGTATTCGGTGGGCGTGAAGCACATTCTGCCGGCCGATGAGGCTACCTATCGTCCACGGCAGTTCCCGTTCGAGAGCGAGTCGTTCTGCATGTGGGGCTCCAAGCCTGATCTGCCCGAGTTCCGTGCCGATGACGAAGGCGAGGGTGCTGCCGAGCGCCGTGCCGGACTGCGCAGCGTCTCCTAGGCCTGGGGCGCGGCGGTGACCGGGGCTGTGTTGGGCTCCACGACGGCTTGCCAGGGCCCGATTCGGGCCCTCGGTTATGTGGGTTTGCGCTCGGTCGAGCCTGCGGCCTGGGTACCTTTTGCTGCCGAGGTGATGGGCATGCAGGCGTTGCCGGGTTGGCTGCCCGACTCGCTTCGCTTGCGCATCGACGAGCGTGCCTTTCGCTATCTGATCGTGAAGGGCGAGCGCCCGGCGCTCGATGTCCTCGGCTTTGATGTCGGCGACGAGGCGGGCATGGCGCATATCGCGCGCAGGCTTGAAGCGGCGGGCAAGGCGGTAGAACGCTCGATGGGTGAACAGGCAGCCTTGCGCTCAGTCGATGGCCTCATGGCCACGACCGACGCCGAAGGCAACCGGGTCGAGTTCTTTCACGGCCTGGCCGATGCGGCAGACGCGTTTTCCCCAGGGCGCCCGATCGGGGGTTTCCGGTCGGGCGCGCTCGGACCCGGGCACGCGGTCTTGCTGGTGCACGACTTTGCCGCGCAGTCGCGCTTCTACCGCGAGGTACTCGGTTGCGGGGTCAGTGATTTTCATGCCGAGCCTTTTCCCGCTGAATTTCTGCATGTGAATGCGCGACACCACACCGTGGGACTCATCGGCACCGATGCTGCCCCAGGGGTGCATCACCTCATGTGCGAGTACGAGCATCTCGATGACCTGGGGCGAGCCTACGACATCGCCCTGCGCAATCCCGACTCGATCGGGGTGAGCCTGGGGCGGCATCTGAACGACCATGTCACCTCGTTCTATCTGCGAGCACCCGACGGCTTTCTGATCGAACTGGGCTGGGCCGGGCGTCTCATCGACCCCGCCTCGTGGGTGCCCGAGGAACTCGCCAGCCCGAGTCTGTGGGGTCATGTGCGTCACTGGCTGCCGGCTGAGCGGCGCGCGCGCGCCGAAGCCATGACCCGCGCGATGGGCGATGCCGGTGTCCGGGCACCAGTGCATGTCACGCGCAGCGGCGCCTTCGAGTGGCCCCCCGCGGGCTGATTGGAGCACGGACAGGATCAGACGCTGATGCCGTGGCGAGCCCGCTCGACCCGGCAGTCGTCGCCGCCTTCGGGGTAGTCGCGACACACCCCCGGCCGCCTCGTGTAGATCGTGCATCGCATCGTGCCGCGATCAAGCGCAAGGCACCAGCCGTCTTCGCCGCGCGCCATGACTTCGCCACCCCACTCGTCAAAGGTCGAAAAGCGGCTGGGCACGTCGTCGCCTGCCATCAGCAGCACTTCGAGCCGGCAGCAGCAGGCCGCGCAATTGCTGCACAGAATCGGTGAGGGCAAGGGCTGGCTGGGCATCGGGCAGGGGGATTCAGGCGACCCGCGCGGGTCCGCCCCCGATTGTCTGCCTGTGCTTGCGGTGAAGCAAGGGCCGGCGCGTGGTGACGTCGGGGCAGGTGTGCATGCGCGCGCCAGGTGTTGATTTGCGGCAAACTCTCGCCCTGTCGCCCATCGATCCTGGAGGATCCCCATGCAGAGTCGTTTCAGCAACACTCGTCGATTCGCCACCACGCTTGTTGCGCGCGCGCTTGCCGTGTCCGTCCTCTCCGGCGCAGCCGGCCTTGCAGGCGCGCAGGAAATGACCAAGATCCGCTACACGCTCGACTGGCGTTTCGAGGGGCCGATATCGCCCTTCCTGCTCGCGGCCGACCGGGGCTATTTCCGTGACGAAAAACTCGATGTTCAGATCGATGTCGGTGCCGGCTCTCCGGTGGCGGTCAACCGGGTGGCAGCAGGTACCCACGACATCGGCCTGTGCGACATCACTTCGCTGTTCGAGTTTGCTGCCAACAACCAGCAGAATCCGGCCGCCCGGATGCAGGCTGTCTACGCGTACTACGAGCAATCGCCGGCGATGGCTTTTGCGTTGAAGAAGTCAGGCATCAAGACGCCCAAGGATCTCGAAGGCAAAACCCTCGGCGCGCCGGTGTTCGATGGCGGTCGCAAGGCCTTCCCGATCTTCGCCAAGGCCACCAACATCGATACCTCGAAGGTCAAGTGGACGGCGATGGAGCCCTCGCTGCGCGAAACGATGCTGGTACGCGGTGAGGTGGACGCGATTACCGGTTACCACTTCTCGGGGCTGCTCTCGATCAACGCTCGCGGCGTGAAGGATGAAGATGTCGTGATGTTCAAGTACACCGACTATGGTGTGCCGCTCTACGGCAACGTGATTTTTGCGAGTCCCAAGTTCATTGCCGAGCACCCGAAGGCGGTCGCCGGATTCCTGCGTGCGGTCAACAAGGCGATCAAGGAAACGATCGCGAATCCGCAGGCAGCCATCAAGGTACTCAAAGCCCGCGACGCCGTCATTGACGAGACCATCGAACTGAAGCGCCTGAAGCTCGCTCTCGAGTACATCGTGACCCCAGCGGTCAAATCCTCTGGTCTGGGGAGCTTCAGCAAGGTGCGTCTCGAGCAAGGCCTCGAGGCGGTGCAATGGGGCTTTGATCTGAAGAGCAAGGTCAACCTCGACCTCATTCTCAATTCGAGCTTCCTGCCTTCGAGCGCAGAGCGCTCGGTCAACTGAGCGTGCGCTGTGCCGGCCGTCGGATCGACGGCCGGTGTGATCGACGGCGAGATATCCCATGAACGGAGTTGCAGCACCATGAGCAGGCGCGACCTGAGAGATTTCATTGGTCAGGTCGAGGCTTCGAGCCGCCTGAGGCGCATTACCGGGGCCGACCCCTACCTTGAGGTGGGCGCCATCACTGAAGTGGCTGCCGGCATGTCGCCGGCGCCGGCGTTGCTGTTCGAACAGCTTGCCGGTGCACGGATGCCGATGCGCGTCTTCACCAATCCCGTGAATAGCCCGGAGAGAGCAGCGCTCGCCCTTGGCATCGACCCCAGTCTGCGACCGGTGGCGATGCTCAAGGACTGGATGCTGCGCCGACGCACGCTCGTGCCGCAGGCGCCGGTGTTGGTGTCTGCTGGGCCGGTGCTTGATCATTCGATCGCGGGCGACGCGGTCGACCTCGGTCTGTGGCCGGTTCCGACCTGGCATCGCCACGACGGTGGCCCCTATATCGGATCGGGCAGCCTGGTCGTGATGCGCGACCCCGATACCGGCTGGATCAACGCATCGATCTACCGGGTGCAGGTCCATTCGCGCAATCGGGTCACGATCCAGTTCGATCACCTCGGGCGCCATGGCGCCATCATTGCGCGCAAGTACTGGGATGCCGGGCGGCCCTGTCCGGTGGCAGTGGTGAACGGCGATGACCCGGCGCTCTTCGTGGCGGGCTTCGAATCGCTGCCCGAAGGCGTGTCGGAGTTTGATTTTGCGGGCGCCATTCGCGGCAGTGGCATCGAAGTCGTGAATGGGCCTGTGACCGGACTGCCGCTCCCCGCGTATGCTGAAATCGTGCTCGAAGGGGCCTTGCTGCCGATGACCGAAGTGACCCTGCCCGAGGGCCCCTTTGCCGAGTTCACCGGTTACTACGCCGCCGACAAGCGGCCTGGGCCAGTGATGGAGGTGGCTGCCATCCACTACCGCGACGAGCCGATCCTGATGGGCTCGCCGCCGCTCAAGCCGCCGCGGTTTCACATGGGGTTGCCGTTCAGGGGCGCTGGCATCTGGGCCAACCTGGAAGCATCCGGTATCACCGATGTGGTGGGCGTGTGGCAGCACGTTTCTTCGCTGATGACCGTGATTTCGCTGCGCCAGCGTTACGACGGGCACTCGCGCCGTGCGGCACTGGTTGCCGCCGGCAACGCCTATATGGGGCGCATGATCGTCACGGTCGATGAGGACATCGACCCCTCCAACATGAACGACGTGCTCTGGGCCATCAACACCCGGTGCGAACCGTCGGAGTCGGTCGAAATCCTCCGCAAGGGCTGGAGTTCGTCGCTCGATCCGCGCATTCCAGCCGAAGACAAGGCGCGCGGAATCACCGCCAACTCGAAGATGATCATCGACGCCTGTCGCCCCTTTGTCTGGCGTGAGGCCTTCCCGCAGGCCTCGGCACTGAGTATCGAAGAGGCGCGCGCCATCGAGGAGCGCTGGGGCCGCCAACTCGAGGGCTGATCAGCCCCTGAGCCCTCGACCCGTCGGTCAGTCCGGCGGCAAGTTGCCCGTGGCGGGCCTTGAGGTGTCGATTCGCGTGCGCAAGGCCTCGACCGCTTTTGCCGACTGATCGGCGAAGCGGTGCAGGAAGCGCTCGAGCGCGATGAAGCCTTCGGCGTCGACACCCTGGAAGAGCGTGTCGTTGGTGGCGCGAAGCAGCGGGGCAATCGTCTCGATGGCGGCTTCGCCCTCCCGGGTCAAGGACACCAGGACCGCGCGTCGATCGGTGGGATTGACCCGCTTGGCGAGCAGCCCGCGGCGGGCCAGACGTCCGACATCGGTGGTCACATGGGTAGCGGCGAGCAGCACGTGCTCGGCCAGGGCGCGTACGCCTACGCCTGACTGCCCCTGCGTGTGCGCCACACCGATCAGCACCGCGTACTGGTTGGGGGTGAGCTGGAGCGCTCGTCCGAACGCGTCGCGACAGGCGAGCATGCGTCCGAAGCCGAGCACCATCAGATAGACCACTGCGCGGAATCGGTGGTCGTCACCACCAGCGAGCAGGGCCTGATGCGATACGGTGAGTGGCGCCTTGAAGCCCCGTGGGGCGGGCTTGGTCGGGACGCGGTTGCGGGCTTTCTGTAAAGGCATTGAGCGGTGCTCGACAAGAGGCCGCGGCAGTCTTGCAGAGGGCGTGGCGGAATGCAATCGGTACCGGATGGCGTGCATTGTCTACGTTTTGTAGGTATTCTCTGCTCGTGCGCTGTCAGACTCGACCCACAGAACCAGGACGCCCTCATGAACGACATTACCGACATGGCAGAACTCGCCGCCGCAGCCGCTGCCGCACGCAGACTGCAAGCGACGCCCTTGCGTACCGGTGCAGAGTACGTGGCGAGCCTGAAGGAAGATGGCCGCGCGGTCTTCGTCGATGGCGAGCGGGTCAAGGATGTCACCACGCACCCCGCGTTTCGCGGCGCCGTAGCCTCGGTGGCCAAGCTCTACGATGTGGCAGCTGACCCGGCCAATCGAGAGCGCATGACCTACACATCTCCCACTACCGGTGGTCCGGTGTTGCGTTGTTTCCAGATTCCCCAGACGGCCGCCGACCTCGCAGCCAAGCGTCATTTCTCCGAGACCTGGGCGCATCACACGTTCGGTCTGATGGGCCGTTCGCCCGATCACGTCGCCAACTTCTTTGCCGGCTACGCCGCCAAGCCCAGCATCTTCGCGCGGGGGGGGGAGCACTACGCACGCAATGTCGTGAGCTTCTACGAGCAGATGCGCGACACCCATCGTTATGTCAGTTACACGATCGTGCCGCCCCAGATCGACCGCAGCAAGCCTGCGCACAAGCAATCCGACCCGACGCTCTACGCCGGTGTCGTCGAGGAGCGCGATGACGGCATTGTTCTATCGGGCGCCCAGCAACTGGGTACCGGCGCCATCCTCTCGGACATGATCCAGATCAGTTGCATCCAGCCGCTGCAACCGGGTGACGAGAACTACGCCTTCAATGTCGTCGTGGCGGCCAACGCGCCTGGGGTGAAGCTCTATTCGCGCCGCCCGTACGCGGCGCATGCCACCAACACGTTCGACTATCCGCTCACCACCCGCTTTGACGAGACTGATGCGCTGCTGGTTCTCGACCGGGTGTTCGTGCCCTGGGAGCACGTGTTCGTCTATCGCAATCTCGAAGTCTGCCGTGATCAGTGGTGGAAGACCCCGGCGCATGCCTATGGCAACCACCAGGCGCAGACCCGCTATGCCGTGAAGCTCAAGTTCATGATGGGTATTGCGCAGCGCATGAACGAATTGACCGGCAACGCCGGCAACCCGCAGGTCAATGTGCAGATGGGGGCACTGGCCGCGCATGTCCAGACCGTGGAGTCGATGCTCAATGCCCAGGAGGCGATGTCGAGCATTGATGACGAGGGGGTGTTGTGGCCGTCGGTGGCCACCTTGTACGCCGTGATGGCGCTGCAGGCCGAGCATTACCCCCGCATGATCGACATGGTGCGCGAACTGGCGGGTGGCTCGCTCATCATGCAGCCTTCGTCAGCCGCTGACTTCGATAACCCGGAGATCGCCGCAGATCTGGAGCGCTACGTGCACTCGGCAAACGCCACTGCGCCTGAGCGGGTTGCCCTGATGCGCATGGCCTGGGACTTCATTGGCAGCGAGTTTGCCGGACGTCACCAGCAGTATGAAAAGTTCTACGGCGGTGCCTCGTTCCTGGTGAAGCAGAACATGCTGCGCAACTACGACATCGCGGGTGCAACCGCGCTGGTGGATGCGGCGCTGGCATTGCCAGCGTTCTGCTCGAACAATCCGTCATGCGCAGGCATGCATCGTGCGGGGTATCATCGCGGCGCGGTGCCGCCCGGAAAGACCTGCGGGCGCTGCTGATTGCAAACCCATGCGGCTGGAGTGTCTGATGATGGCTCGATCCTTTTTCTCGATGAATGCTGACTGGTCGGCGCGCCTGATCGGTGCGCTGGGTTGCACCGCTCTGGTGCTTGCAGGGTTGTCCGTGCCGGTTCGTCCGGTGGCTGCGCAGATGGCGCCCATCGTGATGAAGATGAGCACGGCGACGATGAACGACGTGCAGCACGAGTGGTATCGCCGCTTCGGTGCCGAGGTCGAGAAGAATTCGGGCGGTCGCATCAAGGGCGAAATCTACCCGGCGAGCCAACTCGGGTCGATACCGCGGCAGATCGAGGGTACGCAGTTTGGCTCGATCCAGGTGTTCAACGGCCCGCCGCAGTTCCTGGCTGGGCTCGATGCGCGCTACGAGGCGATGTCGGCACCGGGTGTTTTTCCCGATGCTGCGCATGCGCAGCGTGCGCTGCAGGATCCTGAATTCAATGCAGCCTTTCTGGCTCTGGGTGCCAGCAAGGGTCTGAAGGGCGTCGGCCTCTTTGTCACCGGGCCTGCCGGCATAGGCACGCGCACGAAAGTGACCCGCCTGGCCGACCTCGAGGGGCGCAAGATACGGGTGCTTGCTGCCGAGATGGACCGCGAAGAGATGCGCCGGCTCAAGGCCACCGCAGTGCCGATGTCGCTTGGCGAAGTGCTGCCAGCACTGCAGCAAGGTGCGATCGATGGCGTCATGACCAGTCTGCCGGTCATGGTGGGTCTGCGCTACTACGATGCGGCGCGCTTTCACTACGAAATCGACCATTCGATGATCGTGGTGGTGTCGGTCGTGTCCAAGACCTGGTTTGACAAGCTGCCGCCTGATCTGCAGAAGGTTGTTGTCGATGCTGGGCAGAAGGTGAGCCGCGAGATCTATGCCTGGGCGGCCGAGGACTTTGCCAGGGCGAAGGAGGTCTGGGTCAAGAACGGTGGTGAAATCACGGCGCCGACGGCAGAAGATCGCGCAGCCGTAACGCGCATGATGTCGCCGATCGGGATCGAGGTCACCTCGCGCAAGCCCGATGAGAAGGCCATCTACGAACTGCTGCTTCGCGCCATCCAGCGCACTGCACAGTAAGCGACGTGAGCAGTTCAGTGCCTCAAGCAGGCGCGGGATGGGTCGCCCGCCCGCCCGGGCCAGTGGCGCGCGCAATGCGCGCTCTGGTCGAGGTGGCGCAGATCGTTGCCGGGCTGATGCTCGCAGCCATCGTGATCATCAACGTGCTCAATGTCACCGGGCGCTACGTCTTCCTCAAGCCCATCGACTGGGCTGAGGAGGTGATGCTGTTTCTGATGATTGCCGCGGTCTTTCTCTCCAATATCGGCATCACTCTGGACGGCGCGCACATCCGCATGGATGTGTTGCTGCGGTTTCTGCCGCCGCTGGGTCGACGCATGATGGACTGGCTGGCCGATCTGCTCACCATTGGTGTGGCTGTCACGCTGGCCTGGGTGGGCCTGGACGTGGTCTCGAAACTGGCCGAGTTTGGCCAGACCAGCGATGCGGCCGGCATCCCGGTTGCCATTCCTCAATCGGTGATCCCCTTGAGTTTCGCGCTCACGGCGCTTGCGCTCATCGTGCGCATGGCCGGCGGCGGGCCACCTGCGCCTGCCGCCGAAGGCGAAGACGCATGATTGCCTCGAACTGACGCGTAGGCGGCCCCTTGGATCTGCTTCTCTATTTCATCTTGCCGATCGGCTTGCTGGCTATCGGCATCCCGGTGTATGTGATTCTCATGCTCACCGCACTGGCTGCGGTTTCCACGCACCCCGATCTGCCCTGGCAGTCGTTGCAGACCGTGGTGTTCGGGGCGCTCGACAGCTTTCCGCTGCTGGCGATTCCGCTCTTCGTACTGGCCGGCGACATCATGGGGCAGGGCGGGCTTGCCAAGCGGCTCATTGCCTGGGTGATGTCGATGATCGGGGGCGTGCGAGGGTCGCTTGCCCTCACCGCCGTTGGCTCATCGACGATGTTTGGTGCCATGTCGGGCTCGGCGGTGGGCTGCATTGCGGCCATCGGGCGCATTCTTTACCCGTCGCTTCGGGGTGGGGGCTACAGCATGCCCTTTTCAGGGGGACTGATCGCGGCCACCGGCGCCATCGATGTGCTGATTCCGCCCTCGATCCCGATGATCATCTATGGCATTGCCGGGCAGCAGTCGGTGCCTGCACTCTTTCTGGCTGGCGTGTTGCCGGGCATCATGTTGGCCTTGGTGGCCGCGGGCTACGTAATGGTCTACGCCAAGATCCGCATGGTGCCGCTGACCGACCCGGCGCGCTGGATCAACTTTCTGCAGTCCACCCGCGATGCCAGCTGGTCACTCGGGGCACCGGTGGTGATTCTGGGTGGCATCTATGGGGGCGTGTTCACGCCGACCGAAGCGGCCGGCGTGGCGGTGGTCTACGCCATGCTCGTGTCACGCTACGTCTATCACGAGATGACCTGGGCCGACCTGTGGAAGGTCACGCGCAGTTCCATGTATCTCGTGTCGCAGGTGATGATCATCGTCGCGGCGGCCGGGCTCTATGCCTGGCTCGTTACCACGAGCGGTGCGCCGCAGCGGCTCGTGGCGCATGTGCAGACGCTGGGCTTGCCCTTGTGGCAACTGCTGATCGCTTTCAACGTATTGCTGCTGGTAGTGGGCTCTTTGGTCGAGCCGCCTGCCGCCATCCTGATTCTCACGCCGCTCTTTCTGCCGGTGGTGCAGGCTGCCGGTATCGACCCGATACACTTTGGCATCATCATCACGATGAACCTGGCCATCGGCATGTTCACGCCGCCGTTCGGGCTCAACCTGTTTGCGGTCAATGCACTCTTTCGGGTACCGCTGCAGTCGCTCTACAAGGGCGTGCTGCCGCTCCTGCTGCTCTACCTCGGGGTGCTCATGCTGATCACCTACATTCCCTGGTTCTCGCTCGCGCCGCTAGCCCTCCTGCGCTAGGGCGCTTGCGGGTTCGCCCGGACCTGCATCGGACAGGTCACGGGCGCGTGAGCGACAGCGCGGCTGTCAGCCCGCAGCAGCGATCGCTTTCACCAGCGCCACTGGACTCACCGGCACGTTTCTGATGCAGATGCCGAAGGGTTCGAGTGCGTTCTCGATCGCCGAGGCGATGGCAGCAGCAGCCGGGATGGTGCCGCCTTCGCCTACGCCTTTCACCCCGAGTGGGTTGATGGGCGAGGGGGTTTCATGGAACAGCATCTCGATGGATGGGGTCTCGACCGAACCGGGCAGGATGTAGTCGGCAAAAGTGGTGGTCAGCGGCTGCCCCTCGTTGTCGTAGCCCATGAATTCATAGAGCGCGTTGCCGATGCCGTGCACGATGCCGCCTTGCACTTGCCCCTCGACGATCAGCGGATTGACCAGTTTGCCGGCGTCCTGCAGGGCGACGTAGCGCAGGATCTTTACGGCGCCCGTACCCACATCGACTTCGACTTCCACCACGTGAAAGGCGTTGGCATAGGCCAGTGCATCGATGCGGTGATTCACCGTGGCTTCAAGACCGGGCTCGACCCCATCAGGGAATGCGTAGCCCGGTAGTCCGCGCAGCCGCCCGGCGATGGAGCCCAGGGTGACTGCATGATCGGGTACGCCCTTCAACTGGACCTTGCCATCGCGCAGTTCGAGGTCGCCTTCGGCTGCCTCGAGCACGTGCGCTGCCACGCGCAGTGCTTTCTCGCGCACGGCGCGGGCCGCGAGCAGCACCGAGGTGCCCGCGGTGATCATCTGGCGGCTGGCATAGCCGCCCAGGCCCAGGGGTACGAGGCCGGTGTCACCGGCAATCACATCGACATCTTCTGCGTTCACCCCGAGTGTCTCGGCGCAGACCTGGGCAAGACCGGTGCGGATGCCTTGCCCCATGGCGAGCGCCCCGGTGTACACGCCAATCTTGCCGGCTGGGGTGATGCGTACCGAACCCGATTCGAAGGGACCGCGACCGGTGCCTTTCACGCCGTGCGCGATGCCGATGCCGATGTAGCGACCTTCGGCACGGGCCTGGGCCTGGCGTTTGCCAAAGCCTGCGTAATCGGCGTGCGCCAGGGTCTTGGCCTGGCAGGTGGCGTAGTCGCCACTGTCGTACACCACTGGGCCACCGGCCCGGTTGCGCAGACCCATTTCATAGGGAAAACGGTCGGCCGGTATCAGGTTGCGACTGCGCACTTCGGCTCGGTCGAGGTCGAGTTCGCGTGCGATGCGGTCCATGAGGCGCTCGATGACGAAGGCACTCTGCGGGTAGCCCGCGCCACGTACCGGGATGACCGGTGGCTTGTGCGTTTGCACCACCAGTACGTCCATGTCGTAGGCGGGCAGTATGTAGGGGCCGGGCAGCGTCGTGGCCGAGTTGTGTGGCACGTTGTAGCTGTGCGGTGCGTAGGCGCCCTGATCCTGGAGCATCGAGCCGCGCACCCCGAGCAAGCGCCCGTCGCGGTCCACTGCCACCTCCACATCCCAGTACTGGTCGCGCTCCTGGATGGCCGAGATGAAGTGCTCGCGCCGGTCTTCGATCCAGCGCACGGTGCGGCCCAGGGCGAGGGCGATGGCCGGCAGCACGATCTCCTCGGGGTAGACCAGGTTCTTGGTGCCAAAGCCACCGCCGACCTCCGGGGCGATGACCCGGATGGTATCGATGTCGATACGCAGTGCCTCGGCAAGGGTGCGCGCAAGATCGTGCGACTTCTGGGTTGATGACCAGAAGGTGAGGGTTCCAAGCAATGGATCGGGGCGCGCGATGGCACCCCGCGTTTCCATCGGGTGGCCGGCGCCGCGGTGCTGCTCGAGCACTTCGCGATAGACCGCGTGGGCCGAGGCAAAGGCACCGGCGCAGTCGCCATAGCCCACATGCAGGCGCTTGAGCAAGGGCGTGCCTTTCTCACGGGCGTCGCGAAACTCGGCGACCACCGGCAGTGGCTCCCAGTCGATCTCGACCTGACCGGCTGCGTCTTCGGCTTCGCGCGGCGTGGTGGCGACCACGACGGCCACCGCCTCGCCGACGAAGAGTACTTCGTCCGGCGCAAGTGTCCAGGGCATGGCGCTCTCGGGCAGTTGCCCGGCGGGAAAGGCAACCGGCTGACGCAGTTGGGCCAGATGCGGCGCGAGGTCGGCCGCACTCCAGGCTGCAGCCACCCCCGGCATGGCACGCGCCCGGCTGCAGTCGATCGAACGGATTCGGGCATGGGCAAGCGGTGAGCGCACGAAGACTGCATGCAGCGCATCGGGTACGGCGACATCGGCCAGATAACAGCCGGCACCACGCAGCAATTTAGGGTCTTCGATACGTCGTACGCGCTCGCCGATGACGCGGCGTGGTTGGTCAGTGGCAGGGGTCGTGCTCATGGGTGGGTATTTCTGTATCGTCAGGATTGCGGTAATCGCTCGACGCAGGTGCTGCAATCAGCGGATGTCGCTGCCCTGATCGGTCGATGGCGTGAGGTGTTCAGTCGATGAGCGTGCGCGGGAACATGGCGTGCACGCCCTTGTTGCCATCGACGATCTGCGTAATGTGCAGGTCACAGGCAAGGCTGCAGGTCGTGTAGGCATCGAGCGCCGACCAGCCCTTGAGTTCACCCAACCAGGCGATCATGTCGCGCAGGGCCTCGCGTGCGGCGTTGTCCAGGTCCGGGTCAAAGGCCATGCTGATGTAGTGGGTCGGCGTGATGGCCCGCGGACGGCGCAGTGTGCCCCCGGTGACACGGGCGTCCCCGGTCGCTGCCGTATTCTTCGGCGCCTTGTGCAGCCGGAAGGTGAGTTCACCACTGATGGCGGTTTCGAGCGCGGTGAGGCAGACCTCGCCATCCCCTTGCACCGCATGGCCATCACCGGCCGAGAACAGGGCACCTTCGACCTGGACCGGCAGAAAGAGGCTCGAGCCTGCCACGAGTTCCTTGTTGTCGATATTGCCGCCGTATTCGCGCGGCTCGACGCTCGATACGCGCCCATAGGCGGCCAAGGGTGCGACCGCCATGATGCCGAAGAAGGGGCGCAGGGGAATCGTCGGTCCCCAGGGCAGGGTGCAGGTGCGATTCGTCCGGTCGATCGGGATGTTCATCACCCGCGTAAGCGGGAAATCGTCGGGCAGGCCGCCCTTGAGCGGGCGCACCGAGTTGTAGCCCCAGTCCTGACGCAGTTCAATCTCGCGAATCTGCACTTCGAGCGTGTCGCCGGGTTCGGCCCCTTCGATCCAGATAGGTCCGGTGAGAATGTGCGGCCCCATCTGCGGTTTGCACTGTTCGACGATGGCGCGGTGCTCGGGCAGTACCTTGTCACCGGCGCGTTCCGACTCCTCGCGCGAGCCCGATACCGTGCCGATGCTCAGCGTGTCGCCGGGCCGGATGCGCAAGACCGGTGGCAGGCTTGCGTCGAAGTGCCCCCAGTGGATGGTCTCGGGGGTGGCGGTCAGCTGGTGGTGGGCCATGCGGAGAGTGTCCTCGGGCAGTGCGTTGGGAGATGGGAGGATGGAACGGATGGGCGAGAGTAGCCCCATTCGAGGTCGGTGTTCAAGGCGCCAGTGTCCTTGCCACGTGTTTTGGTGCGGGTGTAACCTCGGGCACAACCTTGGCGCAACAACCGGAGTTCAGATCCATGCAATACGACGTTCTTCTTCGCGGGGGCCTGGTGATTGACCCGGCCAACGGCGTCAATGGCGTTCGCGATATCGCGATCAAGGATGGCCGTATCGCGGCCCTTGCCGAGGCCATCGCGCCCTCGACCGCGCGCTCGGTGGTGGATGTGCGGGGCAAGGTCGTGACCCCGGGGCTCATCGATACGCATGCCCACGTGTTCCAGCACGTGACGGGTCGTTTCGGACTCGAGGCCGACATCTGCGGTGTGCATTCGGCGGTTACCACCCTGATTGATCAGGGTGGTCCTTCGTGCATCACCATGCCGGCGTTTCGTCATAACGTGATCCAGGCCAAGCGCTCGAAGATCTACACCTACATGTCGACCTATCTGGTGGGTGGCATGGAGGGGCACTACTACCCGTCGCTGCATCAGCCTGACACGATGGATGTCGATGCCACGGTGCGTTCGGCGATGGAAAACCGTGATCGCGTCATCGGCTTCAAGGCCCACGCCGAGGTGGGCGGGTTTGCGCGCTGGGGTCTTGCCGGCATGCAAAAGGCGGCTGAAATGGGGCGTCAGACCAATCTGCCGCTCTACATCCACTTTGGGCAACTCTGGCCGCTGCCCGAGAGCGGCGACAACGGCGTCGACCCCGACACCATCATCGAACAGGTGATGCCGCTCCTGAAGCCCGGTGACATTCTTGCCCACCCGTTCACCCGCCACCCGGGTGGCTTCGTCGATCGCAATGGGCGCGTGCATGCCATCGTGCGCGAGGCCATCGACAAGGGCCTGCGCATCGACGTCGGCCATGGCTCGCACTTCAGTTTCAAGATGGCACGCATTGCACTTGAAGCCGGTATCGAGCCCGACACGCTGGGTGCGGACATGCATGGCTACAACACCGATGTGCCCGATCCCGCTCTTGCCGGCACCCCCGACACCCACCCCGACACCGACCACATGTTCTTCGGCGCGGTGAAGTTCTCGATGGTCTCGGCGATGACCTCGATGCTGGCGCTGGGCATGCCGCTGGAGAAGGTGGTTGCCATGTCGACCTGTAACCCGCAGCGCTACTTCGGCTTGCCAGACACCTTCGGTCATATCGGCGTCGGTGCGCCGGCCGATATCAGTGTGTTGAACGACGAACGTGGCCGCTTCGTGCTGCGCGACAACGAGGAGACCCAGGTGGTTGCCGATCGCGTCCTCACGCCGGCCTTCTGTCTGCTCGATGGGGCGCGATTCGATGCCGACTCGCCGATCCTGCCAATGATGAAGGCCGCTTGAACCAGCCGGCGCCTGTCGTGAGCGACAACGATCGGGTTCTGACCGCGCTGCATCGGGCGCGCCCGATGCTGCACGGCATCGTTTCTGCGGGCGAAGCGGTTGATCTCCCACATGACAGGCTGCTGCATGCCGGGCCGCCCCTGGCGCGGCCCGAGGCGCCGTGTGCGCCCCTGGCCGCATCGTTCGAACTGGCGCTCATGCATGAAGGGGGTCTCGATGTCGAGGGAGCGACACGCCGCATCAAGGCGGGCAAGATTGCTTTTGCACCCGCGCAGTCGCTGGGTATCGCAACGCCGCTTGCCCATGTGGTAGGCGCTGCGACTCCGCTGTGGCTGGTCCGCTCGGGGAGTGATGTCGGGTATGCGCCGCTCGGTGCCGTGGGTGGACCCGATCTCCGGGTGGGCAAGCGCGATGCGGCCATTCTGGATCGATTGCGTGAGCGCGATCTCCAACTGCGGCCTGTCATCGAGGCGGCTCTGGGCGTTGACGGGCCGATCGATCTCCTTGCCATTGCGGTGGCGGCGCTACGTGCCGGTGATGACCTTCATGCGAGCAGCCCCAATGCCACCCGGTTGCTCGCTGCCGAGTTCGATCGTCGGCTCGAGCATTGCGGTTCGGCGTTCGATGAGGCGCGGCGCTGGCTGGCCGAGAGCCTCGCGCGAACACCCCTGTTCTTTCTGACCCCATGGATGGCCGCCTGCCGCGCGATTGCCGCGGGGATGGAGGCGACCGGGGAGGGCACGCTCGTCACCCGACTGGCCGGCAACGGCGAGGCGGTTGGCATTGCGCTCTCGGGGGATCCAGATCGCTGGTATTGCCTGCCTGCCACCCCACCTCAGGGGCCGCGTTTGCCCGGGGTTTCGGCCGATGCCCCGGTGCTCGGGGCCATTGGTGACAGTGGCATCGTCGACGCGCTGGGCTTTGGGGGCATGGTGCTGCATCTGGCCACGGATACCGGCGCCCAACTTGCGCCGTTCCTTGCGCCCGATAAACCGCGGGATCTGCAGGCACTGCTGGGCGAACCGCATCCGGATCTGGCAACGCTTGGTGCCCGAAGCGGGCTCGACGCACGCCTCGTGGTAGCGAGCGGTATGGCGCCTGCTGTGGCCATCTCGATGCTGGAGGCCGGTGGCACCCTGGGCATCCTCGGGCGAGGCATCTACCGACCACCGGTGGCGCTCTTCGACGCAGCGCTTGCCGGGTTGCTGGCCAAGGGCTGAGCAGGTGGGGCCCGGTGGGGCCGGTGATGACGCCCGGGGTGGTTTGCTGCAGCTTGCGCTCGCTCGTACGCTCGTTCGGCATCTCTCGAAGCCCATGCACACGGCTTGCCCGCAATGTGCGCAGGCCTTGCTATAGTTGCCGCTGCCCCGGGTGGCGGGGCGCTGGCACGAAGGCAAGACGCGTGCCGGTGCGTCGTCCTGGTTGCAACCCCTACAAGAAACGCATTGGAGACACCCTTCATGACGGTCAGACGTATGGCAATCGCGCTCATAGGGGCGGCACTCGGAGTCGTCTCGTCGGTCGCCCAGGCGCAAGGCACGGCGGGTGCCTGGCCCGCGCGCCCCATCCACCTGGTGATTCCGTTTTCTGCCGGTGGTGGCAACGACATCGTGGCGCGCGTCATCGCGAGCAAGATGAGCGAGTCGCTCGGCCAGCCCATCATCATCGACAACAAGCCCGGTGGCCAGGGCATCATTGCGGTCGAGTTCGTGCAGCGCTCGGCCCCCGACGGTTACACCGTGCTGGTGGGGCCCAGCGGTCCGATGACCGGGAACCCGGCCACCTACAAACGGCTGCCCTATCAGACGCTGCGCGACTTCACGCCGGTGACCATGATCGGATCGTTTCCGCTGGTGCTGGTGGTCAACTCGTCGTTGCCGGTGCGCAGCGTCCAGGAGCTTGTCGAGTACGCCAAGGAGCGCCCCAACGCGGTCAACTACGGTTCGACAGCCGCACTGTTCCAGCTCACCTCGGAGCTGTTCAATCAGAAGACCGGCACCCGGTTTGCCCATATTCCGTACAAGAGCAGCGGTGACTTCGTGAACGCCGTGCTCTCCAACGAGATCACCATCGCCTTTGCCGATCCGCCGCCGGCCTCGGGCCCGATCAAGGCAGGGCGTCTGCGTGCGCTCGCCATCACGGCCTCGCAGCGGCATCCGGCCTGGGACCTGCCGACGATGGGCGAGGCTGGGGTGTCAGACATGGGATTCAATATCTGGATGGGCCTTTTCGTGCCGGTTGCCACGCCCGCGCCGGTGGTGAAACGCATCCGCGACGACCTGGTGAAGGCGATCAATCTGCCCGATGTGCGCGAGCGGTTTGCCGCGCTCGGGGTCGACCCATCCGGCATGCCGGGTGAGGAGTTTGCGAAGATCATTGCAGCTGACATCGTGCGCTGGACGCAGGTGGCCAAGGTGGCCAATATCGCCTCTGACTGAGCGCCTTACTTCAGGGTTGCCGGTATCCGCTCGGCCAAGGGCGCCAGGGGCCCCAGTCGGGCGCTCAGTTCCGAGAACCGCCGCTTGCCGTTCAGCAGGTGTTCGACCCCTTGCCACACCCGCCGTGATCGGGCGGGCAGCACGTGGCAGATGCGTGGCCACCACAGATAGATGTGGGCCCAGCGGCGTGCGGCCAGCAGGTCGGGCATGAGTTCGCGGTCGATGGCTGCTTCGTAGGCAGGGGGTCCGCCCACGGTCAGACGCGTGGACACGCTGGCCGCGGCAATGAGCCCGCTGCGCAGTGCCCAGTAGATGCCCTCGCCAGTGAAGGCCTCGACCAGTCCGGCGGCATCGCCTGCGAGCAGTACGCGGCCCCACTCGATCTGCTCGCCGGGTTGGCGCAGTGGCAGCACGAAGCCGACCTGGCGCAAGGTTCTGGCAGTGGCGCCCACGGTGTGCAGGCGATGTCGCTTGGCATAGGCACGCAGGTCGCTGCCGCGGGTGCCGGCCCCGCAGATCGCCCCCACCCCTACGTTGAGGCGATCGCCCTTGGGAAATACCCAGCCATAGGCGCCCCGCAAGGTGCCGATATCGAGTTGAAGCCGGTTTTGCCACCGTTCGAGTTCCCCGGCTTCGATGGCGATGTCGGCCTCGATGGCGGGCATCAGGTGCCGGGTGCGCAGCGCCCCGAGCAGCCGGGCCGACTGGCCATTGGCGCCATCGGCGCCGATGACCATGCGTGCCACGAAGGTGCCACGCGAAGTGCGTACCTCGACCCTGCCCGGGTCCTGATGCAGTGCTTCGAGCGCCGTGTCATCCATCAGCGTCACGCTGCCCGTGCCCAGGGCCTTGTCGACCAGCAGAGCGTCAAAGCGCGCCCGCTGCACCATGCCCACCAGGACGCGTTCACCGCCTCGCAGCACGGGTTTCCCAAGGCGCCAGCGCAATTCGACCTGCCTGATCGTCTGCTCGATGACCGCATCGAGGTCGAATGGCAGCAGGTCGAGAACCTTGGCGGTGAGACCGCCACCGCAGGGCTTGTCGCGCGGCAGGGTCGCTTTCTCGATGAGGAGCGTACGAATGCCCTGCTTGCCCAGTTCGTAGGCTGCCATCGCCCCGGCAGGGCCGGTGCCGATCACGATCACGTCGTGGCACGAAGTGCCGATCATGCGCGGGCGCCAGGGTCTGAGGGAGACATTCCGCAGTATAGCCAAGCCGCTCGCATCATCGAGCCCCTGGCGCAAGGTCTGCGTCTGGACCCCGTCCACCCCGATTCGGTCAGTGGGCTATCCGCAGGGCCTTCGGCAGGCAAGAGTGCTGCGGTGGGTCGGGTAGAATCGAGCGCTTCGTTTGCTGGGGTCACTGTGGCATGACTGCCTCGATTGCACGTTCGCGTTTTCGTGCCCTGCTTGCAGGCTCGCAGTGTGTCTACCCGGCCTCGGTGCATGACCCGCTGTCGGCACGACTGGCCGAAGACATCGGCTATGAAGTGGGCATGCTTGGTGGTTCGACGGCGGCACTTGCGGTGCTCGGCTCGCCCGATCTGGTCTTGCTGACCCTGACCGAATTTGCTGAACAGGCGAGCCGTATCTGCCGTGCAACGGGCATGCCGGTGCTTGCCGATGCCGATCACGGTTATGGCAACGCGCTCAATGTGCGCCGTACGGTCGAAGAACTCGAGCGCGCCGGGCTTGCCGGCATCACACTCGAGGATACCGAGTTGCCGGCACCCTTTGGCACGAGCGAGGCGCTGCGCCTGCATTCGATCGAGGAGGGCGTGGGCAAGTTGCGTGCTGCGGTCGATGCCCGGAGCGATGCTGATTTCGTCATTCTGGGCCGCACCAGTGCCCTGTCGGTCAACGGACTCGAAGACACGGTGCAGCGTGTGAAGGCCTATGCGCAAACCGGCGTCGACGCGATCTTTCTGGTCGGCGTAAAGACCCTCGAGGCGCTCGAGGCCGTGTCGGCAGCGTGCGACTTGCCCCTGGTGCTGGCCGGTGCGACACCGCCTGCGAGTCGTGAGACGCTTGCCCGATACCGGGTCAGGGTGTGTCTGCAAGGGCATCATCCGGTACTGGCTGCGATCAAGGGCATGCATGATGTGCTGCGCGCGCTGCGAGATGGGGTTGCCCCAGGCGATCTCACCGGTCTGGCAGGCTCCGATCTGGTGAAGCGCGTCACGCGCGAAG
This sequence comes from uncultured Pseudomonadota bacterium, assembly GCA_903829815.1. Classification (GTDB taxonomy): domain Bacteria; phylum Pseudomonadota; class Gammaproteobacteria; order Burkholderiales; family SG8-39; genus CAIXPL01. The sequence continues at coordinate 42,291 of CAIKRR010000004.1, read as the reverse complement.
CCGATTACCGCGCCTGGGGGCGTGCCTTCCTTGGCCGAGGCGATCGCGATTGAAGGCGGGCCAGGCTTCGGTTGCAGGGTCAGCCCGTCCTTGCATCCTCGCCAGGGTGCTCAGGGTGCTCAGAGCGCGAAGCAGGCATCGGCCAGTCGGCCACCGAAGCAACGATTGCAGGAACCTACAGCGTGAATAAATCCAGTATTGTTTCCAGTGTCGCAACATCGGGCGCCGAAAAGTTTGGCGCTTCACGGTCGGCCATGGGCGTGAGCGGTGGTATCGGCCAATCGGTCACGCGCGAGGAAGATGCGCGCTTCCTGACCGGGCGCGGCCGTTACGTGGCCGACATCAATCTGGCAGGGCAGGTCTGGGCTGTGGTGGTTCGCTCGCCCCATGCCCATGCGGCCATCCGGTCGATTGATACGAGCGCGGCAAGCGCGATGCCCGGTGTACTGGGGGTATTCACCGCCGACGATCTGGGCGATGACCTGGGCACCACGGCGGTGGCCTTCAAGCGTGTGCGGCCTGATGGCAGCCCGATCTTCTGGCGCGCCTATCCGGGCCTCGCACGGGGTGAAGTGCATCACGTGGGCGACCCGGTGGCGTTTGTGGTGGCCGAGCGGCTCGACCAGGCGCGCGACGCGGCCGAACAGGTGCTGGTCGACTACGATGCGCGCGGCGCGGTGGGCGATCTCGAGCATGCAGTGGCCCCTGGAGCCCCTGCGGCCTGGCTCGAGTGCCCGGACAATATCTCCCACGTGCACGAGATCGGCGATCGGGCAGCCACCGATGCGGCCTTTGCCAGCGCAGCGCACGTGGTTCGCAGTCGCTACCGGGTGAGCCGGGTGCACGCGCAGTACATGGAGCCGCGCGCTGCCATCGGCAGCTTTGATCCGATCGACTCGCGGTTCACGCTCTACTGCGATGCGCAGCAACCGCACCGGGTGCGCGACATCCTCGCGCGCGAGATCTTCCGGGTGCCCACCGGGCGGGTGCGTGTGGTAGGGGTCGATATCGGCGGGGGTTTTGGCGGCAAGGGGCCGCAGATGCTCGAGTTTCGTCTGCTCCTGTGGGCCTCGCGCCGCCTGGGGCGCCCGGTGAAATGGCAATGCGAGCGCAGTGAATCGCTGCTTTTCGATGAGCATGCACGAGACAACATCCACGAAGCCGAACTGGCGCTTGATGCCACCGGCCGTTTTCTGGCCTTGCGCTCGCACTGGATTGCCAATGTCGGCGCCTATGTGAGTTCCGACCGGAATATCCAGGCCACCTTTCAGAACACGCCCGGCATGGTCGGGGTGTACGACTTTCCGACCGCACATGTGCGCTTCACCTGTGTGCTCACCAATACGCCCTCGCTTGCCCCTTACCGCGGGGCGGGGCGTCCCGAGGCAAGCTATGTGATCGAGCGTCTGATCGATGATGCGGCAGCCCAACTGGGCATGGACCGGGTTGCGCTGCGCCGGCGCAACATCCTGTCGCCCGCCCAGTTGCCCAAGGTCACCGCGCTTGGCTACAGCTACGATTGCGGCGAATTCGAACGCTGCATGGACATGGCCCTCGAGATGGGAGACTGGGGCGGTTTTGCCAGGCGGCGCGAGGCCGCGCGCGCGCGCGGGCTTTTGCGTGGCATCGGCTTGTCCAATCCGATCGAGCGTGCGGCATCCCCAGGGATGGAGTACGCCGAAATTCGCTTCGACGCACGGGGGCGCGCCACCGCGCTCATGGGCAGCAAGAACCACGGTCAGGGGCACGAGACGGCGTTCAAGCAGGTGCTGGCTACCCATCTGGGCCTGGCTGCCAGCGATATCGACTATGTCGATGGCGACACCGACCGGGTGGCCTTCGGCGTCGGTACCTTTGGCTCGCGCTCGGCAGTGACCGCCGGTACGGCACTGGTGATTGCGGCGGGCAAGGTGATCGAGAAGGGGCGCCTGATTGCAGCCCACCTCCTCGAGGCGGCCAGCGCCGACGTGAGCTTCGAGGCGGGCATGTTCCGCATCGCCGGTACCGACCGCCAGGTGGGCCTGAAGGAAGTCGCGGCGGCGGCGTTCCAGCCCGAGCGGCTCCCCGCCGGGTTGGAGCCGGGACTTTTCGAGAACGGCATGTTCTCGCCCGAGGACAATACCTACCCTTACGGCTCGCATGTGTGCGAGGTCGAGATCGACCCGCAGACCGGCACGCTCCAGATCGTGCGCTACGTGGTGGCCGATGATGTCGGCACGGTGATCAACCCGCTCCTCGTGAAGGGCCAGATTCATGGCGGCATCGGGCAGGGGGGGGGGCAGGTGCTGATGGAGCGCGTGGTGTATGACCCTGAGACGGCGCAACTCATGACGGCCTCGTTCATGGACTACGCGATGCCGCGGGCCGCCGACTTCTGCGATATCGAGGTGGCCGGCATCGAGACGCCGACGGATCGCAACCTGCTTGGCGTGAAGGGCGCCGGTGAAGCCGGTGCGGTGGGTGCGGTACCGGCGCTCATGAATGCCATCGTCGATGCGCTGGCGCCACTGGGAGTCACCGGATTCGAAATGCCGGCCACGCCCGAGCGGGTGTGGCGGGCGATCCAGTCTGCGACGCGCCAGCGTTGATGTGGGCAGATGCGCAAATCACAGGCGCTCGCTTACACTGCGTTCTTGCCAGAATCAAACTCATGACAGGAGATGGACGATGATCAGGCTAGTGGTGAACGGTCAGGCCCGCCAGGCAGATGTCGAGCCCGAGATGCCCTTGTTGTGGGTGCTGCGCGACGAACTGGATGTGAAAGGCCCCAAGTACGGTTGTGGCATTGCCCAGTGCGGCTCGTGCACGGTGCTGCTTGACGGTGCGCCAGTACGCTCATGCTCGGTGCCGGTGTCAGCCGTTGCCGGGAAAAAGATCACCACCATCGAAGGGCTGGCGCAGAACGGCGTCATGCATCCGGTGCAGAAGGCCTGGATCGATCACGAAGTGCCCCAGTGCGGTTATTGCCAGGGGGGGCAGATGCTGGCAGCCGTGTCGCTCCTGCAGAATAAACCCAAGCCCACCGATGCCGATATCGATGCGGTCATGACGAACATCTGCCGCTGTGGCACCTATGCCCGGATCCGCACCGCGATCCATGCGGCGGCCGCCGCGGCCCCCGCCAAGCGCGTCTGAGGAGCCCTGCCATGAACGACATCAGCACTATCTCGCGTCGCGAATTTCTGAAGGATTCGACCCTGGCGGGCGCAGGCCTGGTACTGGGTTTTCATGTGCCCGGCGCCGGCGCACAGACGGGCAAGCCCGGCATCTCGGGCGTTGAAGTCAACGCCTGGGTGGTGGTGCGTCCTGACAACACCATCATCATCCGCTATGCGCGCTCGGAGATGGGACAAGGCAGTCTTACCTCGGCACCGATGCTGGTTGCTGAAGAGCTCGACTGTGACTGGAAGCAGGTGAGTGTCGAATACGCTTCGACCAACGAGCATATCCGGCGCAACCGGATCTGGGGTGGCATGGCCGCAGTGGGCAGCCAGACCATTCGTCTGTCGCAGGACTACCTGCGCAAGGGCGGTGCGGCTGCACGCCAGATGCTCCTTGCCGCGGCCGCAAAGCGCTGGGCGGTGGCCGAGTCCTCGTGCAGCGTGGCCGGTGGTGTCATCACCCATGTACCCAGCGGTCGCACGCTCACCTTTGGCGATGTGGCGATTGATGCCTCGAAGCTGCAGCCCCCGAAGGATGTGAAGCTCAAGGACCCCAAGGACTGGAAACTCGCCGGCACCTCGGTCAAGCGCCTGGATATTCCTGACACCGTCATGGGTCGTCAGCGCTACGGCGTGGACGTACAGTTGCCCGGCATGCTCCACGCCGCGGTGGCGCAGTGCCCGGTATTTGGTGGCACGGTGAAATCCTTTGATGCGGCTGCGGTGCAATCGCGTCGCGGCATCCGCAAGGTATTCACCATCGATTCGGGCAAGGTGATGGTGGTGGTGGCCGACAACTGGTGGCGCGCCAAGGAAGCGCTCAAGGCCTTGCCGATCCAGTGGGATGTCGGCGCCAATGGCAATGTGTCCTCGGAGAGTATTCGCGGCTTCCTGAAGGCAGGGTTGGATGTACCGACCGTGCCAGTTGCCAGGAAGGCGGGTGATGCCGATCAGGCGCTGACGGGTGCCGCCAAGGTGCTCGAAGCCGAGTACTACACGCCCTATTTGTGCCATGCCCCGATGGAACCCATGGGTTGTACCGCACGCATCGCCGACGGCCGGGTCGATGTCTGGTGCTCGACCCAGACCGGGGAAGGCACGCTTGCCACGGCCGCTGCGGCCGCTGGCGTTCCGCTCGATCAGGTCGAGGTCTACAAGATGCAGAACGGGGGCGGCTTTGGCCGTCGCGGCGGCTCTCAGGACTTCACCCGCATCGGGGTGCTGATTGCGCGCGAGTTTCCCGGCGTGCCGGTGAAGTCGCTCTGGTCCCGCGAGGAAGACACCCAGCACGACTTCTATCGTCCGGCAGCCCTTTACCGGATGAAGGCGGGTCTGGATGCAGCCGGCAAGCCGGTGGCGTTCAAGGCGCGCGTGGCTGCGCCCTCCATCTTTGCCACCTTGCTGCGCCTGCCTCTCAAGGATGGCATCGACAATTCGGCGATGGAAGGCTTTGCCGAGTTTCCCTATGCAATACCCAATGTGCTCAACGACTACGCGCAGCGCGATACGCATGTGCCGGTGGGCTTCTGGCGTACGGTAGGCTGGTCGCAAAATCCGTTTGCGCGCGAATGCTTCATCGACGAGATGGCGCTGGCTGCCGGCAAGGATCCGTTCCAGTTCAGGCGCGAACTGCTCGCCCACGAAAAGCGCCCTCTGGGTATTCTCGAGGCAGTTGCCAAGGCGGCTGGCTGGGGCACGCCCTTGCCGCCCGGCGTGTTCCGCGGCATCTCGGTGACCGAACCCTATGCTGCATTCACCGCGGCCGTCATCGAAGTGTCGGTCAGCGACAAGGGCGAGGTGAAGATTCATCGCATCGTGCAGGGTATCGACTGCGGCTATGTCGTGAATCCTGACAATATCGTTGCGCAGATCCAGGGCTCGGTGGTCTATGCGCTCACCGCCATCGGTCGGGGCGAGATCACGATCAAGGATGGCCGCGTGGAGCAGTCGAACTTCAACGACTACCCGATGATGCGTATAGCCGACATGCCCAAGGTCGAGGTCGTGATTGCTCCGACCGGCGGGTTCTGGGGTGGTGTGGGTGAACCCGCCCAGGCGCCGATTGCCCCAGCACTGTGCAATGCCATCTTTGCGGCCACGGGCAAGCGCATCCGCTCGTTGCCGCTCAGCCACCACGGCCTCACGCTCGTCAAGGCCTGAGCGAGGAGCTGCCGACATGAGCGAACCCATCGCCATCAATCGCCGAAATGTGCTGCTGGCTTCTGCTGGGACCTTGCTGGCTGCCTTGCCCCTCGGGGCATGGGCGCAGTCGCCTTTTCTGAAACCCAGCCCGATCGGGGGTACCGGCACCAGCCTCACCGATTTTCTCACCGGTGGTGCGCCGTTGCGGCTGGGTCGTGTGCGGCTCGACTTGCCCGTTCTGGCCGAAAACGGCAATTCGGTGCCGATGACCTTGAGTGTGGACAGCCCGATGACCGACACCGATCATGTGAAGGTCATCCATCTGGTGTCGGAGCGCAATCCGGTGCGACTGATGGCGAGCTTTCATCTGGGGCCCCGGTCGGGCAAGGCCGAAATCGCATCGCGTGTGCGGCTTGCCGGATCGCAGCGGGTGTTTGCGGTGGCACAGATGTCGGATGGCACCTTCTGGCTCGGGCTCGCCGATGTGGTTGTAACGCTCTCGGCTTGCATCGATGAGAGCTGACCGGGCCCTTGCAGCCCACAGGGAGGTTTCATGACGGCACGTGTGCAGGTTCCTGCCCGCATTGCGCGAGGCGATGTCATCCAGGTCAGGCTGCTCATCCAGCACCCGATGGAAACCGGCTACCAGCGTGATGACACCGGCAATGTCATTGCGCGCAATACCATCCGCACGCTTAAATGCCGCTTTGGGGGCCAGGAAGTGTTCAGTGCTGAACTCTCTTCGGGGGTGGCAGCCAACCCCTATCTGCAGTTTCCGTTGCGAGTCACTGGTCCGGGGACCCTTGCGTTTACCTGGATCGATGATGCCGGTGTCGAGGGTACGCACAACCAACCGCTGGAGGTCACCGGTTGAGCCGGCGTATCTCTTGCGACACCCGCTGACAACACGCTGAGCGAACACGTTTCGACAACAAGAAAAGGGAGACATATCCATGGCTAATACGCATGTCCTGGTCGGCAATGGGCCGCGTCGTGTGATTGCACTGCATGGCTGGTTTGGCAGTGCCCGTGGATGGGGGCCGATGGTGGATGTCCTCGATACCGATGCCTTCACCTATGCCTTCATGGACTATCGCGGCTACGGTGCGTCAAAGTCGCTGGCGGGTGATTTTTCGATGGCTGAAATTGCCGCCGACACGCTTGCGCTTGCCGATCATCTGGGCTGGGATCGGTTCAGTCTTCTGGGCCACTCGATGGGCGGCATGGCCATCCAGCGGGTATTGCTCGAAGCGCCGGGTCGTGTCGAACGCATGGTGGCCGTGACGCCGGTGCCGGCATCGGGCGTGCCCTTTGACGATGCCACCTGGGGGATGTTCAGTTCGGCCGCTGCCACGCCAGCAGTGCGCAAGGGCATTATTGATTTTTCAACGGGTCAGCGCCTGTCGAGTCACTGGCTCGACCTGATGACTGCACATTCACTCGGTAATGCCACCGAAGAGGCCTTTGCCGCCTATCTGCTGGCCTGGGCAAAGACCGATTTTGCTGCCTCGCTTGCCGGCAATCCGGTAGCGATGAAGGTGATCGTGGGCGAGCACGATCCGAGTCTCACCGCCGATGTGGTTCGTGCAACCTATATGGCCACGTACCCCAATGCCGAACTCGAGGTGATGAGCAACGCCGGGCACTACCCGATGGACGAAACGCCGGTGGCTCTTGCAACCAGCATCGAGCGCTTCCTGGCGGCATGATGATTGGTGATGCACTCCCGCAAATGACGTGCCATCGTGGGGCGAGCGGAAAGTGTCCGTTGCAGCTTTGTTGACCGTTCTCAGACACTTAGCGCGCGAGGATGGCGAGTTATCCACATCATCTGTGGACAACCGTGACGTCCTTCACGTTGAATCATCGCTTGACATCATCGGCGCAGTCTGCGGGACGGTCCTGATTCGATCGCTCGGGCGGGTTCCGCGCGATGCCCCTTTCCCTCATCGTCTTCATCCCTCGCCATGAAACTGCCCGCGCTTGATTACGTTCGTCCGCAAAGCCTGGCGGAGGCCATTGCGTGTCTGCGCGCGGCGGGGGGCACGGCCAAGTTGCTCTCAGGTGGCCAGAGCCTGATGCCCACGCTGGCCTTTCGTCTGGCCAACCCCTCGTTGCTGGTCGATCTGGGTGGCGTGCCTGGATTGGATCGTATCGAACAGGGCCCCACCGGCGAGCTCGTGGTCGGGGCGCGTGTGCGGTGGGTCGATCTGGAACGCAGTGCTCTCGTCGCGAGCGCGCACCCGCTCACAGCGGCGGCGCTCGAGCATGTGGCTCATTATCCGATCCGCAACCGGGGCACGGTGGGTGGGAGCCTTGCGCATGCCGACCCGGCTGCCGAATGGCCGGGTCTTTGCGTTGCCTGTGACGCGCTCATCGATGTGCTGGGCCCTGACGGACTCAGCCAGATACGCGCGGCCGATTTCCTGCTGGGACCTTTGTCGACGGTGCTTGCTGATGATCAGATCATCACCGCCATTCATCTGCCGCAGTGGCCGGTGGCGCGCCGCTGGGCATTCCAGGAGTTTGCCCGGCGCCGCGGCGACTTTGCGTTGGCGGGGGTGTATGTCTTTCACGATCTGGATGCCGATGCGCGGATGACCGATGTTCATGTCGCCGTGATCGGGGCCTGCCATCGCGCCCACCGGTTGTGCGATGTCGAGCAAATGCTCGAGGGCGAGCGGGCATCGACGGCCTTGTTTGATGCAGCCGCCACACAAGCCGCAGCCCAGGTTGATCCACCCAACGATATTCACGGTTCCGCAGCCTATCGGCGCGGGCTTGTACGTACCCTACTTGCGCGGGCGCTGGCGCAGGCCAGTGCACGTGCACACTGACAGCAGATACGCAGATCATCATGGCCGACGAATCGAAGTGGTCTTTCCCCGACGACATGCAACCGCGTGACGAGGAGTGGGATTTCGATCTCGATCGGGTGAGCGATGCGGTGGTGCGTGTTCATGCGGCCTTCCCGCCCGATGCCTATACGGCCGAGACGCTCGGCGTGGACCGCATCGGCAGCGGTGTAGTCATCGGTGCTGATGGTCTGGTGCTGACCGTGGGCTATCTCATCACCGAGGCCAGTTCGATCTGGCTCACGACGAGCAGCGGTCGTGTGGTGGCCGGCCACCCGCTTGCCTACGACCAGGCCAGCGGCTTCGGGCTGGTGATGCCGCTGGGGCAACTGGGGGTTGCGCCGCTCGAGTGCGGTTCGGCTGCCAGTGTGGGGGTGGGCGAGCGCATGATCATGGCCAGTTTTGGCGGCCGGCCGCATGCCTGCGTGACCCGGGTGTGCGCGAGGCAGGTGTTTGCCGGCTACTGGGAGTATCTGCTCGATGAGGCGGTGCTCACCGCGCCTGCTCATCCGCAATGGGGCGGCAGTGCGCTGGTCGATACCAGTGGCCGCCTGGTGGGCATTGCATCGTTGCTCGTGCCCGATGAGCGCGAGGGTGCCTCGGGACAGTGCAATGTGAGCATTCCCATCGATTTGCTTGCCCCGATCCGTGATGAGCTCGTGGCTGCCGGCCGGCGCCTGGCTCCGGCGCGACCCTGGCTCGGGATTTACGCAAGCGATGAGGAAGGGCAGATCACCATCGCCCAGGTGGCACCTTCGGGCCCCGCTGAAAAGGCAGGCGTTCGACGGGGCGACCTGCTGCTGGCCGTTGATGGTCGACGCGTCCATCGGCTCGAGGACTTCTACCGCCTGGTGTGGGCCAGTGGTATAGCCGGGTGCGAACTGCTCTTCACGCTTGCGCGCGAGGGTTCTCCGCTCACCTTGCGCATTCGATCAGGCGATCGGAGCGATCTGCTCAAGAAGCCCTCGCTCCACTAGGTGTGTCCAGTCGATGGGCTCAATCGATCGACTGCACCTTGCGGGCACTCTCCAGGAGCGAACTTCGCATCAGAAACTCGCGTTGGCGCACCGGGTCGGCTTCGATGGCGCGAAGTTCGGCAAAACGGGCCTCGCGCGCCACGGGGTCGCGCTCCTCGAGCCGCTTCTTGTTGGCGATGGTCTGCTGCTGCACGTACTCGATGTTCTGAGGACGACGGCGCCGCTCGTAGCGATCGAGCAAGGTGGCGTCGGCCCCGCCAAAGGCCACTGCATGCAGGGTGTCGACCAGTTCCATCGCATCGTGGATGCCGCAGTTCAGGCCCAGCCCACCGATGGGGTTGTTCACATGTGCACTGTCACCGGCGAGAAACGCGCGCCCCTGGCGGAATCGAACGGCCACGCGCTGGTGCACGTTGTAGATGTTGCGATGGACCACCGGATAGAGCGCCTCGCGCGGCCAGACCCGCTTGAGTCGGGCCTGCACGGCGACATCATCGAGCGCCTGGGCATCGGTTTCGTCTACCCGGGTCGGGAACACCGCGCGCCAGCGCCCGAGGCCGTCATCGCCTGAGACCTTGAACAGATTGGTCCACTCGTCGGGGTCGGCGAAATAGGTACGGTGGCAGCAACCCATGGCTGCCTCGAAGTCGAAGGTGGTGGTGAGCACGATGAAGCGCTCGGGCCACGTATAGCCCTCGAATTCGATGTCCAGAGCCTTGCGGATGGTGCTGCGCCCACCATCGGCACCGATCAGGTAGTCGGCTCTCACCGCATGCTGACCCGAGGGCCCCTCGGTCGTGACGGTGACTGACTCGTCGTCCTGCGTGAGGCCCGCGACCCGCGCATTGAAGCGGATGTCGACCCCCGAGCGCCGGGCCAGGTGGGCAAGGCCGATGTTGGCAAGCTTGTGCTGCTCGGTCTGCACCACGAAGGGGTAGGGCGTGTCATTGGCAAGCAGCGCGTGATCGAGTCGCGCAACGCGGCTTCGCTCGACGCGATCCCAGAATTCGAAGTGCCGTGCGGTGAGACCGGCTGCGATGAACTCATCGATGATGCCCAGTCGGGCAATCATCTCGAGGGTTGACGGGTGGGTGGTGGCTGCACGCGGGTTGGTGTCGACCGCGGCGGCTTCCTCGAGGAGCGTCACACGGAAACCCTGTTGCGAGGCGAGCAGGGCTGCGACAACCCCGACCGGACCAGAACCTGCGACGATGAGATGCGGACTGCTCACGGGTGAATGCCTTGTTGAAACGGTTGAAACGATTGAAACAGGCGACAGGCTGCACGATACAGGCTGGCTGCGCACGACGGCGGGTTTGACCATCGTTGGCGCTCGATCGTAGGATGGGGTTGAGGCGTGCGTCAAGGACAGATCCACGCGTGCTGCGCCCGCCTCGTGTCGCTCTTCATGGAGTGCTGTCGTGTCTCTGGCCCCTGCAATGCGTTTCTTGCGCTACCTGAACCCTGCTGCCCGCGTATCGCTTGCTGCCGCCTTGCTCGCCTGCACGGTGGCTCTTCATCCCTCGATTGCGCTTGCGCAAGTCTGGCCGCAGAAGGCACTACGCCTGGTGGTGCCCTTTACCCCGGGTGGGGTCACCGATGCCATCGCCCGCATGAGTGCCGAGTGGCTCACGGCGCGCCTCGGGCAGCCGGTGGTGGTCGACAATCGGCCCGGTGCCAATGGGGCCATTGCGGCCGAATATGTGATGCACGCAAGCCCCGATGGTTACACCTTGCTGACGGCATCGCTGCCGCAGATGGCGATCTTGCCGCAGATGACCCGCACGCCTTATGACCCGGTACGCGACTTTGCCCCGGTCCTGATCGTGGGCTCGAACGTGCTGGCCCTCGCCGTCAACGACATGGTGCCCTCGCGCGATCTGAAGACCCTCCTTGCCCATGCACGCGAGAACCCGGGGAAGGTGTCCTACGGGTCTGCGGGCAGCGGTACGGTGAGTCACCTGACGCTTGCCTTGCTGCTGGCTCGTGCCGGGGTGCAGATGGAGCATGTGCCCTACAAAGGCGGCGGGCCGGCCCTGGCTGATGTCCTCGCCGGGCACATCCCCATGTACTTCGGCAATCTGGCCGAGGTGCTGCCGCATGCAGCCAGCCCCCGGGTGCGGGTCATTGCGGTGTCGGGAGAGCGGCGTGCTGCCTCGATGCCCGGTGTGCCTACGGTGGCCGAACAGGGGTTTCCGGGTTTTCGGACCAACACATGGAACGGCATTGCTGCACCGGCGCGCACGCCGACTGCGATCATCGATCGGATTGCGCGCGAACTGGACATCGCTACTCGCGATGCAGGTTTCGTGGCGCGCCTCGAGGCCATCGGCGTCGACCCCGTGGGCGGGACGCCAGCAGCGTTTTCGCGCACGTTGGAGGCCGACATACGGCTCTGGAGCGAGGCGATCAAGGCCTCAGGGGCTCGAGTGGAGTAGGGCGAGCATCCGCCCGCTTCACCGCATGACGGTTCGCAACGCAGACAGGTCAGCAAACGGCTGACCCTCTCGATCGTTCGCTGTCGCACAGACCCAGGTTTGACGCGTCCATAGAGTCCTCATTGCTCCACTCCCCTTGAGGATTCATGATGGCTACTGCTCATGCTGCGACTGCTGACGATATCGAGCATGTTCGCCCCCTGCCGAGCGCCGCATTTTCAGATCCCGGTGCCGTGGCGAGCGCAGTGTCATGGGGGGCTATCGTAGCCGCCGCTGCCGCTTTATCCATGATTCTCCGGGTACTCGGTTTGGGCTTGGGCCTGTCGTCGATTTCGCCTTGGACCCGCGCAGGGGTCAGTGCAGCGAACATCGGTATCTCCGTCATCGTGTGGATCAGTGTGACCCAAGTCCTGGCTTCCGGCATGGGTGGCTATCTGACAGGGCGGCTGCGCGTCAGATGGCTCGCGCTGCACACTGATGAGGTCTACTTCCGTGACACCGCACACGTCCCCGTTGTTCAGGCCTGTTGAGCTCTGACAGGATCGCGTCCGCACGGGCACAACGCGGCCACCAGTCCCATCCTCAGCCGACCGAAAACGCCTCAAGCGCGTCGCGGCTGATCAGGCAGACGATGCCGCCGTCGGCCACATCGGCCCATGTGAGCGGCAGGCGCGGCCAGCGTCGCTCCACTGCGGCGCGCTGGTGGCCGGTTTCCATGACGAGCAGACCTTTCGGCGTGAGGTGCCGGGAAGCCTGCGCGAAGATGCGGGCCACCAGATCAAGACCATCCTTGCCACCCGCCAGCGCCATTGCTGGTTCGGCTCGATACTCGGCCGGCAGGCGGGCCATTGCTGTCGCTTTCACGTAAGGCGGGTTGGTGACGATGAGCTCATAGCGCTTGGCCGCAAGCGGTGCGAAGAGGTTACCCTTGTGCAGCGCCACCCGTTCCTCGAGCACGTGCGCCTTGACGTTGCGCCGTGCAACCTGGAGCGCGTGGCCCGAGAGGTCGACCGCGTCGACCTGCGCATCCGGAAACGCATGCGCTGCAACGATGGCAAGGCAGCCTGAACCGGTGCACAGGTCGAGTGCGCGCTTCACCGACCCAGGGCGCTTGATCCACGGCGCCATCTGCGCCATGAGCATGGGCGCGATGAAGGAGCGCGGAACGATCACCCGACGGTCGACGTGAAAGCGCCAGGGGCCGAGCCAGGCTTCACCCAGCAGATAGGCCAGAGGCGTGCGCGTTGCGATGCGTTCTTCTGCGATGGTGCCCATGCGACGCAGTGCTGCCGCCGACACGGGCTGCTCGAGCGTGGCGTCAAGGGTTGCAAAGTCGAGCTTCAGTGCCCAGGCCACCAGCCAGAAGGCTTCGGTCTCGGCATCGGTGGCCCCATGGCCATGATGCAACCGTGCCCGCCTGAATCGGCTCGCAAGGCTGTCGATCACCGAACCCGCACTCGAACCAGCGCCGGCTTTTTCGCTGACCGATTGGCTCGAGGCAACGCTTTGCCGAGGCGCCACGCTCACGCCGCCAGCAACCGCTCGAGCAGCCTCATGTAGATGGCTGCGAGCGTGTCGATGGCATCGAGCGCGATGTGCTCGTTCACCTTGTGGATCGACAGGTTTACCGGGCCAAATTCCACCACCTGGTCGCAGACCGCGGCGATGAAGCGGCCATCGGAGGTACCCCCCGTCGTGGAGAGTTCCGGCACGATGCCCAACTCGTCGTGAATGGCCGCCGAGATGGCCTCTACCAGCGTGCCGCGCGGGGTGAGAAAAGGCATCCCCGAGAGCGTCCACTGCAGCGAATACTCGAGCGAGTAGCGGTCGAGCACGGCACGCACTCGCTCCTTCAGACGTTCGGGCGGGCTCTCGGTTGAGAAGCGGAAGTTGAACTGCACCAGGCACTCGCCCGGAATCACGTTGCCCACGCCGGTGCCGGCGTGCATATTCGAGATCTGGAAGGTGGTAGCCGGAAAGTATTCGCTGCCTGTATCCCATTCGGTGGCGGCCAGTTCGGCCAGCGCCGGGGCAACCTGATGGATCGGGTTGCGCGCCAGGTGCGGATAGGCTACGTGTCCCTGGATGCCCTTCACCGACAGGTCGGCCGAGAGCGAACCACGTCGACCGTTCTTGATCATGTCGCCGAGCGTGCTGGCTGATGTGGGCTCACCCACCACGCACCAGTCGATGCGGCGACCGTCGGTCTGCATCTGCTCGACCAGGCGCACGGTACCGTCGATGGCAGGGCCTTCTTCATCGGAGGTGAGCAGCAACGCAATCCGGCCGGCGTGGTCGGGTCGCGCTGCCACGAAGGCTTCGACCGCCACGATGAAGGCCGCAATCGAGGTCTTCATGTCGGCGGCGCCACGCCCGTAGAGAAAGCCATCACGCTCTGTGGGCACGAAGGGGTCTGAGTTCCACATCGAAGCAGGGCCAGCCGGTACCACGTCGGTGTGACCCGCAAAGCAAAAGAGCGGGCCCGAGGCGCCGCGCTCGGCCCACAGGTTGGAGACCCCGCGCGAATCGGCCGGCTTGCAGACAAAGCCGATCTTCGCAAGACGCTCGGCAATCAACGCCTGGCAGCCAGCATCATCGGGGGTAACCGAACGGCGCTTGATGAGCGCCTCAGCCAGTGCACGGGCTTGGCCCGCAGCAATCTTCATCGTTGTGCTCAGTCGCCGCGCAGCAGTTCGTTGATGCTCGTCTTGGCGCGGGTCTTGGCATCGACCCGCTTCACGATGACGGCGCAGTAGAGACTGTAGCTGCCATCGGCCGAGGGGAGCGAGCCCGGTACCACCACCGAGCCCGAGGGCACCCGGCCGTAGGTGATGCTGCCGGTAGCCCGGTCGTAGATGCGCGTGCTGGTGCCGATGAACACGCCCATCGAGATCACCGAGTTCTCTTCGACGATGACGCCCTCGACGATTTCGGAGCGCGCCCCGATGAAGCAGTTGTCCTCGATGATCACCGGGTTGGCCTGCAGCGGTTCGAGCACCCCGCCGATACCTACGCCACCCGAGAGGTGCACGTTGCGACCGATCTGGGCGCAGGAGCCCACGGTAGCCCAGGTGTCGACCATGGTGCCTTCGTCGACATAGGCGCCGATGTTCACGTAGGAGGGCATCAGCACGACGTTGCGGGCCACGAAGGCGCCGCGCCGCGCCACCGCGGGCGGCACGACACGAAATCCACCCGCGGCAAAGTCGGCGGCGGTGTAGTTGGTGAATTTGGTGGGCACCTTGTCGTAGAACTGCAGGGCACCGGATTGCATTACGGCGTTGTCCTGCAAGCGGAACGAGAGCAGCACCGCCTTCTTGACCCACTCGAGGGTTACCCACTTTCCGTCGACTTTCGAGGCCACCCGCAGTGCGCCGCTATCGAGGCCGCCGATCACGGCGGCAACCGCTTCGCGCAAGGCGGGTTCCGGGCTTTGCGAGCCGATTTCGGCGCGCTTGTCCCAGGCGGCATCGATGGTGGACTGGTACTGGCTGAACGGGTTCGACATGTCAGGGCATCCTGGCGTGATTGCAAAAAAGGAGGGGTACGTCAGAGGCTTTCGGCAAAACGGGCGATGCGGGTTACCCCTTCGACGCACTCGGCCTCGCTCGCGACGAGCGCGATGCGAATGCGGTTTTCACCCGGGTTGATGCCACCGGCTGGCCGCGCAAGGTAGCTGCCGGGCAGCACGTCGACATGGCATTCGGCATGCAGTCGGCGGGCAAAGTCGACATCGGAGAAGGGTGTGTTCAACCACAGGTAGAAGCCACCGTCGGGTTGGTAGGCCCCCAGCGTGGCGGCCACGAGCGGCACGGTGCTCGCAAACTTGGCGGCATAGAGACGACGGTTCTCGGCGGCATGGGCCTCGTCGCGCCAGGCGGCGGCGCTGGCGGCTTGCACCACCGGGCTCATCGCGCTGCCGTGATAGGTGCGGTAGAGCAGAAAACGCTGCATCAGTTGCGCATCGCCGGCAACAAAGCCCGATCGCATGCCCGGTACGTTGGACCGCTTCGACAGGCTCGAGAACACCACCAGGCGTGTGTAATCAGTCCGCCCGCACACCTGAGCGGCGCGCAGTGCCCCCAGCGGCGGGTGCGCTTCGTCGAAGTGGATCTCCGAATAGCATTCGTCAGCGGCGATGGTGAAGCCGTATCGGTCAGAGAGTTCGAAAAGGTGTGACCATTCGGATTGAGTCATCACCTTGCCGGTGGGGTTGCCCGGTGAGCACACAAAGAGGAGTTGCGTGCGCGCCCAGACGCTCTCGGGGACGCTCGCGTAGTCGATCCGAAAGTCGTTCTCGGCCACCGAATTCACGAACCAGGGTTCGGCGCCACCGAGGAGCGCCGCCCCTTCGTAGATCTGATAGAACGGATTTGGGCACACCACGACAGGGGATGCGGTGCGATCGAGCACCACCTGGGCGAAGGCAAAGAGGGCTTCGCGCGAGCCGTTCACCGGCAGCACCTGACGCGCCGGATCGGGGCGCGGAACGGCAAAGCGGGCAGCGAGCCAGTCGGCAATGGCCTCGCGAAGGGCGAGGCTACCGATGGTGGGCGGGTAGGCCGAGAGCCCATCGAGGTTGGCCGACAGGGCTTCGCGGATGAAGGTAGGCGTCGGGTGCTTGGGCTCGCCGATCGACAGGTTCACGGCACGCAGGCCACCGGTGTGCGGCGCTGCCGCATGGAGCGCGCGCAACTTCTCGAACGGGTAGGGCTGCAGACGCTCGAGGTCGCGGTTCATGGGGGCTCCTAGACCACGCTCACGGCACGGTCGAAACGCAACTCGGGTATCTCGATGGTGGACTTCCAGCCGCGCTTGCGGTGCTCGGCCACAACGGTGGTGTAGACCCCGCCCCGTACGAAGAAACGTGCGGTCATGCGCATGAAGCGTGGTTTGGTGGCTGCCACCAGATCATCGAGCATCTTGTTGGTGACGGCCTCGTGAAAGGCGCCTTCGTTCCTGAACGACCACATGTAGAGCTTGAGGCTCTTCAATTCCACGCACTTGCGGTCAGCGACGTAGTCGAGCACCAGATTGGCGAAGTCGGGCTGTCCGGTGAGCGGGCACAGGCAACTGAACTCGGGCATGTCGATGTGAATGAGGAAGTCGCGCGCCGGACTCGGGTTGGGGAAGGTCTGCAGTTCGTTCGAAGGTGCGGTGGCCATGGATTGGGTATCAAGTGGGGTAGAGCAGACGCGGTCTTGCACCTGCCAGGGCCGTCGCCTCGCGGAGAGCGCCTTCGGGACGGAGTGTTATTATAAACGACCATGGCGACAGACCGTGGTTTGCCAGACCCCGCTCCTGCATGCTGTGCCTGCTTGCCGCCCCTGACCCAATCGCTCGTGCGCCTCACACATCTCAAGCTCGCCGGATTCAAATCCTTCGTCGACCCGACCTCCATCGCCATTCCGGGCAATCTGGTGGGCGTGGTGGGTCCCAATGGGTGTGGGAAATCCAACCTCATTGATGCCGTTCGTTGGGTGTTGGGCGAATCGCGTGCCTCGGCCCTGCGGGGCGAGTCGATGCAGGATGTCATCTTCAACGGTTCGATGCAGCGCAAGCCGGTGGCGCGTGCGAGCGTCGAACTCGTATTCGACAATTCAATGGGCCGCGCCGCAGGGCAGTGGTCGCAGTACGCCGAGATCTCGGTGAAGCGGGTGCTGCAGCGGGACGGCGACTCGGGCTACTTCATCAACAATTCAGCGGTACGCCGTCGCGACATCCAGGACATCTTTCTGGGTACCGGCGTCGGGCCGCGGGCCTATGCCATCATCGAGCAGGGCATGATCTCGCGCGTCATCGAGGCCAAGCCCGAAGAGTTGCGGGTCTTCCTCGAGGAGGCCGCCGGCATATCCAAGTACAAGGAGCGCCGGCGCGAGACCGAGGCGCGCATGGAGGACACCCGCGAGAACCTCGCGCGCGTGTCTGACATCCAGCGCGAACTGGGCGGGCAGATCGAAAAACTCGCGCATCAGGCCGAGGTGGCACGCACCTTCGGTGCGCTCAAGGCCGAGCAGACCCAGAAGCAGCATTTGCTCTGGTGGTTGCGTCAGCAGGAGTCGGCGCAGGATGCGGCACGCATCAGCGCCGATGTGCAGCGCATCGAGAACGAGATCGAAGCCTTCACCGCAGCCCTGCGTGAGGTCGAGCGGCGGCTCGAGCAGACCCGGGTCAGCCACTATGCCGCGGGTGACGCCACCAACGCGATCCAGGGCGAGCTCTATGCGGTCAATGCCGAGATCTCGCGCCTGGAGTCTGAGCTGAAGCATATCGGTGAGACGCGTCAGCGCTTGCTTGCCCAGGGCACGCAGCATGTGCTCGCACTGGACCGCGCCGGCCGCGCCCAGTTCGAACTGGGCGAGGCCATCCAGATGTGGTCGGCGCGCCAGCGCAGCCTGGTGGTCGAGGCCGAGGCGGCCGATGGCCGGCTTGCACGGGCCGAATCGGGCATCCAGGGGCATGAGCAGGCCCTGCGCAGCGCGCAGCAGGGGGTGGCTGCGGCACGTGCTGCGGTGGCCGAGGCCGAACGCAGCTTGCAGGTCGAGGAGGCGCGCCGCACCGGCGCACTGCGTCTGGCCGAGCAGGGTGATGCACGGGTTGCCCGCCTGCGCAGCGAGCGCGACGCCTTGCCCCGGCCTGATCAAGCCCTGATGCAGTCGACGGCCTCGAGTCTGTCGGGGCATGCCGCCCAACGAGTACGCCTGCAGGATGACCTGCAGGTGCTGACTCTGGCCTTGCCCGGACTCGAAGTGGCACGCACGTCGAGCGCCCAGCGGGTCGATGAACTGGGACGCGAGGCGAGCGCTTTACAGTCGCGTCTGGCCACCTTGCGCAGCCTGCGTGACGGCCAGCCGCCCGAGGGCGGGCTCGCGGCCTGGATCGCGCGACACAGGCTGGGTACGGCTGAAAAGCTCTGGCAACAGATCAATGTCGAAGCCGGCTGGGAGCGCGCGGTCGAGGCCGTGTTGCGCGAGCGTCTGCATGCCCTGGTGGTCGATGGCGCGATGCTCGCTACCGCTGCGGCTGATCCAGCCCCCGGCAGCCTTGCTCTGGTGACAGCGGATGCCGCCGAGGCGCAAGTGGCCGCGTCTACCCCCGATAGTGCTCCCGCGCTTACCCCCGCGAATGAGCCCCTGGCGGTGCGCACTCTGGCCGATTGCGTGACTGGCCGTGTACCGGGCTTTGACCGCCTCCTGCGCGTCTGGCTCTCGGGTCATGCGCTTCTCGATGCCCCTCTTGCCGCCGGCGCTGCCATTCCTCAAGGGCGCTGGGTCGATCGCGAAGGCCGCGTGTTCGAGCGCGGCGCTCTGGTGTTTCACGGCGGCCCCTCGGGGGATGCCAACGTGCTGGTGCGAAAGCGCGAGATCGAGCGCCTGGCCGGCGAGGGCGAGTCACTCGCCACAGCCCTTGCGCTCGCGCGCAGCACGCTGGTCGCCCAGGATCTCGCGCTCGGTGGCCTTCGCGGGCGTGTCTCTGCCTTGCAATCGACGATCGCGGCGGTGCGCGATGCAAGCCACAAGGCCGAACTGGTGATGAGTCGACAGCGCGAACTCACCGAACGGGGGCAGTTGCGATCGGCTGAAATCGAACGCGAGTTGGTGGCGCTTGCTGCCGAGCGGGCGCGCCTTGACGAGACCGCCGCCGGCCACGAGTCGCTCGCCAGCACGCAGCGCAATACGCGTGCCGAGGCGCAGGCGCTCGTGCAGCGCGTGCTTGCTTTGCAGCAGCAGGCTGATCGCGAACTGGGCGAGCATCGCAATGCGCTTCGCATGGCTGAGCGCGCGGCCCAGGAAGCACGGTTTGCCGTACGAGAGGCTGAGTCGAAGCTGGCCGAGACCGGTCGCTCGCTAGCGAGCGTGGTCGAGCAGATTGCCACCACTACGCTCGCCGAGCGGTCGGTGCGCAACGAACTGGTCGCGCTGGTCGATGGGCCGCTCAAGCTCGATTTGCAGAAGCGTCTGGGCGAACGTCGCGACATCGAGGCGCGTCTGTCGGCCGCGCGTGATGCGCTCGAGGCCATTACCGCCAGCTTGCGCACGACCGAAACCGAGCGTCTCGAGGCCGAACAGCGCTTGGGGCCGCTGCGTGAGGGTATTGCCGAGATGCGGCTCAAGGAGCAGGCGGCCCGACTGGCCGGCGAGCAGTTTGCCGAGCAGCTCGCCGCCGCGCAAGCCGACCTCGAAGCGGTCGAGGCCCACGCAAACGCGATTGCACAGTCCGGAGGGCGCGCGCTGCGTCTGTCGACGCTGCAAAATGAGATCAACCGCCTGGCTCAGCAGATGAATGCGTTGGGCGCGATCAACATGGCGGCGCTCGATGAACTCACCACAAGCACCGAGCGCAAGGCCTTTCTCGACGCCCAGGCGACCGATCTGGCCGAGGCACTGACCACGCTCGAGAACGCAATCAGGCGCATCGACCTGGAAACCCGCAGTCTGCTGCAGCAGACCTTTGACGCCGTGAACGCCAACTTTTCGGCGATGTTCCCGGCGCTCTTTGGCGGTGGACAGGCGCGTCTGGTGATGACCGGCGACGAGATCCTCGATGCTGGCGTGCAGGTGATGGCGCAGCCCCCGGGCAAGAAGAACAGCTCGATCCAGCTATTATCGGGTGGCGAGAAGGCGCTCACCGCCACATCGCTCATCTTTTCGCTCTTCCAGCTCAATCCAGCGCCGTTCTGTCTGCTCGATGAGGTCGATGCGCCGCTTGACGATGCCAATACCGAACGGTTCTGCAATCTTGTCCGTCAGATGTCCAAGGACACACAGTTTCTCTTTATCAGCCACAACAAGATCACCATGGAACTGGCCAATCAACTGGTGGGGGTGACCATGCAGGAACAAGGTGTCTCGAGAATCGTTGCCGTCGACATGGAGCAGGCGCTGAAGTTGAGCGAGCCAGCATGAGCGACCTCCAGATTGCGCTGATTGCGGTCGGGTGCGTTGTCGTACTCGGCATTCTCGTCTTCAACAAGACCCAGGAGGCGCGACTGATCCGTGCCGACCGTGAGGCTGCCGAGGCCGATCGGATGGCCGCGGGCGGCGTTGGCGAGTCTGCCCAGAACGAGGGTGCTGTGCGCGATCACGGCGTCGAACACCATCTGGGCGCGCCTGCCGCCGGGGCTGCTGTGGTCGATACGACCGAAACCGGGGCGGTCGTGACCGAGGCGCCGCCGGTGGGTCTGGATGCCCGCATCGACTATATCGCGCGGCTTGAATTCATCGCGGCACATCCGGGTGAGGAAGTGCTTCGCCGCTCGGCCGAGGTGCTGCGTGGTCTGCGTCGGGTGGCCTGGGAGGGCTGGTCGGATCGCGATGAGCGCTGGGAGGCCCTGGCGCCCAGCCGTTCTTATCAGTGTGTTCGGGTGGGCTTGCAACTGGCCAATCGCCAGGGGCCGGCCACCGAGGAGGAACTGCTCGCGTTCTGCCAGGACCTGCAGTCGCTCAGCACCACGCTGGTGGGCGAGATCGAATTCCCGCCGCGTGCCGAAGCCTTGCGCGGCGCCATCGAACTGGACCGGGCGATTGCCGATCTGGACATCCAGATCGGACTCAATGTGGTGAAGCGCAGTGGTCCGCCCTTTGCCGTGGGCGTGATTGCGCAGGCCGTGGCAATTGCCGGTGGCGAACTGGCGGCCGACGGTCGCTTCCATGTGACCACGAGCACCGGTGCCGAGTGCTTCAGCATCGCCAATCTCGAGGAGGTGACGTTTGCCCCGGATGAACTTGCCAGGCTCTCCACGCGCGGCATTTCGCTCGCGATGGACGTGGCGCGTGCGCCCGATCTGCCGGCCGCCTTCGAGGCCTTTGTCGACTTTGCCCGCGACGTCGCGCGCGTGGTTGAAGGCGAGCTGGTCGATGACAACCAGCGCCCGGTGAGTCCGACTGCGCTCGGCTCGATTGGCGCCGAGGTTGCTCGGGTGCGTGCGAGCCTCTCGGCTCTGGGCGTTCCTGCCGGCTCGACGCTGGCACTGCGTCTGTTTTCTTGAGGTTGCCGGGTACCGCAACGATGGTTGACCCGGTCTCGCACGCAACACGGTCGGCGACTGCACCCCCGGACGCGCCCGAGCGCGCCCAGCAGTTGCGTGCGCTCCTCGATGAGCACAGCCATCGCTATTACGTGCTCGACGATCCGAGTATCAGCGACGCCGAATACGACCGGCTGTTTCGCGAGTTGCTCCAGATCGAGGCCGCCCACCCCGAACTGCAGCGAGCCGATTCACCCACCCAGCGCGTGGGCGGGGCGCCGCTGGCAGGCTTCACGCAGGTCAGCCACCCGTCGCCGATGCTCTCGCTCAGCAATGCCTTCGATCGCGAGGAGGTGGCGATGTTCGATCGCCGGGTACGCGAAGGCCTGGCCGGCAGCGCACCGGGCGATGGGCCGGTTGCCTATGTGGCCGAACCCAAGTTCGATGGCCTTGCGATCAGCCTGATCTACGAAGGGGGCCTCTTCGTCCAGGGGGCTACCCGCGGCGACGGGCTCACAGGCGAGGATGTCACGGCCAATCTGCGCACCGTGGGGGCGATTCCGCTTCGCCTGCGCGGCGCCGGGCTGCCGCAACGGCTCGAGGTTCGTGGCGAAGTGCTGATGTTCAAGCGCGACTTTGCCAGGCTCAATGAGCGTGCGCTCGAGCGTGGTGAAAAGCCGTTCGTCAATCCGCGCAATGCGGCGGCCGGCAGCTTGCGTCAGCTCGATTCGAAGGTGACAGCCGAGCGATCGCTGCGTTTTTTCTGTTATGGCGTGGGCGATGCTGCACAGACCCCGGGTCTGGCTACCCACTGGCTGACGCTTGACTGGCTGCGCGAACTTGGGCTGCCGGTGTGCGACGAGCGAGCCCGGGTGATGGGGGCCGAGGGTCTGATGGCTTACTTCGATCGCATGGGAGCGCGCCGCGCGGACCTTGCCTTCGATGTTGATGGGGTGGTGTACAAGGTGGATGCCCTGGCCGATCAACGCCGTCTGGGTTTCATTGCCCGCGCCCCCCGCTTTGCGATCGCGCACAAGTTTCCGGCCGAAGAGGCCACCACCGAGGTGCTCGCGATCGAGGTGCAGGTGGGACGCACCGGTGCGATCACGCCGGTGGCGCGTCTGAAGCCGGTGTTTGTCGGCGGGGTAACCGTCTCCAATGCCACGCTGCACAATGAAGATGAGCTGCGGCGCAAGGACATCCGCATCGGCGATACGGTCATCGTTCGGCGTGCAGGCGATGTCATCCCCGAAGTGGTGGCGCCTGTGCTCGAGCGCCGTCCTGCCGATGCCGTCGCGTTCACCCTGCCGCTCGCCTGCCCGGTGTGCGGGTCGGCGGTGGTTCGACTGCCCGAGGAGGCAGTGGCACGCTGCTCGGGGGGACTGTTCTGTGCTGCCCAGCGCAAGCAGGCGCTTGTGCACTTTGCCTCGCGACGGGCAATGGATATCGAGGGGCTGGGCGACAAGCTGGTGGAACAGCTGGTCGATGCCGATCTGGTTCACACCCCGGCCGATCTCTACCGGCTCGATACGGCGACGCTCGCCGGGCTTGAGCGCATGGGCGAGAAGTCGGCTGCCAACCTGGTGACGGCCATCGATGCTTCGCGTCAGACCCGGCTCGAGCGCTTCGTGTTTGCGCTGGGCATACGCAACGTGGGTGAGGCAACCGCGCGCGATCTCGCGCTGCACTTTCGCGACATCGATGCCATTCTGGCTGCCGATGTCGATGCGCTGACCGCCGTGCCCGATGTCGGGCCGGTGGTGGCCTTGTCCATCAGGCAGTTCTTTGACGAGCCGCACAACCGCAGTGTGGTGGCTGCGTTGCGCGCCGGGGGCCTCAGTTGGCCCATACCCGAGTTGCCAGCCACCGATGCCGAACTGCCCCTGCGCGGGCTCACCTTCGTGCTCACCGGCACCCTGCCGGCGCTCTCGCGCGAGGCGGCCACTGCGCTCATCGAGGCAGCCGGTGGCAAGGTCACAGGCTCGGTATCGCGAAAGACCAGCCATGTGGTGGCCGGTGCCGATGCGGGCTCCAAGCTCACCCGTGCCGAAACCCTTGGGGTGAGTGTGATCACCGAGGCGCAGTTACGGCAACTCGTGTCATCGTCAAGCGGTTAAGATCGGCCTTCGCCTGTCTTCCAGATCGCCCCTTTCTTCAGACTGAAAGCCCCTATGAAGCCTCCCATCCGCATTGCGGTCTTTCCGGTCGCCGGTTTCGGCAGTCGGTTTCTGCCGGCCACCAAGGCCAACCCGAAGGAAATGCTGCCCATTGTCGACAAGCCGCTGATCCAGTACGCGGTGGAAGAGGTCGTCGCAGCCGGGGTCACCGATCTGGTGTTCATCACCGGTCGGCACAAACGGGCTATTGCCGATCACTTCGACAAGGCACCGGAGATGGAGGCCGACCTCGAAGCGCGCGGCAAGACCCAGTTGCTCGAGATCATCCGATCGATCCTCCCCCGCAACGTCAATTGCATCTATATCCGCCAGTCCGAGCCGCTCGGGCTTGGGCATGCCGTGCTCTGTGCGCAGCCGGTGGTGCGCGATGAGCCGTTTCTGGTGATGCTGGCCGATGATTTCATCGACAGCGAGACCCCGGTGGCGAGTCAGATGGCCGCCGAGTTTGCCCGCCATGGGTCCTCGATGCTTGGCGTGCAGGACGTGCCGCGCGAGCAGACCAGTTCCTACGGCATCGTGCGGACCCGCCCGTTTGCCGATCGACTCGAGGATGTTTCTGCGATCGTCGAGAAGCCACGCCCCGAAGAGGCTCCCTCGACGCTGGCCGTGATCGGACGCTATGTGCTGACCCCGCGCATTTTTCATCACCTGGCGCATGTCAAGCCCGGGGCCGGTGGCGAAATTCAGCTCACCGACGGCATTGCCGCGCTGATGGGAGAAGAGCGCGTGCTGGCCTACCGCTTCGAGGGCACACGTTATGATTGCGGCTCCAAGCTCGGTTATCTCAAGGCAACGCTGCAACTGGGCATGAAACACCCTGAAGTCGGGGCCGAATTCACGCAGTACGTGAGGACACTCTGAGTGGATCCTTCTGCGCTCGCGGCATGGAAGCTGCTGGAGGAGGCCGATCTGATCGCCTCTGCCGAGCAGGTCGAGCAGGCCATCGTATCGGTGGCAGCGGCTATCGGGGCTCGTTATGCCGAGCAGTTTCCCCTGGTGCTGTGCGTGATGAACGGTGGCGTGTTCTTCTGTGGCAAGCTGCTTGCCAAGCTCGCCTTTCCGCTCACCCTCGATTATGTACATGCCTCGCGCTATGGCGAAGGGCTGACGGGACGCGACATCGTGTGGCGCATGCTGCCCTCGGACAACGTGGCCGGGCGGCATGTCATCATCGTCGACGACATCCTTGATGCCGGTGTGACCCTGGGAGCCATACGCGACAAGGTGCTGGAAAAGGGCGCACTCAGCGTTTCGCTGGCGGTGCTGGCCGAGAAGCACCTCAATCGTGAAAAGCCGGTTGCTCCGGACTTTCTCGGGATTACCCTGCCTGACCGGTTCGTGTTCGGGTGTGGCCTGGACGCCGGCGGGTTCTGGCGCAATCTGCCAGCCATCTACGCGATGAAGGGGGCCTGATGCTAGCCATCATCGGCGGTAGCGGTCTATCGAGACTGGGTGGGCTCGTCGTGACCGCGCGTCGCGCGGTACGCACCCCCTACGGTGAACCTTCTTGCCCGGTTACCTTTGGCGAACTCGACGGCTGCCCGGTGGCGTTTCTGGCCCGGCACGGGTATGGCCACACGATTGCGCCCCATGAGGTGAACTACCGGGCCAACATCTGGGCGCTGCGCGAGGTGGGCGTGACGCAGGTCATTGCCATTGCCTCGGTCGGGGGCATCCGTACCGATTGCGTGCCAGGCGTGCTCGTGCTGCCTGACCAGATCATCGATTACACCTGGGGGCGTGACTGCACCTTCTTCGAGGGCGCAGACCAATCGGTGCAGCATGTCGATTTCACCGAGCCCTACAGCGGTGCGGTGCGAACCCTGATTGCGCGCTCGGCGGCCGACTGTGGCGAACCACTCATCGACCGGGCGACCTACGCAGCCACCCAGGGGCCACGCCTGGAGAGCGCGGCCGAAATTCGTCGACTGGCTCGCGATGGTTGCGATCTGGTCGGCATGACCGGCATGCCAGAGGCCGGCCTGGCGCGCGAACTGGCACTGGACTATGCGGCACTGGCGGTGGTGGTCAACCCTGCCGCCGGACTGGGCGCGAGCGAGCACGGCATTCGCCTTGACGCGTTGAAGGGCACGCTGGAAACCGCGCTTGCAAGGGTGCAACGGGTGCTGGTTGCGGCGGCACACCGTGTCGCTGGAGGCTAGCGCATGGTTCGCGAACTGCTGCGCATGGGTCATCCGTTGCTGCTGCAGCACGCTGAGCCCGTCACCGCATTTGGTACCCCCGAACTGGCAGAACTGCTCCAGGACATGCGTGACACCATGGCTGACGAAGAGGGCGCGGGGCTCGCCGCGCCGCAGATCGGCGTGTCGCTGCAGGTGGTGATCTTTGGTTCGGCCAACAACCCGCGCTACCCGGACGCGCCGGCGGTGCCCTTCACGGTACTGATCAACCCGGAACTCACGCCGCTGGGTGATGAGGAGCAGGCCGGGTGGGAGGGTTGCCTGTCGGTGCCCGGCATGCGCGGCGTGGTGCCGCGCTGGCAGCGACTGCACTATGCGGGCTTTGATGCCCAAGGGGTGCGCTTCGAGCGCACCGTCGAGGGCTTTCATGCGCGTGTCGTACAGCACGAGGTGGATCATCTGCTGGGTGTGCTCTACCCGCAGCGCATTCGCGACATGCGCCAGTTCGGCTTTACCGACATGCTCTTTCCCGACTGGCAAAGCGCTGGGCGTTGATCCTGGCCTGCGTGTGCGCCGAGTGTGTTCTGGCTGCTCCCCGAGCGCGTTCGTTCAGCGCAGGGTGTCGATGAGCTCGGTTTCGAGCGAGATCACCATGTTGGGGTTGAACAGCACTTCGCCGTCGATGAGAAAGACGTCTTCGGCGCGTTCGCCCAGCGTATTGACCCGCGCGTTGTGCAGGTTGATGCCGTATTTGGCAAACACCCGGGCAATGGCGTAGAGAAGCCCCGGGCGGTCGCCCGATATCACCGACAGCGACCAGTAGCGACCTTTCTCGTCGGGATGCAATTCCACCTGCGGCTGCATTGGAAAATGCACCAGCTGGCGCGACAGGCGCCCTCGCGAGGGCGTCGGCAACGGCCGTGGGCTGGTCAGCATCTGCTCGAGTTGATGCTCGATGAGGGACATGAGGTCACGGTGCGCCGTGTCGCGATCGGCCGAGAGCACGTAGAACGAGTCGAGCGCATAGCCGTGGCGCGTTGTGTGGATCTTGGCCTCGATGATGCTCAGTCGCAGGCCCTCGAAGCAGCCACAGAGGCGGGCAAACAGATCGCGCTGGTCGCGTGTGTAGACCAGCACCTGGATGCCCTCGTCAAAAGGGGCCAGGCGGGTCTTCACCACGGCGCTCGGGCTGTCAACGCGGTAGTTCAGGACCCGTGCGTGCCAGGCGATTTCCTGGGCATCGTGGCGCAGGAAATAGGCCACGTCGAGCTGGCGCCAGAGCGCATCCTTGGCACTGTCGTCGATGGCGTAGAGGCGCAGCAGTCGTAACGCTTCGGCCTGCTTGTGTTCGATGTCGCGGTCCAATTCAGGCTTGCCGTTGTCCAGGTGGCGCAGCGTCAGCCGATACAAGTCTTCGAGCAGCTTGGCCTTCCAGGCATTCCAGACCTTGGGGCTCGTGCCGCGGATGTCGGCCACGGTGAGCAGGTAGAGCGCAGTAAGGTGGCGCTTGTCGCCCACCAGGCGGGCAAAGCTGCCGATCACATCGGGGTCGGTGAGGTCGGCCTTCTGCGCGACCGATGACATCGTGAGGTGATGCTCAACCAGAAAGGTCACGAGGCGCGTGTCCTCGCGCGACAGGCCGTGGGCGCGGCAGAAACGGGCTGCGTCCTTGCACCCGAGCCGGGAGTGATCGCCGCCGCGTCCCTTGGCAATGTCGTGAAAGAGGGCTGCCACGTAGAGCAGCCACGCGCGGTCCAGGTTGGCGATGAGGCGCGAGCACTCGGGATACTCGTGGCTGAATTCGGCCATCGTGAAGCGGCGCACATTACGCACCACCATGAGGATGTGCTGGTCGACCGTGTAGACATGAAAGAGGTCGTGCTGCATTTGTCCGACGATGCGCCCGAAGGCCGGTATGTAGCGGCCCAGAATGCCGTACTGATTCATTCGCCGCAGTTCGTGCACGATGCCGCGATGCGATTGGAGCAGTTCGAGAAAACAGGCCCGGTTGGCCGCCGAGGCGCGGTACTCGCGGCCGATGCTCAGGCGCGATCGCCACAGCCCGCGCAGGGTGCGCGCGCTCATTCCCTGCAGCGCACTATCGCGCTGCAGCCAGCGGAAGCTCTCGAGGATCGCGCCCGGGTGACGCTGAAAGACCTCTTCGTCGCGCGCATCGAGCAGGTCGTGCAGCACCTGGAAGTGCTCGTCAAGCACACGGGGCGGGGCCACAACGCCCGCCGCCGCCGCCGCCGCCGATGAGGCGATGTTCTGCAGCACGATGGTGTTCAGCTGGGTCACCGACTTGACTGCCCGGTAGTAGCGCTGCATGAAGCGCTCGCTCGCTCGGCGCGAGGTATCGGCGGTCCAACCCAATTGTTGTGCGATCGTGGGCTGGAAATCGAAGAGCAGACGGTCTTCGCGGCGTCCGGCCAGCAGGTGCAGGCGAATACGCACATCCGACAGGTAGCGCTCGAGCCACCCCAGGCGCCGTGCCTCGGTGGGGGTGAGCAGGCCCCGGGTCGCCAGGTCGCCAAAGCGTTCGCCGATCCGGAGGGCGCGACACACCCAGCGCACCACCTGGATGTCGCGCAATGCCCCGGGCGCTTCCTTGGTATTGGGTTCGAGATTGAAGGCGGTGCTCTGGAACTTCTCGTGGCGCTGCGCCTGTTCGAGGCGCTTGGCGAGGACGAAGGCGTCGGCGTCGATGCCGCCACGCCCCACCTGCTGCTCGAAGCGGGCAAAGAGGGTGCGACTGCCCGCAAGCCTGCGCGACTCCAGAAGCGAAGTAGCCACCGTAATGTCGCGTTGTGCTTCCTCGGTGCACTGCTCGATCGTGCGCACCGCGTGACCCAGTTCGATTCCGATATCCCAGAGCGAGCGCACGAAGGTGGCCAGCAGCTCTTCGTCGGTGGCGGAGGCCTCGGCCGGCAGCAGGATCAGCAGATCGACATCCGACCAGGGGAAGAGCTCGCCACGTCCATAGCCACCCACGGCAAGCAGGGCGCAGTCGGTGGGCGGGGAGCAGGCCGACCACAGGGTGCGTACGCTCTGGTCGACCAGGCGAGAGTGAGCTTTGAGGTAGCGGCGCGGGTCAGGCGCGGCAAGATAGCCGTCGTTGAGTTGCTTTCGCGTATCGCGCAAGCTCTGGCGCAGTTGGGGTAGCGACAAGGCGATAGTCATCGGTATCTCATCGACTGTCTGGCGGCTGCCTCTTGGCCGTCGGTGCTGCTCACACGCTCAGACGGGCCGTGGAATCGGGTTTTTCACGAAGGCAGGCACGGGCGGCATGCCGGGCGAGAGGGTGAGCACCTCGTAGCCGGTTTCGGTGACGAGCACGGTGTGCTCCCATTGTGCCGACAAGCTGTGGTCCTTGGTCACGATGGTCCAGCCATCGGCCAGTTCTCGAATGGCAGCCTTGCCGGCGTTCACCATCGGCTCGATCGTGAAGATCATGCCAGGCTGCAAGCGCAATCCTGCGCCCGGACGCCCGTAGTGCAGCACCTGCGGCTCTTCATGAAACTTGCGCCCGACGCCATGGCCACAGAACTCGCGCACGATGCTGAAACCGTGCGACTCCGCATGGGCCTGTACGGCCGCGCCGATATCACCCAGGGTAGCTGTGGGCGACACCTGATCGATGCCATGCCACATGCACTCGTGAGTGATCTCGCACAGACGCCGTGCCTGAATCGAGGATTCGCCCACAAGAAACATGCGGCTCGTGTCGCCGTGAAAGCCGTCCGCGATGACGGTGATGTCCAGGTTGACGATGTCGCCAGACCGCAGCACCCGGTCGCCCGGAACGCCGTGGCAGACCTGATGGTTGACCGAGGTGCAGATCGATTTGGGGTAAGGCTTGTAGCCTGGCGGGGCGTAATTGAGCGGCGCCGGTATCGTGTGCTGCACATCGACCATGAAGTCGTGGCAGATCCGGTCGAGCTCGCCCGTGGTGACGCCCGGTTTCACATACGGCGCGATGAAATCGAGCACGTCGGCGCCGAGTCGGCAGGCAACCCGCATACTCTGGATTTCTTCGGGGGTCTTGATGAGCACAGCCATGGCGGACATCGACCCGGATGCGCCGGGCGGGTAACGATCAGCCGGAGATGGTAACCGAGAATATTGCCGGATGCGGTCGTTGCGCAGGGTTCCCATTGAAAAGCTCTGGCAAGACATCGTATAATCAGAGGCTAACCGCGGGATTGTCCCGTGGTCGGGAGTCGCGGAGCCCGTTCATCTCCGACTCGCCCGCCGGCCCCTTGGGGTGAGCGCGCCCGGTGTCACCGACACTTGGGGCTGCTCGACTGGACCGTGCGGCAGACCCAACCCTGAGAAAGGATAGACCCTGATGTCAGTCAACATGCGCGACATGCTCGAGGCCGGTGTCCACTTTGGCCACCAGACCCGATTCTGGAACCCCAAGATGGCACCGTACATCTTCGGGCACCGCAACAAGATCCACATCATCAACCTCGAGCAGACGCTTGCGATGTACCAGGAGGCGATGAAGTTCGCCCGCAAGGTGTCCTCGAACAAGGGAACCATTCTCTTCGTCGGCACCAAGCGCCAGGCGCGCGAGATCGTCGCCGAGGAAGCCCGCCGTGCCGGTGCCCCCTACGTCGACCATCGCTGGCTCGGTGGCATGCTCACGAACTTCAAGACGGTGCGTCAGTCGATCAAGCGTCTGAAGGACATGCTGGCCCTCATCGAGGACGGTGGCGTCGACAAGTTGCCCAAGAAGGAAGCGCTGTCGTTTCAGCGCGATCTGGACAAGCTCAATCGCAGTCTGGGGGGCATCAAGGACCTCGAGCGCCTGCCCGATGCCATCTTCATCATCGATGTGGGCTACCAGAAGGGTGCCGTCGAGGAAGCCGGCAAGCTCGGCATTCCGGTGATCGGCGTGGTCGATACCAACCACTCGCCGGATGGCATCTCGTACGTGATTCCCGGCAATGATGATTCGAGCCGCGCAATCCGTCTCTATGCCGGTGGCGTGGCCGACGCGATCCTCGCCGGGCGCGAGCAGTCGTTGCAGGAAGTGATCGAGGCGGTTTCCGACGAGTTCGTCGAGGTTGCCGAGGGCTGATCGACCTCGTCGACCGCCGAAACACAATCGAAAGGGGCGTTCGGCGCCCCTTTTTTTGGGAGTTGCAGCATGGCCGATATCACGGCAGGCATGGTGAAGGAACTTCGCGAGCGTACCGGGCTCGGGATGATGGAATGCAAGAAGGCCCTCGAGGAAGCAGCGGGCGATTCGGCCAAGGCTGAAGAGTTGCTGCGTATCCGCAGCGGTGCCAAGGCGAGCAAGGCCGCCGGACGCATTGCCGCCGAGGGCGTGATCGGTCTGTACAGTTCCGCCGATGGCAAGCTCGCGGCCATGGTCGAGATCAATTGCGAAACTGACTTTGTCGCGAAGAACGAGGACTTCCTCGGCTTTGCGCGCATGCTGGCCGAGCGTGTCGCCCTTGCTGCGCCAGCGGATGTCGCGGCGCTGGTTGCCATAGAAGTCGATGGCGAGTCGATCGAGTCGCGTCGCCAGAAGCTCGTGCAAAAGATCGGCGAGAACCTGAGCATTCGGCGTTTCGAGCGCATGGAAAGCGCTGGGCGCGTGGCCTCTTACCTGCACGGCGTGCGCATCGGCGTACTCGTCGACCTCGAAGGCGATGACGCAACGGGCAAGGACCTGGCCATGCACATCGCCTTCTCCAAGCCTCAGTTCATGAGTCGTGATGAAGTCGATGCCGGCACCCTCGCACGTGAGCGCGACATCCTTGCTGCACGGGCTGCCGAGTCGGGCAAGCCGGCGGAAATCGTGACCAAGATGGTCGAGGGCGGTATCAACAAGTTTCTCGCCGACATCACGCTTCTGGGGCAGCCTTTCGTCAAGGATGACAAGCTCACCATCGAAAAGATGCTGGCCGCGCGCAAGGCCAAGCTCAATCGCTACCGCTTCTTCGTAGTGGGCGAGGGTATCGAGAAGAAGCAGGAAGACTTTGCCGAAGAAGTGCGCAAGCAGGCACAGCGTCAGTAGCGTGCCTGTCCAGTTGCGGGTGGCTCGCACACGTCACCTGCAACCCTTGCTGTCTGGCCCAGATCAACGTGCAGGACCGATGAGCGATTGCCCATGAGCGAGCCCAAGTACAAACGGATCCTTCTTAAACTCTCGGGCGAAGCCCTGATGGGCGATGACGCCTTTGGCATCAACCGCGGCACGATCGAGTGGATCGTGCGCGAGGTGGCCGCGGTGGTGGCGCTCGGGGTTGAAGTGGGAGTGGTGATCGGCGGTGGCAACATCTTTCGAGGTGTCGCGCTGGGTGCCTCGGGCATGGACCGTGCAACCGCCGACTATGTCGGCATGCTGGCCACCATCATGAACGCGCTCGCCCTGCAGGACGTGATGCGCCACGAGGGCTTGAACGTGCGGGTGCAATCGGCCCTCAATGTGGAGCCGGTGGTCGAGCCCTACATTCGTGGGAAGGCCATCCGTTACCTCGAGGAAGGCAAGGTCGTGGTGTTTGCCGCCGGCACCGGCAACCCGTTCTTCACGACCGATACGGCGGCTGCGCTTCGCGGCCGCGAGATTGAGGCCGAAGTGGTCTTGAAAGCCACCAAGGTCGATGGCGTGTACACGGCCGACCCGAAGAAGGATACGACGGCTACCCGGTACGAGACGGTGAGCTTCGATGAGGCCATTTCGCGTCATCTGGGCGTGATGGATGCGACTGCGCTCGCACTGTGCCGCGACCAGCGCTTGCCCATCATCGTCTTCAGCATCTTCAAGCCAGGCGCCCTGCGGCGCGTGGTGATGGGAGAGTCCGAGGGGACTCTGGTGCACAATTAGGCTCATCACAGGACAGGGAACCGCCATGGCCACGATTGCCGAGACCAAGCAGGCAACAGAACAGAGAATGCAGAAGTCGATCGAGGCCCTGCGCAACGACCTCGGAAAGATCCGTACCGGTCGAGCGCATTCGGGCTTGCTCGATCATGTGATGGTCGATTACTACGGCACCATGACGGCCATTCCGCAAGTGGCCAACGTGTCGCTGGCCGATGCCCGCACGATCACCGTGCAGCCGTGGGAAAAGAAGCTGACCGCCGTCATCGAGAAGGCGATCCGCGAGTCGGATCTGGGCCTGAATCCCTCGACGCAGGGCGACCTGGTGCGGGTGCCGATGCCTCCACTCACCGAGGAGCGCCGGCGTGATCTGGCCAAGCTGGTGAAGGTGGAAGGGGAAAATGCCAAGGTCGCTATCCGCAACCTTCGCCGCGATGCCAATTCGGGCCTGAAAGATGCACTCAAGGCCAAGACCATTGCCGAGGATGAGGAGCGTCGTGCGCAGGACGAAGTACAGAAGCTTACCGACCGCTTCATCGCTGAGGTCGACAAGCTGGTGCAGGCCAAGGAGCAGGAGCTGCTCACGGTCTGAGTGCGCAAGGCGCCAGGGAGAATCGCGTGCATCCGAGTTCGACCCAGG
Source organism: uncultured Pseudomonadota bacterium (assembly GCA_903829815.1). Lineage (GTDB taxonomy): Bacteria > Pseudomonadota > Gammaproteobacteria > Burkholderiales > SG8-39 > CAIXPL01. The sequence continues at coordinate 8,955 of CAIKRR010000004.1, read as the reverse complement.
CCATACCGCCGGTTGGTGTGGTGCCGCGTCATGTGGCCGTGATCATGGATGGCAATGGCCGCTGGGCCAAGCGGCGCTTTCTGCCGCGTGTGGCCGGGCATCGGCGCGGCGTCGAGTCGGTGCGTGCGCTGGTGCGTGCCTGTCTGGAGCGTGGGGTCGAATACCTCACGATCTTTGCCTTCAGCTCGGAGAACTGGCGGCGTCCGCCCGAAGAGGTGGGGGTGCTGACGCAATTGCTGCGCTCGGCCCTGGCCGATGAGGCCGAGCGCTTGCATCGGAACGGCATCCGCTTGAAGGTGGTGGGCGAGGTGGCCGCGTTTGGCCAGACACTGGTCGAGGGCATCGAGCGCGCGCAGACGCTGACCACCGACAATCGTCGGCTCACGCTCACCGTGGCTGCCAACTATGGCGGCCGCTGGGATCTGATGCAGGCGTTCAACCAGCTTTCGCTCGAGCACCCCGAGCGCGCTGGTCGCTGCATCGAGCAGGACCTGGCGCCTTATCTGGCGATGCACTACGCACCGGAGCCTGATCTGTTCATCCGAACCGGGGGCGAGCAGCGTGTCAGCAACTTCCTGCTGTGGCAACTGGCCTATACCGAACTCTACTTCACGGACGTGGTGTGGCCTGATTTCGATGCCCACCAGTTTGATCTGGCGATCGAGTGGTACCGCACGCGCGAGCGGCGGTTCGGGCGCACCAGCGAGCAACTGCACGCCGATGATGCCGCCGCCGCACGTCTGGCAGCCAGCGATGGCGCGCGCAGCGCAGCTGCGACCACCTGTGACGACGCGGATTCCTCTGTGGCCTCCGCAGCGACCTCTGCTGCGCCCGCAGCCACGTCTGGCTGAAGATGCGCAGCCTGCATCGGCGTTGCTCTCTCGCCGGGGTCATCCCGTGCTTCTGACCCGCATCCTGTCGGCACTGGTCATGGGTGTGGTGCTCGCCATCGCCCTCTTTGGTGTGGGTGAACAGGGCTGGGCACTGGCGATGCTCGTTCTGACCGGCATCGCGGCCTGGGAGTGGGGGGCATTGAGTGGCCTGGGACGTGCGGGCCGTGGCGTGGCGACCGCGCTCATCGTGGCTGCCTGCGTGATCGTGGATTACGCCTGCCAGTTGCCCTCGGGTGGGTTCGATCGCAGCCGCGTGATGCTGTTGATGGGAGTGGCGGCACTTTTTTGGGGCGGCTTGGTGCCCTGGTGGCTTTGGCGCTTGCCGCAAGGTGCGCCCAGGCTCATGCTCATTGCCATGGCAGCGCCGGCGCTGGTTCCTGCCTGGCTTGCGACGGTGGTGTTGCGTTTTCAGGGCGCCGGCTGGCTGCTTTGCGTGATGGCCATTGTCTGGCTGGCCGATACCAGTGGCTATGGCTTCGGGCGATGGCTCGGGCGCCACAAGCTTGCACCGCGGGTGAGTCCGGGCAAGACCTGGGAGGGGGTGCTGGGCGGGCTTGCGGTGCTGCTTCTCTATGGGGTGTGGCTGGCTACGGGTCCGGCGGCGCGGGCACTCGATGCGCTCGACCTGGTTCCACTGCTGGCTGGTATTCTCTTTCTGGGCGGTATGAGCGTGGTGGGTGATCTCTTCGAGTCGAGTCTGAAGCGACAGGCCGGCGTGAAGGACAGCGGGTCACTCATTCCCGGCCACGGCGGGGTGCTCGATCGGCTCGATGCGCAGTTCTCGACGCTGCCGCTGGCGGTCCTTCTTCTCCATCTGTCGGGAGTGCTCTGATGAGTGCGGTGCGTGGTGTGGCCTTGCTCGGCGCAACCGGCTCGATCGGTCGCAGTACCCTGTCGGTGATTCGCCAGCACCCGGAGCGCTTCCGGCTGGTGAGTGCGACCGCGCACGGGCGCAGTGCCGAACTGGTGGACATCTGTGCCGAGTTTCAGCCCGATCTGGCGGTGTGCCGTACGGCTGACGAGGTAGCAGCGCTTGAACCGCAGATTCGTGCCGTGAGCCCGGGCACGCAGCTGGCGCAGGGCCCGGAGGCACTGGCTGCGGCGGCCTCCCACCCGGCGGCTGAGAGCGTGATGGCGGCCATCGTGGGTGGAGCAGGGCTGGCGCCCACGCTTGCCGCGGTGCGTGCAGGCAAACGCGTGCTTCTTGCCAACAAGGAGTCGCTCGTACTGGCCGGTGGCCTCTTCATCGATGCGGTGCGCACCCATGGTGCCGAGTTGTTGCCAATCGACAGTGAACACAACGCCATCTTCCAGTGTCTGCCCACCCTGGCCGGTGGACGCCGCGCGCTCGCCCCCGGCGTGCGCAGCATCTTGCTTACCGGCTCAGGCGGTCCGTTTCGCACGCGCTCGCGTGCGCAACTGTCGGCGGTGACCCCGGATGAGGCGTGTGCCCATCCGGTCTGGAGCATGGGGCGCAAGATCTCGGTCGATTCAGCCACCATGATGAACAAAGCGCTCGAGATCATCGAGGCGCGCTGGCTCTTCGAGGCGCCCCCCGATCGCATCCGCGTGGTGATTCACCCGCAGAGCGTGATCCATTCGATGGTCGAGTATGACGATGGCTCAGTCATCGCCCAAATGGGGCAACCCGACATGCGTACACCGATTGCGCACGCGCTGGCACATCCGGACCGGATCGACGCCGGCGTGAAGCGGCTTGATCTGGCCGCGATCGGCACCCTGGGGTTTGGCGAGCCTGACTTCGAGCGCTTTCCGGCGCTGCGCCTCGCCTACGAGGTCCTGGCCGTGGGCGGTACGGCGGGTGCCGTCTTCAACGCGGCCAACGAGGTTGCTGTAGCGGGCTTTCTGGAAGGGCGCCTGCGTTTTGATGCGATCGAGTCGGTGATCGAGTCGGTGCTGCAGGCCATTGCGCCCGAACCGGTGACAACACTCGAGGGTGCGCTCGATGCCGACCGCCGAGCGCGTCATGAGGCTGCGCGGGTGATGGCCGAGCGATTCGCTTCGTGAACATGCTCAATACAGCGTTTGCGGCGATTCTGGCGCTCGGCCCACTCATCGTCTTTCATGAACTCGGCCACTACGCGGTGGCGCGTCTCTGTGGCGTCAAGGTGCTCAAGTTCTCGATCGGTTTCGGCCAGCCGCTGCTGCGCTGGCGCGCGCGCTCCGGTGATCGCACCGAGTGGATCCTTGCTGCGATTCCGTTAGGGGGCTTCGTGCAGATGCTCGATGAGCGCGAGGCGTCAGTGGCAGCCGCCGAAACGCATCGCGCCTTCAACCGACAGTCGCCGTGGCGACGCATGGCCATCGTGGTGGCCGGGCCAGCAGCCAACTTCGTGCTTGCCATCCTGGTGTACGCCGCCATCTTCATGCACGGGGTGAGCGAGCCGCGCGCGTTTGTCGCCGAGCCCGTTGCACACACCGTTGCGGCCGATGCCGGCCTGCATGCCGGTGATCTGGTGCTGGGTGTCAACGGCGAACCGGTACGCAGCTGGAACGATCTGCGCTGGGTGCTGGTGGATCTGGCGGTGTCGGGTGACACGGCGCGGCTCGATGTCGAGGAACCGGGTGGTGGTCGTGTGCAACGCACCATCGACTTCGGGTCGCTCGATCGCAGCGCGGCCTCGGGCGATCCGTGGACGCCGATCGGACTCTCGCTCTACAGCCCGCCGGTGGCGCCGGTGGTGGGTGTGGTCGAGTCTGGTGGCGTGGCCGATCGCGCCGGTTTGCGTCCGGGCGACCGCCTGCTCGCCATCGATGCAACGCCTGTCGCGACCTGGGCTGATCTGGTGCGCGAGATTCGCCTTCGACCCGGGCGTGCGTGCGAGTTGCAGGTCACTTCTGAGGAGGGCGTGCAGCGCACGGTCGACATCGTGCCAGCGAGCGCGACCGACCGCGCGGGCGATGTGATCGGACGCATCGGGGTTGGTCCCCGGGTTGACCCCGAGGCCTTGCAGGCCTACTACCTCAGCGAATCGTTCGGGCCCATCGAAGCCATTGGGCGCGGCATGGAGAAGACCGCCGACGTGTCGATCTTCTCGCTGCGCATGATGGGGCGGATGCTCACGGGCAGCCTGTCGTGGCGCAATCTGAGCGGACCGGTGAGCATCGTCGAGCATGCCGGGCAGACAGCGAGTCAGGGTGTGCTGCCATTTCTGCTTTTTGTCGCCCTCATGTCGGTGAGTCTGGGGGTGCTCAACCTGCTGCCGATTCCGATGCTCGATGGGGGGCACCTGCTATACTGTGTTGGCGAGGTTGTCCGGGGACGTCCTTTGCCTGACCGGTTCATCGAAATGGCCCAGCGAGCGGGTCTCGGCGTGCTGGTTACCCTCATGATCTTTGCGCTTTTCAATGACATCTCGCGGCACTTCAACTGACGGGACGGTCGATCCGGACATGACTTTGCGATCACCGATGCAAGCCATCCGTCAATCCATCACCCAGCGCCTGCTTCGGTGCCGATTGTGCTGCTCGCTTGGCGGTGTGCGCCGGCTTCGGCGCTGGATTGCCTCCGCGCTCCTGAGTCTGCTTTGCCTGTCTGCACAGGCCTTTGATCCCTTTGTCGTGCGCGACATCCGCATCGAGGGCATCGAGCGTATCGAAGCGGGAACGGTCTTCAATTACCTGCCCGTAAGGGTTGGAGAAACGGTCGATGACGGTCGGGCCCGCGAGGCTGTTCGTGCGCTCTATGCCACCGGTTTCTTTCGCGATGTGCGCCTGGAGGCCGAGGGCGACGTTCTGGTCGTGCTGATCCAGGAGCGACCCGCCGTATCGTCGATCGAATTTACCGGCTTGAAGGAGTTCAAGGGCGACGAGATCAAGAAGGGTCTGCGCGAGGCCGGTCTGGCCGAGGGGCGCACCTTCGATCGAGCGGTGATCGAGCAGGCCGAGCAGGAGATCAAGCGGCAGTATCTGGCCCGTGGCAAATACGCCGCGCAGGTAAAGTCGACGGTCACGCCGCTGGAGCGCAACCGGGTTGCCATCACTTTCGCTGTCGAAGAGGGCGATGTCTCGAAGATCCGTGACATCAACATCGTTGGAAATCAGGCTTTCGGGGCTGATGAATTGCGTGGGCAACTGGCTTTGCGTACCCCGGGCCTCATGTCCTGGTACACCAAGAACGACCAGTATTCGCGCCAGAAACTCACGGCCGATATCGAGACGCTGCGTTCGTTCTACCAGAACCGCGGCTACCTCGACTTCAACATCGAGTCGACGCAGGTGTCGATCTCCCCAGACAAGCAGGACGTCTTCATTACTGTGGCGATCACCGAAGGCAACCTTTACACGGTGTCGGGTGTGAAACTGGCTGGCGATCTGGTGGTGGATGAGGCTGAGCTGGCCAAACTGGTGCAGTTGAAGGCGGGTGATCCGTTCTCGCGCGAGCGCCTCAACAGTTCGGCCAAGGCAATTGCCGATCGTCTGGGCAACGATGGCTATGCCTTTGCCAATGCCAATCCGGTGCCCGAGATCGATCGCGAAAAACGGCTGGTGAGCTTCACCATCATGGTTGATCCTGGCCGCAGGGCCTATGTCCGACGTATCAACGTGGTGGGCAATCGCAGTTCGCGCGATACCATCGTGCGGCGCGAATTGCGCCAGCTCGAGGGCGCTTACTTCGACAACCAGAAGATCCTGCGCTCCAAGCGGCGGCTCGAACTGACCCAGTTCTTTTCGGAAGTCGACATGGAGACCGAGCCGGTGCAGGGCACCACCGACCAGGTCGATGTGAACGTCAAGGTAAAGGAACGCTCAACCGGCAACGTGATGGTGGGCCTGGGATTCTCGACGGCCGACAAGGTCGTGCTGCAGGGCTCGATCACCCAGCAGAATCTGTTCGGCACCGGCAACGCGATGACTTTGCAGGCGAGCCGCGGCACCCTCAACAAGACCATCGCGCTCTCGTTTACCGATCCTTACTGGACGGTTGACGGGGTCAGCCTGGGGTATGACCTGTATGACAGGGTGTTCGATCCGCACGCGCTCAACATCCAGAACTACACCTCGACCACGCGTGGAGCGGGTCTGCGTTTCGGTTACCCGATCAGCGAAATCGACCGGCTGAACTTCGGTCTGGCGGTGGAGCAGACCCGGCTGACACTGTACAACAACAGCCCGCTGATCTATCAGGCCTATGTAAACGACTTCGGCACCAGCACGCATGCAATGATCGCGAGCACCGGTTGGGCCCGAGACGGTCGTGACAGTGCGCTCTGGCCTACCCAGGGCACCTTGCGAAGGCTTGGTGGAGAGGTGGGCTTGCCGACGTTGGACATGCAGTACTACAAGCTCGGTTACTCGCAATCGAGTTACTTTCCGCTCAGCCGCACCGTCACTCTGAAGGCAGGGGGCGAACTGGGCTACGGCGCCGGCTACGGCGGTCAACCGCTGCCATTCTTCAAGGCGTACACTGCCGGCGGGATCGGATCCCTGCGCGGTTACTACACCGGGTCCATCGGGCCGCAGGATGCCAATGGTTTCCCGATTGGTGGATCGCGCAAGGTCGTGGCCAACACGGAACTGCTGGTTCCGTTTCCTGGCTTGGGGCAGGATCGTTCGGTTCGTCTGGGTGCGTTTCTCGATGCAGGCCAGGTCTGGAATCCTGATTACAGTAACGGGACGCTCGGGCAACTGGGTTTCCGCTTCTCCGGTGGTGGCTCGTTCAGCTGGCTCTCGCCCGTCGGGCCGCTCCAACTGAGCATGGGTTACCCGATCGGTCGCCATACGGGCGACCGGACGCAGCATTTCCAGTTCACGCTGGGTACGGTCTTCTGATGTTTCCCTCGCAGGAACGGTCAAAGGAGAAAGTTTTGGTTCGCTCTATCGCTTGTGTTGTTGCAGCGCTGTCTCTGGTGGTGGCTGAAGGGGTGATTGCCCAAGTCAGCGACTCCAAGGTCGGGTTCGTGAATATCGAGCGCATCATGCGCGAGTCGGCACCGGCCAAGGCCGCCCAGGAGAAGATCGAACGCGAGTTCAAGCGTCGCGACGAAGAGCTTGCCCGCCTTGCCGAGTCGCTGCGCAAGATGCAGGAGACGATGGACAAGCAGGGGCCGGTCATGGCCGAGCCGGATCGGCGCAAGCTCGAGCGGGATTTCAACGAGAACAATCGCGACTTCCAGCGCAAGCAGCGCGAGTTCCGTGACGACGTCAATCAGCGCCGCAACGAGGAACTGCAGGGCATTCTCGAGCGTGCCAACCGCATCGTGAAGGAAATTGCCGAGCGCGAGAAGTACGACATCATCTTTCAGGACGCGGTTTGGGCCAGTGCGCGCATCGACCTCACCGAGAAGGTGATCAAGTCACTGGACGCCGCGCGCTCGCCAGCGGCTCCCAAGTAAGAAGCACCATCGTGGCCCGTCGGTACAGGCTCACCGAACTGGTCGAGTTGCTGGGCGATGCCCAGGTCATGGGGGATGGGGCGGTCGAGGTATCGCGGGCCGCCTCGCTCACCGGAGCCGATGGCGATTCGATCAGCTTCCTGCACCGTGCCGACTATCAGGATCAGTTGACGGATACCGCGGCCGCGGCGGTTGTACTCTCGCCTGAGCACGCGTCTTTCACGGCGCTTGCGAGGATCGTCACGGCAAACCCCTATGCCTGGTTTGCCCGGCTCGCGACCGTGCTGCATCCGGTGCCCACCGCCGCCGCGGGTGTACACCCCAGTGCGGTGGTCGACTCGCTGGCCCGCGTGGCACCCAGTGCCTGCATTGGGGCGCTCGCGAGCATTGCCGCCGGTGCCGTGATTGGCGAGCGCGCCGTGATTGGCGAGGGCTGTGTCATCGGGCAAGACGCATCGGTAGGCGCCGATACGCGGCTCTACCCGCGCGTGACGCTCTACGCCCAGGTGAGCATCGGCGAGCGCTGCATCATTCACTCGGGCACGGTCATCGGTTCGGATGGATTCGGTTTCGCGCCGCAGGCCGGGCGCTGGCTCAAGATTCCGCAGATCGGTCGGGTGCGCATTGGCAACGATGTCGAGCTGGGCGCCAATGTGGCGGTTGACCGAGGCACCCTCGATGACACGCTCATTGGCGATGGTGTCAAGGTCGATAACCTGGTGCAGATCGCACACAACTGCCGCATCGGGGCCCATACGGTGATTGCCGGCAACACCGGTATTGCCGGCAGCACCGAAGTGGGCGAGCACTGCATCATCGGAGGGGCCTCGACGCTCGCCGGACACCTCAAGATCGCCCCTGGCACCACCATTGCCGGTGGCACGACCATTACCCGGTCGCTCAACAAGGCAGGCACCTATGTGGGTGTCTTTCCGTTTGACGAGCGCAGCGACTGGCTGCGCAATAGCGCTCACCTGCGCTCGCTCGACGCGCTGGTGCGTCGGGTCAGAAAACTCGAACGTGCGGGCACCGAACAGGCCGCGAAGGATAGACGTTGATGGATGCAGCGAAGACAGGGCAGAGCAGTGTCGTGATGGAGTCGCGCGAGATCATGCGCTGGCTTGCGCATCGCGCACCGTTCCTGCTGGTGGACCGGGTGATCGAGTTCGAGCCGAACACGCGCATCGTGGCGATCAAGAACGTGACGTTCAATGAGCCGTTCTTTCCGGGCCACTTTCCAAATAATCCGGTCATGCCCGGCGTGCTGTTGCTCGAAGCGATGGCGCAAGCCGCCTGCATTCTGGTGGCGCGCACGCTGGAACTGAACCCGGCCGATTTCGTCACTTATTTTGCCGGCATCGATCACGCCCGTTTCAAGCGTCCGGTGCTGCCGGGGGATCAGGTGCGGCTCGAGGTGTCGCTCGCGCGCGCCCTGCGCGGCATCTACAAGTTCAAGGCGGTGGCCCTCGTTGATGGCGAGATGGCCGCAGAAGCCGAACTGCTGAGCGCGTTTCGCAAGCTCTGAGCGGAGGCAACACGACGATGTCCGAATCGACGATGTCCGAATCGACGATGTCCGAATCGACGATGTCAGCACCTGCGACGTCAGACCTCCCGCTCTCTGACGCCGTGATCGACCCACGCGCCATCGTGCACCCCGGTGCGCGTCTTGGCCGCGGGGTGAGCATCGGGCCATTTGCCCTCAT
>CAIKRR010000003.1 GCA_903829815.1 uncultured Pseudomonadota bacterium | reverse complement strand
TCGCCTGTGGCATATTGCGCTTCATTGCGAACGGCAGGATCGGGCTTCGGGTTTCTGCGGCCCGTGACGACAGGGGGCGGACATGGGGCAAGGGCGCCAAGGGCATCAAGGGCATTGGCAGGCTCTGGGGGCGATCGCGTTCGCGCTGGCTTCCACCGGCGCGTGGGCGGGTGGCCCATGGATGCAGTTGCGTGAGCTCAAGAGCAGTTACTGGCTGCCCGCGCGCGCGCAGTGCCAGGGCATGCCGTTGGTCTCTGACAATCAGATCTGGCCCTCGAGCGGTGTCGCGCGGTTGGGACGCTTCAGCGCTCGGGCAAATGCGCCGTGCATGGGACTCGGCCGCATCGGACCCGGGGGCGATGCCACGGCGACCCTGACAGCGGCCCTGACGGGCGTGATATGGCCCGACTGGCTGGGATGGACCCGGTCCGAGCTGACGCTCGATGTCACTGCCGACGCGCGCGCACGACAGGCGGGCAACACCGCGTATGCCGGATTGTTCAAGCTCGAAGTGGGCGGCGCACAAAGTGTCTTCCTGCTGACCAATGGCGGCGATGCGCCGGGTCTGGTGCGGCTGCGTTGCACCCGGCAGATGAGCGCTGCGCGGACGCTGGGGCCGGCGGCAGGCGAGTCGGTGGCCTTTGGCACCGTCACGCTCGAGCGACCCGACTATGCCACCCGCCAGACCATCTGCGACGCAGCCCCCAACACCACCGATGCCGACAAGCAGGAAGAGACGGCACTGGTGTGCCTGGGCCCGCACACGATGATTGCCATTGATCTCGATGGATCGGCGGGGGCCAAGGTGCACCCCACCACCTGGGAAGAGTCGGCCTATCAGGCGTCAGCGCACCTGTCGGTGGTGTTCGAGCAGGATCAGACTGACTTCAGCCTGTACCCGCCGTGTACAAGGGGCCCTGGCGGATCGTGGATCCAGATCCTGCCACGCGGGGTGAGTCCGATCGTAGGCGATCCGACTGACCGGCCAGGGGGTCTGCCTGTGCGCAGGCCCTGATGCTGTCGCGGCCATGGCGTTGGCGCACCACGTTGGGGAGGCGGTGCGCAGGTACCTGAGCAAACAGGCTCCCGCCTCACTTCGAGTGCATTTATACCGAGCTTTGCAGGTTTATCTTTTCAGAGTAAACCTCCAAAGATTGCTATAACCTGCGAGTTCTTGAGCAGGTCGGTCGCGCAGCGAAGGCCGCTGGTACAGTTGAGGCGGTCTTCATTGACGAACTTCAGTACGTTGCCGAGGACCAGTTGGCGATTCTCATTACGGCGATGCACCGCATCGAGCAGCAGCAACTGTCGGTCGTGCTGGTGGGCGCGGGCTTGCCGCAGCTTCGGGGCCGATGGGCAATGCGAAGTCCTATGCCGAGCGGCTGTTCAACTTTCCCGAGATCGGGCCTCTCCCGGTGTCTCACCCCCTGAGACGGCGGGTCGATAAGCTCGCCGCTCCCTGGTCCCGCAGTCTCCCTGCCTCGAGAGCTCGAACCCATGCACCGAATTGCCTTTGCCCCGGCCGCCACCCGGCTCCCGGGCGCCCTGCTGGCCCTTCTCGTCTTGCTGCCCCTCCTCGTCTTCCTGCCCCTTCGCGCCTGGGCAGGAAAGGCCTACACGCCCTCAGGGGCGAATGAGCGATCGCATTCGACCTATCGCGTCGCCGCCGATGGCACCTATACGCGGGAGGAGGAGCACGCCTATCGTGTGCGCACCGCGCGGGGCGTCGAGTCCTACGGTACGCGACAGATCGGCTACATATCGAGTCAGGAGTCCGTGCTCTCGGTGGAGGCCTGGACCGAGACGCCCGATGGAACACGCATCGATGTGCCGCCCGAGGCCATTCGCGACCGCGACGAGGACAATAGCGACGGGTCGGCCGAATTCTCCGACACCCGATTCAAGGTCATCATCTATCCGCGTATCGAGGTTGGGAGCCTGGTGGCCTACAAGGCCGTCACCCGGGTGCACGAGACCGCCTACCCCGGGGTGTTCAAGCAGACGTTCGCGTTTTCACCGGGCATCGCGGTCGCCGACTGGCAGGCCACGTTCGTATTGCCTGCGTCGAGCACGCTCCATGTCGAGGCGCGCGGGGTCACCGGAGGGCTCGAGAAAACCGTCGAGGGTCTGTCGTATTACACGTTTCGCTATCGGCGCAACACCGTGATGCCGCCACAGGCAGATGCGGCTGGCAGAATCCACTACGCCGATTATCTGATGGTGTCCACGCTGCCCGACATGCGTTCGCTGGGCCGTCTGGCAAGGGCGTTTTTCGAGCCCCATGTCGAGATCACGCCAGAGATCCGCGCGCTGGCCGAGCAGTTGACGGCAGGTGTCAGGACCGATCGCGACAAGGTTGCCGCGCTCTACACCTGGGTTGCACAAAATGTCCGCTATGTCGCCGTTTCGCTCGGGCAGGGGCGGTTGGTGCCCAGACCGGCATCGACGGTACTGAAGAACCGGTATGGCGATTGCAAGGACCACGTCGTGCTGCTCGAATCATTGCTCAGCGCCGTCGGCATCGCGAGCAGTCCGGCGCTGATCAATTCGAGCGACAGCTACCGGCTCTCGACCATCGGCGTCCAGTACCCGATCGATCATGTCATCACCTATGTGCCAGCGCTCGATCTGTATCTGGACTCGACCGACCCCTTTGCGCCTTTCGGCACCTTGCCTTTTGGCGATTACGGCAAGCCGGTTCTCCTCCTCGCGCTCGACCGCATCGCCCGCACTCCCGAGATGAAGGCCGAGGAGCATGCCAGCCGCACGGAGGTGACCCTCGACATTCGCCCCGATGGGGTCATTGCGGGAACCTCGTCGACCCGGATGACCGGGTTGTTCGAGAACGCGAGCCGCTCAAACCATCACTTCGCGCAATCTCGCCCTGAGGCGGCGCGTGTGAAGGACCTGCTCTATCGCTTCAACGAGACCGGAACCGGGGGGATGGACCATGGCGATCCAGCCGACATCACCCGGCCCTGGTGGGTGAAGGCGCACTTCGAACTCGAACCCATCGCCAACATGCCGGGCCGGGGCGGCTTGCCCGTACCGGTCGGACTCGCCCCCGGCGAAATCGCAGGCTTGGCGAGCGACAAGCCCGAGGCCGAGTCGAACTTCCCCAGCACCTGTGCTTCACGCCTCGTGGAAGAGCGTTACACGCTGGTCTTCCCCGCGAACGTCACGATCGACGAGGTCCCCAGGGGCACATGGTTTCGCCAGGGCGATGTGCGCTATGAATCGCGCTTCGTACGCGTCGGGCAGCGGGTCACCGTGCAGCGCCGACTGAAGGTGCAACGCGCCTCGAACCTCTGTGGCGTGAAGGAACATCGCGACTGGCTGGCCTTCTACAAGGTGCTGCAGCGCGACCTCAGGTCGCAGATCATCTATCGGTAGGGTGGGTGCATCGTGCAGCTCTCCGGATCGTGTCCTTATCGTCGGGAAAGAACCGCGGCTGCTTGCATTCACTCGGCGGGCAGCGTCGGCGCGCTGGCCGGTGCCCGGCGGTGCCGGGTCGCCTGCTCGAACGCATGCGCGTACCCTAGCAGAGCATGGTCGCTGCAGGGCAGTCCCATGAAGG
>CAIKRR010000002.1 GCA_903829815.1 uncultured Pseudomonadota bacterium | reverse complement strand
CTCCATCACCAACGCCGACTTCCTCTTCGCTGTCCAGCGCTTGAAGTCTTCTTCCATCACGGTACTCATGTCATGCTCCTTCAGGGATTATGACTGAGCAGGTTTTTGCTGGGTCAATACAGCAGTGCCTTCTGCTTTTCGACCTCGGCTGCAAACTGCGCCGGGTTGTCGTGCCAGACATCCCGCAAGCGCAATGCCGCCAGATCGATCGCACGGATCTGCGAACCCACATGCTCGACCAGAATCTGGGCAAGGGCGCGGTGATCGGCACTCGCCTCATCGATCGTGCGCCGTTCGAGGCCCCGCACGCCGATCAGGACCGCACCCCAGACGATCACCACGACCGCGGCGAAGCTCATCAGGCAGGCGCGGCGGAACCGCGCTAGGGGCGCGACGGTCATCCCCCTCTCGAAGGTGTCGTCGTCACGAAGGTGCCTGATCAACCCTTTCATCACTGCGTCCGACCACCAGCACATAGAGCAGTGGCAGCAGCAGCAGCGTGAAGATCGTGTCTGTCACGATCCCACCGACGATGACGAGAGCGAACGGCCGTTGCGTCTCCGACCCGATGCCGTGTGACAACGCCGCAGGCAAAAGCCCCAGTCCTGCCATGAGTGCGGTCATGAGGATCGGTCGCAGACGATCGACCGCACCGCCAATCACCGCCTCGGCTACGGTTGATCCACCGCGGACCAGGTCAGTGATGTGGTCGACCATGATCACCCCGTTTTGCACCGAGATGCCGGCAATCGCGATGAACCCGACCGCAGCCGATATCGACAGGTGGAAGCCAGCCAACCCCAACGCCGCAATGCCGCCGATAAGGGTAAAGGGCACCATCGCAAGAACCAGCAGCGCCTTGCGTATCGACTTGAAGGCCCAGAAAAGCAGGCAGAAGATCAAGAGCCCGCTGATCGGAACGATGATCTGCAATCGCTTGGCGGCCCGCTGCTGGTTCTCGAACTGTCCGCCCCACGTGATTCTGTAACCGGGTGGCACTTGCACCTGCGCAGCAACCTTCTTTTGCGCCTCGGCGACGAAGGAACCTTGATCGCGACCCAGCAGGTTGGTCTTGACGGCCACGTTACGCCCACCACCCTCACGACTGATTCGCGCTGCCCCCTGGCGCACCTCGATCGTGGCCACATCGCCAATGGAGACCGAACCGGCACCGTTGGGCAACGCAATCTGGATCGAGCCGATGTCATCAACCGAGTCGCGGTAGCGCTGTGCCATGCGAACGACGATGTCGAATCGGCGATCGCCATCGTAGAACACGTTGACCGGCATGCCCGCGAGCGCTGCCTGAACCACCAGATTGGCATCGGTCATGCTGATGCCAAACCGCGCCAGACGCAGGCGATCGAACTGGATGTTCAGTTCAGTCTGTCCACCCACCTTGATGGCGGCCACGTCTGCAGCGCCCCGGATCTTTGCGAGGATGGTCGCGATCTGCTCGGCCTTGTCTTCAAGTATCTCCAGGTCAGGGCCGAACACCTTGACCGCGATTTCGCCTTTCACCCCCGACATCGCCTCCTCGACGTTGTCCTGAATGACCTGTGAGAAGTTGGTGGGTACCCCGGGCAGTTTGCGGATCTTGGCCGACATGTCGGCAATGAGGGCTTCCTTCGACGCGAAATTCCAGGTCTCGCGCGGCTTCAGGTCTGCCAGCACCTCGAGATTGTTGGAACCCTTTGGATCAGTGCCGTCATCCGGTCGACCAACCTGCGTCACGATGTTGCCCACCTCGGGGTAGCTGCGCAGGATACGGCGCACCTCTCGCTCGACAGACTTGGTTTCACCCAGTGCAGACGACGGTGCCAGCGCGATGGTGAGCCAGATGTTGCCTTCGTCGAGCTTGGGGAGGAACTCGCTCCCGAGCAGCGGCGCCCCCACTGCCGCTACGCCAAAGATGCCGTATGAGGCCAGCACGATCAGTCGGCGCCTGGGGTTGGCCGCGAGCAGCAATCGACGATAGCGCTCCTGCAGCGTGTGCATCCAGCGGCTTTCCTTCTCGGCAAAGTCTCCACGCACCGCGTACGACAGCAAGGCCGGAACGAGCGTCAGCGTCAGTGCAATGGCGCCAACCAGAGCAAACGACAGCGTGAAGGCAACCGGCGAAAAGATCTTGCCCTCGACGCGCTGAAACGTGAAGATCGGCAGGAAGGCCAGGATGATGATGGCCTTGGCGAAAAGAATCGGCTTGCCCAGATCGACGACCGTGCTGCGGATAGTAGCCAATCGCCAGTTGTAATCCCGTGGGGCACCCGACTGATCGGCCAGTCCGATCGCAAACCGCACCATCAGCGCCTCCACGAGCACCACGGAACTGTCGACGATGATCCCGAAATCGACGGCACCCAGCGATATGAGGTTGGCAGAGATGCCTCGCATGTCGATCACGGTAAAGGCAGCGAGCATCGACAGGGGAATGACGGCAGCCACAATCAGCGCCGCTTTCCAGTTGCGCAGGAACACCATCAGGATCGAGATGACGAGCAATGCTCCCATGGCGAGGTTCTCGCCCACGGTCTCGACGGTATGTGCAATGAGGTCGGTGCGCTGGTAGAACGGAACGATACGCATGCCTTCAGGAAGTTTGGCCTGCACCTCAAGCACCTTCTCGCGCAACGCTTCGACGACCTTGGCGGCGTTCTGCCCCTTGATCATCACGACAATGCCCTCGACGATGGTGTCGCGCTCGTTGTATCCGACAATGCCCGATCGTTGCCGCGGCCCGATCACGATTTCCTCGGCGACATCGGACACGAGGACCGGACGACCGCCGGGATGGGTCGTGATGGCAATGCGCCCGATGTCATCGAGGGTGCGCACGATGCCCAGCCCTCGCACGACCAGCGCCTGTTCACCCCGGGCCATGAGCCCGCCACCGGCATTGGCACTGTTGCTGCCCACCGCCGCCGTGACCTGGTCGATGGTGATCGAGTGCTTTCGCAAGAGGTACGGATTGAGCCTGACCTGATACTCCTTGATCGCTCCCCCGAAACTCACCACATCCGCGATGCCCGGCACCATGCGCAGCGCAGGCCGTATCAGCCAGTCCTGGATGGTACGCACTTCAAAATCAGGCATGTCAGCAGGCGCTTCGATCATGTATCGATAGACCTCGCCAACCGCGGTCGTGAGTGGCGCAAGCGACGGTTGCGAACCGGCCGGCAGCACGACGTTCTGCAACTTCTCAAGCACCTGCTGGCGCACGAAGTAGTCGTCCGTACCGTCAGAGAACGTGAGCGTCACCACCGATAGTCCGGTGATCGAGACCGAACGCAACTGCGTCATCCGTGGCACCCCGGCCATCTCGCGCTCGATCGGCAACGTGATGGCGCGCTCTACCTCTTCGGGGGCCTGATCCAGATACTGCGTGACCACCTGCACCTGGACGTCCTGGACATCGGGAAAGGCCTCGATGGGTACGTTGAGGGCCGAACGCGTGCCAAACACGGCCAGAGCGAGGACGATCACCAGCACGAAGACGCGTTGGCCAACAGAGAAACTGACAAGCCGCTCGAGCATTACGCAGTGCCCCTCACCGGGATTCGAGCAGTTCGGAGTTCAGAAGGAGCGCGCCGGCAACCACGATGCGCTCGCCCGCACTCACCTCGCCACCCAGGTAGGTGAAGTCACGATCCTGAAGCCGCAGCGAGACCCGCCGCCGCTCGAACACGCCGGTAGCCAATTCGACGAACACCTGCGTGTAGATGCCCTGCGTGATGATGGCCGAGTTGGGTACACGCACCGCCTGGTCATTGGCGTCGCCAAGCAGCGTGACTCGGGCAAACATCTCGGGCTTCAACCGATCACCCCGGTTTTCGACCGAGCAGCGCACCTGGATTCGCCGCGTGACAGGATCCACCACCTCGCCGATGCGCTCGATACGGGCTTCCCACTTCTCGCTGGGCCAGGCATCCGTTTCGACCAGTGCGAGTTTTCCGGGCCGCACCTTGGCGATCTCCCGCTCGGGCAGATCGATGAGTACCCACAATCGGGACGAGTCGGTCAGCACATACAGCGGGCTGGCCAGATCGGGACGAACTTCCATGGCCGGATTGGCCTGCCGCTCGGTAATCACGCCGTCGAGCGGCGCACGCAACGGGTAACCCTCCGAGGGGTTGACGGCGCCGGGCGCGAGATTGCGAAGACGCAGGCTTGCGCGACGCAGTTCACTCTCGGCCTGCTCGAATTCTGACTGCGCCATCTCGAGATCCTTGCGCGGGAGCACCCCACCCTCGAGCAGGAGCCGTGCCCGATCGAGCGCGAGCCGCTTGCGCCCTTCGTCGGAGCGCGCTTTCTCGACATCGGCCGACGCAGCGTGAAGTTCGGGGGCATCGATCATCGCGAGAACGCTCCCTCGCTTGACCCGATCGCCGGGCAACCCCTTGAGGGAGACGATCCGGCCGGCGATCGGGGAACTGACGCGCGCTGTCCGATTTTCATCGTAGGCGATCCGGGCATTCACTGGCTCACCCAAGGGCAGCGTGGTGGCGCTGACGATGATCGAGCGAATCGAGGAAAGCTGGGCAGCATCGGGCGCGTAGCGCAGCCGGTTGGGCTCGGCCGCGGTCTCCGCCACCGGCGTCGCCGCAGGCGCATCCAGCTTCGAATAGTTCTGATAGAGAAGCGTACCAGCACCTGCGAGCCCTATCATCGCAAGGGCCGCCAAGATGTAACGCATGGTGATCGACTCCATTCATTCGGCCAGCCCCAATCGGGCGGCCGATCAGTCCGTTGTACTGGCGGCCTCGACACTCGCACGCCAGGTCACCAGTGCTCGCGCGTGCTCGGCCCTCGCCTGCAATGCATCCCCTTCGGTTGCTCTGAGCACCCGGCGCGCATCCAGCAGATCGATCAACCCGATCGCCCCGTTTCTGAATGCAAATTCGGCATAGCCTGCGCTGCGACGCGCCTCGACCAGCAGGCGCTGATCGAATCGACGCAGACGCTCGGCGGCCGATTGGAGCTCGGTTCGCGTGCGCTCCATATCCGTGAGCGCGAGCGCTCTTGTTCGGTCCAGTGCTTCATGGGCCGCATCGAGATCGGATTCTGCCCGGGCCACTTCACCCTCGTAACCGTACCAGGCAAAGATCGGCACCGACACGGAAAACCCGAAACTGTTGCCGGTGCCGGTGGCATTGGCCGGTGAGGCTGGATAGTGATCGTAGACTGCACCCACCGAGACGTCGCGTGTGCGCAGGCGCCGGGCAAGTTCGCGCGCGCTCCGGGCTGCTTCGACGCGCACGCGTGCTGCGCGTACGTCGGCCCGCCGCTCGACAATCGGATCGATCGAGCCGGTATCGAGCGACGTCGATTCAGGCCACGAGTCACTCGCCTGCAGTCGTGCAGCGTCACTTTCGCGACCGATCAACGAAGCCAGAGCGATTCGGCTCCGAGAGCGGTCGGACTGCGCCAGGCTCAGGTCGTTACGCGAGCGCAGCGCATCGACCTCAAGGCGTGCGATATCTGCTTCGGCGATGTCGCCGGCTCGATGACGGGTCTGTGCAGCCTGCAGGGTTCTCTCGGCCAGTTCGAGCAGGCTCTCCATCAGACTCACACGCCCCTGCGCCAGCAGCAGATCAAAGTAGGCGGCGCGCATCTGCACGCGCTGCTGGCGCACCACTTCGATCACGTCAACACCGGATGCCTCACGAAGACTGCTCGCCACCTGGATGCGCAAATCACGCTTGCCGCCGCGCTCGATCGGCTGATCGATGCGGACCGCCGAATCGACAGTGCGATCGCGCAAGGTTCCCGATCCGATCCCCGCTGCGGGGTTGATCGAACCCACGCCAACGGTAAGCACCGGATTGGGCCGCGCCCCGGCAATGATCACATCGGCTCCCGAGGCCTCCAGAGCACGCCGTGCCGCCTTCACGTCGCGGTTGTTCTCTATCAGGAGGCGATCGGCCTCGACAAGGCTGAGCGTCCGGAGCGCTTCACCTGCCCCGGTGACGGATGCGGGCGCCATCAGCTGCGCCTGAACCGAGCCAGCGCCGAGGACGATGGCAACAATGAATCCCGACAGTGTCTTCAAAAGGCCGTCTTCCAGAATCACAGTCGGTATGGTACTCCGGCACCCAGTGCCGACGGTGACCGAGTGTAACGAAGGCAGGGGCCGGCATGAAGACACTACCGGCACCCGCGCGTGTCTTCGAAACACCGGTCAGTGTGCTCCCACAGCCTGGATAGCTTCCCAAACCCGTGACGGCGTTGCCGGCATGTCGATGTGCTTGATACCCATTGGGCGCAGCGCATCCACGATGGCGTTCATCACGCTGGGCATCGCACCTACCGCTCCCGCTTCGCCAACGCCTTTCGCACCCAGCGGATTGGACGGGCTCGGCACGTTGAGATCATCGGTGACGAACTCCTCGATCACCCCAGCGCGCGGCATGTAGTAGTCCATGAAACTTCCAGTGAGCAGTTGCCCGCTCTCGGGGTCGTACATCATCTCCTCCCCGAGAATCTGGCCCAGTTGCTGGGTGGCACCTCCATGAATCTGGCCCGCCGCGAGGACATGGTCGAACACCATGCCGCAGTCATCCACCGCAACATAGCGCAGGATCCGGGTGACACCAGTAGCCGGATCGATCTCGACTTCGGCCACATGGGCGCCTGTGGGGAAGGCACGCACCATCGGATGCTCGGCATCGGTGTCGAGCGGGTGAGAATCACCGCCCACGTGTTCGGCAATGAGTGCCTGCATGCTCACGGCGCGATCGGTCCCCTTCACCGCATAGCGTCCGGTGCCATCCGATCCGATCGAGAATTCGATGTCCTCCGGGGCGGCTTCCAGGCGCCGTGCGGCCAGTTGCGTACCCTTTTTCACCATATCGATGGCACCGAGCTTGAACGCGCTACCGACGATCATCAGCGAGCGTGATCCGACCACGGGGCTGCCGATGAGGTCGCGCGCCAGGGCGTGGTCGGTTTCGAGCCGGATCGATGATTCGGGAATGCCCAGGGTCTGTGCAACGATGCGCGGAAAGGTGGTCTCATGGCTCTGCCCATGGCTTTGCGAGGGCGAGTAGAGCACGATGGCACCATCGGACCCGATACGCGCACGCACTTGATCCTTGGGCGCCATGCCGCCGCCCGAGGGCTCTACGAAGGTGGCCAGACCAATGCCGCGCAATTGCCCGCGTGTCTTCGCTTCCGCACGACGTCCCTCGAAGCCAGCCCAGTCGGCCAGTTCAAGCGAGCGTTCCAGCAGCGCTGCTGGATCCCCCGAGTCGTAGACACATCCGGCCGGATTGGCAAAGGGATAGGCATGACGCGGGATGAAGTTGCGACGACGAATCTCGGCGCGATCGAGCCCGAGCACCTGAGCCGCCTCATCGGCGAGGCGCTCGATGATGTAGGACGCCTCGGGTCGCCCGGCACCGCGGTATGGCGTGTGCGGCACCATATTGGTGAGATAGAGCAGGTGACGACCATAGCCAGCCTGCATCCGGTAGACGCCACCGAGGCCGGAGAAGCCGTTCTGCATGTTGGTGTTGGGACCGGCGCCCGACAGGTAGGCGCCCTCGTCGGTGTGCCAGAGGGTGCGCATGGCGAGGAAGCGCCCTTCATCATCAAAAGCCAGTTCGCCGTCAATCTCGAGCGCACGACCATGGTAGTCGGTGGCGAAGGTCTCGGCACGAGTGGCAATCCACTTGATCGGACGACCGACACGTTTGGCTGCCCAGGCAAGAATCGCATGATCACAATAGGCTTGGGTGCGGATACCGAAACCGGCCCCGACGTCAAGCGCGTGCACACGAATCTGCGCCGGGTTGACGCCCAGATTCACAGCGAGCCCGGGGCGGAATCCGGTCATGCCCTGATTGGTGACATGCACATCCCAGGAATCGGTCGCCGCGTCATGCGCGACCACGCAAGCCCGGGGTTCCATCGGTACACCGCTCACCCGCGGACTGATCACGCGCAGCTTGACCACATGCGGTGCGCTTGCGAAGGAAGCCGCTGTGGCGGCCTCGTCGCCATAGGCCCAGTCGAAGACCCGATTGCCGGGTGCTTCCTCATGGATGAGGACGGCGCCGGGAGCGGCCGCGGCGGTCACCGAGGTGATCGCTGGCAGATCTTCGTAGTCAACGAGGACGCGCTCGGCAGCATCGAGCGCAATGGCCGCGGTCTCGGCCACCACCAGCGCCACTTCATGCCCGACATAGCGCACACGATCACGCGCAAAGGGCAGGAACGCGGGAACAATGATCGGCTTGCCATCGCGGCCGGGCATCGGCACGCCGGTGCCCTGCCCCTTCAGTTCAGGTGCATCGGCCGCGCTGAAGACGCCGACCACCCCGGGTTGCACCAGGGCATCGCTCGCGTCGATCGAACGAATGAGGGCGTGTGCGCGATCGGCGCGAACGAAGTGACCGTAGAGCTGGCCTGGCAGGTCTACGTCGCCCGTGTACCGCCCGTGGCCAGTGACCAGTCGCGCATCCTCGCGCCGGCCCGTAAACAAAGGTGCATTCATGCAATATGCGTCCGATTGAATTGTGAGACTTTCGCAACGCCCATCAGCAACATGGCCGCGCGCATTTCAGTGGCAAGCTGGCTGTATACCCCCTTGACACCGGCAGCGCCACCGACCGCCAGGCCCCACAACGCGGGCCTGCCGATCGCCACTGCAGTGGCGCCCAATGACAAGGCTTTTATCACGTCGATGCCTCGTCGGATACCACTGTCGAGCACGACCGGTACCCGACCCTCGACCGTGTCCACCGCGCGGCGCAGGAGGCTGATCGAGGCGGGTACCCCATCCATCTGCCGCCCGCCGTGATTCGATACCCAGATGCAGCTTGCACCGGCCGAAAGGCACTCGCGGATATCCTGAGGATGCACGACGCCCTTGACCACAACCGGCAGCCCCGAGGCCTCGCGCAGGAAGCCGATGTCATTGAAGGACAGGTTGCGGCGCTGATCGCGAAAGTTGCCGCGTCCACCGAGCGCCGGATCGTGATTGCCGGCGCTGAAGTCAGGGGGAAATGGCCGACCGAGGCGGATGAACTCATCGCTCTGTCCGGGCCCCAGTGCATCGGCGGTCAGAACGATGGCGCTGTAACCGGCAGCGCGCGCGCGCTGCACCAGCCAGCGGTTGATCGCCATGTCGCGGTTCATGTAGATCTGGAACCACTTGGGCGCTGGCGTGGCCTGGGCGATTTCCTCCATCGGGCGACTCGAAGCGCCAGAGGCGACGAATAGGGCTCCAGCCTGCCCGGTTCCTCGCGCGTTGGGAATCTCGGCATTCACGTGAATCATGCCCTGGGCTCCGGTGGGGGCGGTGAAGACAGGCAAAGACAGATCGAGTCCGAGCAGGCGCGTGCGCAGATCGATCGATTCGGCAGCAACGTCCTGAAGGCGCCGTGGCATCAGCAGGTAGTCGGAAAACGCACGTCGGTTTTCACGATACGTCCAGCCATCGCCGGCAGGCCCCATGAAGGCAAAGCGCCCCGGCGGGAGGATGCGTCTTGCCTCCTCCTCGAGTTGCTCGATGTTGGCAATGTGAATGTCGCCCTCGGCGGTGCTCGCCTTTCCCGCATCGACAGGCGAGGCGCCCGGTGCCGGGTGCTGGGCCAGCGCGACACCGAGCGGCGCGGCGGATGCGGCCAGGACACCGGCCGCTGCGATCGAATGCAGCATGAATGCACGTCTGGACATGTCTCCTCCTTTCACTGGACGCTTCTGGCGCCCTTGCACGTGCTGACGATTGCCTGAACAAGCGCCACCGCCCGCTCAATGTAGAAACATAACGCAAGAAAACCCTGATTTTCTGGGGATGATGTGCATAATGTCGGGTGTTTGGTCCGCCCGGGAGGAGTGTAGCCCGCCAGACCGGCATCATGAACAAGCAAAGGCCCAGGAGTTCAGACATGGCGGAGGCGCGCATGCGCGATGACGCATTATTCAGGCAGGTGTTCCGCAAGACTTCAGCGGGCCAGAATGAGGTCGTCCATCGCACTTCAGCCGATCTGCCTCAGCGCGTCCGTACGCTGCTCGTCATGGTGGATGGTAGAACCACGGCTGATGCGCTCCTGACCCGGTTGGCTGGCTTGCAGGTCAACGAAACCGCGTTCCAGATGCTCATCGATCGGGGCTTCGTCGAACCCTCAGGCACTTCTGTCGGGCAGGTTTCGGTGAGCGCGCGCGGGCCTGCGTCTGTCCTGCTCGCTGCCTCGACCGCGCTGCCCCTGCCCGCTGCCCCCGCCGCGGCCCCTGGGAGCGCGCAAGCGGTCGAGTCGGGAGCCCGAATGTACGAGTCATCCGGCGCAGCAGAAGGTCGTGGGGTAGACGGCCGTGGCCGAGAAGCGCGCGGACAGCGAAGCCCTCGCTCATCGCCCGATTCGAAAGCGGCATCGAGTGCAGAGGTGCCGCTTGCCACGCGCAAGCAGGAACTCTACGATTTTTTCACCCAGACCATCCGTGAACTGCTCGGTCTGCGTGGCTACTTGTTGCAACTCACGGTTGAACGTGCCGACACGCTGGACGACTACCGCGATATCCGTGATCGTTTTCTCGTCGCACTCGAGAAGGCAAAAGGCCCTGAAATTGCACGGGCGCTGCGCGAACGCATCGACCGGATGCTGGCCTGAGGCGACGCGCCCGGTACCGCACGCGAGCACGGTACCCGGGATGTGGATGCCGTTTCAGGTAGGCAGCTTGAGCTGATCGAGAATGGCCGGATTCTCCAGTGTGGAGACATCTTGCGTGATCTCTTCGCCCTTGGCCAGCGAGCGCAGCAGGCGGCGCATGATCTTGCCTGAGCGGGTCTTGGGCAGGTTATCGCCGAAGCGGATTTCCTTGGGCTTGGCGATCGGCCCGATCTCCTTGGCGACCCAGTCGCGCAGAATTTGCGCCATGCGCCGAGCCTCATCCCCGCTGGGCCGTGGACCCTTGGTCACGACGAAGGCAACCACGGCCTCGCCGGTCAGATCATCCGGCCTTCCAACCACCGCAGCCTCGGCCACCAGTTCGGTGTTGGCAACGAGCGCTGACTCGATTTCCATCGTACCCAGGCGGTGCCCCGAAACGTTGAGCACGTCATCGATACGACCCATGATCCAGAAGTAGCCATCGAGATCGCGATTGGCCCCGTCACCGGCCAGGTAGTACCGGCCCTGGAAATCTTCCGGGTAATAGCTCTTGCGGAATCGATCCGGATCACCCCAGATGGTCCGGATCATCGACGGCCAGGGCTTCTTGATCACGAGTATGCCGCCCTTGCCGTTTTCGACATCCTGGCCGGTCTCATCGACGATGGCCGCAGCAATGCCAGGCAAGGGCAGCGTGCAGGAGCCCGGCTTGAGCGTGGTGGCGCCAGGCAGTGGCGTGATCATGTGGCCACCGGTCTCGGTCTGCCACCAGGTATCGACGATCGGGCAGCGTCCGCCCCCGACCTGCGTGTGGTACCACATCCAGGCCTCGGGATTGATCGGTTCACCCACCGATCCCAGGAGGCGCAGGGAATCGAGCCGGTAATTTCTGGGGTGGCAGGTGGGCGTACCCTCGGCTGCCTTGATGAGTGAACGAATAGCCGTTGGCGCCGTGTAGAAGATGCTGACCTGGTGCTCGTCGATCATCTTCCAGAAACGACCGGCATCGGGCCAGGTCGGAACCCCTTCAAAGATCACCTGCGTGGCACCAACGGCCAGTGGCCCGTAGGCGATGTAGGTGTGTCCGGTCACCCAGCCCACATCGGCAGTGCACCAGAAGATGTCATCGGGCTTGATGTCGAAGGTCCAGCGCATGGTGAGACTGGCATGCAGCAGGTAGCCGCCTGTGGAGTGCTGGACGCCCTTGGGCTTTCCGGTACTGCCCGAGGTATAGAGGATGAACAGGGGGTGCTCGGCACTCACCCATTCGGGCTCGCACTCACTGGGCTGGCCGGCCACCACCGCCGACCAGTCGTGATCGCGCCCAGCCACCATGTCGATCGCGGAGCCGGTGCGTCGATAGACGACGACGGCCTTGACCGTATCGCAGCCACCCAGAGCCAGCGCTTCGTCGATCGCCGACTTGAGGGCGATCTGCTTGCCACCGCGCATCTGTCCATCAGCCGTGATGACCGCAGCGGCACCTGCGTCAAGAATGCGCTCGTGGACGCTCTTGGAGGAAAACCCGCCGAAGACCACCGAATGCGTCGCACCGATGCGGGCACAAGCCTGCATGGCTACCACCGCCTCGATCGACATCGGCATGTAGATGAGTACCCGGTCGCCGCACGCAATGCCCAATGCGCGCAGACCGTTGGCAAACCGACACACCTGCGCATGCAAATCGCGGTAGTTGATCGAGGTGACCCTGCCATCATCCGCTTCGAAGCGGATGGCCACCTTGTCGGGCTGGCTCTCCAGGTGCCGATCGAGACAGTTGTAGGAGGCGTTGAGCGTACCGTCATCGAACCACTTGAAGAACGGTGCATTCGTGCTGTCCAGCGTCCGGGTGAACGGACGCTTCCAGAGCAGATGTTCACGCGCCTGACGGGCCCAGAACCCTTCGTGATCGCGCTCGGCCTCCTCGCATAGCGCGTTGTAGGCATCCATGCCGGACAGGTTCGCGTTTCTGTGCATGGCATCGGGCGGCGCGAAAAGCCGTGTCTCGTGCATGACTGTATCGATCGTCGATGCCATGTCTGCCTCCCCCGGCAATAAATTCATAGAGAGCTAGTCTATCGCACGATCGCCCCGAATCGGCGGTCGCGCGCGCGGCGTCGCCCGCTTGCCCAGGATCTGCGCACGGTAGAATCGGGGTTTTGGACACTCGCGCCTGCCACCGTCCGGCCCTCGCGCGCACTCTCGGGAACCTCATGACCACCATCCTCCAGGAAGACCTGATCCGCAGCGTTGCCGATGCCCTGCAGTTCATTTCCTATTACCACCCGCGCGACTACATCCAGCATCTGGCGCGCGCCTACGAGCGGGAGCAGGCCCCTGCAGCGCGCGATGCCATCGCCCAGATCCTCACCAACTCGCGCATGTGTGCCGAGGGCAAGCGCCCCATCTGTCAGGACACCGGCATCGTCAACGTGTTTCTCAAGGTCGGCATGGGTGTGCACTTCGAGGGTTTCTCCGGCTCGCTGGCCGATGCGATCAACGCGGGCGTGCGCGAGGCCTACCTCAACCCGGAAAACCCGCTGCGTGGTTCGATCCTGGCCGATCCGATCTTCACCCGCAAGAACACACACGACAACACCCCGGCCGTCATTCACGTCGAACTGGTCGAAGGCAATACGGTCGAGGTGACCGTCGCGGCCAAAGGGGGTGGTTCGGAGAACAAATCCAAGTTTGCCATGCTCAACCCCTCGGAGTCGATCATCGACTGGGTGCTCAAGACCGTGCCCACGATGGGTGCCGGATGGTGCCCGCCGGGCATGCTGGGGATCGGTGTCGGTGGCACTGCCGAGAAGGCCATGCTGATGGCCAAGGAGTCGCTCATGGACCCGCTGGACATGCATGAACTCCTCCTGCGCGGCCCGCAGAGCCCGATCGAGGAGTTGCGCATCGAACTCTTCACCCGGGTCAATGCGCTGGGCATCGGCGCGCAGGGCCTGGGTGGCCTGTCGACGGTTCTGGACATCAAGATCCGCGACTATCCGACCCACGCTGCGTCCAAGCCGGTGGCGATGATCCCGAACTGTGCGGCTACCCGACACGCACACTTCGTGCTCGACGGATCGGGGCCGGCGGTGCTCGAGCGCCCGAGCCTCGAGGACTGGCCCACGGTGACCTGGACTCCCAGCGCCCAGGCCCGTCGCGTCAATCTCGACACCCTCGACGCAGCCGAGGTCGCTACCTGGAAGCCGGGCGAAACCCTGCTGCTGTCCGGACGCATGCTCACCGGGCGCGACGCAGCCCACAAGCGCATCACCGACATGCTGGCGCGCGGTGAATCCCTGCCAGTGGACTTTCGCAACCGGGTCATTTACTACGTCGGGCCGGTAGACCCCGTGCGCGATGAGGCGGTCGGCCCGGCTGGCCCGACCACTGCCACACGCATGGACATGTTTACCGAGGCCATGCTAGCCGGCACGGGCCTTGTGGCCATGATCGGCAAGGCCGAACGTGGACCCGTAGCGATCGAAGCCATTCGCAAGCACAAGGCCGCCTATCTGATGGCGGTCGGAGGCGCCGCCTACCTCGTCTCGAAGGCGATACGAACGGCGCGCGTGATCGGATTCGAGGACCTGGGGATGGAAGCGATCTACGAATTCGAGGTCATCGACATGCCGGTCACCGTGGCTGTGGACGCACAAGGCACTTCAGTGCATACCACCGGCCCGGCCGAATGGCACAAGCGCATTCGCGAGTTCAGCATCCCGGTCAATGTGGCCTGAAGCCCCGACAGGGGGTTCAGGCCACCTGCACCGGGGGCGTGGCGTAGTGCAGAGGCGACACGCGCATGATCGCTGCGTTGATGGTCGGAAAGAACTGACCCGCCAGATCAAACCGGGTGGCAATCGCCATGTCCACATCCATGAAGGGACGCGGCGGAATCACGATCGGTAAAGCCAGCGTACGCGACCAGTAGGCCCCGACATGGAAGTTGAGCACAGCGGCAGCCGCCTCGCCATCTACCACCCGACGCAAGGCCTCCTCGTAGCTGCCGGTAAGGAGCAGACGAACGCCCGGATAGTTGGCGGTGATGAGCGCAGCCAACGGCCCGCGACGCGGCGTGGTCACGAGCCGACCCTCCATCGCCGTGATGTCCCCTGACACACCGAGTCGTCCGTTCGCAGGCAGGAAAAGCGCCGTGCCCGAGCGCAGGATGGGCAAGGAGAAGGCAAGCGACGAAGCACGCTGCGGCAAGATGCCCTTGAAGGCAATCAGGTCGATATCTCCAGCGGCAAGCGCCGCTTCGATGGCCTCGTTGGGGTAGGGATTGAACGATGGCTGGAAACCGGCCTGCGCAAGCAACAGACGCACACGCTCGATGAGCGGGCCCTGAGCTTGCCCACCCTCCATCCATGCCAAGGGCCTGAAGGGCTGATCAAAACCCACACGAAGCATGAGCGTCCCCTGTTTCACCGAAACACTAAACCACTAAACCACTAAACCACTAAACCACTAAACCACTAAACCACTAAACCACTAAACCG
>CAIKRR010000001.1 GCA_903829815.1 uncultured Pseudomonadota bacterium | reverse complement strand
GCGGCGATGCGTGCGAGTGTCGACTCGGCATGGTTCACCGTGTCGATGTTGCACTGCTCGAGAAGCACCGTCTCCTGATCAGGGCCGACCAGGATCGCCCCGAACGGATGATGTCCCAGCGTGACCGCACGGCGTGCCACCCCATTGGCGTGGCGCAGATGGCGCAGCATCTGGTCGGGCGTTGGCGTGAGGCCTTGTGCTGGAAAGGAAGGCGTGGCGGTCATGACAGGGACCTCGTCGGGGGCGGGGACAGGAGCAGGTGCATCAGGCAAGTATCCCTCGAGTCTGGCGGCTTACTGTCGCGGCATGCTCACCGATACCCGCAGATTAAGGTCTCTTGCGCTCGCAGCGGTCCACGATACTTTCTGCTAGGGTGCCCGGTCAGAATTCACCAGGGCTTGCCGTGGGACAAATCAAACTGGCACTCAAGATGCTTGCGCGATCGGGCTCGCCCCGCTTCGTGCGTGACCACTTTGCAGGCAAACCCGGTGGCGAACTCGCCGCCTTTCGCTGGCGGGGAACCGACGTGTTCTACCGGCCCGGCTCGAGCGACAGTGGTCTCATCTACAGCATCCTGCTCAAGCGGGGCGCGAAGTCCGAATACAGCCCGCCGCGCGAATTCACCCAGGCGCCCCAGACGGTTCGAACCATCCTCGATATCGGGGCCAACGTGGGCGTGTCCTGCGCCTACCTGCGAAAGTGCTTTCCCGAAGCGCACATCCACGCCTTCGAGCCCGCGCCATCGAACGTGGCGGTGCTCCGACGCAATGCAGCCTCGCTCGGCAACATGACCGTTCACGGCTTTGCGCTGGGCGATGCCGATGGAGAACTCGAACTGTTCGACTCCGACAACCCGTCGAACTTCGGTGGCTTCAGTGCCCATGGCGTGGGTATAGACCCGAGTCGCAGCACGCGAGTGCAGGTTCGTCGTACCGACACGGCACTGGCCGAGCTGGGTGTCGACCGGGTCGATCTCATCAAGATCGATACCGAAGGCGCCGAGTGGGAGATCCTGAGCGCCATGAACCCCGCGATGCTGACCAGTGCCCGCCTCATCATGGGCGAGCTTCATGGCCGCCGCGACTTCGCCCTTCTCGATCTGCTGCAGCCGCACTTCAACATCGGCATGCACAAGAACATCCGCAGCCGCCTGTTCAACTTCTTTGCGGTCAACCGCGCCCTCTCGACCTGAAGGGGCGTGGTCAAGGCCCTCCGAGCACCGGGGGCCCTTCGAGCGGGCTGGCCCGACCAGGCCCGTTCTAATCGAGCCGTATGTTGTTGCTGCGCACCCGCTGCGTGTAGGCCACGGTGTCGACCTTGATCGTCTCGGCAAACTGCTCTGGCCCATGATTGAGCAGTTCCATGCCGGCACCGCCAATGTACTTCTCGTTGAAAGCGGGCTGCGCAATCACCCGACCCAGATCGGCGGCAATACGGTCCACGATAGGGCGCGGCACCGCAGCGGGGGCCACGATGCCGAACCAGGCATGCGAGTCGAAGTCGGGGCCGCCTGCTTCAGCGAAGGTCGGCACGTCGGGCATGGCCGGACTGCGCCGGTTGCTCGCGAGCGCGATGGCCTTGATGCGCCCCTGCTTCACCAGGCCCGGCAGGGGCGGGATGCCCGAGAGGGCCACGTCGATCTGCCCGCTCGCCAGTGCCGGGAGCACCTCGGCAATGCCCTTGTAGGGAATGTGGTGCAGTTTCACACCCGCAAGGATGCCGAACGCCTCGGTATCGACATGGGTGAGGCTGCCCAGCCCGAAGGTGCCGTAGCTCACCGGGGTGGTGGCGCCGCGCTCGCGGGCAACGCGCAGGAACTCCTGGAGATTGGCGGCCGGAAAGTTCGGGCTCGCCACCAGCATGTCGGGCACCAGGGTGAGGTTGAGCACCGGCTGGAAATCGCGTGCCGGGTCGTAGGGCAGCTTCGCGTAGAGCAGCGGGTTGAGAATGATGGCCGAGGAATCGACCAGCAGGAGCGTATGGCCATCGGGGGCCGAACGCGCGACGAACTCGGAGGCAATGATCTGGTTGGCACCGGGCCGGTTCTCGACGACGAGTTGCTGACTCCAGGTCTTGGAAATCTCCTGCGCCATCGCGCGCGCGAGCACATCGGTGAGGCCACCCGCGGGGTAGCCGAGAATCAGTCGCACGGGCTTGGTCGGAAAGGGCTGGGGCTGGGCCAGCGCGGTTTGCGAGGCCACCAGGGCAAGTGTCAGTGGTGCAAGTGCCGCCAGGGCAATGCGCCGAACGGCTCGCGTGCGGGTAGCAACGATCCGGCCGAACACACGAGCCGTCATCAGCCGGACTGCACCGGCGCCGGAATGCATGGTCTTCATCAAGTTGTCTCCTCCTGAGTGTCTTGTTCCTGACGCGTCCGAAGACTCGCCGGTCTGCAGTCCTGCTGCCCTGCCTTCCTGCTGTGCCGCCATCGCCATCCACGCAACCCGGCACCCATCTAGACCGTCTGCCGCTCCTTGCCGCGCCAGTACGGCTCACGCAGTACCTTCTTGTCGACCTTGTTGGTACTCGACAAGCGAGGCAATGCCTTCATGAATTCGACACTCGAGGGCTTCTTGTAACTCGCGATCAGCGACCGACAGTGCTCGATGAGGTCGACCGCGCTGGCGGCGCTCCCCTCGCGCAAGACGACGAAGGCCTTTACCGTTTCGCCCCAGCGCTCATCGGGTACGCCGATGACGGCCGCTTCGAGCACGGCCGGATGACGTACCAGCGCCTCCTCGACCTCGCGCGAGTAGATGTTCTCGCCCCCCGAGATGATCATGTCCTTCTTGCGATCGACCACGAAGAGAAAACCCTCGTCATCGAAGTAACCCATGTCACCGGTGCGAAAGTAGCCCTCATCGGTCATCACCGCCGCGGTGCCTGCCGGGTTGCCCCAGTAGCCCTGCATCAGGCTCTTGGCGCGGCCCCAGATCTCGCCCACCTCGCCCACCGCAGCGTCGGTGCCGTCATCACGCACGGTACGCACTTCGTCTTCGAGCGCCGGTTGCCCGGCCGAGGCGAGCCGCGCCACCTGCGCCGGGGTGCCATCGAGCATATGCTGATGCTTGTAGAGCGCAGTACCGAGCGCCGCTTCGCTCATGCCGTAGATCTGCATGAACACCGGCCCGAAGGTGGCCATGGCACGACGCAATTGCGGACCGGACATCGGCGCCGAGGCGTAGCAGACAGTGTGCAGGCGTGACAGATCGTGGCGAGCCGCCTCACCCGAGTCGAGCATCATCTGGATCATGGTGGGCGCCAGGTGCGCGGCCGTCACCCCTTCGGCGGCCATGCTCTCCAGGACGGCACGCGCGTCGAACGCGCGATGCAGCACGATGGTGGCGCCATACATGGTGTAGCCGAACTGCTCGACCTTGGCACCGATATGGTAGTAGGGCATCACGATGAGCTGCCGATCGGCCTGACTCACCGAGGACACCTGGGCGGTCGAGCGCGACATCTCGAGAAAGCTCGTGTGCGAATGCATCACGCCCTTGGGTCGCCCGGTGCTGCCACTGGTGTAGATGAGAAAGGCGGTGTCGCTCTCCACCGGGCGCAGGCGGGGCCGTTCAGACGAGGCCTGCGCGAGCAGGGTCTCGAAGTCTTCAGCGCCCTGGACACCGGCGTCAAACGACACCAGCACCACGGGCGTTGCAAGGCCGGCTGCCAGCACCCGGGCCCGCTCGGCATACTGCGCCTCGAACACGAGCACGCGCGGCGTGCAGTCGGCGAGAATCTGCGCCTGCTCGGGCGCCGAGAGCCGATAGTTGAGCCCTACGGTGATGAAGCCTGCGAGTTCGCTCGCGGAATAGACCTCGATGTATTCGGGCCTGTTCTGAGAGAGCACCGCAACACGGTCACCCTTGCCGATGCCGCGCGCAATGAGCGCGTTGGCGAGGCGACAGGCACGCTGCGCATGCTCGCGATGCGTGATGGTGCGCCCCTCGAACCGGAAGGCCGGGTGATGGGGGTAGAGGCGAGCGTTGCGCTCGAGAATGTCTCCGAGAATCATCTGCCGCGTACGTCCGCGATCTGGCAATGGCCGTGATCGTACAGCAGGTGACACCCCAGCAGCAGGGGCCGCCGCGCGATCGTCAGGCAGACGAGCGTCAACGCGCCGGTCAGGCGCGCGCCACCTCAGGCTGACGCACGAGCATCACGGGCGCATCGGCCAGCCGCACCACACCTTCGGCATCGCTGCCAAGCACCAGACGACGCACGCCTCGACGGCCATGCGTCCCGATCACGATGAGATCGGCACTCACCTTGCGCGCCTGACTCACGATGACATCGGCCACGGTCTCGGCAATGTCCTCGACGAGGATCGGATTCACGGTCACCCCGCGCAGGCGCACACGCGCAGCAGCCGCATCCAGGATGCTCCGACCGCCAGCAATGAACGACTCGAGTACGTCCTCGCTCATGTAACCGCCAGCAATCACGCTCTGGGTCAGTACCGTCTCGTCGACCACATGAAGCAGATGCAAGGTGGCCTTCTGATCAAGGGCGAGTTCAATCGCCTTCTCGAGCCCGGCGGCCGAGGTTTCACTGCCGTCGACCGGCACCAGAATATGCTTGAACATCGTGTTTTCCCTGATCGTTGACGATTCTCACGATCAGTGTAGGAAAACACCGAGCGACGTTCTTGATGCAGATCAAGGCCGCCAGATGAGGCTTGAATCGACCCGCTCGAGCGTGCGTTGGCCGGTGAGCGCCATGGTCACATCGAGCTCGCGCCGGATGAGTTCGATGGCCGTGCGCACACCCTGCTCGCCACCGGCTCCCAGACCGTAGAGAAAGGCCTTGCCGATCATCACGCCGCGCGCGCCCAAGGCGAGCGCCTTGATCACGTCCTGACCTGAGCGCACACCGCCGTCAAACCACACCTCGCTGCGGTTACCAATGGCATCGACCACCGAGGGCAGTGCGGCAATCGACGAGGGTGCGCCATCGAGCTGACGGCCGCCATGGTTGGACACCACGATGGCATCGGCACCCGTCGCCGCCGCAAGGCGCGCGTCTTCAGGGTCGAGCACCCCCTTCAGGATGAGCTTGCCGGGCCAGATCGAGCGAATCCACTCGACATCGGCCCAGTTGAGCGAGGGGTCGAACTGCCCGGCAATCCAGTGCGACAGGGTCTTCAGATTGCCCGCGGCCTTGATCTGGCCGGCCAGATTGCCGAAGGTCTTGCGCTTGCCCGAGAGCACGCCCAGTGCCCAGCGTGGCTTGGAGGCGATATCGAGGGCGTTGGCAAGCGTGAGGCGCGGCGGCACCGCCAGCCCATTGCGAATGTCCTGATGGCGCTGGCCCTGGATCTGCAGGTCGAGCGTCAGCACGAGCGCCGAGCAGCGGGCGGCGATGGCTCGCTCGATCAGCGACTTCACGAAACCGCGATCGCGCATCACATAGAGCTGAAACCAGAACGGCTTGTCGACCGCAGCCTGCACATCCTCGATCGAGCAGATCGACATGGTCGAGAGACAGAACGGAATGCCCGCGGCCTGCGCTGCACGGGCGGCGAGGATCTCGCCATCGCGGTGCACGAGACCGGTCAGGCCGGTCGGGGCGAGCGCCACCGGCATCATCACCGGTTCACCGAGCAGGGTGGCTGCGGTCGAGCGATCGGACACATCGACCATCACCCGCTGGCGCAATCGCAGCGCTGCGAGGTCACCGCGATTGGAGGCAAGCGTCATCTCGTCGTAGGAACCGCGATCGACATAGTCGAACATCGCGCGGGCCACGCGGCTGCGCGCAATCGTGCGCAGGTCTTCGATGCAGGTGATGGGGGGCATGCAGTCCTCGGGCAGAGTCAAGGCAGGAGATGACAATGCCGCGATTCTGCCTCAAAGCGCAGGGCGGGCTCGCGCGGCGGCGCGGCGCACCGGGTCCGGGGCCGTTTCGTCAAGGGGCTCCCGCACCGGGAGGGCGTCGTGCCCAACCCCGGGCGGTAGACTCGCGCCATGGAACTTTATTGGCTGCAGGACTTTCTCGCCCTGGTACGCACCGGCAGCTTCTCGCGCGCAGCCGCCGAGCGTCATGTCACGCAATCGGCCTTGAGCCGTCGCATCCAGGCGCTCGAAGACTGGACGGGCGCCGCACTCTTTGATCGCAGCAGCCATCCGGTAAGCCTCACCCAGCCAGGTCAGCAACTGCTGCCGATCGCGGTCGCGAGCGTCGAGCCTCTGCTCGACTTCCGGGCTTCGATCCGCACGCACTCGGCAGCAGCAGCACCCACGGTGTCATTCATGATGCCCACGGCCTGCTCGGCGGGCATCTTTCCGGCGCTCCTCGCGCGGCTCAATCGGGAGATCGGGCCGATCACCGGCCTGGGCAGCGTGCAGCGCATCGACAACGTGGCCGAACGCTATATCGGCGGTGAATCCGACCTGGCCCTTTCCTACCGGCACCCCTCGCTGGCGCGGCCCGCAGGGTTCAGAACCCTCGAGGCCATCGAAATCGGCGATGAACCGCTCATTCCGGTCTGTGCCGCGCAGCGCAAGGGACACGCCGGCTACGCACTGCCAGCCCGCGCCGAGGCGCCACTCGCCTGGCTCCCCTACGGCCGCAATTCCTTCATCGGGCGCGCCGTCGACGATGAGGTCGCACGACGGGTGGTCGCGGTCCGCACCCATCCGCTCTTCGAAGACCCGCTCATCTTCGTGTTGAAGGAACTCGCCCTGCAGGGGCTGGGTGTCGCCTGGCTGCCGCGCTCGACGATCGAGCGCAATCTGGGCGATGGCAGCCTCGTGCGCGCCGGCACGCCTGAGTGGGATATCCGGCTTACCGTCGAGTTGTTGCGTCGTCGGACGGCCCTGTCACCGGCCGCAGAGGCGGTGTGGGCGCTGCTGGCCTCAGGAACGTCCGGGGCGTCAGAGGTATCAGGGGCATGGCGGGCGTCAGCGAAACAAGGCACGCCATCCGCTACCCGCCCCAGGACGCCCGCAGCGGCGGGAGACTCGATGGCGCCAGACGCACCGAAACCGGCCAGGGGGGCATCACATCGCCGGGCTCGAGCCCGCGGGTGATCAGCACCACCTGACTCGTCGCACAAGACCGCTCGAGATACTCGGGGCGACCCACCCGATGCTGCACCAGATGCAACACCAGCGATCGGACATCGCCTTCGATGGCAACGATGCCCTTCACCCGCAACAGACGCGCACCACGACCGTCGGCCAGTTCATGCAGCCAGCGACCGATGACCGCCATCGGCTCGGCGCTCGTCCACTCGAAGATGAAGGCAGTCACGGCATCGTCATGGGCCGCACGCAGGGCGCGGGCCGGGACGACGCGCCCGGCCTCGGGCATGGCCGGCTCGAACCATGTCTGATCGACCACGCCTTGATCTGCAAGGGCCTGGGGCGCATGCGGGTTGAGTTCGGCCAGTCGCGCCTGGAGCGATGCCACTACGTCCGGTGCCAACGATTCGGCGTGTGTCACCAGCAAGCGATCGGCCAGCACCACCTGGCGCCAGGTTTCGTTCTCGTGCGCGAGGGCCGCAGGCGCAAAGAGCGCATCGACGAGGGTCACCACCGCCTCGAGGCGATAGCGCCCGGCAAGAGCCGCCGACTCGGCAAAAAACTGCAGGATGGGGCCCGGCTCGGCCAAGCCACTGGTCTCGACCACCACGCGCTCGAACGCGGGCATCTCCCCGCGCGTCACGGCCCGACCGAGGCGCAACAGGGCCTCGGCCAGATCGGCCCGCACCTCGCAGCACACGCAGCCCCCGGGGAGGAGCACCACCTCTTCGCTCGATGGTTCGACCAGCGCATGGTCGATACCGATCGCACCGAACTCGTTCACCACCACCGCGGCATCGCGCAGCACACCGCTTCGCAGCGCCGCATTGAGGAGCGTGGTCTTGCCCGCGCCCAGTGATCCGGTGAGGATCAGTACGGGCAGCGGTGCAGGGAGCTTGCTCACGACCGACTCATCGCAAACCTGCCCCCGGCAGCCGGTCAGGCCAGTTGCTTCACGATGAGATCAAGCGCCGCACCGACGGCCGCCATGCGAACGCCGTCACGGTCACCCGGAAACACATGGCGCTCGACGAGCGTGGGGACACCGGGGCGCGCCGCCGCGATGTAGCAGGTGCCCACCGGGTTGCGCTCGTTGCCACCGCCGGGGCCTGCATAGCCGGTGACAGCCACCGACACCCCTGCGCCTGAGTGCGCGAGGGCGCCTTCTGCGAGACCCTGCGTCACCTCGGCGCTCACGGCGCCATGCGCACGCGAGACGTCCTCGGAAACCCCCAGGCCCGTTGCCTTGGCCGAGTCGTGATAGAGCACGAACCCGCGCTCGAAGATCTTCGAAGCACCCGACACCGAGGTGAGGCAACCCGACACCAGGCCTGCGGTGCAGGTCTCGGCCGTGACGATACGAACGCCAGCGGCCTTCGCGGCATCGAGCGCGCGCGCGGCGCGCTCAAGCAGATCAGCGGGAAACATGGGGGGTGTTCTCCTGGAGGGTGTTGGTGAAGGCGCGACCACCTTTCATGACGAGCCGCAGGCGTGCGCGCTCCTCGAGCAACCGGATGTTCTCGAGCGGATTGCCTTCGAGCACCAGTACGTCGGCG